>CAYRMD010000043.1:0-44312 GCA_964425225.1 uncultured Pirellulaceae bacterium | reverse complement strand
ACCAAAGGTGGGGTCTTTGTCCACGCTTTTCAGAGGCAGCTAGCCACGTACGGCTTGATAGCACAGTGTTTGTAAGCGGCGCGATTATCTTTCGAGTAAGAATTGTTATCTGCAGAAACGTATCGGATAGAAGCAAGGCGGATTTATTGGTTGCTTGCTGGCCGTGGGTGGGATTTATCCTGAGAGGCGGTGTGAACTAGGATACCGGCGATTTTGGCACACGCCAACTTCTTGTACACCTCCAAGAACACTGTGCGATGTAAAACGTCTCCAGCGCAATACGAAACCTTAAAAACGTGTAGGAGCCTCGATCGTAGTAAACTCGCGGGCATCAACTCAGTGGAAATTGCGTTGGATACGAGCCGTGGGCTGGGATTGTCCCAAAGGGCGGGCTGACTGAAGTGATGTCGTGAGATCTTCGAGTTTTTCGACTACCACATGCACGACTGTCCCCGCTCGCTGAACCCGACCGGTTACCAGCCAAGCCGACGAATGACGAGCTATTAGGGCGTAGCGCTGCCAGGTGCGCGCATGAACCACCAGGTTGCAAATACCGGTTTCGTCTTCAAGAGTAACGAAGGTGATGCCGCGAGCGGTTCCCGGGCGTTGGCGCAACAGTACCAACCCAGCTATTTGAACCCGTCGACCATGTTCCATTTGGTTCAACGTTTGAGCCGGTAACACGTTGCGCTTTTGCAGTGCCGAGCGGAGAAATTGCAGGGGATGGCACTTTAACGACAGATTCGTGGCCTGATAGTCAGCCAGGACTGATTGTAGCGGTCCTAGTTCTGGTAAAGCTGGTTGATCCAGAGGCGGTTCGAGTTCCAATAAGAGGGGTTCGGAGTCGGGTGGATCGTGATAGGCGAGGATTTGCCAGAGTGCTTGACGGCGGGTCAAGCCGAGGCTACCGAAAGCATCAGCTTCGGCTAGGCGTTGTAGGAGCGGTTGCCGAAAGCCGGTACGTCGGCGCAAATCTGCCAACGAACGGAACGGCCCACCTTCTGCTCGCACTTGGCATAGACGCTCGGCTGCCTCACGCGGCATTCCGACTACCAAGCGCCAACCGAGTCGCAGGGCAGGCTTGGTGCCGGAAACATCGCCGTCTTCGGTTTCCAGCGTCACGTCCCAATAGCTGGCATTGACATCGATCGGCAGCACTCGACCGCCATGAGCTTGAAGGTCACGGATCAATTGTGCGGGAGCATAGAAACCCATGGGTTGGCTATTGAGCAATGCGGCGGTGAAAGCGACAGGGTAATAACATTTCAACCAAGCCGATGCATAGACCAACAAAGCGAAACTGGCCGCGTGGGATTCCGGAAAACCATACTCGCCGAAGCCGCGGATCTGTTGAAAAACCTGTTCAGCAAACTCTGCCGACAACCCGCGGGCTTGCATACCGTCGATTAGCTTGCGGCGGAATTGGTCGATCAGTCCCGGTCGGCGCCATGCCCCCATGGCTCGACGCAACTGATCGGCCTCTCCAGGTGAAAATCCCGCAGCTACGACGGCTAGTCGCATGGCCTGTTCCTGAAACAGAGGAACGCCAAGTGTTTTTTCTAGGACATGGCGGATAGCCTCGTTCGGATAATGAACCGGTTCCAGTCCGGCCCGTCGGCGCAGATACGGATGTACCATCTGCCCTTGAATCGGTCCGGGGCGCACGATCGCCACTTCAATGACTAAGTCGTAGAAGCAGCGCGGCTGGAGTCGTGGCAACATGCTCATCTGAGCACGACTCTCGATTTGAAAAACTCCCATCGTATCAGCCCGACAAATCATGTCATAAACCCGAGGATCTTCTGGAGGGATCGTGGCTAAACTTAACGGGCGTGATGGACGGCCCGAAGCGATCAGATCAAAACAGCGATGGATAGCCGTGAGCATGCCAAGGGCTAGACAGTCGACTTTTAGGATTCCCAGGGCATCCAGATCATCTTTATCCCATTGCAGGACGGTGCGGCCGGGCATGGCGGCATTCTCAATCGGCGCCAATTCATACAAAGGTCCCTGTGTGATCACTAGGCCGCCGACATGCTGAGACAAATGACGGGGAAAACCGACCAGTTGTTGGACTAACCACACCAGTCGGCGCCCCAGTGAGCTCGTCGGATCGATTCCCACTTCGCGGCAACGATCGGCCAACTGCGGTTCATCCTCGAAGCGCTCTATGTTTTTGGCTAATCGGTCGATGCGTTCGGGATCCAGGCCCAGAGCTTTGCCCACGTCGCGGACAGCCGAGCGAACGCGGTAGGTGATCACTACGGCAGTCATCCCTGCGCGATCACGTCCATATTTTTCATAAACATACTGAATGACCTCTTCGCGCCGTTCGTGTTCGAAATCCACATCGATATCCGGTGCTTCGGCCCGCTCACGACTGATGAACCGTTCGAACAATAGATCGCTGCGTTCTGGATCGACGGATGTAATACCCAGGCAATAACAGACCGCCGAGTTAGCAGCCGAACCTCGTCCCTGACAGAGGATACCGCGGCGGCGAGCAAACTGGACAAGATCCCATACGGTCAGGAAATACGGTTCATAATGCAATTGGTGGATCAGTGCCAACTCGTGCTGTAGAAGCTGTTGGACTTTCTCCGGAATGCCCTGCGGATACCGCTCGGCAGCTCCCCGCCATGTTACCTCTTCCAGATATGCAGCCGGTGAACGGCCATCGGGTACTAGTTCTTCCGGATATTCGTAGCGCAGTTGCTCCAACGAAAACCGACAGCGCTCAGCCACTTCTATCGTACGCCGCAGCGCCTCGGGCACCGCAGCAAAACGGCGGCACAGTTCGTCCCACGAGCGCAAATAGCGTTGAGCATTGCGAGGGCGCGCCTCGTGCAGACGATCAACCGTTACCCCCAGGCGGATAGCCGTAAGTACTTCCTGAAGCAGATACCGAGCCGGACGATGGTACAGCACACCACCAGCAGCCACTAAAGGCAATCCTACCCGTCGTGCCAATCGTTGCAACTTCTGCAAGCGGATCGCATCATATCCAGCTAGGTGCGCCTCGGCCAGCAAATAGCCTCGGTCCTGCCACAACTCGGCATGCGGTCGCAACGCTTCATACCAGGATGCCTCTTCCGGATCCCAGGAACGCTCGGGAACTTGAGGTAACACTCCTGCCAACAGACCTTCGGCATGCTGGGCTAACTGTTCGAACGTCAAGTAAAAAGTGCCTTTGGGAGCTTGGCGGCATCCGAGCGTGATCAGGCGCGCCAGCCGCCCATAGGCCGCTCGATCCGTAGCCCACACGACCACGGGCCAGGCATCGACCAAGGTCAATGCCGCTCCAACGAGCAACGGCAACTGCGTATCGCGGCTGGCCAGATGCGCACGCACGATACCCGACAGCGAATTGCGGTCGGTAATGGCTAAAGCACGGTAACCCAATTGGCTAGCCCGTTCGAAAAGTTCATCGGCATGCGAAGCCCCTTCCAGGAATGAGAAATTCGACTTGCAGTACAGCTCGACATACGGACATTTTTCGATCGAGCGTGTCTTTGCCGTTGCCACACCCCCATCTCCTACCAGTAGCCATGCTTGCGACTTGCTTAAGTAAACTCGCCCTGCAAAAACCAGTGGCCATCGGTCAATCGGCGGAAGATCCAAAAGTGCCTTCCATCCTCAGCCTCGACGCGATAATAGTCGCGCCGCACCGAAGGACCTCGCCACCAACCGGTCTCGATCCGCTCCGGCCCCCAACAGCGTGCCACAGTGAACTGGAAGCGCGCTGTTCGGCAGCGCAAAGGGGGCCCTTCCGGAACTACAGCCATCACCTCCACAGGCAACGGGGGTTGATAAAGCCACAACGGCCTGGCTGTGGTAGGCAAAGGACCGCAGACACAGGGGGTACGTGCTTCGGTCGTTCGATCTAAATAAGGTCGAGCCTCTTGAGCGTATTCCGGCTGCCGATCCGAAGTCACACGCGGCTCGAGCACCGCTTGGGGCCCAAGTCGAGCACTGAGCCGGTCTACTAACTGGGCCAATGCCCGACTTCGGTCCATGTCCTGCCATGTCTGGCCAAACAACCGCCCTTCTTGCACCGATAATGGAGCAGTACGTAGTGCTTCAATCACTACACCAGTGACAGCCGCCGGCAAAGGCGTTTGTTCGAATTGCATGCGAGCCAACTGCTGCCAATGGTCGACACAAGCTGTCGGTTCGAAAAAAACAATTTTTATGGGCCAATAACATCCGGTTGCTTGACCTCTCAGGCAGATCTGTAGCTCTAAGGCCCCGAGGCGCTCTTGAACCAGGCGCTGGGCCAACTGTTCCATTAGCCGCCACACAATCCGTTCGACCTGCTGGCACAAAGCCGTGGGATGTTCCCAACTATGCTCGACTTGCCATCTTCGAGGCGGCTTGACTAGTAGGATCCGTTCTTCGAGCTGACCACGAAGTTGCGCCAGCCGTTGAGCTGGCAATGCCCCCCAACGCGCTGTGAGGCTTGCTGCGGGCAACGCAGCGACCTGCTCGATCCGCTCAATGCCCAACAATTCGAATTCCTGTTCGATCGATGGTTCTAAGCGCAGAGCCGCGATCGGCAAACTTTTAAGTTGCGACCAACTGTCAACAGCCGACAAACAAGCACCGGTCGGATCTCGCGTTGCTGAACGGGGACCATAACGAGCCCATGCCCAAGCAGCGCCAAGCGTGTCGGCCACCGCCCAGCAAGCCCGATATCCCCAGCGGTCCGCTATGGCCTGCATCGCCTGAGCTACCAGGCGCTCTTCCCCCCCAAACCAATGGCGCGTTCCCGATACTTCCAGAAACAACCCATCAGCAAGCGTCCAGAGCCCAAGAGCACTCTGAGTCGTATGGCCCACCAGGGGACTGAACTGACCGCAAAAAACAGCCAATTCCTCCAAAGCCACCCGGTCTTCTCGACTCGACCACCGCTTTATCCCTACGGGCAGTCCTCGACAACGCGCTAACTCCAACCGCGCAGTAGCCTCCGATAGCGGCATGCCCACGGTGATCCCTAACCGTTCTGCTGCCGCCGAACAACAGACCACTCGTGGGACGTTGCGGCGGTCAAGAGCGTGCACCACCAGAGGCCGACCGGCCCACGCCCGGTTCTGGGCACCTAGCCGTTGGATAGGCCAGCGAGGTAGCCATAGACATAGTACCCGTGCCATGCTGGGCTTCCTCCGGATGCTGAGCCGACTGAAGCTGTCCCAGGAAATCATCCAACATCAGCCAACAACGCCCCCCAGCTAAACCGAACCGCGAGCGCACTAGCGTTAAACACACTCGACGTAACGGCGGCTGCACTTCTGTGGCTTTGGCAATCGACCGGCTCCGATCCACCACCACTGCTTGCGCTTGGACAAGCCATTGCACGTCCGCCCAACTGCCCGACTTCTGCTCCGACGGCGGACGTACCAATAAGCCAATCGACCCACCAGACTCGGCAGCCAATTGCCATCGCCGACTCCAACGCCCCTCGAGCCGATCCACCCAACTCCAAACGGCTACAGCCGCTGTGGAGCGCAAAGCTTGGTCAATCGCCCAAGCTTGAAGCGCTTTGTCCGGCACCCGCACCCATATACACCGATGCAACGGAATACCCCAAATAGCTGCTGCAGGAGGATAAAACCGACCGTGGCGCTCGACCACCACCAAAACACCCGGTGCCAATTCCAAAGCACGCCTGGCTACCCATAAAGCTACTGTCCCTACACCGCTTCCACCCTGACCAAAAAACTCCACCAAACTTCCCCGACGAAACCCACCAAACGGTAACAAACCATCCCACTCCCGAATCCCCGTGCTAATGACCTGCTGCGCCAACTCGGTATCCTCAAGGCCACCCATCCAACGTGCTTGCAGTTCCAACCGCCTAGCCTGTTCGTATTGATGTAGCTGCCTGCGAAGCCGTTCGACTACTTCCCTAGCCCCTGGCTGTTCTCCGACCGATGGATCCATTGCCACGCTCCTCCGCTCATAGGTCCAAAACTCATGCAAGGCAACGGCTCTGACTGTGTACGCATTTATAGTATACATACGTATCCTATTAGTGTCCAGCTTGCCACCGACAAGCTAGACCAATCAAACCGTACCAGAGTTTGCCAGAGACCGGCCTTCCTACTGCATCGTCAGCCACCTGCCGCAGCTACTACACGCGCCTTGAAAACGGTTCAAATGCTGTTCGAAGTTCCGTTTAAAGTATCGCTAAGGTACGCCACTTCATACGCTACTCGATGAACACAATAATTGCGGCGAGCCACAGGCGTTTTTGCGCCAGCATGTTCGCGCACCCGTACTCAACAATGAAGACCCGCTCTAGGTTAGGTCCGACAGAGCATTGATCGGGACGCAACGGCTGCAACAAAGAATAACGCCAAAAAGAGTACACAAAAATTATTCACTAAGGAAAAATTTCTTCCGTAAATGATCGAAGGGCTTCCCGCGAAATCCCTTCTCAATCTAGGCCACGCGCCGTCCCATAAAGCGCGACAGATCTTTATTAACGCCGGTAGCTTATGGATCCTGCGGCAAAATGCCGCATTGTCGAACTGTCCCTGGAGTGGGAATAATCTGTTGTTGAAAATTTATGGAAGAATTTGCTCCAAAGCCACTTGACCGTTCCTCGACGACAGTAATAATGGATTTGTCGATTGCAGGTGGCAACCGGCTCCTGGTAAGGCTCGTGGCCGGTGCAATCTGTCAGTCCTCCCACCACTATGGCCATCTGCGATCAATCAGCAGTGCCGCGCCGCGCGGGGTGTAGTTTAGGCACTTGCTCCCAAGTTGCCATGAAGTCCCTTGCCGCTTAGCCGAGCGTTCTTCGCCCTTTGGTGGAACGCTCCAAAGGTTCCAGACCAGAAGACAAAACGCACAGCCCAACACGGGAATAACTTTTAGTTGAGGAGTAACCAACCATGGGTAAACCGAAAGTACGTAACGTATTCGAGGCCATTTTGAAGTATGGTCATGATGAAGAGTTTGTGCCACACGATTCGCCCGAATTCGTCCCGACAGATGCTCCGGCTGGGTCGCCGGAAAAAATTGAGGTGCTGCGCCGACGAGTCGAATTAGGTCTACCGCTGTGGCATAAAGACGACCGCAAAGATTACACGGGATTGACCGGTGCAATACGGCCGCGGGATTGACAACCTGGCTTCGGCCAGTTTTCACCCCAATCGGGGCTTGCACCACGGAAGAGCAGGCCCCGTTTTTTTGTCATCCCGGACCGGCGCAATTTTTGGCGATCTTCTGTTTGACGTCACCCTAACCGCTTCAGGTGCCCTGGGGCAGCTTCCGAGCAAAAGGCTCTTTCCCAACCCGTTTTTAACCGTCACAGAAATCTAACCGCGTCAAAAACACCGATCTACCGTGTAAAAGTCTCCGGTAAGAGCACCCACGATCATGAGGGGCTCCATTGCAGCTTTATCGTCTTGCCGTCTCTCCCAAACTCTCACGCCAGTTCCTTACGTCCTAATTCACCGTTCGGGACCTTGGAGGGAGGCGCGCGATATGCTGGTGGCCGGTAATTAAACACTATCAGCGAGTAGCCTTGTTTTGGCATGTGCAAGTTTCGAAGCCACTTGTGCCACTCGCCTTTTCGCTAGCCATGCGCCGGAATTGGACTTCCTGGGTCATTCGAACACAAGAAAGTCCCGCATGCGCCAATGCGCTAGAGCACCGCTCCAGATTGACTTGAACCGTTTTTCACTTTAACATCAACTCAATTGAATCTTCGCTTAAACAAGGAGCCCGTTGTGTCCGACCCCCTGCCGTTGGCTGACGAGAAAGAGGCCGATACGTGTGCTGCCAAACTAAAGATATTGGCCGATTCGACTCGTTTAGCAATCCTCCGCGTATTAATGAGTGGACCGAAGCATGTCGGTGAAATTAACGAAGTTCTGGGCATCGAACCTACACTGCTTTCGCATCATCTACGTGTGTTACGCGAAGCGGAATTGGTAGAAGCCGAGCGCGATGGAAAAGCCGTTCTCTATCGTATCGCACCGGGAGTAGTCGTTAAACGGCAGAGAACAACCGCCATCGACCTTGGATGTTGCAAGTTGTCATTTGATTAACGGGAATCAATCGTGGTGCGCCCGTCGCCGTTGACTGGTAGTTTCCGTTTTGCATCCCCTGCGCTAATGGCAGCCTTGTTCCTGCTTGCGACGACTCTTCGGGCTTGCAACGAGCACAGGTACGAAACACCGCGTCGCGCTCCAGACGTACCAGGCTCCGATACGCTGGCCGGGCGTATTGTGATAACTGGATCCAGTACCCTTGCGCCGTTGGTCGCGGAAATGGCCCGTCGCTTCGAGGCCATGTATCCAAAGGTGCGTATCGAGCTGCAAACCGGCGGTTCATCACGAGGTTTACGGGACCTTCGTAGTGGCGTGGCCGATATCGCAATGGTGAGTCGCGCACTAGCCCCGTCGGAGTCTGACTTGAGAGCATTTCCGATCGCTCTGGATGCCATCGGATTACTGGTGCACCGAGACAACCCGGTCAACTCCTTAAGTCGCTCTCAAGTTGTGGCGATTTTTTTAGGGCAATCGCGCCATTGGCGCCCCCTCGGAGGACTCGACCGGCCGATCATGGTGATCTCGAAGGCACCCGGGCGCGGAACGCTCGAGGCGTTCTGCCAATATTTCCAATTACCGGAAGATCAAATCCATGCGGATCTAATCATCGGCGACAACAGCGAGGCGCTAAAGGCCGTGGCCGCAAACTCGGGCGCCATTGCCTTTGTGTCGGTAGGAGCCGCCGAATACGAAATACAACGCGGCCTTCCGGTTCGGCTATTGCCGCTCGACGGTGTTGCGGCCAAAACCGCTCACCTGCTTGACGGTTCCTATCCACTGTATCGGCCGTTGCATCTGGTGACAGCCGATCACCCATCCGAACTGGTGCAAAAGTTTATCGCCTTTTGCCAATCGAAAGAGTGTTATGCCGTTGCCGAACGAGCCCATTTTGCTCCGATCCGCTAGCGATAGGCCGTCGAGGTTAGTCGAACGGTGCATCTACCGGGCAAGTCAATGTGCCGCGTTTATTTGTGCCGCCGTTGTGATTCTGATTGTGACTTTTGTTCTATACGAAGCTTGGCCCGCCTTAACCAAAGTAACCCCAGGCCGTTTCTTCACCGACGCGTCGTGGCATCCGACGTTAGGTCGGTTTCGGATGTGGCCCATGTTGGTTGCTACGTTACTCGTGACCATCGGATCGGTAATCATGACAACGCCACTGGGTTTGATGTCCGCCGTCTTCTTGCACTTTTACGCTCCAGCGCTGCTTGCAGCTTTGTATCGGCGTGTACTGTTTATCGTGGCCTCGGTTCCCTCAGTGGTTTACGGTCTATGGGGGATAACCGCGCTTGTACCGTTAATTGCTCGTATTAGTCCATCGGGCCAGGGATACTCCGTCTTAGCCGGCATGCTCGTCATATCTTTCATGACGCTGCCGATTGTAGCACTGACGATCGACACGGCTTTAGCCATGGTCCCGCGCGAGTACCTTGTGGCGGCGGCGGCGTTGGGATTGAGCCGGCGGGCTATGGCTTGGCGGGTTGCACTGCCCGTGGCATGGCGAGGGGTAGTCGCCGGCGTCCTGCTACAAACCGCGAGGGTTTTGGGGGAAACGATGGCGGTGTTGATGGTTTGCGGCAACGTCGTGCAAGTCCCAAGATCTCTTTTTAGCCCGGTTCGACTGCTGACAGCCAACATCGCTCTAGAAATGGGATATGCTGCGGACGAACATCGCTCGGCTCTTTTTGTGGGAGGTCTCTGGTTGTTGCTGGTTGTGGGGCTTATGGCGCTGGTGGCTCACTGGTTAGAAAAGGAGCGATCCCCGTGAATCGGCGTCGCGGTAGGACCTTGCAAAACGCTCGTGATTGGCGCGACCGTATGGCCGCTGTATCAGCGTGGTCGTCTGCCGCCCTCGTCAGTCTCGGGATCTTTTGGTTGGCAGCCACCGTAAGCCTGGCAGCAGTCCCTGTGCTGTCGTGGCAGTTCTTGGTCGCCGAGCCGCTTGATGCAGGACGCGCTGGTGGTATCGGACCAGTGTTGGTAGCAACCACCTGGCTGTTGATCATCTGCGTGGGAGTGAGCCTTCCCATCGGTGTCGGCACCGCGTTGTTCTTAGTCGAATGGGGAAACCACCACGGTCGGCTTGGCTACGTGGCTCGCTGGGCACTGGACATGGCAAGCGGCGTGCCGAGTATCATCTTTGGGCTCTTTGGAAATGCTTTCTTTTGCCATTTTTTGGGCCTTGGTTATTCGCTGTTGTCGGGCGGGCTAACGCTGGCGATTATGGTGCTGCCGCTCCTAGTGCGTGTTGCAGAACAAGGTCTGCGACATGTTCCAGAGAGCCAGCGTTGGGCAGCAGCAGCCCTGGGACTGTCCCACACCACAACACTGCTGACGATTGTGTTGCCACACGCTGCTCCGGCGATCATGGCCGGGTTATTATTGAGCATGGCACGTGCTTTGGCCGAAACCGCCGCTCTGGTTTTCACGTGCGGCTATGCCATGCGGATGCCGCACTCGCTACTGGACTCCGGCCGAGTCCTATCGGTCCACATCTATGACCTGGCAATGAATGTACCGGGAGGCGAACAACACGCGGCTGCCTCCGCATTGGTTTTGGTAGGCTTGCTGTTTGCCATCCACCTTTGCCTTCAGCTCCTGTTTGGACGTTGGTTGACGTATGCTTCACGATGAAAAGACGGTTGGGCACGGGCTGATCCAGATCGACCACCTTACGGTCCGCTACGGAGCCCTGGTGGCCCTCCGTGACATTACACTCCAGCTTGCCCAGCACAAAATAACGGCGATCGTGGGACCATCCGGCAGTGGAAAATCCACGCTCCTGGCGGCCGTAAATCGTTTGACGGACCTCATACCGGGCGCCCACGTTAGCGGAAACGTGCGGATCAATGGCACTTCCATATACGACTCCCATGTTCCCGTTACAGACATCCGGCGCCGCATCGGAATGGTTTTCCAGCGTCCCAATCCGTTTCCGATGTCGATTCGGCGAAACATCACGCTGGCCCTCGGAGAAATCGGCCTTCGCCAGCGGTCCAGATTGGATGCGATTGTGCAACAAGTTCTGACGGATGTGGCACTCTGGCAAGAAGTCAAAGACCGTTTGGAGTACCCAGCTCACAAATTATCAGGAGGACAACAGCAGCGGTTGTGCATTGCCCGGGCCCTGGCATTGAAGCCCGATGTGCTGTTGATGGACGAGCCATGCAGCGCGCTGGACCCAACCTCGGCGGCCATCATCGAGGAGCTCATGCTGCGTTTGCGTGAGCGATACACCATAGTTCTCGTAACGCATAATCTAGCACAGGCTCGTCGCGTCGCCGATTACACGGCCGTCCTTTGGCCTCTGGATGGGGAAGGCCGATTGATCGAGTTTGGATCCACAGAAGAACTTTTTGCGCAGCCAAAGCACCCACTGACGCGCGCTTACCTTACCGGGCAGAGCGGATAAATCGTTTCAGGCGGACATCCGCCTGGGTTCGCATTCTGCTGTCGAGTGATCCGGGAGGTCGTTGCCAGAACCGATCGAGTTCCATCCCGGCAGGGTGCTTGTGATTTTTCGTCGGCCCCACTGAGAATGATGTAACGCAAAGGCGCAGAGACGCTATGGAAAAGGGATAGACACACCGGTTGTACCTCCGCGCCCCAAGGTCTTTGGTCCTTTGCACTTCTCAAGCTCATTGAAGCCGCTCCCTTGCGGTCGCGGATCTGCTCCGAGGTGCGCTTTACGTTTCACCCGTAATGGTCGCCCATCTGTCATCGATCAGGAAATGTGCAATCAGGCTGTACGGCCGCGACTGGTTTTCGTGATGGCGTCGTAGCTGACCAAAGTACAATGTGGTTGTGTAACTGGCTCTCATTTTAGACTGGTACGTGGTTATGCCCCCCTTTATCGAAACGTACGGGCACAGCGTGCCCCGCCCTTACGAAATGCGATTCCGCCCGGGAAGATCCACCCACTGAGTAAAAAACCGGGCCGGTATGCCCGCAACTCCCAAAGCGGCGATCCACTTGGTGAACTGTGACAATCCTCGAAACAAAAATAACCGAGCCTGCATCAGCACCAGGCACACTGGGGGGCCACTCCCCTATAACCAAGACTTACAAACACTTCCTGGAGACTCAACATAAGCAGCAAGCTCAATCACGATTGGCAAAAAGCCTTCGCCGGATCGGTGTCTCCACTTCTTGACAGCAACGAACGGCTACCTCTGAGTCTTCGCTTGTCGGATCTGCACGGCAACAGCATCTGCCTGATTGATTAACCGTTGGAATTCAGCCTGCGCCGTGTCATACACCTTACGAGCCTCCTCCAATTGTGCAGCTACCTCGTCACGAAGCTTCTGCTGTTGAGCTACGATGGCAGCGTGGTTGTCGAACATCTGCTGGGCGGAGCGATAAGCCATGTCGGCAGTGGCCACAGCAGCCTTCGCCTCTTCGACCGCCTTTTCCAGCATCGGCAACGATTCTCGTAGCTTCTGAAACTCGCCTTGCTTGCGTTCCAACAGCTTCTTTAATCCTTCGATGACTCCTGCCAATTCCGGCTCTTTGGCAACGTCCACAGCTACCTGGGTCTTCTGGACGGCTTCGTTGAGGGCAACGATCGCTTGTTCCAAGCGTTGAGTTTCCTGCTGAGCACCCGTTAGCCGCTCTTCGGCTTGTTTCTTCACCAACTGTTGAGATTCGAGCTGGCGGCTGGCTTGTTGCAAAGCATCGCGGGATTTCTGGTATTCGGTTTGCGCGCCCTCCCAGCGGCTGTTGGCTTCGGCGAGTTGTTTTTCGAGCTTCGCGAGCGCATCGGACATTTGTGCCAGCCGATCCCCCTGTGCCTGAGCTTGTCGCTCGAACTCGGCTTGTTGAGCGCGCAGGCCGCGCAAGTATTCCACAAACTGTTGCTCCTGCTGCCATCGCTCGAGTTGACGCTTAACGGCTACCACTGCTTCTTGGGCTTGGGTTGCGGCTGCCTGGGCTGCTTGCTTTTTCTCATCGGCTGCTTTCACCAGCGGTTCCAAACGTGCTAACTCGGCTTCTAACTGTTTGATTTCTTCGTGACGGCGCGTGTGTTCGGCGGTATGATCGGCGATGGCCTTTTCCAATTGCTCAAGTGTCGAGTGAGCCTCGGTAAGCGCTTGTTGGATCGAGCGCTGCCGTTCCTGACGGGCCTTAAGCATCGACTCAGCAGCCTTGGCCCATTGGGCCAGTTCTTGATCCTCAGGCAATTCCTTCGCCGCCAGGACAGCCGCTGTCACGGCATTGGTCAGGGCTTTAACGGCGGCGTCCAAAGCGTTGTTTTGTGAAGCCAAGGTTTCCGCCTGTTTTTGTAGCTCCGCTTTTTTCTGTTGTGCCGCAGTTAATGACGCAGCAACGACCTCCAGACGCTTCAACCCATCCGTTCGGCTTTTTCCGACAGCCGCGAGCAATTCGGAAAGCTTTTTCCATTCGGCCGCAGCCTCTTCCGCCGCTTTAGCCACTGGCTCGGCTTCCGATTGCCGCTGTACGAGCTGTTGCTGGAGCTGTTCTAATCGGGTCTTGATGGAGGGCGGGTTGGGAACGAGCGTACCCAGGACAGTCCCTTGTGCAGCATCCCAGACACGCAGCGTCCCACGCCAGTCTCCGCCAACTACCCGGTTCGTCTCGTCGCATAGCGTTACGCTAACCCCGATATCCTCGAGCGGATCGAAGCTACGCAGTAGCGTTCCGTCCTGGTTCCACAGTTTCGCCACGCGATCTCGACCTGTGGTTACCAGTCGTCCATCTCGTGCAAACTCAATCCCGAGCACCCCCTGACCGTGGGCATTCCAACTTTTGATCTGATTGCCGTTTTCCATCTCCCACAAGCGGACCGTACCGTCTTCGGAGCAGGAAGCCAGCACGTTCGAATCGGCTCGCCAGCTAAGACCCGTGATGGCCGCCGTATGTCCTTTCAATGTGAGATACTCACGTCCGGTCATCGCTTCCCAGACAAAAAGGTTACCGGCTCGATCCCCCGACGCCAGGAGCACTCCATCGGGGCTGAACTCCAGACTCAATACCCAGTCGGTGTGTTTACGAAGTTCATAACGTAGTTGCCCATCGCTTGTGTTAAAAACTCGAACAACTTTTTGCGGCCCACCCAAGGCCACAACCGACTGATCCGAACTGATGTCGGCCGCAAGTACCGCATCCAATTCATCACCGACTTCGATAAGGCGCTCGCCACTAGGTACATCCCACACAACAACTCGGCCATAAGCGGCCCCTCTGCCACCACCGGCTAGCAACAACGCCCCATTGCGACTGAATCTCAGTACAAAGGGGAGACCTTCAGGAAAAGGTAAAATTCCCAAAAGTTCCAAGGAGTGCGTGTGGTACAGCACAATCTGTTTTTGCCCCGCTACGGCAATCAGTGGTGCCCACGGCGAGCTTGCCATGGCAGTAACCGTCCCAGGAGCTTCGGTGACCACGGCCGGCTCCAATTCCAAATGCCCCGGCATCGGAATTTCGGCTGGTCGTTCCAAGGTGGGGCCAGACAGGGCAACGCTGTTCTTAGGTTTCTTTATTGCCAGCGGCTTACTTCCTGCGTTTTCTAAGGCTCCTTGTTCTATCCACGCTTTGATTAGGTCTTGCATAGATTTGGGGATCGGGTCCGACATCGCCGGCATAAACGGTTCGGATTGGTGCGTGATTAGTTGGTAAAGATAACTCCCGTCAGGACTCCCTGGTTCAATCACCTCGCCGGAGGCCCCGCCAAGCATTACCGATGTATAACTGGTAAGATCCAATCCGCCGCTTTTCTTGTCCGGGTTGTGACACGAAAAGCATTTTTCACGAAAAATCGGCTGAATGTGATCCTGGTAGGTAACTTTGACCGGAGTCTGTTCCGCCAAACTACGCGCAGTAATGATCCAGCAGAAGAGTGTGCCGGCGAGCCACACGAGGCAATTCGTTTTCATAGGGCCGTTCTCCCGAGGTCGGCTAAAACATGCTCCGGCAAACGCGCTATCGCAGGGTAACTGTCCTTCCCAGCAATAGCGTGGCGTACGACGCGGGCTTTAGTGATTAAAAATGAATTCCCGCGAATTTAGTAACGCCCAGAATACATCCTCCAAAGCTTGCGTCTTATCCGGTTGCTCGGATACGAGCGCTACTAGCTCTTGCCGTTCCTTTTCGGTGGGTTGTCGTGTCAAACACCGGACGTACAATTGCTCGATTACCTGCTCCGGATTTAAACCTGCTTGCAGCAGTCGAGGCACCACCGCGCCTTCGCGAATTTTCTGATGGATCGTCTCGCCGTTAATAAGGTGTAAGGCCTGCGACAGGTTCGGCTCAGTAACTACTTCGCAAGAACATACGGTTTCGCGTGTAGCACGTCCAAAGGTCGTTAAGAAGTACGTGGACGTAGATCCGTTTGCAATTTGGACTGCGCGAGCTCCCAAGGGTAGTCCCGGAAACTTATTTTTAGTTTCGGTGACCTGCGTTATAGCATCCAGTAGCACTTCAGCGCGGAGGCGCCTGGGCTGGGCATGTGAAAAATTACGTTCGTCACCTTCATTTGAGGGACTAGTTGATGTACTCAGTTGATACGTTCGAGAATTACAAATGTCACGTACTAATTGTTTAAAGTTATACCGCGACTCAGCGAATCTTTTTGCCAATTCATCGAGCAGTTCCGGATTGCTCGGAGGATTACTAACTCTAACATCATCGACTGGGTGTATAATTCCTCTGCCAAAAAAGTGGGCCCAAACGATATTGACAAGATTTCGCGCGAAGTAAGGGTTGTCGGCCGATGCCAGCCACTTGGCCAATACCTCGCGACGATCCTTACCTTGGATATCCGGAATCGGTCCACCGAGGAATTTCGGCTGCATAATCCGGTTGCCAACCGGGTGCCGCACCTCACCTGAACCACTATTGAAAATGATCACCTCACGAGGGTCTTCACCGCGCTTGCGACCAATCTGTGCGAAGAAAGCTGCGAAACCATAATAGTCATCCATCGTCCAGCGATCGAACGGATGGTTATGACATTGGGCACATTGGATACGCATTCCCATGAAGACTTGCGCTACATTCTCGGCAACCTTAATCGTATCCGTTTCCGATTGATAATAGTTGGTAGCAGGATTGGTAAAGGTGCCCCCGCTAGCGCTCAATAATTCTTGGACCATCTGGTCCATGGGAACATTGTGAGCGATGCGGTCTTGCAGCCAATTGTAATAACGCAACATCGACTTATAGCTGATCTGATCCGTTGTACGGATCTGAAGCAATTCAGCCCATTTCATCACCCACAGCTCGACGAATTCTTTTCGGTTCAGCAGCTCGTCGATCCAACGAGCACGCTTATCGGGTGACGGATCATTTATAAATCGTTGATATTCCTCCGGTGACGGCAAGAGGCCAGTAATATCCAAAGTCACTCTTCTTAAGAATTCCTCGTCACTACACACATCGGATGCGAGAATCCGGAGCTTCCTTAGCTTTTGATGAACCAATGTATCGATATAATTGACTTCGGGAATCTCTTGCCAGACGAATTCTAATCCCTTCGGCAGAGAGATATAGTGAGCTCCGACGGTATGGGTTTCAAAGCGAGCCATAATGAAGGCTTCGCCACGATTCCCTGCCGTCACGATACCTTCTTGCGACACAACGGCGGCGTTGTCGTTATTGGACATAAAGTAAGCAAGGCCCGTCACGTCCCGGTCCGTACCGTCGGCGTATCGAGCGCGAACGGTGAGTCGTTGGGTGGCACCCTGGCCGTCCAGTACAGCGCGGTCGGGAAAAATCTGTACCTCCGTTACCGCGGGTGTCGGGCCGGGATCATTGGGCGCTCCGGCCTGTAACCAGCGAATCAGCGTCGCATACAGCGGACTGTCTTCGGAGAAGCGCGTACCACCGGTGTGCGGTACTTTGCCCAATGCTTTCTCGATAAGCAAACTCTCTTGAGGAATCGCCAAGTTAATACGGCGCCCATTCATCTCCCGCGTGAGTCGATAATAATCCCCCTCCGGATCAAAACCGAACAGGGATAGGCGAAAGCCATCTTTCCCGCGGGCAGCCCCATGGCAGCTTCCCATATTGCAACCGGCCTTCATAAAAACCGGCATCACGTCCAGTCGAAAGCTAATCGGGCGATCCACGGTTGCGTGTTTGACCTGGACTGCCACACGGACCGACCGGTCACCGTATTGGATCAAGACTTCCGTTTGGCCGTCGGCTACCGGGTACAGCACATTGCCTTCGCGACGCACCAGGGACTGGTCGGCAATCTGCCACTGTGCCTGGTCGGTGACGTCCTGAGTCAAACCATTTGCATATTCTGCCTGTACAACGAGCGATTGGAAGTCTCTGGCAGTACTTAGCTCCACGTCTGGTGGGAAAACGTGTAATGCAACCAAAAGGCTACCTTCCGAGGCACAAAGTTGCGCGCAACAGAATGTAAGCAGCAAACCGATAATGGCTCGAATCATCCCATGGTTCCCTTTTATGATGTCACCCCCGACTTCGGTCGCTGGCTTTTTGCCGCATGGTGCCGGTACGCACCGCCATCACGGTGAGCCGTTACCCGACGTGCGTTGTTGAGCTGCGGCGCGGCGTAGTTTTTCCAAACGAGACAACGGCTTTTCCATTGGAGGCGGTGTCGGCTGTGGAGTCGGTTGCATCATGGGAGCTTGCTGAGCAGGCTGCGTCTTCGGTAGGGGCTGGTCGATCTGTAATTCCGTCACCCCTGTGCGCCATATCACCGGCTCACCCTGATAGTCAATCGTAACTTGGCCAAAAATGTTCGTATGTTTACCGACGGGACTGTCCGCCCGCGTATGAATCGTGAAAACAAGCTCCGTCGCCTGTTGATCGAATTCGACTGCTGGAGCTTCAACTTTCGGAGGAAGCCCCATGAGCTGAACCCGCGCTTTGCCTTCGAACGGGCTGTTCACGGTGACCTTACCAAGAATCTGGACGGATTGGCCTTGCTCACATGCAGCGCGAGCCAACTCTATGGAAACCGGCTGCACGGCTATCTCCAATCGCGCCAACTGTGACGAGGCCCATGCGGCACCACCGACGTCGGCTGACCCCAGTACAAAGATTCCCCAATTTCCCGTAGCGGCATTGCCCGCAGCGTTGACCGGGTACCGCACCTCGGATTGACCTTCGGGGATCTCCACTGCGCTAGCAGCCCCTACTCCGGGCGGACGGAACGGTAATTCGACCCGAATGGGCTTGGTGAAACCCTCCTGGCGGTGAGCCACGACGCGTAACTCCATGACGCCGTCGCGTACCAAGGGAGCTTTGGGCTGTTGGATCTCCAGTGAAAACGGAAGCTGCTCGATAACCGCAATCGCCAATCGGTCCACGCTTGTCGACCAGTAAAGCGACTGTCCCGGAGGCCCAAGTACCATGTCGGCCTGGTTCGTAAAGTGCCCCACGACTTGCAAGTTCGCATCGGTAGGCCGAGCCGTAAAATCAACGAGTTGTCCGGAAAGCGGCGCGTCGGCCGACGCTTCAAATACCACCGGCATGGCGGTCAATGAAGCCGGCATCACATCGCAAATCATCGAGATTCCCTGCGGCAGACCAACACCGTCCAGTTTGATGTCGCCACCGAAATTGACTCGAGTAGCATTCAGGACCGCGCCGAAACGATTCCCCCTTGGAACGAAAATAGTTTGCCGATATTGCGAATATCGATCGACTCGTGGCAAGGACAAGCTCAGCGCGGGTACTGGCGGCTGTAACTCGATCCGATATACAAACTCCGGACCACCACGCCCCAAATGATCCGTCACTCGGATCACGTACCGGCCATCTTCAGGAACCGTAAACCGAATGTAACTATCCGGTCCCCGTGAATCATCGTTTCCAGCAATGCCACGCCCATCGGCATAGTAAACCCCGAGCACCGAGTCCAACGGCGAACGCAATCGTCGCGCGTAACATTCGACATCCCATACTTGACCCTTTCTGGCTTCGAATACGAAGCAGTCCACATCACCCGCAGCTTGGATAATACCGTTGAAAGCGAGCGGCAAATCCGCCGCCGTGGCCTGCGCGAATGCATCGTTCGGCTCTTGCTCCAGAACGTTGCCGTGGTCAAAAGGCCGAAAAACATAGCCTGTTGGACTTGTGACGCCTTGCTCTTCGGCAAAAATCGCCCAAGCACTGGGCGCATCCGCTGGAACGGTAACGGTTCGAGAAAAACTTCCGTTGGGATCCCCGATGAACGATACCTCGACGGTTTCTCCGCGTTTGCCGCCGGCCGGATAAACGGCTCGCCGCAATGGGAATTGGCCCACATGCAAACGATAACGGCAATTGCCATTACCCCCGTACGACGCCTCGCGCAACTCGATGATGTACGGGCCATCCTCCGGCGCCACGATCGAAACAGCGGCATCCTGGAACACCAGCGAGGTATCGTCGCTTGCTGCCAGCTCAAACCGCCGCAAATCCAGAATAGCCACATACGGGTCAAACAATGTGGTTCCCAACCGCATCCCTTCCACATCGACCGAGATCCGTTGACCTTTCTTGGCTTGGACCACGAAATAATCGACATCCTCATTGTCGACCACACCTTCGACGGTAACATTCAGGTCGACCGGTTGTGGGTTAGCAAATTCGCTATTCGGCTCCTTTTCCGCAACCGGAGGAAAGGGGCCGACGTAAAACGTGCGGAAGTCCGATATCCCAGAGCGGGTGCGGATCTGAGCGACGTGTTCACCGAGCCGACAGTCGGCTGCTATTTCCACCTGAACTTTCACTGCACTGTCGGAAGGCTCCAGCTTTAGAACCTTGAATCCCGTACTGTAAAACAGAATTTCTTCGCTGTCGGCTAACCGAGCGCCATGGAACGTCAACACGGCGGTCGTACCTCGTTGGACACCCCGCGGCAGGATGATACCGAGCGACGGGGAAGCCGGCCAAGCACGATCGTTTCCAAAGCCTACAAGAAGTGCCATGCACAACGAGGCTACGCGAATCGAGCAGCGCCCTGAGAAAAAACGCATCCTGGATCTCCCACTACGCAATCGGTCTGGCCCGCGTACCGCTCCCGACCGGATTTTGCCGGTCGTTGTACGTGGCGACCCCGGCTTGTAATAATAGGCGCCTCTTCTCGTGATCCGGCCCCACACCGCGAGTATTGATTTAAGCCAGCAGATCCTGCCGGACATGTCCATCGTTGACAATTTCGATGGGCCGGTTTCCGGGAGCCATCAATTCCTTATCCGCGTTAATTCCCAAGCAATGATAAATCGTTGCCACCCAGTCTTCGACAGTTAGCGGGTTGTCTTCCGGTTCACTGGCTGTAGCGTCTGATTTGCCGTAAACAATACCGCGCTTAATACCGCCACCTGCCAGCAACACACTGAAGACTTTCGGCCAATGATCGCGGCCAGCCGTCCCATTGACTTTCGGTGTTCGGCCAAACTCGGAGGCAATACACACGAGAGTCGAATCCAGAAGTCCGCGACGATCCAGATCGCGAATCAAAGTGCCGAAAGCCTGATCCAACGCGGGAACCTGCGAGCGCATCCCACCTAGGATGTTATCGTGCATGTCCCAACCGCCGTAGGTGAGAGTGACGAATCTAGCGCCCGCCTCCACCAAACGGCGTGCCAGCAGCATGCGTGCTCCTGCAGCATTGCGACCGTATTCGTCGCGCAGTTCGGCAGGCTCCTTGTTAATATCGAAAGCCTCACGAGCAGCCTGGGAACTAATCAAGTTATAAGCCCGCTCATAAAACGTATCGACCGCTCGGACGGCATCGGCTTTCTCGCGCTGCCGGAAATAATCATTCACTGCATCCAGCATCTTGCGCCGTACGGCAAAACGCCCCGCATCGATCCCGCTGGGCAAGTTCAAATCGCGCACCGTAAAGTTCGGACTTGCTGGATCGGCACCCATACTGAAACCCGCATAGGCCGAACTTAAGTAGCCCGTGCCGGCATACACGTTCGGTTGAGTGGGAATGCAAATATAGGGTGGCAAATTGTTACGCGGTCCAAACTCATGGGCCACCACACTCCCCATACTCGGATATTGAATCGCCGGGCTGGGACGATACCCGGTGAACATGTTATGCGTGCCTCGCTCGTGAGCCGCTTCGCCGTGCGTCATCGAGCGACAGATGGCAATTTTATCGGCTACTTGGGCTGTCTGCTTCCATAACTCGCTCAACACCACACCCTCGACATTCGTCGAAACCACCCCAAGCGGCCCCCGATATTCAACCGGAGCATATGGCTTGGGATCAAAGGACTCCTGATGTGCTATTCCACCTGGCAAAAAGATAAAAATCACGGATTTCGCAGTACCTTCCTTGCTCTCGTAATACTTTTGATCGCCCCGAGCCTGCAGCCGGAAGTAATCGGCCAACGTAAGACCAATTCCCCCAACTACTCCCACATGCAAGAAATCGCGGCGATTGGGCATCCACGGCATCGAAAGCCTCCTCATCAAAACAGCCAGTCCACGTCACCCCTATTCGGCTCACATAGAAAACCTTGCTTGTCCTATCGGCACTCTGCCCCCAGATGGCACCCACCACCTGATCTATAACGCGTCGCAGAACACAATGGACTCACTTTGCAAGCCCAACTATCCAAGATGTACTTGAGGCATTGAAACAACAGGTATTCATGATTTACCCCGCAGTGTGGGCACTTTGGCGGGAGCTGAGGAACAACTCGTTCCTCAGCTTAACGTGGTGTGCCAAAAAAGTGCCGCAAGACAATTAAGCACCTGCGCGCGATGCTGATTGTACTCGCCAGCCTCAACACGTCAAGACATAGGCCGACCATCGTTGGCCGCGGCGATCGGATTCCGAACGGAAGCAAACGAGCAACCGCCCGGGTTCTTCTCATGCGTACCATTTCGGTTCAGAAGAGACTTTTGAACACGCGTAGCCCCCGACAACACTCACACCAAGTTTTATGCACAAGCCAATGGTGGTCCTATTTCGTGAGCACCTCACCATCGCGACGAATTCTTCCGACGGTGAGTTCATGTGGCTACTTCTTGAATTTCAGTAAGCTCCCCACCCAACCGGAGAAAAAAGCGACGCCAAGACGCGGTTGGGGGATCGACGCTGGTGTAAGCTTCGTTCCGCCTTTGCGTGATTTTCTCGGTCGCATAGGACGCAGTACCACGAACCACGCATTTACCACGTATGTGGTCACATCAGGTTTAGCCAAAACGGTAGACCTATACACGAGGGCCGCCAAACTAAGCCAAGGTTCCGCGCTAACAATATAGTAACGTTCCGGGGTGATTTTTTGATGGCTTTGTAGTAATGTAGATTTGTAGAGTAAGCTTGGCTTTCGAAGTAAAAGCGGTACATGTTGGTATGTACCATCTCAAGAGTTCCCCGGCCGCAACTTGCCACCTGCCAACCTGCTCCGCGAAAGCCAGCGACAGGGCCCTCAGATGAAAAACCGCGCCGTGGCAAACTTTAGACCGCCGCTTGTCCAGTAGATCGGCTGATCCGACGGGTGCTCACGAACGAGAAGCTCGTGCTAGTCGACGAAGCGTTTTCGATCCGGCGTACGCCAGCACACGGACACGTGGCACCGTTGTTCGGGATGGCGGGGCAGTTGGGCCTGGAACGGCTCGTGTATCGAAGCTCCGGCCGCCGTGTTAGCCAAGATGGTGGCTCGACTGCTGCGGCCCGGTAGGGGCACGTAGCACGTGTCCCGTGGGATACCCCGCAGCGTTGCTGAATCGTGTGAACAGTCCGAAGTAATTTCAAGGGGCCCGTTGCACGTGCCCCTTAGGCCACGGCGCGGGATTGGACCAGGCAACGTGCACAGCGACGTTGGATCGGCTGTTGGAGCTCCAGTCCGTCAGCCCAGTCCAATGGCTTCGGCCGAGCGAATGGTTGCTGCGCTAGCTAATCGCACGGGACGAAGAGTACCCGCCGGATGGTAACGGAGGAATGCGGGAGACGATGCGATCAATGACGGCGAACGGTGCTTTCGGGGCCGGGGGATGATTCAGCATGGAATACTCGCGAGCTGGCGCTTTGCACCCGTTGGAACCCGGGCCCTTGGCCTGGGCTAACGGATACGGCCCTTCAGGCCGGACGGGGCGATTTGCGCCTCAGAAATAAAAAAACGGCTCTTCCAACGAGATAGTTATTGGTACGGGGCGGGTTGGAAACCCGCCCCTACCATGAGCTTTGTTGGCATCGTAGATCGATTCTGTCCGTAGGATCGGCTGATTCTTGGATAGGCCCCCAAAAAAAGACCTCACCTACGATCAAGCGGCCATATGGTCAAGGGCCGCATTGGCTTGACGCCGGTGGCACTTGATTGCAAGCTCCTTGAGGATCGTCGTTCCGCGTGAAAGGCTGCAGCTCATCACGTAACACCAAAACGTTCTTGGGGGCTTCGATACCAAGGCGCACGCGGTCGCCGCTGACACGGACCACGGTTACCACAATGTTGTCCCCCACACGGATTCTCTCGGATTCACGACGCGACAATACGAGCATATCGAGTTCCTCCATGATGGAAAGTTAATAATGGCAGATATTCCTTAGTTCACGTTGCGCTTACTTTTCCCCAAAGGTAGTAGATTGCCCCAATCGGCGCGAAGGCGTTCCTTAGTGAGCAGCGGTGGACTGACGAATACATGTCCAGACGTTGCCTATATACTAATGTACACAATCGCAAAGCTCTGTCAAGCCTGAGCACCTACACCGCCCAGGGGCGTCCTGCACAAAGTTTCCTCCGATTACACCCGGCATGTTAGTGTGCTTGGGTGGCCAGAGTTGCCCTGCTAAGAAGCCTCAAGCCGGGCGTGGTCACCAGGCGCGTGCGCAACTGGCGTTGGCCATCGGACCCGTAAAACAGAATCGTTTGTTGGTCCATTTCCCATATCGCTATTAGTTTCACATTCCGCGGACCATGCAAGCAAAAATAGATGCCGCACGGTTTTTTTTGCCGTACCAAGATGCGTTCGGTCATGCGGAAGTAGCCAACTTCAAGGTCGTTAAGTTCGCAAATGGTGTGGTGCACATATGCTCGTAAGCGTTCCAGGCTGGTAATTGAAAGCTCTTCTACGTGCATTGCGCGTCAACTCTCCGTTTTGAAGGTTACTCGGCAAGTTAGCCAAACTAGGCTTGCCGGGAAACTTGTGCCGAAGAACGGTACGCATTAACTATCGGCAAAATCAGGCGAATAACTTGGCCTGGGTAACCAAGCAAAACGGAGTTATCGGGCAAAACAGTTCAACGGTCACCGCGTGTAACAGTATGGTTAAATCTGCTGGCTTTTCCCGTGTTACCAAGCTACCATAGACTCTCAACGTTAGACTCTCAACGTTTCTGTGTGGGAGGAACATTGTCGTTCCACATAGAAGTTTCCAGTAGCGAGGCAGTCGAAAGACCGAGGTAATGGCACCGATTTTAGCATTGGAGAGCGGGCGATGCGAACGATAGGAGTAATTTTTTTGGCCGTTAACAGCAGTTGGCTCGTCGCACTAGCATGGTCCCAACAAGTGACTCTGATGCAAGAGAGCGACGGGGTAGCGGTGCAAATCGACGGGCAGCTTTTCACGAAGTACATCACACGCTCTGGCGCGAAACCGATTCTTTGGCCGATCGTAGGTCCAACGGGCAACGAAATGACCCGTGCGTATCCCATGCGCACCGGTACGAATGAAAAAAGCGATCACGTGCACCAACGCTCGTTTTGGTTCACCCATGGTGATGTAAACGGAATAAGTTTCTGGCATGAACAGGACGCCCACGGAACCATTGTCCATCGCGAGTTTAAGGAATTGAAAAGTGAAGGCAACCGCGCGGTGATCGTGACGCTCAACGATTGGGTAGCTCCCGATGGCCAGGTGGTTTGTCACGACGAGCGTCGACTGAAATTTTGGGCCGCGCCCGAGCAGCGCTTTATCGACTTTCAAATCGTGCTTCGGGCACCGGACGATCGACCCGTCACGTTCGGTGACACGAAGGAAGGCTGTTTCGGATTACGAGTCGCGGATTGGATGCGGGTTGAGTTGCGTCAAGGTGGGCGCATCCTAACGAGCGAAGGACTCGAGAATGAAGCAGCCTGGGGAAAACGTGCAGCTTGGGTGGACTATACAGGGCAATTAGATGGTCAGACCTTGGGGATTGCCATTTTGAATCATCCGAGTAGTTTTCGGTTTCCGACCTACTGGCATGTACGAACCTACGGATTATTTGCCGCCAACCCATTTGGGTTACGGGACTTTCTGGGAGATCGGAATGTAGACGGATCGGTAGTGTTGTCGCCCAAGCAATCGATCGTGCTTCGTTACCGAGTCGTGTTGCACACAGGCGACACGGAGTCCGCGGGCATTGCCGAATTGTTTAACAAATATGCAGCAGAGCCCTAAACCGCGACGCACGTCGTTAACGGGCCGCGGTCTCTTGGCGGGGTCGGAAAAACTGGTCAGGGCTCACAGCTCGGAACGATGCCATATCGTCACCGGTCTGCCGGATCCGCCGGTGATCTTGCTCCGATAACAGCCAGGTGTATAGCTGTTGCGTTCGAATCGTGTATTGTTTGGAGGGAAAAACGCGTGCAATGCTAATGGTTCGTTCCACGAATTCCGGCACCTGACCTCGTTCGGCCAAAACTCGATTCAATTCCAACCTCCCGTAGGGCGGTACGCTGCCCGGATGCATTGCCGATAGCTGTGCATACCAGTCGGCAAACGCCCGATATTGGTTGACGGCTTCGGGCACATCGGGTTTTATACCACGTGCCTGGTACGTGCAGCGTTCGTTGCTCAGCCGGTGCACGTGTTGCTGCTCGTCGTATTCATACTGAAACTGAGGATTAAAGAACGGTTCATCGCGCCCTGCCATAACTGCCCGCACTTGTTGATGGAAGGATTCAATTTGAGCTGTGGAGAGTTCTGCTTTGGTGCGCGAGCGTGGATCCAACAATAAGAAGCGGTTCCGAGAAATGTCGAATACCGTGACGATTCTCGGTTCGGTGAACTGGTAATCGTAGATCACGCCATTGTGGAAAAGCGTTAAGAATTCCGCAATTGGTTGTTGTTGATCGCCCGAAAAAACATCCGTCTCGACGCGAAAACTTTGCCCCGTCGTCGGGCCGCTGAGTGTCAATACCAGCAATACCGCCCCTATCCGATAGATACCTCTTGGATACATGGCGCAGCGTCCTTGCACACCCCCAACCACATCAGCCAACTTGGCGCTTATCGGTAGTCTCGCTCCGTGTGAGTCGAAAAAGTGTAGACACGTACTCGTCGTGCTGTCTAGATCAATCCCAGGAAAAAACGATGTTAACGCAAAGGCGGTACAGCGTAACGACGATACGGTGCAGCTTCAATGACCTAAAGAAGTCTAGCGTCTTTGCATTCCCCCAATACAGTGAAATCATACCTACAATCAAGAAGCACACTCGCGCGTATCGATCATTTGCCATTGCAATAGCCAATGGGGCAATTGCAACCAACGCCTCGCCTTGCCATCATACGTGCCAGACGAGCCAGCCAAACCGAAACACTACATCGAGCAACCGCGATCCGCCCCGGCGCGTCTTCCAGGTGTCCGGCAGTCGTTCGGTACCTTACTCGGGAAGAGCTGCTTTATGAGTAACGAAGACCTATCGACGCGGCTTCTACGTTGCAAAGGACGCATTCGATTCTCCATCGCAGTGTCAGTAGTGTGCCTTGTCGTTGCACAGTCTGAGTTGAGAGCGTTGGATCCCCTGGTTGAAGCGCAGCGCTATGGTGCCCAGCGCACCGCGCTGCGCGTGCAACCGGACGGACTGTATGTGTGCGAGGCGGAAGAATTCCGGGTACGCGACGCTGCTGGAAACGGGTGGTCAGCCAAACGGTTTGGAGAAAACTATTACGCGGCCACTTTCGCCAATACCTTCCTCAGCCGGAAGGCTTTTCTGGCAGCCCCAGAACAATGTGAAAGAACGGTGGCTGAATTACCTGTGCACATTGAGCAAGCCGGTCGCTACTTGGTGCTGGTTCGTTATGAAGCTGCCTATCGTTTTGAAACTCAGTTCCGAGTCGAAATACTGCAGGACAATCGCGTCGTCTTTACCAGGCTTTACGGTGCCCGCGACCATGTGAAAATCTGGCCGTTCGGCGAAAAGCTTAAGACGGAGGTTTGCTGGAGTTGGGGAGCGACCGAGAACATCGTGTGGGAAGGCCATGAGGCGTATGTCGAATTGCGTCCCGGTCTGGCGGTAATCCGATTGATCGCCGAGGTTCAACCGGAACCAGCAGCGAGACGCCATGTCGATCTGGTAATGCTTACCAGCGACGAAACTCAGGTCAAGCAGCGTCTAGACAGCGAATCCTACTTACCCCTAGATGGAATGCTCACCCAGTCAGGCGATGTCTTCATGCGCGTCACGAACTTGTCGGATGCTCCGATGGTCTTCACCGGCCGCGGAGCTCCCGGAGGCGGCAATTGGCAGCAGCACTCTCCGTATTGGGTACACCTGAGGCGCTGGACGGTTCCAAGAATCGAATTGGCGAGCGGACAAACCAGCGAATGGATCGAGGTGGGCAGTACGATGGATACTTTAGCGGACGGCCAATGGTTCTGGACGGGCAACGGACGTTACCGAGTGGAATTCGCGGTACGCGGGCCAAATGGCCAGTTGGAGCCTCTGGCTACGTTCGCCGGTGAAGATGATTTGACCCTCGCTGCGGACGCCGATACGCGCTACTCACGTCGTCTTCGCAGGCAAGAAGAGGTGCTTTTTGAATTGCTGGATTACTTGAAGCGCGAGAACCCAGCGCCTCATGGCCGCGTCCCACAGCGGACACCTATTTATGCCACGACTTTCGAACCACTGGATCAAGGCCGGCATGCAGCCGCTGTCGCGGAGTTTAAAGCCATGTTTGGCATAACCGATCCTGTACCCGATGCTCCTCATCGGCGCGGTTATATCGACGTGCGGGGTGTACCTACGGCCCAACTTGCCGAGTTCTGTGAAAAGCTCGGCTCAAAGCGAGACAATATCGCCGTCGTTAGCCTCGGAGACGAAATCAGTCTTCCCGAACCTCCGCGAACCGATGTGGATCAAGCGTTCCGACAGTGGCTTCAATCTCAGGGCGTTTCCATTGAATCGATCGCACGCCTGAAAAACGCCAACGAAACTCTTTACAACCCGAGTGAAACGGCGAAAAAGGCTAACCCTGGAATCTATTATTGGTCAAAACGTTATCAGTATCATTTCGGCATTTCGGCGATCAAGGAGCGCACCGATATATTACGTCGTTACTTACCGCAGGCCGCCGTTGGCGCTAATTATTCGCCTCACTACCCAGTTGATCACTTGTACTTGGGAGAAGTTTTCAAATGGGTAAGTGTGTTTCGTGAAAGCGGTATGACGCTGCCGTGGAGCGAGGACTACATTTGGCAAGTACCCGTCGGCACTCCCCAAATGCATGAGATCAATTTGGATCTGTTCCGCTCCGCCAATCGCCACCATATGGACAGAAAAATCATGTACTATGTGATGCCGCACGCCCCGAACAATACGCCCAGCCAGTGGCGACGACTTTTCTATTCAGCCTTGGGGCATGGGATGAAGATTGTCAATCTCTTTGAATTCCGCCCGGTGTACGTTGCCTACACGGAAAATCACGTCGATGATCCACGGATGTACCAAATGGTTTTGCGTAGCTTCCGTGAACTCGGCTTGTTCGAAGACATCATTCAAGATGGCCACATGCTACCAGCCCAGGCGGCGCTATGGTTCAGCGAAACGGGCGACATCTGGAGCGATAACGTGGGAAGCTTCGCACCAGCGAAGCGAGCCCTTTACACGGCGGTTCAGCATCGCCAGATACCGCTGGACATCGTAGTCGAAGCGGATGCGATAGACGGCACACTAGCTAAATACAAATTGCTCTACCTAACCGATCGCCACGTAAGCGCCGCCGCTTCGGCGCGAATCGCTCAATGGGTTGAACAAGGCGGTCGCTTGTTCGTTACAGCCGGCGGAGGGTCGCTTGATGAACTCGATCGGCCCAACGAAAAACTACGGCAACTTATGGGCGTCGAGGTAACAGACAGCGAAGCCCCTGCGGACAGTCAGGTAACGTGGATCAAGCAAGATTTACCGTTTGCCCGGCCTATCGACACGGTTGCAGGCGTAGACGAACAAGCGGCATCGCCGACAAACGGAACCCCTGCCAAGACATCACTCTTTTCGGTTTTCGGTGTGCGAACGCGGTTTCGTCCTGCGGCTGACTGTAGAGTGGTCTATCGCTTCAGCGACGGCTCACCCGCTGTGGTCCAGCGGAAGGTGGGTGAGGGCCAGGTCGTCTACTGCGGCTTTTTGCCCGGACTTAGCTATTTTTACCCCGCAATCCCCAAACGACCGGTCGACCGCGGGGCCACGGACAATGCTATGGCTCACTTGCTGCCGACCGACTTCGACAAGAACGTTGCCAAGCTCGCCGAATTACTGGCTGATTGCATCCAACGTCCTATCACGTGCAGCGAAGAGCTTGTTGAGTCGTGCGTGATCCAATCGCCGCACGGTACGGCAATCGTGCTTATCAATTGGAAGGGTAAGCCAATCCATGACTTGCAAGTTACGGTAAGTCTACCCGGTTTGCCCAAGCAAGCCTTTCTGGCTAGCGGTACGCCATTAGCTGTCGAGGAAACAGGTAACGCCCGCGTCTTTCGTTGTAACCTCGACGTGGCGGACACTATCGTAGTGCGATAGTATCGATCTGGGTAACGAATACGGTGTAACCTCGACTCGTGCCGGCACTATGCCCGAGGCTCTGAGCGGGACTAGGAAGCACGAAATCCGGGCTGTTCAAAGCCGTTTCTTTGGCGGCTGGATCGAAGCAGAGCTCTGCAAAAACAAAAGATCTACACTCCGCTTGTTTTTTTGAACCATTCGGCAGTGGCGGCAAGTCCCTTACGCAAATCACACCGAGGTTCATAACCCAGTGCGGCTCGGGCTAACGAGATATCGGCCAGCGAATCGCGAATATCGCCAGGTCGTGGCGGAGCGAATGCCGGTTGCAGGGCAGTTCCAAGTAATTCATTGAGGATGGAAACCAGCGTCAAAAGATCTGTAGAGCGTCCGCTACCGACGTTGAAAATCTGACCCGCAGCCTGTGGGCAGTGGGCTGCCAACAGATTTGCCTCCACGACATTTTCCACATAAACGAAATCCCGTGATTGAAGCCCATCGCCGAAAACCGTGGGGCTTTCGTTACGCAACATCGCAGAGACAAATAGAGGGATGACGGCAGCATAAGGGCTCTTTGGATCTTGCCGTGGGCCGAAAACATTGAAATACCGCAGGCAGACTGTCTCCAATCCATACGTTCGATAAAACGCCTGGCAATACAACTCACCCGCCGCCTTCGCTGCCCCATACGGTGAAATGGGTTGGACCGGATCGGTTTCCCTTTTTGCACTAGTACGCTGGTCGCCGTACACGGCACTGGAGGAAGCGTAGACGACGCGGCGCACACCCGCACGCCGTGCCTGATCAAGCACCACCAAAGTACCTGTGGCACAAACCGCGTGTGAAGACTGAGGCCTTTCGACGCTCAAGGGAACGGAGGCCAAGGCAGCCTGGTGAAAAACGCAATCCACGCCGCGCATGGCTCGGCCTACCAACTGCGGGTCGCAAATACTACCTTCAACAAGTTCAATAGCATCCTGGCAGGAAGCGAGATTCTCGAGCCTGCCCGTACTATAATCGTCGAGCACACGAACCGTGTGACCGTGACGGACCAGAGCATCCGTCAGATGCGAACCGATGAAACCTGCGCCGCCGGTTACCAAATACACGGCCATCGGACAGTGTCATCCCGAAGTTCGAAGTTTACGTTTCGAGAGGTTTTGTTGCGCGTACGCGCCACACGTCCCGGAGCGGTTGTGCCCCGATATCGAGCGTTTCCACACCACGACCGGCCCAAACCGGTTGATTCCATAGCGCTGCGAGACTTTCGAACAACAGTTGCTCTTCCCATTCTAGTCTGGACGAGCTGCCGGCAACCGGCCACGGGTTAGTCGGTACACTAGACAGAGCCCGCTCAGGTGTATCGGTGCACCCCGTATCGCTGACTTCTTGACCGGCCGACGGCTCAGAAGGAACAGGCGGTACTTCGGCCGCCCACTGTTCCACCGTACTGCCACGTGGAAGCTTGGCAGCAGGCAGCGGGTCGTCTGCAAACCGATCGACGATCAGTTCCTCTTCAGCAAACGTACCGTCAAACGGGTCGCTGACGGACATCGGTGCATGTACGTTGTCCAAAGGCAACGCTTCATCCTGCGCGATATCGCGTCCACTCGGGTCTCGTACGTTCGCGACTCCCCCGACGGCTGCCTCATCCGGATGCGTCTCTATCGGCGACGGTTGGCTCTCGGTCAGCGTGCCCGGTAATGGCGGAACGACGGGCGACAGGCTCCGCGGTTGAGATTCGATTTCAGCCGCAACTTTTTGGGGGGAGCTTTCTATTGTCGCATCGGTTGTTTCGCCGGAGTCTTCCCACGAGTCCCCCAAAGTGCCGAACTCAATAACCGACGACAACGAGGTATCCGATCCATTTAAGCGAGATTCTTTGCGCAGGGGTAAGCGATGAAGTTCACACCACGCCTCTTCCACGAGTGCTGCGTCCACGGGACGGCACCCGTCGGCACACCCTAAAACGAGCGCATGGTCGCAAAGCTGATTGACCAGGCGCGGAATGCCTTCAGTTGACCGGTGAATGAGCGACACGGCGTCTGGGTCAAAAACATCTTCGAGTTTGGCTCCAACGCAGGTCAACTGATGCCGAATAAAATCGCTCGTTTCCTGCGCGCTTAAGGCGGACAAGTAGCACCGCGTTGCAATACGCTGATTGAGCGCTTCTAGGCGAGGCACGGCCAGGCGCTCTTCGATGCGCGGTTGACCTACCAACACTAAACGGACGCGCGTGCGTCCACCGCGCACCAAGCAGCTCAACAGCCGCAGTTCTTCCAACACCCGTAAAGATAACCCGTGTGCCTCATCGATAACCACCAGTAAATCTCGTGCCCCACCGCGATTCGGTTCCAGGTAATCTAGAAGCGTTAGCCGCAGTTCTCCTTCTTCCATTTGCCGATAAGGCAGTTTCAATTCGAACAGGATGTGCTGGAGTAAAGCCTTCGGGCTCGCCAAATTACCACTTGCCAAGAAAACCGTGCTCAACTTTTCGCAAAACCGCTCGACCAGCAGATGGCCCAGTAACGTCTTACCAGTTCCCACCGCCCCGACCACTAACCCGATACCCTCCTCTCGTTCGATCAAGCGGCTGGTCGCCCGATACGCATCGTCGATCGTGCGCGCAGGGAAGTAGAACTTCGTCTGGGGACTTGAAGGAAATGGACGTTCCTGAAAACCGAAAAACGACTCGTACATCGCGGATCCTATACCTCACCCGGATCGGTACCCCGCTCCTGGCGACCATCGGACGGGTCGGACATTGTCTGCAAGGGTCGCTTCAGTCGATTACCCCATTTTGTGTAATTTAGTTTAACAATGGTTAACTATGAACGACCCGTGTGTTACCTACTTACCATTTGATCGGCTCGCTTGTGCAGCCGCCTTGACTGAGCCTGCCGTTAGGACGGGGGGCTGCCGGTAAGCACCTGTCCTAACATGCGGCGCACGGAGCTGGAACGCGGCAGAACAGGTCGTCAATTAATTCCTTACGCCTCGAGCGCGTTTACGGTATTACCAGCAAGCTATGTAGCACTTTGGGGAAGGAGCGAGTACCTTTTAGCACGCGAGTACCTGTTTGGTTAATGGCACTCGTCACATCAGCAACGAACGAGCGACCAGCGTTGTACACCGACACAACGCTCCTTGCTCTAACCTGAAATCCATTCCCGTATGGCCCAACACGGATCAAGCATTAGACTGGTCCACGTCTCGGGATACCAGAAAGCCATGATGACGAGCACACTGGTGACGGCTCCCAAGACGACCGCAACCGCATATATGGCGTAAGCGATTGTAGGAGGTAACGCCACGTAATGATCCGGTGAGAATAATACGCTCACACGGCGTACAATCTTTTTCCAAGGTGCCGATCGATTCGGTCGGCCGTACCGAAGAATTGGTTGCATACCCGGGCCGAAGCTGAGGGCAATCCGTATCCAGAGTAAGACGCTAAAACCTGCGGCCAACGTAATGATCCAGCACCAGTCCATGATGCTCATGCCACCGGATAGATCGGATCGTTGTTCCACAGCACCGGCACTCCATCGACACTTGCTAGTTACCGGTTGTTTGGTCGGCTCGCTCTGAAACGCGAGCTGCTCCAGTCCATCGAGTTGTTCGACTAGTGCCGAAAGTTCGCCGAGGATAACCTCAAGTTCTTTGGACACGTGGGATGCCAGCCACTGCGCGGTGGTCGGAGCACCCTGGGGTTGTACGGGGTTTACCACAGGGTGCTGCGAAATATCATCGCGGTAGCTGGCATACAATGCAGGTTCATCGTGTGCAATACGAACCAATTCGCGGATCCTCTCCCGTAGCCGTATGACTTCCGGGTGTTCCTCGGTTCGTGTTACCAATAATTGCGTCAGTTCTTGGTTCAATCGCTCGAGTGATTCAACCACCGTGTGTTCGCCTGACGAACGAGTCGGCTCACGATCGAGCTGTAAAGATTCCGGAGTCGATCGAGCGTCAATAGTAGATCCAGCAGGTTCCAACGGCGCTCCTGCGATCCAACTGTCTGTCAAACCCCGCAGGGCCAACAGTTGAGAATGTGCATTTTCGATTTGGCGTCGAATAGTTACGAATGTGCATTTTTGGTGAGAACGATTGTCGGTGGCAGTCGGTTGTTGATGCATCGACCATTGGCCCAGGATTCGGGTAGCGGTGTGCCATTGGGAAAATGCCTCCCGACTCGAATGGGCTTGCCAGCGGATCGTGAACCGGGCGCCGCCTTTGGTGGGTTGGGTGCTGATCTGGCTTGTGCGTATTCCTGACAGAGCGATGCACTGGAAGAGAACTGGTTCGACTTGTTCGAGTGATATGACTTGTCCGTGTTCTGAAAGGACCGTAAGTGTACCTTGCCAATCTCTACTGACAGGCGGGTGTGGCCAAAGAGGAATGAGCGCTGCGCACAGAATTGCCCACGTCGCCGCAATAAAGGGTCCGGCCTTCACCGCCACGCGTGAGTTATGCGCGCCAGTTTCGACCATATCTGCCTCCTTGCCTCGACGCGGAGCTGGTGGGAGGGATACAACATCTCTTTTTCCCCAATTCGTGATCGGATTTACTGACTATCACACATAGGACGAACTGTCTCCTAACGAATATCAGGAAAAACGCGGATATAACGCCCTGGTGATTGTCGGTATAATCACATTCAAGCGTAGGGTATACTGGTACTGAACTCAGGGGACGATGGCACGCCGTGCCGTCGCGCGTGGAAGCGGGCCACCTGAACGATAAAACTCCGCATCATGTTCCCCATAAAAATCTGTGGAATTACATGTCGAAACGATTTTTTGCAGGCCATAGCTCTAGGTGCCGACGCCGTTGGGATTAATTTTTTCTGGGGAAGCCGTCGCTATGTTTCTCCGGACGAAGCAGCCTCTTGGCTTCGGGAAGCGAGCGACTGCACAAGGGTCGGTGTGTTCGTGAATTCGGCACCTGATCAAATATTGCGCCTTGCCGAGAAACTCGATTTGGATGTGATCCAATTGCACGGCGACGAGCCGTGGGAGTGGATCGGGCAGCTCCGCCCGTGGCCGGTAATCCGGGCCATACGTCGAATGCCGGGCCAGCGGCTCCTTGATTTGCTAGCCCCATTGGCCTGGGATACGATCCCGGAAAACCTCGCTGCCATTCTCATCGACACTGCGGTCACTGGGTCGTACGGTGGCACAGGTCAGCCCGGTTCTTGGCATGACCTTGGACCACCGCCCACACCGATGCAGGGGTTGCCGTGGATGTTGGCCGGAGGGTTGACACCGGAGAACGTGGTTCAAGCCATATGCCAAGCGCGGCCAACAGGAGTCGACGTTGCCAGCGGAGTGGAAGCGTCCGTTGGACGAAAAGACTTTCAAAAGATGAAACAGTTCATTGCCCGTGCCCGTCAGGCCTTTCAGCAGTTGGCAAGTGGCACCGTCACTTAATCCGGTCGCTGGTGCAAAAATTCATAACCCATACAAGTAATCGGCTCTCAGCTCAACTCTTGCCATCACCGGAAGTTTTTTGGAAGGGAAAATAATTCAAACTAAAGGCGCGATGGCGCAAGGAAAACACTAATGAGCGACTCGATTACCCAGGTGCGTCCTTGCGTCGGTGGTCCCTTGCGTTTCGATTGTATGAAAGGCTTTGCCCAGCAGTTTCGGAATCAAATAGTTTGCACGGCCCTAGTCCAGTCGCTTAAAGAATCCCTTACAACACGTAACCTCCCCCGAGCGAACCGACACTGCTAAGGCGACGAACGTGCATGGAGAGCGTATCCCAGAATGCCGGCAGCGCAAGGCGGTTCACGCCGAGGCGAAATGGAGGAAGGCAAGGTAGTTTTCTGCTGTGTGCGTTGGTAGTGACCCGATCCATCCGCCAAAACCGTGAGACAACTGAAAGGACCGCATGAATGCGGTCACTGCGAGTGCGGCTCCGCTTTCACCAAACATAAATCTTGGGATAGGCTCTAAATGGCGAAGGTTGAGCTTCGACAGTAAGCCAGCACGTAAAGTTGCCAGAATCCCGCGTGCAGCGCCGCGGCGCACGTGGAGGCCGGTCGTCGGATTTTGACACTGTAGCAAAGCCAACGTTTACAAACTGCGGCCCGCCGGTGCCCCCAGTGGTAGTTGCTGAAAATCCTAGTGCGGCTCACTCACCCGGTCGCGCCTTACGGACAAGCCAAATCGAAAAGTATCGGGACACTCGGGTTTTCTCCACAATTGCGTCACAAGTTTTAACAAGTGTGTGCGTCTCGTGGGTAGATAGGAAGTGGCTGTAACCCTATCACTAGGACTCGCCCTATCGTTTCAGAAGATGGATGGCTTACAGAGCCGCAACCGTTAGGGAGCGGCACTTGGGGAATCGGGCCACGTTCTAGCATCCGAATTGGTTGTGAACCCGTTCTTACAGATCGTGCGTTCCCTGGGCGCACCAAGTTCGCGGCAGCACAGCCAAAGGATGCAGATTAACTGATGCTGTAGGATCTCTAAAAAACACACGATTCAGGGTACGTAGCCACCCCGATGGCGCGTGTACCTAAACTGCCAACGCACATAGCGTCAACGGTTCGTCAGATTGCTCGCCACATCTCTCGTGCTAGCAATACCCGCACGAGAACGTGTCCCGAATACCAGCGTCGAACGACGTCAACGTGGCTTGCGGCGCGACTGAAGTCATCCTGGCGCCAGTACGCTAACCTATCCGCCGACAATGGCGGATTTCGTCACGTTACGGGGAAGCAGGCAGGATTTTTTCCAATACTCTTGAATTGTCTAGAATCGTCAAGTTGTCTGATTATGCCAGTTTGGCGTGATATCGCAAAGTACCACAACCGATGTTCGAGGTGCCTGTCCCTTTGCTTATGGTGCCTGTCCCCGGCGCGGCAGGGCCTGTCCACGGGGCTTGGTGCCACCCTCTTTAATTCGCTACTATGATTATCGAAATACTTATGTACCGAACTTTCGCCTGGCACGGTTATGCCGGATTAAAACACCTTGCCCATTGGGGCACCCTCCACGGACGTCGCTGGACATCGGGCGATTGGAAACCTCTTTTTATTAACGAGATTACTGACACGCCGTATTCTTTATCGGCACAGACGAACGCTAGCAGCCAAAGCTCAACATGATGTTTGGAGACGCTAGCAAAAGAAACGCGACCCGATCGGTCCGCGGCAGCTTTCCGAATGGGAATCCGCGGCTATTGGGTTAGGCTACCGTTTGGCGGCACCGCACGATCGGTCCACTATAGCAGTTGTTCCGAAGCGCCTCTTGACGGCCAACGTTGGTCGAACCCGAGCGTCCAGCAACGCCGGTAGGGCGCCTTGGCTCACAGACCATCACACGCAGGCTTCGACGAACTGGAATAGCGCACGGGGCCTAGTCCACGTAGGCATCCGATGTACATGCAGTGTTGCTCGCCCCTTTGCGCTGAATTGAATTGGCCGCTCCCTTACGGCCGGGGCCCTGTTGAGCTCTCGCTCAATAAAACGCCTTTGCCAAGAAGCACCATCGTCCGTCCACATTGAATCGGGCCGAAAAAGGCATACCTACGCCAGGCCCGGCAAGAAACCGATGGTTTCATTGGCCATCACGACAGAAACCTGGTTGCCATTCCGGGCGCGGAAAATGGGCAAACTTCCGCGATGATCTGTCTATTACACCTCGATCGCAGCTACCATCAAAACACACTTTTAACAACCTGCGCGGGTGCTGGCCTTGTCAACGTCGTTCATGCGGTACATACTGGAACCGGTTCGTGTGCCAAGCGATCTAGGTCGTTGGTTGGCGTGCAGCGTGGATCCTAGTGGAGTGGTACAAGGGCTGCGGTTGGCTTTTTGGAGATGATCACGTGGCGCAGGCAATGACCGTGGAAAAGCTCCCCTATAAAGTTCGCGATATTAGTTTGGCCGAATGGGGGCGGCGAGAGATAATGCTTGCCGAAAATGAAATGCCGGGCCTCATGGCTCTGCGAAACAAATATGGTCCGTCGAAGCCGCTCAAGGGAGCTCGTATTGCTGGCTGCTTGCACATGACGATTGAGACAGCCGTGCTTATCGAAACGCTCCTTGAGTTGGGGGCGGAAGTGCAGTGGAGTAGCTGCAATATTTTTTCCACTCAAGATCATGCCGCTGCAGCAATGGCAGCTCGTGGCGTCCCTGTCTACGCGTGGAAGGGCGAAACCGAGGAAGAGTATTATTGGTGTATTGAACAAACGCTGTTCTTTCCGGATGGGCAACCGCTCAATCTGATTCTCGACGACGGTGGCGACTTAACGGCACTGGTGCATCAGAAGTATCCAGAATTACTGCCCGGAATCCGCGGTATATCGGAGGAGACCACCACGGGTGTGAAACAATTACGCAAGATGATGAAAAACGGCGCTCTCAAGGTCCCCGCTATTAATGTGAATGATTCGGTAACGAAGAGCAAATTCGACAATTTGTATGGTTGCCGTGAATCACTGATTGATGGCATCAAGCGTGCTACCGACGTGATGATCGCCGGAAAAACGGCGGTCGTCTGTGGATACGGAGATGTCGGTAAAGGTTGTGCCCAGGCGTTGTCGCGATTCGGAGCTCGGGTGATCGTCACGGAAATCGATCCGATCAATGCTTTGCAAGCTGCCATGGAAGGCTTTGAGGTAACGACGATGGAGGAGGCCGCGCCGCGCGGCAATATCTTTGTCACGGCTACGGGCAATCGCGATGTCATCCGAGGCGAACACATGCTACAAATGCCCAACGATGCAATTCTCTGCAACATTGGTCATTTCGATTTGGAAATCGATGTGGCGTGGCTCAATCGGCAAAAGGATGTCAAGCGTGTCGAAATCAAACCGCAAGTGGATCGCTATACGTTTCCGAACGGCAAATCCATCATCGTACTGGCTCAGGGGCGCCTCGTGAATCTAGGTTGCGCGTCCGGCCATCCGTCGTTCGTTATGTCCAACTCTTTTACTAACCAAGTTCTCGCTCAGATCGCTCTGTGGACACAAGACTTCGAGGTGGGGGTCCATGTGCTGCCCAAGAAATTGGACGAAGAGGTAGCACGTCTACACTTGGAAAAGTTAGGCGTAAAGCTCACGCGATTGACCCCCGAACAGGCTGAGTACATTGGCGTGCCGATCGACGGCCCCTACAAGCCGGATACGTATCGTTATTAAGCGGACGCTGGTGCTACTGGACCGCTCGGTTATATGCGTGGTACCGCGGAAGGCGTTTCACCGGATGATCGGAGGCATGAAAAGAGTCGATGGCAGAGATCCATGCTTTCCGTGGATGGCGATACGACCTTGGTCACATCGGCACGTTGAGCGACGTTGTAGCACCGCCGTATGACGTAATCGATCCAGCCTTGCAGCAACACCTCTACAAACGTCACCCGGCAAACGTTATTCGACTCGAGCTAAATCGCGAAGAGCCCGGTGATGACCCATTCAACAATCGTTATACCCGTGCCGCATGGTTTTTTAACAACTGGCGGCGGGAAGGGGTGCTGCGGCAAGAAGCCGATCCGTCATTTTACGTTTACTTTCAGACATTCGACGTGGAAGGGAGGCGATGGACCCGGCGGGGATTCATAGGACTACTTCGCTTGGAACCGCTGGGAGAGGGTATGGTCTTTCCGCACGAAGAGACGCATGCGGCAGCAAAAGAAGATCGCCTGCATCTGTTAGAGGCATGTCAGGCAAATATCAGTCCGATTTTTGCGCTGTACCCCGATCCCCAACAGCAGGCACAGCCCCTGCTGGAAGAACTGGTTGCCGGACGGCCAGCTTTAACGGCTGTGGACCATCTGGGTGTCGAACATCAGCTTTGGCCCGTAAGCGACGTGACCCAAATTGCGCGACTCACAGCCCTACTGGGTCAACAACCCATTTACATTGCCGACGGCCATCATCGTTATGAAACCGCTTTGAATTATCGCAATCGCTTAGCTGAGCGCGGCGCACTGTCGTCACTGCACCCAGCGCAATTCGTGATGACCATGTTCGTGAGCATGGCCGACGAGGGATTGTTGATCCTGCCCACCCACCGACTGTTTCGCGGCTTGCCAGCCCTTCATTCGGATGAACTTCGACAGCGATTGTCAGATTATTTCGAAACCCGCATGGTGGGCGAAGGAATCGACTTGGCACATTTAGTCTGGGAACAAATGCGCGAGCAAGGTACGCAAGAACAACTGGCGTTCTTTACAGCGCCCGACGAACGCTGGTTGTTGGCTCGACTCGCCCAGCGCGGCCAACAAGCGATGGATCAATTAGCTGCAGACCACTGCCCGTCGTGGCGGCGACTGGGTGTAGCGATCCTGCATCGACTGGTGGTCGAGACCCTGCTCGGGGCACCAGCGTTACCGACGCCCACCTATGTCCATTGCGTTGATGAACTGATTCAGGCTTTTGCAGAGGATCGTTCGCCAAGCGATCCGTATACGCTTGCCGCCTTGGTCATGCCGGCTAGCGTCGAACACATACAGCAAGTAAGCCAAGCAGGTGAAAGAATGCCTGCCAAAAGTACCTACTTTTATCCGAAGCTGCTCACCGGATTGGTCTTCTACGCGCACGATTAAGTGCGGCGGTGATTCATACGCTCCGTTTGAGCCGCTCTGAAATCGTACAACCACCCGCAAGACTTTTGAGAGTTTTCTCGAACATGTGCTAGCGAATGGAAAGACCTCCGTCTAACCGCTGGCCAAATGCAAGGCAAACTCACGCATCCGAAACCGTTACTGTTAGCAGCTTGTTTCTACGCGGATCTCGCTCTGCCGTCAGCATCACTGAAGTTAGTATGGTCCATTTGCCAGGCGAAAGTGAGACACTGCCAAATCGTGGAGCTCATCTCAACTCTTCGCACCGTATGACCGATTGCTAGGATTCTGTAGCAAGCTTTCTCCGTTGCCGGATTGCTTATGTATTGACGTACTTGTTTACGTACCCGGTCTATCGCAGGTTGTGCACAACTCGTGTGATTCTTGCCCTTCCAGGCCTATTGAGTTTCACGTGGAACTTCTTGCGCAGTCTTTGCTTTTCGCGCAAAGTACGCGTTTCACGTGAAACCCGCCACCAACGCAGACTATGCACTCGCCGCCACGTTGCCCGAAGGCTTTTCCGGGGATAGCAGTGTCGAGTCGGCACGTGACTTCGGTCGCAATTGGAACGCGTGACTTGTCGATTCCTCGATTGGTACACGAGAAGTTGCTGTTTTCTTTGCCAAGAGCAGCAACTAGAATTCCACCCCGACTCGCCCGGTGGCTCACAGGGAGGCAACGAGTGTGGCTCGCGTGGTGTGTATTGCCAATCAGAAGGGAGGCGTGGGCAAAACGACCACCGCGATCAATCTTGCGGTGGGGTTAGCTCGCAGTGGTTCTGCTACCCTCCTGGTTGACCTGGATCCTCAATGCAACGCCACGACAGGTTTAGGCCGGGAGCCTGCTGAACGGCACCCGCTGCTTCACGGTTCAGGCTGCGAGAAACTCCAGGGGCCGTTGGCGGACGAACCGTTGTATTTGTTGCCCGGGACTAGGCGATTGGCCGACGTCGAGATGTTGACACGGTTGAGTCAACAGCAGATGCAGCAGCTCTGTTGCCAATGGCGACAACAATTCTCGGACTATCGCTACGTGCTTCTGGATTGTCCGCCATCTTTGGGTGCTTTGACACGTTCAGCCTTGGCTGTGGCTACCGAGGTCATGATGCCGGTGCAGTGCGAATACTTCGCCATGGAAGGTCTGACTCAGATGGTTGTGGCGGTGCGGGAGGTCCAGTCGTGGAGCTGGACCATGTTGTCCCACGTGGGCATCGTGTTAACGATGTTCGACCACCGGTTAGAGTTAGCACAAGAGGTGGAAGACGAAGTGCGTGGCTACTTCGGTCGCGCTACTTTTGAAACGGTAATTCCGCGGGATGTTGCGGCAGCAGAGGCTCCCAGTCACGGTTTAGCCGTTCTGGACTACGCGCCTCGGTCGCGCGCCGCACGAGCTTACTTAGAGCTGTGCATGGAGGTATTGGACCGTGAGCAAGGACAAACGCCTGGGTAAAGGTTTGGCCGCGCTTCTGGGAACTTCTTTGGACCCGGTGGCTGTACAGTTAGATGAGGGGGGACCGGCGCGGACCATCCCGGTTGAGGCTTCTAGCAAGGATCACCCGGTGCTGCGCGTGCATCGGGAGGAAGATTCTAGTGATCTTCCGCAAAACGAGGAGATCCTGCACTTAAGCGTTTATGAGATCGACGAGAATCCATTCCAACCGCGGCGTGACTTTCGTGACGATGAAATCAATTCTCTAGCCGAAAGCATCAAAACTCATCAGATGCTGCAGCCCATTCTGGTTCGACGAGTCCAAGGACGCTATCAATTGATTTCGGGCGAGCGGCGTTTACGCGCCGCGATCCGCGCCGGGCTCACCACCGTGCCGGCGCGCCTGCGCGAGGCCGACGATCGATTGGTAGCGGAACTGGCCATCGTGGAAAACCTGCAACGCAAGGACCTTAACCCCATCGAAAAAGCACTCTCCTTCAAACGCTATTTGGAACAACATCAGTGCACACAAGAAGATTTGGCTCAGCGCTTGAAAATCGATCGGTCCACCATTGCCAATTTTATCCGTTTGTTGGATTTACCGGAGGAGGTGATCGAATGCGTCCGCCAAGAAAAGCTATCCATGGGCCATGCGCGAGCGTTACTGCCGTTGGGTGACGAACCGCTTCAAATCGCGTTTTGTCGCAAGATCATCGCCGAAGGTTGGAACGTGCGCCAAACCGAACAGCGCGTCGCGGAACGGGTTAGCCAAGAGGATCGCGCGGAATCCCGAAGTGCTGCCATGGCTCGCCGGCGTCCGAAGTCGGAACATGTAGCCGCGCTCGAACAAAGACTGCGACAACTTTTCGGCACCAAAGTCGACATCCGCGCCGGGACACGCGGACAGGGCAAAATCGTGATCCATTTCGCCGGGCAGGATGAATTCTCACGCATCATGGAACAATTGACCGGTAACCCGACCGGCTAGCAGGGAGTGGGACCATCACTCTGGCGATCTGCTTTGTCGGGATGCGCCGCGCAACCTGCGCTGTACCAAGCCGAACACCCAACGTGGTGCTCCAACGGTCGAACCGTTACCCGTATATGCCGACAGCGGAACCCAAAACTCAAACCAAATGGGGCACCTTCGGCGAACGAAAAAGGCCACCGTCTGCGTGCGCAAGGCGCTCTATGACGAACAGGCGCCTTAAGAAGCCTGAAAAAAGCTAAAGTGTGCATCAGAGACCCAGTAACTAAGATGGGCTACCCTAAGCGAAGATTACCGGAACCGGAGCGGTGGATTGGTGAGCTTCGTGCTGGCCCAATTGACAAGCGGCAAGCGATAACGGATTCTAAAAAGAACCGTCACACAAAGACCGGTTGCGGGGCGTAGCGCAGTCTGGCTAGCGCGCCTGCTTTGGGAGCAGGAGGTCGTGGGTTCGAATCCCCCCGCCCCGACTGACTAACGAGAAAAGCTAACGGCTGCTGCAACAAAAACGTTTCGTGCGGCCTGGAGGTTTGTGTCCCATTTTTCCCAAAGTCGTGGCTACCTCTCGATTGAAGGGGAGACGTATCCTTGACGCAGCGGGCTGTCATTCGAGTTTTTCGATTAACGCCGCAACCGTAAGGGAGCAGCTCGTATGATTCAACGCAAGGGCCACAGCCGGAACGAAAATAACATCCACGCATCAGCCGCCTGACTGCCGTTGGCTTTTCGATAGTTCGTGCAAATGTTACCTACGGGCAAGACACTCCTGAAGCGAACGTGTCGGCGCACTTCGCGTTTTCGCTTTCCACACAACACCTGCTGGAAACGTGAAGGCCGGCGTGGTCGCGGCGTACGAGCTGGCCGGCCATAGTCTTTAGCGGCCTCTTACAGCCAGCACAGTCGTCATGATCGGATGGAAGGCTTGGTTGACCCGTTCCGGTTTCAATATGGTACCATGCTCCAGGCGAGCCATCGTGATACGGTTGCATGGGGAGACACCGTGGTCATGACGAGCGAGGGGGCGAAGATGAAATCGCCAGTGTGTTATGAACCTCGGTGGCCGCGCTACACGGCGCGTACCGCCGAAGGGCTACAGTTTTCGGTTTACGTGTTAAGCGCTGGCGACACTGCCGATCAACGATCGCAACAGTTGTCTGAAGCGAGACTCTTGGAGCTATCGCGGGGTGGTCTGCGTTTCGCGGTAGATAGCCCGTTGCCTGAAGGAACGCCGCTACGTGTCACGCTGGCCATGGAGGGGCTGCCCGCCTGCCAACAATTGGCGTTCGTTCGGTGGTGCGATCCGGCTGGCACTATTTTCCATTGCGGTGCAGGATTCAGTGAGTTGTTGCCTTGGGAGGTGCTGGGTGAACTGATCCTGCGCGGTCACGTGGCGACCGACTAAGGAGCCTCGAAGGTTACAAATAAAGTGTGTGCATTTCGACTGTAGGCGGAACCTGTTTCTAACCCAAAGTTCCCACTATGTTTTCGCAGCATCCCTTGAGCAGCTCTACGGTTGCCGTTCAGCCGTTCAGAAGAGCTGTCATGCACTGACTACGGCTGGACGCCTAACAGAGCGAAGGCTTTAGCTTGCACCTCCGTCGCACGCGGTTGCATCCAGAAC
>CAYRMD010000042.1:0-44445 GCA_964425225.1 uncultured Pirellulaceae bacterium | reverse complement strand
ATCCATCGAGCCAATACGCTCGTTTACCGCCAGTTGATCAGACGTTCCTTAAGAAGGCAAGATGCGAGGAGCTCTGAGCAGAAGGGCGATCCCTAGGCAGCACCGAATCCGCGTTAACAACGGTTGATAGCGTGGGGTGTGCCGTGAGCAAGTCAGGCAAGCTTAAACACCATAAGTCAACCGGTGGTCATTGGCCAAGCCTTTCCGAGCTAATTGGGGCAACGGCGTTGATTGCCGGACGTCTGGCAATTCTCGGAGGTGAATGGCGCGAGGTGGGGCTCGTTAACTGGTGTGGTTTGCTGGCGCTATGGTGGGCCTGTACCTACGCCGCTCGACTTGTCCGCTCCGTCATCGTCTGGGGGCGGTTGCCTGAGCACGCACGTGGTTGGCCCGAGTGGCTGGGCGCGGCCTGCTGGTTACTGGTACTGTTTGCCCTGTTGGCGGTATGGCCTCGAGGCCTTTCGCAAAAAAATGAAGCTATTCTCCTTTGGATGTGGTTGGTCGTGCTGTCAGGCGCCCTCGTTGGCTCGATTTCGGCTTGGCTCGATGTAGCTCGAGCCCGACACGTCCTCCGCTTCGCGGCTTTCTGTTGGTGCCTGCTATGCTTTCTGGCTGCCAGCGTATATGCCGGGCATGTGCGAAAATATGTCAGCGGTGCGGATTTTTATTACTATGTTGCTTATGCCCGCGATATGCTGCTGGATTGCGATGGTTACTCGTTAAGTTGCTATTCGTACTTTCCCGGAGTTTTTGCCTTCTGGCGGGCCATGTGGCGTTTGACAGACGGACAACTCCCCAGCTTGCAAACCATTCACGTGGCCGTCGTAGGAATAGCCGCATGTGCCGCGGCCTGGACCGTCGGATCGAACTCAGGTAGTCCCCTCTTAGGCATGGCTTCCGGCTTGCTCTACTGGACGATTGCCTCTCGATTCGAAGGTTTTCTAGGAGTTGTCGAGCCGTTGGCGAGCGTGCCGATACTGCTGGCATACGCCTACTGGCGCGGCTACGACCCGTGGGCGCCCACCGGTTGCCGACGATTGGCGGTGTTAGCCATCGCCTGGGGACTAGCCGTGTGGATGCGCCAACATGCCGGATTCCTTGCGCTTGGATGGTTGGCCCTTCTTGCAGAATGGGCCACCCGTCGTGAGCGAACCTATCGCCAATTACTGGTCCTCGTCATGGTGCCTTTACTTGCTACAGCGATCCTCGCGTTCGGCGTCCTACTGGAAGGCCGCGGTCTAACTCCACTGTACATCGCCATGCAAGCAAGCGGGGAATACGAGTCACGTGGCCACTTTATCGCCAATATCTACCACCAGGTGCGTAACGACGAATCGTTCGCTGTGCTGGCAGTTATAGCGTTAGCCGCAAGCCTCGCACTAACCTTAAAGAAGTTATTCCAGTCTCAACCACTCACACAGCAACAGCGTCTAGTAGCAGTTGCCTCCGTGGGAAGCGTAGCCGCGCTTTACCCCTTTGTGATGCGCGAATATTATCACTATTCTCTTTTATTAGTTCCCGGAGCTCTTTTATCCCAATGTTCACTGTGGTTTTACCTACGGCGATATTTATCCCGAAGCAATGGCATATGGTGCTTGTGGTTAGTTATGATGTTCTACCTATTCATGTTTCATTATACGGGCGGAAACACCGCAACGTTCTATTACGCTCGATTACAGCAGCCCGGACTGGTTGAGTGGCTCCCATGGCATGAACAGTCCGCGGTAGCTAATGATCTTCAAACCGTACGCGCACACCTCGAGGATGCCGACCAACGCCTATATGTCATTCCACCCCACCGGGTCGAACCATTTTTGGTGTTCGAGCTACGGGCTTCACCCGCCATCGGGTACGGTTTCGAGCCACCGAGCGTGGAACGCTTCCCATGGACGGAAATCCGTTACGTGTTAGTGATTGAGCCGAGATTCGATGCGGCCAGTCATCGAGCCGAGCGGCATCGACCAAGCAATCAGCAACTAATCGATGCCTTGCCCCGGCGAGGTTTCCGCCCCGTACTGGTATTGCCCACCATGAGCTTGTATAACCGGCAGTAATCGCCCTCGGAATCCTCACGTATACGACAGGGAAACACTTCCCGCCAAAACTTGGCGTTCGACAACATTAAACTATAAGGCATCATCACCGCAGAAAACGTTTAGGTAACTTGATGACAATACGGGACGATCTCGCAGTTAGCTGTCTAAATTGGGAACTGATTTCCGACGACACGGTGTTCGTCTGAACGACTTATAAGTACCGCGCAATCATGTTTTCGTTCCGGCGTGTAGCACAACAACTATGCAAGAAAGCATATAAACTGATGGTGGTATCCGGTTAGAAGTGGGTATACACAAATTCCATTGACGAGCGATACCGCGTAGCATCTGGCCCCCGGGTTGCACTCTTGGATCATCGTAACGGGAGTATAAGTAACCGCGATCTACTTACACCGATATGGTATGCGATTAGCACCTTCGAGCGGCAGAATATTTGACAGGGTGCACACCGTATTACAGGGACCGCTGGGAGGAAACTTTTTATCATTGTGCTTATTAGAGTTGCACTCACATCGCAGATGAGTTGAGCCTTGTAAGCCGGTCACGCGAGTATTGAAGGAGGCTTAGTGTATTTAGAACCAAAGAGCTAATATTCCAGAGGTCGTGCGCTGGTCACCGAATGTTTCAACGTCATCTTGCTGGTTTGGTCCACGTCGTATCGTGTCACCCCCCGTAGTTTATTGATCACCCAGAAGCGCGCACTCTCAATCAAGCGCCGGAAATTCGGCAAGTGCGTCAATACGCATTGCGGCGGTGTGGGGGCATTCGCGAACGCACGCAGGCTGTTGGCCGGGCAAATCAGAACACAGGTCGCACACAACTGCTCGAGCCGCTTGGAGTTTGAAACTGGCATTTTGAAGATCCGCAACAAATTGCCGTGTCATTTCCGTAACCTCCGGCAAGGCGCCCATCCACACGCGCAAAAACGGGCTGTCGTAGGGCAATGGGCTTGCTTTATCCGCAGGGCTGAGCAACACGCACAAGGTATTTCGTCCCGTCTTTACTTGATTCAAATCGACTCGCCCGCAGCCTTTTTCCAGCTGGGAGGTTTGCCCATTGAACCAGACCTTGACCTGGCCGACTTTGGTCGTGCATTCCACGGCAAATCCGAGCTTGTTTTTGACGCCGACTTGTAGACGGAAGTCATAGCGCAGACAGATTCCTTCGATCAATCGATCCGTAGTCAGCCAGTTACGTGCCGAGCGGCTCGATTTGGCCAACGTAGCTGCCAGGTCTGGTGACCAATAAAAGGGAGCATCGATCGATGCCCACGATGAAGTACTGAAATGAGGTTCCCACCAGTTCTGTTCTTCTACAGCACTTTCCGGAGCGATGCGCCAGCCGGCGGCCGATTCTGGAACGATCCCCAGATCGTGCATTTGAATCGAATCATACGGGCACTGGCGTGCACAAAGTGCGCAACCGATACACCAATCCCGGATGACGATTTGTCCGTTGTCACCGCGCTGGATGGAACCTACAGGGCACCCGATCATACAGAGCGGATCGCGGCACTGCCGGCAAGCGGCGGGAATGAGGAAGCGTCCGAAGCGTGGACCGTCCAGATAGAGGCGTGTCAGGCCATCGTCGTGGGTACGAATACAGGCGCGGACACAATCGCCGCAACGAGTGCACCGATCCAAATCGATCACCAAGAGTTTTTGACCTTGAGCCAGTCCAAGGTCACGGAATTCCGCCGTGCCGGCCAATCCGAAGCTTTGCAGCGGGCTAACTGCTGCTCGCGTCTCGTCCAGCCTTTGGTAGTGGGCAATCTGTTGCTGAACGCGTTCGGCCAAACGAGGAACTCGCTCGAGAAACTCGCGAAACGCCGGACCGGGGATGCGCACCAGTTCCACACGCGACGCTGCGCGGCGATTCTCAGTGGCTGGATGATCGTAGGCGATAGCCGACGCACTTCGAGGACGTTGCAGAACGACGCCCAGTTCCCCAAAACACTCGCCACGCCCCATGTATCGAATGATCTTAGGGGGTGCCGTTCTGGCTCGCGCCGGTATGAATTCCGGTGCCAGTGCATGGAGGATCGTTCGCCCTGCCATGCGCACCTGAATATCACTCCAGTCTTTTCCGATACCATCGGTTCCCCGAGGAAAAGTGGCTACCAGTCGCCCTACTTCGGGCTGCTGCCAAATAGGTTTGAGCGCCGGTCCGGATAGCCATTTGCGATGACGACTGACCAGATTCAGCGCTTGGGTAAAGAGCAGACAATCCTCCGGGTCCGGTTGCGGATTTTGCGCCACCCGCTCTACTGCCTCTTGTACACGTGGCGCCAACCATTGCCACAGCCAGGCCAAAGGGGAGAGTCCCGTTAAGGCAGGTTGCTCGACGAGCAATGGCTCCTTGCCTTCAACAGGAGGTAATTCGGCGGACTGGGGTGCACCTTCTTTAGGTACGTGACTTGCTGGCTGCGGTGAAGCGGCCGGTGTTCGAGCCGAAACTTGTGCAGCCCCAGCCGTTCCCTGTCCGGCGCTTTGCGGCGGTGCACTCGGCGGCGCGCCAGCCAAGTTTTCCGCGCCGGCGGCCGTGGTGGGTACGGGAGACCGCTCGGGCGTAGGTCCGGCAGCGCCTGCGGGTTTGCCGGCACGCAGTTTCGCCAAAAGCGCCTGCGCCCCTTCGCCAGCTCCAGGGGTCGTCGCCGGCTTTTCCCTCTTCGCCTCGCACAATCGTTGACACAATCCAGCTAACCGCGGCATATGCCGAGGTTTTATCGTGACATCCAGATTCTGAACGATCTGTACGAATCCGCTGCGCACGATGTAGGCTGCATCCGAGGGATCCCCCTCTTCGAAAATCACGTCGCCCGGTTCGCGCACCTGAAGTTCGATATGAGGTCGCAAACACGATAACTCTTCATCGGTTACGTCGTTCAAAAACTGCAATCGCCGCAAATGCCCGTCCAGTACTCGCTGGCGATATGCAGCGTCCATTCGCTGTCGAAACGATTCTTCTCGTTGAAGGTTGTCCAAAACACTTCTCAAGAACTCGATGGCAAAGCACTCGCGTTGGGCGACCACGGTCGCCGAGCGCGGCGTAAACATCAAACAACTCATCTCGCCAAAAATATCTCCTTCGCACAGATCAGCACTGCGTTGCGCTGTGGTGACATCGACGGGCGCATCGACGGCAATTTTTTCAGGTAGAGCCGGCGAGGCCGAAGCGCCGCCCCACAACCGGCTCCACCAAGAACGCCTCCGCTCCGGTTCGGTGAAAAACAGATACGCACGCGCTACAACCGCCCTTTGCCCTGTTTCCAACACCGATTCGAGTCGCGTCACGTCTTCCTCCCACAACCGGCGACGCTCGTCCGTGACCGGGCGTGAAGCATCGGAAAGCTGGAAACGGCGCAAACGAACCATGTCCGCAGCAGGCACTAAATAAAAGGCACTATTCCCCGGCTCGCCCTGGCGGCAGATCACTTCACCGGCACGAAAACGCCTCAAGAGCAAACTTCCTGGAGCCTCTTCAACTTTGATCTTGCGCTTTAAAGCTCCAAATAACTCGATCTGTGCCAATTCTTCCGACGAAATCCACTCGTCGTCGGCATCCGGAACAAGATTCGCTTCGGGATATACGGGCCCACCACGTGTCTTCGTCGACATGCCAGTCACCTTTCGAGCTTCCAGAATTGCTCCATAGTCGATCAGAAGCATTGTAAGGGAAGGCTTCCTCCGTCGATAGATCGCCGCAAGGCCTCATAGCGCTCCAATCATACATGGCCGGCCCCCTCGCCGACGTCGACGGCACTGATCTTCAATTCATCCCCTGTATTCAGTCGCTCGATATGCGGCTGTTGAAGGTGACTCGTGTCCCCAACACGAGCCAAGCTTCCTCCGGTAGACGGAGCGCCTCGGCCAGTCCATCCCACGTGCTGTACCGCCAAGCCGCCGAAGCGACACGTTGCGTGTCGATTGTTGGCTACTCAATGCGAATTGTAAAAACGCGGGGGCGCTACTGGGCCAAGACGAAGGTACGCAATCGACGAGCACCTCTTGTCTTCGTTGCGCCTCTGAGTCTTTGCACCTTCGCGTTAAGTTATTCGGCCACTCCCTTACGGTGGCGCCTCTGTTGGGCAACCGCGACCTAGCGATCGCAATTCTGGTCGATGACGAGTATATGCCCCGAGTTCTCGAAAGGGTTTTGAGCACCCGCGGTAGCCTTTTGCGCGGCACCAAGACCGCATGAATACGGTCACTACGAACGTCCTTGTGTTTGTTATGCCCGCCCAAATATCCCCAACGGTAGGGGCAACCGTTGTGGTTGCCCCGTCCGCGATTACCACATCGGTGGTCACCCCATCGATGGTTGGCGCATTGAACCTCATCAGCGATTGCCCGTAGCCCCTTGCACATTCATGTGGGGTAGATACGTGCTGTAGAGGGCACGTGTTGGGTAGCATGTTGGGTGGGCACAAGGCCTGCCCCTACAAGATGGTTACGGACGATACTGTTAAACCAGTAGTGACGATTGTATGGGGCGCACATCGTTTTGCTTACGAGCGTCGATATCGTTGATGGCTCAAATCCGCGTTTAACCGTCTGCTTGCTCCCGACAGTGGGGTAGTGATCGAAGGGGAGTTTGGCGATAGCCGCGCTATTGTTTTTCTAATAGGTTTATTCCGGATAGAGATCGGGGATGCCCCCAACGGCGTCGTCGCTACCTGGAAACGGGAAAATACATCGGCCGTCGGTGACCGTCGACAGTCACGCCAAGGATATTCTGTGTTAATATCGATAGACACGACCGATTTTCGTAGTACTGTTCTACTTTGATGAAAAATCGACTCCCTTGGAGATTGTTATGCGGATTCACATCGTTGCAACCGACAGTGGGCATCCCCACCAGTCCATGACAACCTATGTGGTAGATGACACGATTGCGCTAGATGCAGGCTGCCTCGTACAACTTTCTCTAGCCCAACAACAGCGCATTCAGCATATCCTTTTAACGCATGTGCACCTGGACCACGTCGCGGCGCTACCGATGTTTATTGACAATGTATATCGACACGGGTCCGAGTGCCCTACGGTTTACGCTTCGGATTATTCGATCCATTCCCTTAAACAACATGTGTTCAACAATTGTCTTTGGCCGGACTTTCTCGCGCTGGCCACTTCGGAGAGCCCCTTTGTGCGAATGGTCCCCCTGTCTGACGAGACACCGATCGATGTTGATGGCTTGCGAGTTACTCCCATACCGGTAACGCATCCCATTCCGACCTATGGGTTCATCTTGGAGCGTGAAGGCCGTCGAGCGGCACTGGTGACGGATACCGGTCCGACAGAGCGGATTTGGCAGGTGCTTTCGTCCGATCCGCCGCATCTGGTTTTGATCGACGTCAGTTTCCCGAATCGCATGAGCGATCTAGCGGTTCGGTCCGGCCATCTTTCGCCCCAATTGCTACGGCGCGAACTGGAAAAGCTGCGTCGCGTCGTACCGACGCTGGCTATACATATCAAGCCGGCCTTCTATGACGAGGTCACTTGGGAAATTGAAGAACTGAACTTACCGTATGTCATCCCCGCCCGAGTCGGTGAAACGTACGAGGTCTAACCACGGATTCGCCGCTAAAGCTGCTCGGTTACGACGCGCCGATCAGTCAGGCTTTTAGGTCATGATATCCGCGATCGGCTGCCCGTAGTCCATCTCGATTCTCCGCCGGCCCGGATAGTGGAGTTTGCGGTTGTCAAGTCCCAACAGGTGGAGCACTGTGGCATGCAGGTCAGTCACATAATGGCCATCGCCCAATGCGTGATAGCCCAATTCGTCAGTAGCTCCATGCACATAACCCTTCTTTAGTGCTGCACCGGCTAACCATACGGTAAAGCCGTGCGGATGATGATCGCGCCCATCTTTACCACCATTGCGCTGTTCTAGACCGGGTGTGCGACCGAACTCGGTGCAAAAAACCACCACCGTTTCTTCTAGCAGTCCTCGGTGTTTTAGATCCGTAATTAACCCCGCTACCGGTTTATCAAGTTGCGCGCAGAGCCGAGCGTGATTTTCCCTGAGTTTTTGATGCGAGTCCCAAGCTCCGTAGGGAGAGGGATATACCTGAACGAAGCGAACGCCGCGCTCAACCAAGCGCCGAGCCACTAAGAGCCGCCGCCCTGCTGTACGGGTTGCTTCCTGGTCCAACCCGTACAACCGATGCGTTTCTTCAGTTTCTTGCGTCACATTTACGGCTTCGGGCACAGCCGACTGCATTCGAAATGCCAGCTCATAGGCCTCGATACGAGCAAGCAGCTCCCGATCCTCTGGGTACTCGACTGCCGCAATCCGGTTTAACCGCCGTATCAATTCGTACTCATCCACCTGCTCCTTTGCTGACAGTCCACCGGCAGGAGACACAAAGGGCAGGGCTTCTTTCCCGTCAACATGTAATGGAGTTCCTGAGTGTTGCGGTCCGAGGTAGTAGCCGTCGATCGACCAGCGGGTTGTCGAGTTGGTTGGTCCGCCCAATACCACGAACTTGGGTAAATTGTCGTTCAACGTGCCTAGGCCGTAGTGGGCCCACGAGCCCAGACTAGGTTGCGGCTCATCTGGACGATGCCGCCCGGTATGCATCTGGTTCTCGGCCCAGTGGTCATTGTCGGTCGTCCACATGTTGCGCACGAAACATAGTTCGTCCACACAACCGGCCAAGTGCGGCCACCAATCGGTGATCTCGATACCGCTCTGGCCATGCTTTTTCCACCCGACCTGCATCGGATAAATGACTGGATACACATCGCGCACATTGATCTCTTCTGCAGGAACCGAGCGGAACCGTTGCTTATGCAGGGGTGAGTCCAGAGGATTAGGTAAAGGGGTTTCGGAAAATGTTTTCCCTGCGTACTTGTTCAAGGCGGGTTTCGGATCAAATGTCTCGAGGTGGCTGTATCCGCCGGAGAGAAAGATCCAAATGACGGATTTAGCGCGCGCCGGGTGATGCAGGCCGCTCGAACTCGATACAGCTCCGGCCGTCTCCTCGGCCACCATCGCTGCGGCTGCCATGCCAGCAAAGCCCAATCCCATATCCGCCAGAAACGTTCGACGTGTTATGCCACAACAGTCACCGTTCCTGCACCGGTCTACAGCCATAGTGCTGTCCCTCTCAACGGATTGCCACAAAGTCATTGTGGTTAAACAGCGCTTTGACCAAGGAAGTTCGCCGCTTAGCCAATACCGCTTCGGAATCCGTCTGGCCCTGCCATTCCCCAGAATGTAACCATTCCAAACACACCTTGATCTCTTCGGACGATGGATCGCGCGATAAAATGACGCGGAAGGCTCTCTGCACGAAACGGCTCATTGCCTCATCGCGCCATCCTCGACACTCGTTCCAAAGTCGCTCTGCTAACCGCTGGCTCATGCGGTGGATCCATTCCGAGTTCGTTAGTACCAACGCTTGTTGGGGAACAATCGTACGGGTACGTCGATAGCATTCGTTGGGATCCGGGGCGTCGAACCATTCCCCAATGGGACTTTTTCCTCCGACTTCAGGGTGGCAACTGTAGTAAAGACTTCGCCGAAACGTAGTGAGGGCCTCGGAGTTCTCCAACTCCTGCCCACCCATGGCTCGATCGAGCACACCGGCAGCGGCCAGCACCGAGTCGCGCACGGTTTCAGCCTCCATCCGTCCCACCCGGAATCGCCACAAATAGCGGTTATCCGGATCCCGACGTTGATTGGCTTCGCCTCCACGCATTGAGCTTGTCAGTCGATAAGTACGGCTCGTGGTGATCAATCGATGGATATGTTTCATGCTGTAGCCGGACTCGATCAGCTCGCAAGCCAGCCAGTCGAGTAACTCTGGATACACCGGCTTGGCGCCGTTTGTCCCGAAATCGAAAACGGTGTCAACGAGTGGTTCACCAAAATGGCGCATCCAGATATGGTTGATGGCTACCCGTGCGGTCAAAGGATTGTGCGGCGCGGCAATCCAGCTTGCCAGCGCCAAACGCCGACCGGTACTTTGGCGGGGATACTGAGGGGAAAGTGCGGTAAAGCTTTTCGGTGCTCCACCCAGGTGATATTCTTCACCGACGGTACGCCAGCGAGCTGCACGCTCGACGAGTTGCTGGAGTGCCTCGGCACGTTTCTTGTCGGCCTGGCCGTCGGGCTGCTCTTTGACCACCAGTGCCAGCCACTGCTGCCACGCCCGATTGTATTGTGCGTGCGCCTCGGCCAGCAGAGCTTGGTGTTCAGCCAACGCAGCCCTTCGGACAAGCTCTGGATCAGGCGCCGCTTGGCAATCGGTACACCGCCGCTCTTCAGCTTCCAGTCGCAACTGTACCGAGTGCCGCTTGGCTTCGGCAGCCAGGAGTTCGCTATGCGCCTGCAAGCGCAGTACTTGTTCTTGTGCTGCCCGCCAAAGCAACTTGGTCTGTTGGTGTTCGAACGTAACGGCCTCGGCAGCTCCACCCAAAGCCCATGTTACGCGTGACTGACCACCCACTTCGCCTCCGGAAAACTCTTGCCAACCATCAAGTCCCACCACATCCAAACCGGGCAGATACGGCAACTGGTCGAACCGTACATCAAGCAGCCCTGAATCGGAACTGGCATCGCTCGACGTGCCGTTCTCGGATACTAAGCCTAGTCGTTTAACGGCTGCTATCGAGCCGGCTCGCACGTCAATCGCCAGGGGCTGACGCGGGGCCCGACTTGTATTCCATCCGTTCAAGGCTATGGGCGTTGCCTCCACTACCGGCCGATCCTGACCGCTCTGATGGATCGTTAACCGTGCTACGTCGTTCGCGCAGTCAATCGCCAGTACGAGTTGCAATACGACGGGAGTATCCCGCATATAACTGCCGATTTTTATCTCATGGAAAGTACCGGGCTGGTACGCGAAAACTTCACCCCTCCGAAAACCGACATAAAGTGCCGTAAGTCCTCGCGAGGCATCTTGCATCAGTTGCAGATTCACGTGCTCGTCGGCCAACAGCGATAAGTCGACGTCGACACGCAAATGATCCGCGACCGGAAAATCATAGGGAAGCCAGCGGTAGAGGATCCGTCTTCCCTTCTGGCCATCGATCAATAGGACAGGCTGCCCAAACCACGGGTGCTGTGCTTCGTTGCTCCACTGGCTTAGTTGCTGCTGGAATTGTTGGTAAAGTGCGTTGAAATGACTCTGCTCGGAAGCCTGTTGGTTTGCTATTGCTTCCATTGAAGCACGAGCAGCCGCGATGCGAGCATCCGCTTCACGCAATAACGTTTCCTTGAACCAAGGCTGAAGCGCTGGGTACCACGCCGCCGGAGGCAGCTCAATGGGCTCGATTTCTAACTCTTGACCAAAGACAGACGGCAGCCCAGGTGTAATGCTGCCCAGTTCCGCCTTCCGGTTGCGTTCATCGCCACCGGTATAAAACCACGTCGGCGCGTCGGGCTTCTTGTCATAAACACGCACCATTCCCAATCGCTGGATTCGCCGCACTTTACTGTACTGGTATTCTTCAAAGGGTCCTGGATCCGCTTCGCCCGGCACTCGATCCTGGCGGAGTCCCAACGGTTCGAAGAAAGCTCGGAAACGGAAGTAATCCAGTTGCGAAATCGGGTCATACTTGTGGTCGTGACAGTGGGCGCAATTGAACGTCAGCCCAAGGAACGCTTTCGCCGTATGTTCAACGTTTGCCCGCATCCAATCGTTGGGGTTCAGCGCATACCAATTCCGCACCAAGAAACCGGTCGCCACTACCACTTCCGGGTCGGTAGGAGCCGCCTCGTCGCCGGCTAACATTTCCAATATCATGCGATCGTAGCCCTTATCCTGGTTTAGGGATCGCACAATCCAATCGCGCCAGCGCCAAATCTGCGGTGCACTATTCCAAACATCTGGCACCATTCGCCGACCGTACCAGTCACTATAGCGCCAGATGTCCATCCAATGACGCGCCCAGCGTTCCCCATACTGAGGAGAACTCAAAAGGCGCTCCACCCAGCGGTACCAGGCGTCTTCTGACGAATCCTCGAGAAACTCTTGCAGTTGTTCCTCGGAAGGCGGGAGTCCCACAAGATCCAGAAACAAACGCCGCAACAAGGTAGCCGGTTCGGCTACGGGTTGGGGTTGCAATCCCAGTTTCTCATAAGAGTGCACGACAAAAGCATCGATTGGGTTGGCTACCCATTCGCGATGCTCCACGTTAGGCACAGGGGGGCGAACCGGTGGACGAAACGCCCAGTGCTGGCGTGGATCCGGTTGCGGCTGCTCGTTTTCTGGACCGGGAGCCCCTGCAGCAATCCAGCGCCGTAATTTATCGAGCTCTTCGGGTGTAAGCGGCGCGGCCTCCTGCGGCATGCGTTCCGAAGGATCGGCCGCAGTTAACCGCTTCATCAACAGGCTATTGTCCGGATCGGAAGGATTAATGGGACTGCCCGATTCGCCTCCTGCTCGCAAGTAGTTCGCTGTGTCGACGCGTAGCCCCGCTTCCTGACGCAACACCCCGTGGCACACATAGCATTTGTCCCGAAGCAGCGGCTTAATCTCGCGCAGGTAATCAACGGCAGCATCCGTCGCAAAACCCACTCTCACGCAAAGAGCACACACTATCGCAAAGTACACCGGCAGCGAAACGCACGCAAAGCACCACGATCCATCAGGTAGATCGGTTACCGATTTCCAAAGGCCCCGCGCATGCCACCCCAACATCCGAATGGAATCCGGTACCATCGGCACTGCTCCTAACGACTTATTGCACTGCACGCGTTGCAGCGCCGCGCTCTTATTCCGTTGGGATAGGTACCTGGGGTGACGCTCATTCAGTACACCAGCTTTCTTGCTTTAAGGTCCCTGGTAGCCCGACGCGATTACGCAAGCATTCGGCTTCCTGCTACGTCATCAATGTATCAACTTAGGTTGATGCAACGCAACCGATTTCTTGCACCAGTTTTTTTGGGCGCCATCGTCAGTGGTGGAAAGGTCAAGGCTCAAATCCGTTGTTTCCGCGCCGAGCAATACCCCGGCGGGTGCTACGATAGTTGCCCACCGTTAGGCCGGAACAAACTTGCGACGACGCTCGACTTGTACGACTGACACTCTTGCAACGCAGCGACGCTACAGACACAAAGCACAATGAGTAAACAAGAATCGACGGATTTGCCTGCCACCTCATTTGCGCGGGCCTGAAAGCGGACAACCGAGTGGCCCTTCGGAATTGGTGTGGATAAATCTACGCGCGCGTCACTTCGGTTTTCCCTAGTTTGTAAAATGAAACGAATTTGAACAACCACGAGCAGTGGGCGGGCGCGAAGCTCGCCTTACCGGTTCGCAGTGTCAATCCGGTTATCGCTGCGGGCCGATCGCAAAGCTGTCGTCGGAAAAGGGGGCCCGCGCCGAGATCGAAGGATCATAGATCGATGGACACCAATTCCATTAAGGGTAACGCACATCCTACGAACTTTCGCAGAACCTGTTTGGGAAGCTTGATTCTGGCCATCCTGGCGATACCAGCACTGGCTGTCGATCTTCCCATAGCGCGATGGTTCCACACCGACCCGCTTCCGGGGGATCTAAAACGTTTGGTGAATAATTCGGAGTTTTTTGGCCACGGTCTGAGCGTGGCGCTGTTGATTTTAGCCGTGGCCTGGTTAGACGGCCGCACCGTAAGAGTCGCATGGCGGCTGATCGGAAGTGCTTTTCTTGCGGGAATAAGTTCCACTACGCTCAAGCTTTTCGTAGCGCGGCTTCGCCCCACCGCTGCGCTTCATGTGGTCAACGTTGGACAGACATTCCTAGGATGGTTACCATTCTGGCAGCGGGCCGAATCGGGGGGCTACAGTGAGCAATCGTTTCCTTCGTCGCATACAGCAACGGCTGTTGGCTTGGCCGTCGGTCTTGCAGCTCTTTATCCGCGTGGTCAGTGGGTGTTTATTGGCATGGCGAGCCTAGCCGCGCTTCAACGACTGGCGGCCGAGGCTCATTTTCTCAGCGATGTATTAATGGGTGCTGCCCTCGGTTGGCTCGTCGCCGGTTGGTGGACTACGCGGAGCTTCTTCTGGCAAGGTCTGGAACCAACACGGCCGTAAACGGCCATAGGCTTTCGGTGCGTCGCGACTCTTGTGGTCGCAGACCAGGTTAGCTTCCCGTTGCGACGTACCCCTACGTCATTATTATCTGCGAGGGATTCGGGAAGCAAAAAGGTTCAAAGAAAAGACAGGAAGTCGACAAAGGCAGCAAAATAAAAATCCGGATTCATCAAAAGGCGTCGGATTGTCAGAACAACTCGAAAAGCAGACAACAACGTTACGGAAGGTGCTACCGACTTCATTCCTTTGGGATCGCACGTCACATAGAATTAGGATCTCCCAAACAGATTGGCAAGCGCATCGATAGCTTGGAGGTTCCCATGCCTGCAAAGTTCAAATCGATATTTTCAATCAGAAGCAATTGGAGTCGATTGGTGGGTGGATTATTTCCCGTTGTAGTGCTGCTAGGCAGCACCTATCGGTTGTTCGGCAACGAGGCACTGTGGCAGGTAGGGGTAAGCCGCGCGGTTATCACACCGCGCGAGCCGGTTTGGTTAGCGGGTTATGGCACAAAAAGGGTGCCGGAAGGAACGATTCACGACCTTTGGCTAAAAGTGTTAGCCGTACGTGACACACGCGGCAAACTGGGGGTGCTTATTACGAGCGATTTTCAAGGGGTGCCCAAGTCGGTTAGCGATCGCGTGTTTACGCAACTCCAGGAACATCTCGGATTGGAACGAGCGGCTGTGGTCTGGGCTTTTTCTCACAATCATTGTGGACCGCGCCTGGGTGACGACTTGCAGGACTATTATCCGGTGGAAGAACAACAGGAGCAGCTCGTAACGCAATACACCGAACGCATGATTCAGGTTACGGTGACCGCAGTTCAGGAGGCCAGTGCAAACCTCGCCCCAGCACGACTCTTTCATGCAACCGGAACCGCAACTTTTGCGGTGAATCGCCGCAACAATCCAGAAGCAGAAGTTCCGCGATTGCTTGCTGCCGGAATCGCCTTAGCCGGACCGGTGGACCATCGCGTGCCGATCTTGATTGTTACGACGCCGGAAAAGGTGCCGCGAGCTGTGTTGTTCGGCTATGCATGCCATCCGACAACGATGAGTTTTGCGTACTGGTGCGGCGACTACCCTGGCTTCGCTCAGATCTTCCTGGAACAGCGCTACTCCGGTTTACTGGCTTTGTTCGTTAACACCACGGGCGGGGATCAGAACCCGTTACCAAGGCGCGAACTGGAACTGTGCCGGTCGTACGGTCAGCGGTTGGCCGAAGCGGTGATCGAACAGTTGGAACGGCCTACAGCGTGGGTGGAAGTAACACCGCATTTAGAAATGGTGTTTCAGTATGTGCCTTTAGCTTACGAGCGTGTTGTGGACCGTGGAGAATTACAAAGCGCCGCCCAACAACCGCGAAATGCCATTCACCAACGGTGGGCCGCTCGATTGCTCAAGCAGTTAGAACAAGGTGTGACGTTCGACGCCTCCTACCCGTATCCGGTTCATGTGTGGCGGCTTGGGGATCAATTGCTGTGGATCGCCATGGGGGGTGAAACCGTGGTGGACTATGGGCTTCGCTTCAGCCGCGAGTACGGCACCGGCACGTGGGTGCTCGGCTACACGGACGACCTTGTGGCTTATATTCCGTCGCGCCGTGTGTGGGAAGAAGGGGGGTATGAGGGGGGCAGTTTTCTTTACGAATACGGTCGGCCCGCTTACCGGTGGGCTGGTGACGTCGAGGATCGTATCGCCACGGCGGTTTTGTCGCTGGTACGGTCAGTCGGGTGGCCCCACACCCCAGCGTCTTCGCCCTCGCGCTAGTTGTGAAGAAGCGCCGGATCTGTCATGTGGTGTAGCGCTGTCTCCCAGCTAATGCGGCCCTCCTGCCACAAGCGCTTAACAGACTCGTTGAGCGTCAGCATCCCGTCGGCGCGTCCGGTGAGGATATGATTGTCGATTTGCTCGATGCGTCCTGTGCGAATCGCAGCGGAAACAGGCGACGTGTTAAAAAGGACTTCCAACGCCAACTCCCGTTTGGCACCGGCTTGACGACTCGGTAACAGGTGCTGGCAGACCACGGCACGTAAAGCGAGTGCCAACTGTGCTCGAATTTCATTCTGAACCGGTTGCGGAAAGATATCCGTAAAACGGGAGATCGCTCCTTTCGCATCGCGCGTATGCAACGTAGAAAAGACCAGATGTCCCGTTTCAGCCGCACTCAATGCCAATTGTGCGGTCTCTCGATCGCGAATCTCCCCAACCAAAAAAACATCCGGGTCCTGCCGCAGCCCATATTTTAAACCGTCAGCGAACGTGGGCACGTCGCGTCCCACTTCCCGTTGTGTAACAATCGATCCGTTCCCTCCTGTCAATAAATACTCGATTGGCTCCTCGATAGTAATGATCCGATAACCACCGCGTTTAGCTAACCTATCGATCAGGATCGCCAGAGTTGTGGTTTTACCCGAGCCGGTTACGCCGCTGATCAATACCAACCCGTCCCGCTGGGAAATCAGGCGTTCAGCTAATTCGACCGGAAAACAAGCCCATTCCAACGTGGGAATGGTATGGGGGATTATACGCAAGCACGCTCCGGGCAGATCCCCGCTGAAAAAATAATTGGCTCGGAATCGCTGTCGCTGGTCCTTAAGCTCGATCTCGTAAGCAAAATCAAGATTCTTTACCGATAAGAAATGCGCAAACTGCTCGTCGGGCGCCAATTCCTGAAGGACCGCTCGCAATTGCCCCTCGTCCAGTGGCGGCTCGTCCAACGCAACGAGCTGATCATGCAGGCGCAATGTCGGTGGATAGCCAACAACCAGGTGGATATCCGACGCACCACGATCCACACCGGCACGCAGCCAGGCCATCGTCTGAGGCGAGAGGCGCTCCGCGGACAAACGTCCCATTTTTGACGACCGCCTACGCTCGACCGCTTCTGTTATAACCTATTGCCCAAAGCGGTGGCCTGCCACTTCCATCTGCACGGCATACAACGACGTGCGCGCCGTTACGTACAACGTTTTCATGTCCGGCCCACCAAACGTACAATTGGCCGGCTGCTCCGGAAATTGAATGATTCCCAATAGTTTGCCTTCGGGTGACACCACTTGAATACCTAGGGCCGACGTAATGTACACGTTGCCACGGCTGTCGACCGTCCCACCGTCGCCACCAAGGCCATCTCGCCCTTCGGGCTGCACCAGACTAAAAAACACTCGGCCCGGGCCCAGTTTTCCCGGAGCTTCCACAGGGTACGCCATCATTTCCTTTTGTAAACTGGGGAGCACATACAGCGTCTTTTCGTCCGGTGACAACAGTATTCCATTTGGCGCTCGTAGGTCGTCGATCAAGCGCGTCACTTTACCGTGAGCATCCAAGTAGTAAACGGCGGTTTTCTCTTGGGGCAAAGGGGTCGGTGCGCGGAAATGCGGGTCCGTAAAGTAAACGCCACCGTGGCGATCCAATACTAGATCATTGGGGGCATTGAAGCGCTTGCCGCCATACTCTGACAACAGCGCCTTTACCGCTTTGGTCATCGTATCGATCTCGACGATCCGCCCATCCATCTCGCACGCTATGATTCCACCAGCTTTGTTAATCATCAGGCCATTGGTATGATTCGAAGGTTCCAGGAACACCTCCAGTTTGCCGGTGGCATCCACACGGTAAATTCGATTAGCTGGAATGTCACTGAAGTACAAACTTCCATGCCCATCCCAGGCGGGGCCTTCGGTAAATTGCAACCCCGAATGCAGCTTGCGTATCTCGCCAACGGGTCCAATCCCTGGAATTTGCTGACCGGACCCTACATTGACAAACCACGTCCCAACCAAGCACGCCACTGCGACCACATTCTGCACGCTTCTCATAATTCCCCTCACCCTCGTTGTGCGCACCGCTATGAAGCCGTCTGCGATTTGTGAGCCACTAGCCAGCAACGCACCCCCAATGGCTTTCATTGGAACCGTTTCGGTACAGTCGGGCAAGTCCCCGCCGCGGGTCCATTGTGCCACCTACGTGGTTTCGAAGACCGAGGCGCTGCGTCGTCGAAGCGAACGCATTGCCTGCGTCGCCTACTCCGGCGATTACGGCCCCGTAGAATGAGAGTTGGCGGTTGTGCCGGCGTGGTTTTCGCCTGGCACAGCTCGTACGCATATGTTGTGGATACACGATGTTCCTTTCAGGGTAACGCGGTGCCACGCAACAACAACCAATCCCCAACCGCTCAACACTTGGTCTTGGCTCGCTGGAAAGGCGGCCCTGAGATTTTCTGCAGCTTCCAGGGTGAGGGAAGACACAGAGGCCAGGCATGCGTTTTCCTGCGACTCTCGCGGTGTAACCTCTATTGCGTTTGGTGCGACACCGATTACACGTGGAATTGGATTGGTACCCCGTTTGTCCACCGAAGAGCGCAGGAGCCGGGATACGTAAAATACGACCCGATTCAAGAGACGATACGCTTGACAGTGGCCCAAACGGCCGATTACTTAAAGGCCATCCGCGAACGGCACCTAGTAGTCACCGGTGGCGAGCCACTGTTACAACAACCGGCCTTAGCGTCGCTGTTCGAGTGCCTTGCGGACGAGGCTTGGTTCGTGGAAATCGAGACCAATGGTACGATCGCACCCACGCAAAAGCTTGATCGCTACGTTGCTCAGTACAATGTTTCCCCGAAACTGAAAAACTCCGGGGTGCCGCTCCACCTTCGGTATCGCCCTTCGATCCTAACACGGTGGGCGTTGCATCCGCGAGCCGATTTTAAGTTCGTGGTCCAGGATGAGAACGATTTGGAAGAAGTTGAACAACTCGTGCGCAAGCATGGAATTCAAACGGACCGCGTCTGGATCATGCCCCAAGCAACGACTCAGCAAGAGCTTCTTGAAGCTAAGCGTCGGCTAGCTGCTGCCGTCGAAAAGCGAGGTTACCGCTGGGGTGATCGCCTGCACGTGGCCCTCTACGGATCCCAGCGAGGTGTTTGACGTTGAGAGGAGTACCAGAGCGTGTTGAAGCCAATTTGTGGTGCAAGCATCCGCATCGACCATGCATCGACACAGGGTAAGCGGCGCGGCGGCGAACTACCGGTTCAGACCTGCGCGTGGATCGTCTGTGTACTAGCCGGTAGTTTTAGCCCAGCTCTTCTTGGCCAGTCTCGGCATCCGGCCCCCTTACCGGTGCCCGATGCCCAAGCAAGCAGCCCCGCCGAGATGAAGCCCTATACGGAACGGATCGAGCACTCCGACGCCAAAATCGAAATGGTACCGATCCCCGGAGGTAGGTTCATCATGGGTAGTCCCGATGGGGAACCGGGACGCAAACCGGACGAGGGCCCGCAGCATGAAGTCGAAGTGGGACCGTTTTGGATGAGCAAGTACGAAATCACATGGGACGCGTACGAGGTGTGGATGTCGGATCTGGATATTGCGCGCCGCGAGGTACTGGGCATACCTCCGAACGAACGTGACAAGTTGGCTGATCGCTTTCAAATCAGTCAACCTACGAAGCCCTATACCGACATGACGTTCGGTATGGGCAAGCGCGGTTATCCTGCGATTTGCATGACGCAACATGCGGCGCGTGTGTTCTGCAAGTGGCTGTCGGCTAAGACGGGCCGTTATTACCGACTTCCAACGGAAGCCGAATGGGAATACGCATGCCGCGCCGGAACCACGACTGCATATCATTTTGGTGATGATCCGGCTCAGTTGGGCGAGTACGCTTGGTACTATGAAAACAGCGATGAAAAATACCATCGCGTGGGCCAAAAAAAGCCGAATCCGTGGGGATTGTATGATATGCATGGTAATGTGGCCGAATGGGTCTTGGACCAGTATGTACCGGATGCGTATCAACAGTTCGTCGGCAGGACTGTGCGCGATCCGCTCTTCGTGCCCATGACTTTGTATCCCCGAGTCGTGCGAGGTGGTGGCTGGGATAGTGATGCCGAAGCATGCCGCAGCGCCGCGCGCGGCTTCTCTTCAGAAGACTGGAGCCAACAGGACCCTCAGGTCCCTCAAAGCATCTGGTACCACACCGATGCATTGGCTGTAGGTTTTCGCATCGTGCGACCTTTTCTTGAACCCTCCGAAGAGGAAAAACAAAACAAGTGGGAAAAGGAGCTACCTGAATTAAAAGACGTGCCTAAAGAAGAACCGTGACAGGAGCCTGTTTTTGATCTCAACTGAGACCGGCGGGCTGGCGCGTCCCGCGCGATCTGCCATTTCATGCGCGTGAGAATTTAACGCAGACGAGCAAAGGCTTAGTAATAAAGACACTTGGGCAAGAGCCGGTAGCGGCTTGGTCACGAGTTTTTCGCAGAACTCGTGTGATTTTGGTGAAACGAGCCAACCCGAGTCGTGGCACTATCATCACTGGGGCCCGGTGTAGAGGCCTTGGGCAAAAATGGTTCTTTCTCAAACAGCAGCAGCAGGCGTTGCCAGCTTACTTACTGTTTCCTGTGCGCTTCTGCCTTAAAAAAAATTTCCCCTACAAACGTGACGCACACTCTTTCCTTCCAAGTAAAGGCGTTCCCCCGAGCGACGGCTTAACAGAGCCGCGACCCTAAGCGAACTGCCAGTTCAATTCAACGGCAAGGCGCTAAGGCACAAGGAAGACTGCATCCACATTACGTTCGCCTACGCGGCCTTGGCGCCTTTGTGTTAATCCAGTTCGTCGAAGCCTACGTGTGATAATCTGCGCGCCAATCCGCGCAACGGACGGAGTTGCCGAACGCTCGACTTCAAGGAGCGCTGGCTTTCGAGGAATGTATCGGAGCAACTAGTAAAGTGGACCGTTCGTGCGGCGCCGCCAAACGATTAGCTAACGCACTAGCGGCCCGCAAGGATTCCCATTTGGAAAGCTGCCGTGCGGCGATTTGGTAGCCTTTCTTTTGCTAGCATCTTACAACATCTTGTCGGGCTTTGGCTGCTAGCGTTCTTCTCTGTCAACGGGTAACTCAGCGTATCAGGAACCTCGTTACTTAAAAGGTGTCCAAATGCCCTGTGTCCAGCGACAACTGTATAGTGCGACCGAACGGGCAAGGTGTTAAAAAGCACCATAACAGTGCCAGGCGAACGTCGTATACCAAAGTGAATCGATAATCATAGTCGTAAATCAAAGAGGCTGGTACCGGGCCCGGGGACAGGCACTGCCGGCCCAGGGGAAGCTGCCGTGGTCAAGGGGAAAGGCACTTTACCCTCTAGTCTGGAAGTTTGAGAATACTAAGCAGAATCGCGAAAAAAGACAATATGGAGATATGAGACAAAGAAGATATTTTGGATAAATTTAGACCTCTTCCCCAGTAAGGTGAAGAAAACCGCCGTTGTCGGCCGATAGGTTAGCGAACTGGCGCCGAGATTGCTCAAGCCGCACTATGAGACAGGTTGGGAAAGTTTGTCGCTATCGTTGGGAACACCTTCTTTTGCGGGTATTGCTAGCGCAAGAGGTAGCGAGCGATGTGACCACCCTTCGACGCAGTGTGCGTCGCGATTTTTGGGTGGGTGCGTGTCATCGGCGGTAGCAACGACCCTAAAGCGTGAGTTTTTAAGAAAGCCTACAGCCAAAGTTAATCTGCATCGCCAGGCGGTGGCTCCGCGAACTTGGTGCGGCCTGGGGAACGCACGACCTGTAGGAGCGGTTTCCCCGCACGGTCTGGTCAAAGAGCCTGGCCCGATTCGCAAAGTGCCGCTCCCTTCCGGTCGCCGCTCTATAAAGCTCTCCCTCATCCGAAGCGATAGGGCGCCCCCCCGGTGCTTGCCAGCTCGGTTACAGCCACGCCCTACCTAGAAAACAGTAGCTCGATGGGGGCGAGAACTCAGTCACGTGCGGTAGCGCGTAGCATCCGACGACAACATTATTACGTTTCGTGGAAAAAACTGACGGGCTGTCGAAACTCCCATTGTCGCAGTCTGCGCTCTCCGGAAACGAAACGGGATCAACGATCGATCTCGGATCCGGTCCCCAGCGGTAACTGTCAACGTCGCTCACAAATTGTACGCCTCGCGAACACGAAGTGGCACTAATACCGCTAACAGCCGACGGGCCAAGATTACAACCAAACACAGCCGCTACGGTTCGCTCGTCAAGCGATATGTCACCGCTCCGCAATGCACACGCCACTCGGGATGTTCCCGACTGCGGCCGTAATAAACCGTCAGGATGCGGCCATCCTTCAGTACCACACTGCTTGGGTATCCGCAATCGCGGCTCAAAAGATCGTCGACCAGGGTCAGGCTGTTTTGCCAGTCGAACCGATTTGGGTGGTCCGCCACCAACAGACGGACACCGAACGGCCCGACGCGGTACCCAATCGACATTAGCAGGTGACCAGAAGGACTCACCAATAAGTCTGCCGGGTGAACCTGATCCGGAGTAATACGCATGGGGCGGCTCCAGTTTCGTCCCTCGTCGTCACTTTCCAGCAGAGCCACGCCACCGCTATCGGATGTGCGAACTGCGGCCAAAAGTTTCCCCGATGGTAACCACACGAGCGCCGGTTCGGCACAACGGGGGCCCAAGGTGGCTAACCGCTTCCACGTCAATCCGCCGTCAGCCGACCAATACACGTAGCCTACTTGTGGGCCCGCACGCGACGACTGACCCGCTTCCTGAGAACTACCCCCATACAACCCCATCAGCATGTGTCCGTTGGGCAGTGTGACGATTCTGCCATACGGACTTGCCCACTGAATCTCGGATACGTCGATGGGAATACTTTCTGACCAAGTTCTTCCTCCGTCGGCTGATCGCACAACCCACGTAGAGACCTTGTCTGGACGCAGAGGACGATACGGTCGGCCCTGGTCGTCAAAATTGTTGTACTGCCAATAGGCGACCACCAGCGTCCCATCTTGTGCCTGACCGAAGGCTGGGTTGCGGTCGTCCACAGGCGTATCGACTACCACATGCGGATCAGACCAACTACGACCTTCGTCAGCCGAGAACACGATATCCAGTCGACCTTTGATGCCGACGTGCGCATCGCCTCCCCGCAAGACGACGGCAATTCGGCCATCCTGTAATCGTAAAGCTACCGGAAAATAACCTTGATTTGCCACGACCAATGAACGACTAAGCTCTGCAACACCGATCTGCACGGTATTTTGAGCGCTACTCGAACTACTGCTCATCGCTAGAACAACGAAACAACCCGTGCCGAACCACAAGTAAATAGCCTTGTACATTGTTTTGGTCCTTGGGCTAGCGACTCCTTCGTTTCGAATACTCGATAACCCTAATCAGCGAGCATAGGCGCGCCGGTTCGTTATGAACGGGCCCCTGATACTTCTTGTCCGGCCAACAGTATACACCATGCGGATGAGCACGCTCCTCGGTAGGGATTATGTGTTTAGCAGCGAACCTGCTCGCTGAGCGAAGCTCACGGCAGGACCTTACGTTTGCCCAATACCCACGGCGTACCTTTTCTGGGCTATTGGTGAACCGACTGTCCCTCATTGATAGTAGACGGGATGCTAGGAAAAGCGACTTGAATGTGATAGACTGTAACCAGGTGTCAAGAGGTATCTCTTTCGGGTTCAGTCGTTAAGGCAATTCGATTCTGGATCTCTTAGGCAGGTGTAGCCATGCGCTTCGTATTATTAGGCGTCGCGGTAGTTTTTGCGGTGCTTGTCGATACCGTGCATGCTCAATGGTCCAGTCGGTCCAATATCTTTGGTGGGCAAGATGTTCGCGACTCGAGGGCCGGCCAGTGGACGAGCCGCCCCAATATTCTCGGAGGGCAAGATTGGAGCGGCCCGGGCGGCCAGTGGAGTGGCCGGTCAAATATTTTTGGCGGTTTTGATGTTCAGGGTCCACGTGGTGAACGTTGGACTAGCCGGAGGAATATTTTTGGTGGTCTTGATTGGTCTAGTCCCCAAGGGCACTGGACCAGTCGCCCCAACATATTCGGTGGCTATGACATTACGGGTCCCAACGGTGAGCGATGGACCAGCCGCCGGAACATTTTTGGCGGATTGGACTGGCAAGGCCCTGGCGGACGCTCAGAATTTATACCTCCTATTTTCGGAGACTTCGAGCGGCTCCGGGGGCGTTAATCCCTCTTACTGATGGGAGAATCGTAAAGGCACAACGACCCAGTTCGGCACCGGACGCTGCATCCTCTCTTCGTTGCGCCTTGGGACCTTTGCGGTACTTGAGTTTCACCGCGGAATTAGCGTCGTTCCACCTCCGGATCTGGTACTCCCAGAGTTTCGAACCATAAAAGACCAATCAAGGTTTTTGCATCCCGAATGTGGCCCTGTTTTACCATGTACATCGCATCGTGCCAGCTTACGACTTCGGTTTGGATCTCTTCCCCAGGCTCACGCCGTGGGCTCCCTTCCACCAGATTGCGGGCCATAAACAAGTGCATCTCCTCGTCCAGAATCCCCGGCGAAACATAAAACGAATGGAGGAGTTTCCACCACGTGGCGCGATAACCGGTCTCCTCTTCGAGCTCGCGCTGGGCAGTTTCAAGTGGTAGTTCGTCCGGCTCCCGAGTACCTGCCGGCAGTTCCCACAAGGTAGCACCAATCGCTGGGCGAAAATTCTTGACCAAACAAACATGCTCGGCGTCGACCCACGGCAGAATGACTACTGCCCCAGGATGTCGTACCACATCTTTTGTAAACAAACCTCCACCAACCTGGTAGTCAATCTGCTCGACTTGGAACCTGCGCCCTCGATACAACCAGCGCCGGTTATGCACATCCATAAGACGATTCTATCCACGTAGATCGAGCGGTACGAATTGCCTTTCCGTCGGCCCAACGTAAATCTGTCTGGGGCGTGCAATCCGTTTGGAACTCGATTGGTGCATCTCAACCCAATGAGCAATCCAACCGGGCAGCCTACCAATTGCAAATAGCACCGTAAACATCTGAACTGGAATTCCGATCGCGCGATACACCACGCCGGAATAAAAATCCACGTTCGGATAGAGCTTCCGCTCGATAAAATACGGATCATTCAAGGCGACCTGCTCCAGTTCTTGAGCAATTTCGAAGAGCGGATCCTTGATTTGGAGTTTGGCCAGCAATTTATCACACGTCTGTTTGATGAGACGAGCACGCGGATCGTAGTTTTTGTATACGCGGTGCCCGAAGCCCATCAAGCGAAAATTCCCTTTCTTGTCTTTGGCCATATTGACATACTTTTTGACGTCCCCGCCATCGGCCAAAATACGTTCCAACATGTTGACAACTGCTTCATTGGCTCCTCCATGGAGCGGTCCCCAAAGGGCACAAATGCCAGCGGAAATCGACGCAAAAAGATTGGCATCCGAACTTCCCACCATGCGGACTGTAGAGGTACTACAGTTTTGTTCGTGGTCAGCATGAACGATCAACAGCAGATTCAATGCATCCACGAAGTCCGGATCAATATGGTAAGGTTCCGTGGGCACAGCGAACATCATTTGCAAAAAGTTCTCGCAATAATCCAAGTCGTTTTGCGGGTAAATGAATGGTTGGCCAATCGATTTCTTGTAACTATACGCGGCAATCGTGGGTAGTTTTGCCAGCAGCCGATGAATCGAGATCTCGACTTGTCGCGGATCGTGGGGGTCTAGGGAATCCTGGTAAAATGTGGACAAGGCACTGACGACCGAAGAAAGAATCGCCATGGGATGAGCATCTCGCGGAAAACCGTTGTAAAAGGATCGCATGTCTTCGTGCAGCATGGTGTGGCGGCGGATGGAGGTGCGAAATGCTTCTAGTTGGGACCGTGTCGGTAGCTCACCGTAAATTAATAGGTACGAGGTTTCCAGAAAGTCACAGTTGGCCGCAATCACTTCGATCGGGTAGCCGCGATAACGAAGAATACCCTTTTCGCCATCTAGATACGTAATGGCACTTACGGTAGCCCCAGTATTGAGATACCCTTCGTCGAGCGTAATAAGGCCCGTGGCGGCTCGAAGACCCGATATATCCAGCGCCCGCTCATGCTCCGTCCCTTCAATAATCGGTAACTCTAACTCCTGGTCACCTATTCGCAGCAAGGCACGATCCTGCATGAGCCGTTCCTTCTCCGTCAAAAGGCCGAATCGGTCCAACGGTTTCCAGCGTCAAGCCATCGGGAAACGTAGGCAGTTTAACGGTAGGCTGTCTCCGGATCAATTCGGTATGTGGAGCCTACTCCACGGCAAGCGATCTCCACTTGGTGCACGCGGATCCGCACCGCGTCCCGATCGTCAACGGCTATGGCGCTCAAGTGTTGCTGCGCGGTGATTGTCCGCACGGAGAGCATTTTTGGTTTGCTACGAAGCCGCAATCCGTACCGTCCAACGCCCGCGCCCCTATCGAACGGAATCCGAATCGGCGAGGGCCTTGCGCCGATGGTCAAATCGGGTGGGTGCGACCGCACACGGAGCGGCGCGATTCACGCAATCCGCCGTGACAACTCTTGGCATGCAAGACAGGTGAACCTGCATTACAACCAGCAAACCGCAGGCACGACTTACCTACAATTAAGACGCACACGCGGCAACGGCTCAGCCGCTTTCACTGTTCAGGCTCGGTGGTACGTTCCAGTAACGCCCCGTCCAAATGCTAAAGGCCCAAACCATTCCGAATCAGCTTACCGGCGGCGATAGTATCGATGACCGACACACGACAACTCAGAGCATATCCACATACGAACCGCTTATAAGCATGTGCGACTGTACCTCAAACCGCTCTCGTAGGTCAGCTAACAGACGTTGTGCATCCAGTTCATCGATGTCCGGTTGAAGCACGGCCTCCAATTCCAAGAAATCTCCGAGCGTTTCTACTTGGTCGAGGTGGATTCTTACGTAACGGTACCAGTACAGTTCGCGGCGTTTTTTGACAACCGCTCGTACTCCGCAGGCGGCCGAAAGTAAATCACGAGTCGCATCAGCATCGGCGATTTCCGCTATGAGGTAACGGCTGGTCCGCATCTCCTGAACTTCAGGACGGTCATACCAGATCAATTGGGCAGGGCGGCCGACGGTCTCACGCAGTTTCAGCCTTCCGGAGCGACAAAAAAAGTAAGTGTCCGTCTGCTTCAAATGCAACGGCGGCTCGGTGGTCAATTGCTGAGCACAGCGTCGCACCTTAGCCAGGTTGTCGATTCGAGCTTTGATTTCCAGATTGCGTCGAGTTTCCACCGCCCGCATCGTCCGGACTCAGCCGTCATAGTTCACGAATTGGCCGATATTTTCGGATCAGGTACCCCATCGTAAATAGTCCACGCCGGAATCTCCCGGCGCAACTTTTCCAAATAGGACTCGACAGCCGCCTTGCGTTTCTGTGCTCGCAGTTTGTTTTTGATCTCCCGCTGTACTTCGGTAAATGAGGCACGTCCTGCCGGGCGCCGTTCCAAAACCCGTATAATATGATACCCGGTTTCGTCCTCGATAATGGGGCTCAACTGGCCGATGGGTAATTCGAATAGGGCACGATCCAGAGCCTCCGAGGCCAAACTGCCTTGTGTGGTCCATTCGTGTTGCCCGCCTTGTCGAGCCGTAAAGCCGTGCGAACTGCGCTTGGCAACCGCCCACAGCGGAGCTCCTCCTAGAACCACCTCATTTCCCATGGCCACAATCGCTTGATAAGCCTCCTCGCGTGTAGCAAAACGGTCAAAGCGAACGGCTAACTCCTCCCACCTGGCCTGTGCCGGATACGAATACTCCTCGATATGCTCTTGGTAGTAGGCCAGCAGTTCTTGAGGTGTCACGACTGGCTGAAGGTCCACCTTTTGATGGAGACCGGCAAGGCCCAGCGACCGTTCGCCGTAGAAACGGCGCTGTTTGGCTAGCGACCAGCCAAACTGTCGAAAATAAGCATCCAACTGTTGTTCCGATACGACTTGATGTTTCTTAAGCAGCTCCGGAAGCTCCGACTCGTCGAACCGCCGATGGACTTCTTGCCAGATTTTGGGCAACACGTCACTGCGTCGGTCCGGCGGAATGTCCCTGACAAATGCCAAGTACAATAGTTTGTTCTCTGCAGCCGCTCGCACATGCTGCTCCAATAGCATCTCCCGCTGGCGTTCCCATTCCCAAGCCGTCATTCGATCGCGATAGGGAGCAAGCAGCATCTCGACGGGGCCAAGCACATCGCCCAGCAAAATGACCTCGTCACCCACGCGGGCGACGATCCTGGCTTCTTCGAATTCCTCCCCTGCAGAGATGTTCACCACAGGGATGGCAGCTACCAGGAGGCAAATCCCACGCAAAACAGTCGACATGGTAGGTAACCGTCCGTACATGGATCGAGCGCCGACACGACACGGATACGATGCGCACGGTCGGGGCGAGGATTATAAGTCCAGCCGTTTCAAGGCTGCAACAGCGTTTCTGCCCAGGTGAAAACCTGGCCATCCAGTAAATGCTGGTTGTCCAGGGGCAGGTAGGCCAAATCCTCGTCCACCAACCGCACGGGGGTCCGCTGCTTGTTTCGCCACTCCAATAACCGACCCCGATCGGTATATCGGAGCACCAAGGCATGATCCTCCAGATACACGGCATTGATTGCCCAATAGGATGCCCAATACCGCAGGCGAGCCATGCGGAACAAGCCCTCGACCGGCGCGGGCCAGGGCCCGAACCGATCCCGTAATTCGTCGGCAATTTCCTCAATTTCTTGCTCGGTGCGGACACCCGCCAGACGCCGATACAGTTCGATTCGCGAACGGGCGTCCGGCACATAGGATTCGGGCAGATAGGCATCCAACGGGAGGCGGATCTCGACATCGCAAACGGACTTCGGAGGCAGTTGTTTCAAGGTACGCACGGCGTTTTCTAAAAGTTGGCAGTAAAGCTCATATCCTACAGCCGCGATGTGGCCGCTTTGTTCCACCCCGAGCAAATTGCCGGCTCCGCGGATTTCCAGGTCTCTCATGGCTATCGAAAAGCCGGCTCCCAAATGCTGCAATTCCGCGATAGCCATCAACCGCCGATACGCGTTTACCGTGAACGGTCCATTCGGGGACAGCAGCAAATAGCAATAAGCCTTGTGCTTATATCGGCCCACCCGACCTCGCAGTTGATGCAGATCCGCCAGGCCAAATCGTTCGGCCTCATCGATAAAGATCGTGTTGGCGTTGGGGATATCCAAGCCGTTTTCGACGATGTTCGTCGATACCAGGATATCAAAACGATGCTGGACAAAATCCACCATCACCTGCTCGAGTTCGTCTTCGGGCAATTTTGCATGGGCGACTTCCAAGCGCGCCTCCGGTACGAGCGATCGCAACTTATCCGCCACCTCATGAATATCCTTGATCCGATTATGAACGAAGTAGATCTGCCCGTGGCGACTCAGCTCGCGAAGTGTGGCGTGGCGGATAACCTCGTCGTTCCACGATATGAGCACGGTTTCGACTTCCTGACGATCGTGAGGCGGTGTTTGAAGGTTGGAAATATCGCGCACACCTACTAAGGCCATGTGCAAGGTGCGAGGAATAGGGGTCGCGGTAAGGGTCAGTACGTCGACGTTGGCACGAAGCGATTTGAGATACTCTTTTTTGCGCACACCGAACCGCTGTTCTTCGTCAATAATGACGAGCCCGAGATTGCGAAACTTCAGATCCCCCGAGGCCAAGCGGTGCGTGCCGATGACAATATCCACACTGCCGCGTGCCAAGCCCTCCACGACGCTCCGCTCTTCGGCTTTGGTGCAAAACCGGCTCAACTTGGCTATCGTTATGGGAAACTCAGCCATCCGTTCGCGGAATGTTTGGTAGTGCTGCTCGACCAGCACCGTGGTCGGGGCCATGAAAGCCACCTGATAGCCGTTGTCGACAGCTTTGAATGCCGCCCGCATGGCAAGCTCCGTTTTGCCAAATCCGACGTCGCCACAGAGCAACCGGTCCATAGGCCGCGTGCATTCCATGTCACGTTTGATAGCGGCAATCGCCTCAATTTGATCGGGAGTTTCCGAATAGGGGAAAGCAGCATCGAATTCATGTTGCCAGTTCGAATCCGGACCACATGCGTGCCCAGGATGCGTTAGACGGCGCGCTTGAAGCTCGAGCATTTCCATGGCCACGGACATGACAGCTCGTTGCGCCGCTTGTTTTTTCCGGGCCCAGCTTTTACTTCTTAGGGAAGCGAGCCGTGGTCTTCGCTGCGTTCCACCGACGTACTTGTGCACAAGATAGATTCGGGACGAGGGAACAGAGACGCGCACCTGATCGGCAAACTCGATAACCAAATGCTCCTCTTTGCCTCCAGCCCGCTCAACCAGCTCCATCCCGCGATAGCGGCCGATGCCATGCGAGACGTGCACCACCAGGTCCCCGGGTTTCAGGTCCGTATAGGCGTCCACCGCTCGGCCCGCCGTTCGCATGACGGAAGGCCGTCGCAATTGCGATCGCTGAAAGAGATCGACCCCACTTAAAACGATCGTTCGTTCACTGACCAAGCGAAAACCTTGATGCAATCGGCCGATGACGAACTCCAGGCGACCCTCGCGCATCAGTTGTGTTGATCCAAATAGCTCGCGCAGGCGAGCCTGTTCGGCTTGCGTCTCGACAACCAACCAAACATGATGATCCTGAACGGCCCGATCCAGCTCCTCGGCAACGCGCCCCACCTCGCCGCTAAAACGTTCCACGGTCAATAAAGGCAGGCGCACTCTAGTGGCAGCACCGGATCCGATGGCTACGAGTTCGACTTGCGGCAGCCGGTTCAATTGAGCAAATACCTCCTCGGCGCGCTGCAATGGTTCTACACCGGCACGCTGTTCGTAGAAGCTCTTGGCTTCCTGCCATATCGCTTGCGGCTCGACCAGGACGACGACCACATCTTCCGACAAATACTCGAAAAAAGTCGCTTGGGGCACCTGGCCACCCGATACTTGCGCGCTACCGATCGCATAGCGTTCGATGCGCCGGACAGTCCGCTGGGTGGTCACATCAAATTGACGTAAAGACTCGACCGTGTCTCCAAACCACTCGATCCTCACTGGGTATTCCGCGTCGGCCGCAAAAACATCCCAGATACCGCCCAGGCACGACAATTCGCCAGGCGCCGACACGGCGGTCACATGCTGGTAACCAATTTCTAAAAGAGAGCGCCGCAAGGGCTCCAGCTCGTATTGGCCCCCCAACACCAACTCCTGTATTGCCCCAGCCACAGCACTCTTGGAAGGGACCGGTTGCTGAATGGCTGTTACGGTGGTCAGGATAAACAAGGGACCGGTAGGTCTGATGAGCGATTTGAGTGTTCGTTGGCGCTGTCCAAAAACCGGGTCTGCCGGAGTACGCGCGTGCGGCTCTACCTCCCATGGTGGGAATTGTTCGATGGCGATGCGGCTGAAAAGCGGCAGTTCGTCGTCCAATCGCTCCAAGTCGGCCAACGTCGGCAGTACCACCAGGACGACCGCTTGCCAATGCTGCTCGAAAGCACTCAGCGAAACAGCTCGAGCTCCGCCGAAAACCGGTTCGAACGACACAGATCGCCCGGCGCGCACTTCGAGCGCTGCAGCCTTCAATGCAGCATGGGCTGCTAAGCGATCGGCCAATGCGAGCAATGGGCAGTCAGGCGCCTGCTTCGCCACACCCTGCTTCACCGATGAACAAAACTACAGGTTACGTTTTAGTATAGTACGTACCCGAACAAACATGCACCACGGCCCCTCAACGCTACGTGACCCAATAGGCTGCCAACGCCGGCAGGAACTACCATCAGCCCCTCCCTAGCAGAACCAACCATCTCCGGAGGCACGGGTCAGATATCTTTGATCTCCGTACTACGAAATGACAGTTGTTCTTTGATCTGGCAAAGAATCTTGTATTCCGGCAGCTTTTTATAGAAGGGGTCTAGAGGATAGCAGCCTGAAACCAGGCCTGAGCGCGGCGCCGTGGTGCAATCGCTGAACGTACGGCACAGTCGTTTACGGTCCAACTTGCCTCGAAGCAACGTGTCGGCCGGCAAGTCCGGATAGGCCAGTACAGCACGCCCAATGCCTACGGCCGAGATCCAGCCTTCGCGTACGACAGCCTGAGCCACTAAAGGCAAGAATTCTTGTAAATAGCTATACCCGGACCCAACCATAGGCCAGTCGGCAAAACGTTGCTGGCAGCGCCGAGCCGTGTCAATCTGCCGTACCACTTCGATCAGAGGATCGTGTGGCGGCGGATAACCATCACTGGGCGGAAACAAAGCGGGGCGCTGCATGTGCGGCGTGTAGTAGGGACTGCCACACGATACGTTCACCGCGACGACTCCCGCCGCATGTAACTGCTCCAATAAGCGAATCGGTTCCTCCAGATCCAATTCTAAGGGATCGTCCGGACGAACTCCGAAACCCCACTGATACGGAAGCAGTTGCTCGTAGTGGGCCGGTCGGCCGCGCTGCCCGTCAAATTCAAATGGTACCGAATCGTACACGCTCAATCGGACGGCGATCGACAATGACGGTATCTCTTGACGGATGCGCTGGATGATGGAAAACAAAAGCCGGGTCCGGCCTTGAAAATCGCCGCCGAAGGGTCCCGGGCGACACCGAGCACTGAGAAACTCGTGCAACAGGTACCCGTGGCAGCATTTGACATCCACGAACTGAAAGCCAACTTCAGCAGCCGTTCGAGCCGCCGCTACAAAGTCGTCGATCAACTGTTCTAGCTCGTCATCGCGCCACACAACCGAATCATCCGACGGATCAATGCCAAAGCGTCGATCGAGCAACGGGTGATGGTAAGCAATTCGTGGTTGCGGTCCGGCTGGAGTGGGGCGGCTAAACCGCCCCGAATGGGTCAATTGCAGCCCAACGAAAAGATCTTCGTCAGAACCGAAAGTTTTGCGATGCGTGGACCGAACAGTTTCCAACAATTGCGCAAGGCCAGCACGATGTTCCGGTGTGGCTAATGTCTGGCGGGGATTGGCACGCCCGTCAGGCCGGACGGCTGCCGCTTCGCCTCCCCAGATCCACTTAGCACCACTGCGCCCGAAATTGGCCCATCGCCGCAAGGTCAATTCTGAGGGAAAACCGTTTGGTAATGCATCCCAACCTTCCATCGGATGAATGCACCACCGATTGCCGACACGAAAGTTTCCAACCACAAGTGGCTGTGCCAACGGAGAACCTTCCGTACCGGTAAGCAACCGATCGTCGACCGGCAACGTTAGTTGCAACTGTTCGAGTCTTTGACGAAAGGCAGCAACGTCTCGCAATTGCGCTATACGCGGATACATGCGACCCTCATGAACGTGGTTCATTCCATCGGTTGGCAATATCCGCACCGTTTAGCGTCTGGCATCATGTGGCGGCAACGGCTCTTCGAGGAGATGTTCCAAGGGACTGAACTCGACACAGAACGCTATGGGATACTCGGGATCCTGATCGAATTGCACCGACACCACGCGACGTTTACCGGCGCCGCTGGCACGGATAATGACTCCTGGTCCGTGTGTCGGATGAACGACGCGATCGCCGACGTGCCAACTTGTCGCACTAGCCTTGTTGGCTATTTGCTGGGCGGCCTCCGCCTTGGCAGATCGGCGCACGGCCGATGTCGTAGCAGAACTTGTAGCCGAACGGGCACCACCGACCGGTCCTGTACGGCGCCGGCGTTTCTTGCCCACCTCGGGTGCCGCTTCGTCTACTTGCCATGCTGGCTCATCGTCAACGCCCGTTGCCTCTGGCTCGAAGTCCATCTCGACGGCAAACGAAGAGGCACTCCTGTCGCTTTTCCAACCGACACGTTCCATTTCCTGAAGAGGCAATTCATGGAGGAACGGGCTGGGAATGCGGCACGAATAATTTCCGTAAGCGGTTCGATAATCAGCAAAACTTAATTGCAGTTCCTCGCGAGCTCGCGTGATTCCGACGAACAACAATCGGCGCTCCTCTTCGACTGCCGTCTCGTCCTGCCGAGATCGTTCGTGGGGCAATAATCCCTCTTCGACGCCGATAATATAGACTACGGGAAATTCCAATCCTTTGGCGGCGTGCAAGGTCATCAACGAAACTTTCGCCGACCTTTGATCCCATGCGTCTGTGTCGCTGACAAGGGCGACCCGTTCTAGAAACGCCTCCAAATGAGTCTCGTGAGACTCAGAGTGCTGGAACGAGCGGGCATCGGCCAAAAGTTCTTGAACGTTTGCCTGCCGATCCACGTCGGCTTCACTGGAAAGACCTTCTAGGTACTCGTAATACGCCAGATCGTCAATAATCGTTTCCAACAGCTCGTGAACAGGCTGGCCTACGCATTTGGACCACTCGTCGAACTGACGGTGGAATTCCAGGAAAGCCTCTGCGGCTCGCTTGGAAAGCCCCCGCAAAAACGCTGGCTGTTTCGAGGCAGCCAACAGCGGTAAGGACCGCTCCGTAGCGAAATCCAGTAGCCGCGCCAAGGTTTGGCGACCGATACCCCGAGGCGGCACATTGATAATGCGCCGAAAGGCTTCATCGTCACGGGGATTGTTCAATAAATACAAATAGGCCAGCAGATCTTTAATCTCGCGTCGTTGATAGAATTCCAAACCGCGCACGACTTGATACGGTATGCCGGCTCGGCGAAGCGCCTGTTCGACGCTCCGGGAAAGTGCGTTGGTCCGATAAAACACTGCGAAATCGCCCGGACTGCGACCTCTGGCCAGCGCCATCTGGATCTGATCGGCAATATGCTGTGCCTCCTCGTCACTCGATGCATAGCGCACCAGCCGCACCGGACTACCAGCCGGATTACGCGTGAAGATCGCCTTAGCTTTGCGGCGGTGATTGTGCGCGATCAAATGACCTGCCACGTTGACAATATGCCGCGTACTACGGAAGTTTTCTTCCAACCGCACCAGGCGCATTGTGGGATAGTCTTCTTCGAACCGCAAGATGTTGGCGATGTCCGCGCCACGCCAACCGTAAATCGACTGATCCGGGTCCCCGGTTACTGCCAAATGAGGATGATCGATGCACAAAGCGCGTACGATGGCATACTGGGCCAAGTTGGTATCTTGATATTCATCGACTAGTACAAACCGGTAGCGATCGTCTAGTATGGCGCGCAAGTCGGGCTGGTCGCGTAGCAATGTGGCAACGTGCATTAACAGGTCGTCGAAATCAACCGCATTGGCCTCCAACAGCAATCGTTGATAGACCGGATATATTTCCGCTGCCGCTCGCGATAACGGGTCGGTTGCCTGGTGCAAGAACTCTTCTGGACTCATCAGCCGCGCTTTGGCAAAACTGATGCGCTGCTGCAACTTTTCAGCCGATAACAGGCGGCTGGTCTTTTCGGCCTGCTCCAATGCGCGCTTGGCAACCTGCAGCGAGGCGTCCGCGTCATAAATCGAATAATTCGGTTGCAAACCCACCAGTGGCGCAAATTCCCACAGCAATCGGGCTGCAAAACTGTGAAATGTCGAAATCCACACACGACGCCCCGGTGCCAACTGGGCGACGCGTCGCGACATTTCCTCCGCGGCTTTGTTTGTAAACGTCAGGGCGACGATCTGCCAAGGCGGTATGCCCTGCTCCAGTAAATAAGCGATCCGATGCGTTACCACGCGGGTTTTGCCGCTACCTGGCCCAGCCAATACCAATAACGGACCTTCGACATGCGTAACCGCCTGACGTTGAGCTTCGGTAAGTGATCGAAGAATACGATTCATAAAGCGCATTCCGTACGCATCCGGCGGGCGAATATCGTTGTGTACTGGCTATCGCCAGCAAACACGTGCCAATACTCGATGCGACATACTCGTTCGCCCGTCGACTTCCACTAGCTCGGCTCAACCATCGCCCTCGGTACGCCCAAGCAGGTCGCAACGATAGATTCTTTGCGTATCATAACCCAAGAGTCGATCTTACAAAATGCCGGTCGGCCGACCAGAGTAACAGAGGGGTGCATCTCGATTGTAGGTGGCATTGTGGTATCAAAGGCTAGCCACGCCGGACGTTTTCCCCAGCAGGAGTGCAAAAGGTGTGTCCCTATTGATCGTAGGTGATATGGTTTCCCCCATTGCTAGGTCTGGCGTAGTTTTGCCTTTTCCGCCCCACCCGATATGAGCCGATGCGGGTGCTTCTTAGCAAAGGCGCTGCGTCGAGCGAGGGCTCAAGAGAGCTGCGACCCTAAGGAAGCGGCCAACTTCATTCAATTCAACGCAAAGGCGCAAGTAGGCAATTGACATATACCTCTTGTCTTCGTTGCGCCTCTGCGCCTGGGCGTTGAAACTATTGAGCTACCCATGAGACGCACGCACAGTTAGGGACAGTAAGTGGATCCTCCGTTCATGTGCCAGTTCATAAATACAAGCGCGCTAGCAGTTCTTTTCGCAGCGGGACTTTATTCGAGTCCTGCGATTCTCCAAACCTCGAAGTACTTCGCCGAACCGATTTCGCCGCCAAGAGAGCCGGGCAGCACCATGCCTATTATGCAAACTTGCGGGCACAACTGTGCAAAGAGCCGAGCGCGCGGTGCGGGTTTTCGCTGTTCGATTCGTATGGCATCCCGGCATCTTAGCGTTGAGTTATTGTCGTTGCTAGGCGCCGTTTTCTGGGCAAAAGAGTCCAACGCGAATTGCGAACTCTAAAAGTCACTGAACCTAGATGTTCCCTGAAGCTGGCTGCGTAATGAGCCCTGACATCGGTTGAGTGCCAAGCTAGTCGCCACGAGCGACCAATAAGCGTTTACAATAGGCGTAGACCTGCTTAATTTCGCTAACCACAGGGATTCACGTTACTTATATGGTAAGCCATTGGATTTCCGCACCTCCTGATCGGTCAGCCCACCGCGTAGCAAAGGACACAGTGCATCAGCGAACACAGGTTGTCCGTGACCTCATACGAAAACTCAAGAGAGTCACGGACGAGCCAACACCGCATTCTGCTCAAAGAATTGAACTGGTACATGATCTACGGGTGGCATGTCGGCGAGCTGAGGCGGCGATTCAATTTTTTGGTCCCTTGCTAGTGCGTAAGCCTACACGGCGCGTGCGCAAGTTATTACGTAAGGTGCGACGTACCGCAGGTAAACTTCGCGAATGTGATATTCTGTATGAACACGTCGACCGCTTGCCCAGCGAATCGCTGAAGCATGTACTATTGGATCGCCTGACTCGGGCTCGGCGCAAGGCCTACCTTCGCGTGCGCCGAAGCGTAAGGAAACTTTTTTGGTCCGGTCGTTTTTGGAAAAAAGCAAAACAGATCCGTCCGAGAAAAAGAACCGAACGCATTGGGTATCTTATTTGGGCCGCGCAACGCTCCCTAGCGAGAATCGAAAAGCTATCCGATAGTATGGCCTCGGATCCTAATTCGTCTCAGGAATGGCATCGCGTGCGGATCTTGGCAAAACGATTCCGTTACACGTCAGAATTCGTTGCCGCTCTGGCAGCTCCAGTGGCAGAAATATATCCATTGGTCGAGCAACTTCAGGAACATCTTGGGCAACTCAACGATGTGGCGATCCGCCATCGATGGCTGCTATCACAAGAAAAATATATCCCGGCTGTATTAGAGCCGGCGTGGGCGAATTGCGTCGAGCAATCCCGGATCCTTGAGACGGAACTTTTGAAACAAGTGGAACGGTTTGTTGAAACAAACCAATTCAAAGCTCGGCTCGACAAACTGTTGTTGCAATTAAGACGAGAATTGTGCGCCGTTTCAGCGCGACTGCATAAACCAAGTGTCTTTTACGGTCAACTGGGGTAGCCGTGCGATTCAGGCGATCCTTTCCACAACAGTTCCATGACGAAGTCCAGAATCGCGATCAGGTTGTGTGCAAGCCGGTAGCGGATCGACGACTTCCACAGAAGACCATGTAACGTTTAACGAACCGGTATCATGCCCAGGAAGTGCGCCGCCATTCGGTTCATGAAAAATTCGAACTGGTCGGAACGAAAAACTAGCCAAGCGGTCGTAGATGGCGTACGATAGTAGGTGGTTCGCCGAAGCATGGGTCGCATGGGGCGGTCCACGGTGAACCAGTGGCTGCTAGTTGCACGGGGGTGAGTGCAATGGTAGGTGTACTTGAATTGGCTCCGAAGAAACGGACCATGCGGCGTCCGGAGGTAGTGGCACGACCCGAGCCGAGGACACTGCCGAGAGACGAGAGGAACGAACGTCCGCAGACGCCGTCGGAGGACGAAAGTCGACGCGTTTTCCCGGCTCCGGATGTTGTCCCGGTGGGTACTTTCCACTAATTCCTCGCCAGTACATTCCGCTAGGTTGTCCAACGGGCGAATGGCGGCGGTGGAGGCCCTGCCGCCAGGCGAGCGGCCATCCACTGCTGCATTCGTTCGCCAACTGTTCACGCTTGACGATAGACCGGTGCCTCCAGGAGCAAGGTAGTGTGGGCGGTCGTCGCGCTAGGATTGTTTCTTTGCGGCGCCATGCTGTTGGCTCTTGGATGGCGCTTGTGTCGTCACCAGCGGAGGGTGCAGCGCGTGACCGCTAGTACCGAATATTTAGACGACCCTCCCCCAGGATTCATCAAGACCCATCCGGAAAGCGGGACATCCGAGGCTAATCTCCTAGATCGTCGAGTGGTATCTTACCGCACACGTAGCGGGAAAAACTTGTTTACCTTTGCCTTGGAATTGGTTGCCCCAGGTCAATGGCGCGTCTTTATTTTGGGCCAGCCCAGTTATGGATCGCGACCCGATGACGCCCACATCACGCACCGACTTACCGACTATGCTTCCGGCAGACGCTACGTGTGTTGGGATAGTCCTATTCGGACCGCGGATGAGGCACTGAAGATAGCGGTCACTTGGGCAGAGGGAACAGAACAATACATCGAGAGCGGTGAGCACTTCTGAATGGCAGATCGGTGGTCGCACCGGTTTGGGTTTGTTGTGGAACCGTCGCAATGATTGGCGGCCGACAACCAGGTTGATAGCGCGGCTTAGGCCTCGGGTTCAACCAGTAGCTTGACTATCAGCAGGAAGCGCCGTGGTGCTGCGGCCTACGGATCCAGAACGGTGAATCCCTTGCCAGCCGATCAAAGCGCTGAGGTGCCCCATGGAAAGTCCGTTGCGTTTGGCGGTTCGCGACGCGCAAAGTGTGCTGCGCATGAGTTCCGACGTTTATGAAGCGATCCGCCTCACGATAGGACGCTTACCTGCTGAACAAGGGGGTATTCTAGGCGGCATGCCGCCATCGGATGTAGTGAGCCATTACTATTTTGACCGACATGCCGAAACGTCGCGCGGTTCGTATACGCCCGACCACGCCCTCTTGAACCGGCTCCTGGGCCGCGTTTGGAATCCTCAGGGCGTCCGCATGGTGGGCTTTGTACACTCGCAACCGCGAGGTTGCACGTGGCCCTCTGTGTATGATGTCCAGTATGCACAAACGATCCTTGCACATAACCCGTGGCTAGAACAGTTCTATTTGCCCATCGTCCAAAGCCCGCAGGACGGCTGTCCCTTTGGAATTTATGCTTATCGTGTCGTGCGCGGCGCTACGTCTGCCGAAGCGTGCGAACCGATGCGATTGGAAGTAGTGCCGCCCGAAGAGCCAGAAACCTGTGAGTTGGAAGGCGATTGGGATGAAGTGCGTAGTAGCGCATCGATGCCGCGTTTATTCGATAGCGGCCAACTGCGACAGGGGGGAGCTGTGGGGGAAATCTTCTCGCGCATCGCCACGGCCGTCGACCTACGCCGGATGGCGTTAAGTCGTATTATCGTCGTGGGTGTTGGTGGGGCTGCATCGTTTGTCGAAGATCTAGCTCGCTGCGGTGCAGGTGACTTTGTTTTAATCGACCCGGACGTCGTGACGGAAAGTAACTTGGCAACGCAGCACGTCTACCGAACCGATTTGGGTAAATACAAAGTGCGGCAACTCGGTCGGCGACTCAAACAAATCAATCCCTGGGTCAAAATTTTGCCTATTGCCCGCCCATTGGATGACTTGGACGACGATTGTTTTTATCGGTTGATCACGCGACCGCTGCGCCGCTGGAGCCTAAGGCTGGCAGACTATTGGGGAATTCCCGGATTGGAGGTGCCCGCTAAGCTCAATCTCCAACCGGAACAATGCCTGTTATGCGGTTTTACTGATGATTTCTTCGCGCAGGCCCGCGTCAACCGACTTGCACTACAGTTCGGTCTGCCGAGTCTCTGTGCACAACTATACGTCGAAGGGCGCGGTGGAGAAATCACCTTCACCTATCCGGGCCTGACGCCGGCCTGCCACCGCTGCATGCTCAAATTGCGCTACGACGCCTATCTTAGCGGCCGGCGTCCTACCGCCACCAGCCACGGTACGGCCATCTTCAGCACAGGGCGATTGAACAGCATTAAAGGGTTCGTTGCCCTGGCGCTGCTTCACTGCGGCACCGGACACCCCCGATGGAGCAAATGGCTCGAGGCGATTCGCTACCGCAATTTGGTCCAGATCCGTATGGATCCAGAACTGGATCTTTCCATCTTTGATAAGGTTCTGGCGGAAGCCGACCACACGCGACTATTCTGCGACGAGGCGGTGTGGTTACCACAGGTTCCACGAGCAGCACACGATGGCGAGCCCCCTTGCCCGGACTGCGGTGGAACGGGTGATCTTCGTGACGCGATCGGTCGCTTCGAAGATACACGCATCATGCCCGGCACGAGTTGATGGTAGCCACCGGGTAATTCAAATCGGCGCAGTTTGAAAACCCGCCCCCTACCGTTAGCAACATGTTCTTTGCGTGTGCACCTGCAATTCTAAGGGCGCTCTTGTTGTCGCATGGGCTTATCATCGGCTTTCGCTCACGTCGATCAACCTCGGCGACGACACTGAGCGACTCGTCCCTCTTAACCAGCGGTGCTTTCACGACGGTTCCACGACGAGCAACCGATCCGGTGGGCGTCACGCAGGATCGGTAGCACGTGCCACCGCTACCCATCAGGTTCGCGGAACGATTCGTGACAAATATCTTACGCCCTCGGCACAGCAGTCCGACAGTGGCCCACCGAACCTGGGACGCAAGGATTACGACAACCGTTCAGGAGCAAGTGGCCCCGACACCTTTTGGCACCGAGTGCGAATCGATGCCAACCAATTACTCTAACACGACGCGGGCACCGAGTTTTCGCAACATCTCGACCTGTTCGGTCTTCGCTTGCTCGGATAATGGATTTCCCGTCAAATAAATCCGCCAGAACGGCGCAAAACGTTTTTGTCCCTCCATGTCGCGCTTCGCCATGTCTACCAAGAGACTAATATCGGTGATCTCATTTCCGTCCAACATCAAATAGCGGAGTTCCGTTAATCCGGCTAACGGAGCGAGGTCCGAGATGGCATTATTGCGAACGTCCAAAGAAGAAAGATATTTCATATTGGCTACGGGGCCTAGATCACGAATCTTGTTGCCGTCGGCATAAAGCGACCAGATCTTGGTGAGCGGCGATAGTGGAGCCAAATCTGTGACCTGGTTATTCGACAAGTATAACGTGCGCAGATTGCTCATTTGTGCAAGGGGCGACACATCAGAGATCTGATTGTCCGCAAGGTTCAAGTATTGCAGACCCGTTAGTCCACTCAAAGGCTGTATGTCTCGGATCTTGTTTTTCGAAAGATCGAGCGACTGAAGGTTTTTCAAATCCTTGAGCGGCGTAAGGTCCTCGATCTGGTTACCGGCAAGGTCCAACAGTGCTAGCGCACGACACTTTTCCAATCCTGAAAGATTCGTAATACCTTTGTTTTTCCCCGTGATGGTGGAGATATTCTTCACATCGTCCTCGACAATCGGAGCATCGGAATTGCGCTTCTCAAAAACAAACTGGCGGACAACAGCTTCTAGATTCTTGTCCGGGAAAATACTCTGACCAAGAACCGCACACGGCATGTTCCCGAGCAGCAACTGAATGCCAACTACGGCGATCGCGAATCGGTAACACATGACCAAAGTCCTCCACCCATCACCACCATCTCTCTTGCAATACCATCTACGGCAGTTTGGCTACCGGACATTCTACCTTGAGCAATCGGCCACTCGTGGCCAGTTCCCTTGCGCTGACTGATGCTCGATTCAACTGCAAAGCTAGCTGGGACGTCCGATTGCCAAAGCAATCGAGGACCACACGGCACTCTTCCGCGCAAGTGATAAGCTCGATCCGGTCAATCGATCGCTCCGAAAACTTTGGACTTGGACCTGGCTCGACCCGATCGAGCTCTGAGGCAATTTGTAGGTAGGCTCTTACCTTCAGTATACACAATTTGACTTCCGACGAGAACCTAGCGTTACCGACTTACGGCCAGTTACACACCCACACTTGCGGACTCGGTCTGCTTTTCTAAAGCGGTCTTTACTCCTACATAAGCAAGACGAGCCTTCAGACAGGTATGCCGAAACGACTCTGGACGGGATACGGCATCGAGCCGAAAAGTCTCCGTCTGACCGAGCAGAAACACCAGATCGCCACAATCAAACCACTCATGTCCCGGTCGGCGTTGGATGATAATCGCATCAAAACGATCGAGCTGCACCGACTTGGTTTCGGCTCCATACACGAAGCGCAGGCGGCCGTTTTCCCATCGAATCTCGTTACGCAACTCAATAACGCGGCGATTCATAAGCTTGTAGAACTTTCCGTGAAACGGCAACCCAAAAAAACTGGGAACGAGCCGGTAAAAATACAGAGCCAATGCCAGAGGTACAAAGAAGGGAGCTAGCAGAACTCCTAGGCGAAGAAAATAAATATCCGGCCAACGGATCTTAAGGCACCGTCCCATCCACCGACCAAGCACGTAAGCTCCGGTCGATGGCCATTTAATCATAATCGTTGCTTCTTCTACGACAGCAGGTCGCACGCCTGCAATCGGCTGCTTCATCTGCTTCGGCTCCCAATAGGATTGTTCTGCGTTCGATCATCACGAACGCTAATCCAAGTTTCTCCGCATCGCCTATCCTTTTTCAATAGGCGAATGGTTGCTATGGTAGCAATCCTTACCGTTCAAACAAGATAGCTAAGTCGGGTAGCCACGGTCCAACCCACGGACCTCGCTGAGTACTAAACAGCGCCCGAGCCTAGGGCTAAAGGCGAATGACTGGCGAAAAAAGCAGCGTATCGGGTATCCCCAATACGCTGCGTCACTTGGATAGCGGGCGAAAACACCCGTGCGTTTATGGTTCGGCGGGGAGTTTGCCGGCTTTGAGTCGATCGCCAAAGGTTTCCCCATTCGTGCCGTTGACCGGCGTTTTTTCAGCCTTGGTAAATGCCTCCTCGAGTTCCTTTAGGAGCTTTTGTTCCTCTTGAGCCTTACTGTCGCCGGCTTGCTTAAGACGTTCCTGAGCATCGCCCGGAATCAGACCGGCAAGCACTTTGCCGTAGGCATTCCGAACGTTTTTCTGTTCGCCTTTGACGTGGCAGACATTGCAACCTTCCTTCTTGACCAACTCGGCGAACGCGGCGTTTTTCGTGGCGTCCACATAGCGTTTCTCGAACGCCTGTCGAAATTTCGGAAGAGCCAGTACCGCCGGGGATACCAGCAACGCCCCGATAGCACCACAAGCCGTCCACAAAAGCCAATTCTTCATCCGCAGTCCTCTCCTGTTACCAGCGTGCTTCGTACTTCCCAGAACCTCTTCTCTGGGGTGTTCAGCTACGGTCCACTGTACGGCCATCGGAGCCAAAACACCCCTCTACCAAAATACTTAAACTTATCAATTTCGCCAAGGGGGTTTGGCCATACGGAAAGAGAATATCATCGAACACATTGGCTTACGGCGACGCGGTTGAATCTTGCTGCGCAAGGAATTCCGCCAAATTCTCGAGCAGAAGCGCTTGATCCGGATGCAGAAGTCGCCGAGCTTGCTCGATCGGTACAAACTCCGCACGATCGACCTCCCAAGAAGCACATCGCGGCTGTACGTCCGCGGGTGCTGGGCCGGCATAAGCCACGACGGTCTTGCGCCCCGACCGATACCGGACGCTACCCAATGGCCACAGGTACGTTGGATCCACTCCGGTTTCTTCGCGGCACTCGCGGCGAGCGGCCTCTTCGGGTAACTCGCCTGGATCCGGAACTCCTTTCGGGAAGCTCCACGGGGTACGCCGATTGTAATTCCCTGACGGATGTACCAGGAGCACTTCCCACCCAGCTTGCCCCCTGCGATAAAGAACCGCCGCAGCCGACGTTTGCATATGCGTCACTCACCTTAACTTTCGTTACTCCATTCCCTGTGCAGCTTACCCTAACCGTTAATTCTGTGCGCTTTCACGCAGGAGCACTACGAGCGGAGTATACAGCATATCAATGACCTTGCGGGTCGGCCAATGACTTGGCAACAGCTTGCGTCTCCCGAGCTCGTTTGACCATCTCACAACCCGCTCACCAATCTATTAAGCTTCGTAAGTAAACCGGAAGTAATCCGCGATGGCCATCTAAGACAGTGAAAAGAAAGGAGGTAGCAGCGGTTGAGTGTTGCAAACGGATACGAAACGAAACAAACAGAGCTTAGGAAGTGTACTATTAGGAACCTCTGCATAATTCGCCCGTATTGTACGGAACCTTTTAACAAGTCGT
>CAYRMD010000041.1:0-45434 GCA_964425225.1 uncultured Pirellulaceae bacterium | reverse complement strand
ACTATCCATCGAGCCAATACGCTCGTTTACCGCCAGTTGATCAGAGGTTCCTTAATCGCCGCCGCTTGACCAACGCCCGCGTTTTGGCAGCAAAAGCTTCATAATGTGTCGGTTTGTAGACAATGTCGTCAACGCCGCGCATGATGAGGTCTTTAGTTAGCCGCGGATTATCGACTGAGGTATGAACCACAATGAGCGGAAAACCGTCGCGACGGTTTTCGAGCAGTTGCACCGTCAACGCATGCCCGTGCTTCTGGGGCATGAGCAGGTCCGTCACTACCACGTCGTACTGGGCTTTACTGAGCTTTTCCAGGGCATCGAGCCCATCGACCGCCGCGTCACATTGAAACCCCTCGTGGGACAAAGCAAAAATCACGGTGCGTCGGGCTACCGGCTCGTCATCCACCACCAACGCCCGCAAAGGTGCATTATTACCCCTGACGCGACACAGGGGATCGGGCAGCGGAGCCAGGGTTGGCTGGTCCAAGGATGCAAAGTTGCTCATGCTCGCATTCGCCTCTCCCGGGAAGCAAGGTTCGGGTATGGAACTTGATGCTTGCATCAGCACTAGCCTCCTGAGGACTTGTCGTTGTGTAGTTCAGAGAGATTGCCACTTGTCCATCGCTGCAGAGTTTCCTGTAACACCGCAACGCTACAAGGAATCGCAAGAACCGTGTTGGGCCGATTCGCGGTTGGTACATCGTCCTGCCGCACAACGAACAGAGCGTTGCTCAATGTTGCTTGACCGGCGAACCAATGTTCGGGTTGCTCTTCTACGGCGTAAACAAGCAACGGTAGAGTGGTATCGCTCGGCCCGGCCACGGTTATTGCTTTAAATCCAAAATTTTCTAGCAGCATGGGGAACACACCCATCTGGTGGCTAACGGTTTGGTAGCGATAGGTGATGATACGGTCCGGCTGCACGGAAATAATCGGAGCCCCGCCGCCGTGCCGAAAGTTCGCCAACCGATGTACGGCATCGCGTACTTGGTCTACGAACTGGGGTAGTTCTTGCAAACTAATGTCCGTACCGGCCGGAAGATGATCGCTCTTCGGCACGTCGATTTCGTCCCACGGCTCCCACCGACCCACAGCGATTTTTCCGAGCAGGATGCTCCAGTTTAGAAGCGACACGGAGTCGGCCAGCTGTGGATCGAGGTCGCGGATCTTCCGCCACGGCTGGTCAACATATGGCAGTAGACTGCACAACGCGATTGGGAAGTGCCAATCGGCCAGCAATTGCGACAGGGCTTGGCCTGGGCTAATGGGAAAGACGTGCCGTTCCAACTGCGCCAGTGACACTCCAGATGTTCGGTGGCATGCCAGTAACTTGTCATAGAGTTCCGGAAAGACGGTACCGAGGGCAACTCGCCCTAGACCGTGAAGAACACAAGCTAGGAAAAGCCCGGGAGACCGATCGTCATTCTCGACGCGGTTAGTCAGCAGGCCGGCCGCCACACCAGCAGCCAGGCTGCGTCGCCACACGAGCGAAGTGTCCATCCACGGCAGAACTTGAGTGGTTAAAGCGGCAAGAGTTGTCGTGGCGATCGCCATTTCGGCCAGCCGGCGCAGACCTATGCGCATGATGGCCCGCTCTAGGTCCAATATGCGTTCCCCGCGCGGGTTGAAATAACTGCTGTTAGCCAGTTTCAGGACTTCCACGGTCAGCGATGGATCGCGGGCGGCAGCCGCCGCGATTCGTGTCACATTCGCCTCTCCCTCTTCGATGAGGTCAACGACATCGATCGCAGCCTGGGATAACGAAACAACGGCGGCAAGTTTACGCAGTTGCCTCTGTAGCTCCTGCTCGCATACCGAGGGTAAGGTAGACCGATTCTCAATGGAACTTGCGACGCCGCCCTTCCGTTCATCGTCCCCTGCATCCAATTGGCATAGCCGGTCAATATAGTCGCGATCCAAACCAGCGGGCACACTGCGTGCGGGCTCCAACGCACCACTGCGTCGCGCACTCCGTTCGACAAGCACCCGCGCCCGCAGAGCCAGAATCGGATAGCTCCCCGGCTTAAACGATAGGTCATCCACCCCCAACCGCAACAGCGCGTGAGCCACCAACGGGTCGTCGACGGCCGTATGCACCATAATCACAGGCCGCCTGGGGTGCTTCACCAAATTCGCCGCCAGGTCGAAGCCATGTTGTTGCGGCATGCGTAGATCGGTTACCACCAATTGATAGTGGGCTTCGGCCAGCTTGTTCTCAGCCTCCCGACCGTTTTCGGCCATGTCGCACTGAAAGCCTTCTTGACGTAAGGCAAAACTCCACATCGCCCGTGTCACCGGGTCATCATCAACAATCAACGCACGGTAAGCGGAACTGGTATCCATGACAATTGGCAGGCACTGCTAAGGAATGGAAAAGTGTACCAAACGACGCGTGGTATCCTTGCCCAAAGGAGCGAAGGCGAACCGACGCTCGGTTCGTTGCCCTCTTATAGCGTTGTTGGGCCTGAGTCCAATTCGGAGCGGAGCGTCGGTATGTCCTTCAAACAGCGCTGTACCTCCTCGTACAGCTCTTCGACCAAATGTGTCAGGCTACTGAGTCGGCCGGCCTTGCCCGCCTGTTCGACCGATAAGGCACGAAGGCGAACTGCCTCGGCGCCGACGATCGCAGCGGCCCCTTTCAACGAATGCGCCAATTCCGTCAGGTCAGCCCAGCGATGATGAGCCGCCAGCCGGGCGATTTCTAGCGCTTTCTGCTGGCTACTGGCCGCAAATTCGTCTAAGAGTACACGGGCAAATTCGACATTGCCCATGCACCGCTCCAAAAGTGTCCTACTGTCTACGGAGCATTCGCAAAGCCGTTCGCTTGAACCGACGGACTTTGGAGCTAAAGTATCAACACTGCCTAGGCGAGCCTCGAACATGACTTCTCCCCTTAAGAGTGAAACGGCCTCCAGAGAAAGTATAGGTCACGCAGCGTGGGCTCGTACGAGAAAAATCGCCACCAAAACGGTTCGGCCGCTGCGTGCTGCGTTTGATTCGACTAGCACCACGGGCCAACCCACTTATGATCGCGCAACAGTACGAACAGTACCGCTGCTATAAGATCTGCTGTTGTACCGGGGTTACGCCGATGGGTATCGCATCGCAAGAAAAAATCGAAGTCGGCTACATGTCGCTCGTAAACCTCATCGCCGGGGTAACCCGCCGCCAGTACCTGGGCGGCTCGATGAGAGATCTTGGCGGCCAGCTCATCACCCCCCTTTCGGGCAATAAGCGAATCGGGGTACTCTGCCAAGAGCCGAAGGTACGTGTGAACAACGGCTTGAGTCAGCGACCAGCCGCGATTGAGAGCTTCCAGCAGCCACGGGGTACCTTGTTCAAACACCACGTAATAATCGGTCGCGTATTGGCGGGCCACCAGATCGCGCTCGGCCGCCAGTTGCATCGCATCCAACAGCCGTTCGGGGGCTGGCCCGGCCACATCCCATTGGGGCACTTGACCGAGAGCAGTTGAACCTGCCGAACGAATGGCCTCGTAAATCAAACGCGCATCCTCGGCTGTCAATGACGCTAAGACGCGACGTACCCCCGGTCGTAAAGGTTCCTCCAGAGGCACTGCGGCCAGGGGGCCCAGCAACAGCACAATCCCCAAGTTTGTATTCCGTCCGACCACGGCCTGAGTTTGCAGAACGGCATCGCGAATCGTCCGCCCGACACCCTGGAGCGAGGCTCGCGACAGGGTTTCCCCGGCAATAACCGCACTAACGACAAAATCCATAAACGACAGATCTTCGAAATCCGCGCCGCGATGTACGTTACCCGGCTTGGGAATGGTCGCCTCGAAAAGGCAGGCGAGGCTGACGCACTGCCCGATGTACCAACGCGGTCGCAGCTCACCGATCAAACGTTTTGCTAGCTCAGGAGCGGAATCTGTCAATCAGTCGCCTCCAAAAAACTACGCAAGCGATCGAGCACCTCGTCTGGTGCATCTTCCACAAGCCAGTGTCCGGCTTCGGGCAGGCAGTGGACTTCCGCCTCCGGAAACAGGTCTCGAAATCGGCTCAAACACACCTCCGTAAAACACCAGTCCCGCATTCCCCAAAGAATGCAGATCGGCCGGTTCGCCAAAAAAGGCAAGCCAGCTTCGATGATCTTCAAAGTCTGCCACGTCGGATGGCGTTGGGACAGAGGGATATCTTGCACGAAGCGGTCGACAGCCACGCGATTCCACCAGTTGTTGTAGGGCGCCAAGTATCCAGCGCGTACAGCAGGGTCCAATTGTTGGGGCCGCACGACAGCCCACCGCAAGGCGCCCCGCACAAAGAGGTTTCCTCCGCGGATCGCTAGAGTTCCTATTCCCGGCAAACGGCAAAAGCGCAGAGGCCATGGAACGTAGGGCGGAGGAAAGGCCCCGCTATTGAATATCACCACACGCCGGACTTGCTTCGGGATGCGCAGCGCCGCGCCTAGGCCGATCGCGCCACCCCAATCGTGGCCCAGGATCGTCAACTCATCAAGTTCCAACGCTTCGATTAGTCGTACCAAATCTTCGATACGATCGGCCAAGCGGTATGGATATCGCTGGGGCTTGTCCGATAGCCCACAGCCAATGTGGTCCGGTGCCACTATCCGGTACCGATCCCGCAAATCGCGGATGAGCCGCCGCCAGAAAAAGGACCAGGTCGGATTCCCGTGAACCATGAGCAACACATGCCCCGTACCCTCGTCCACAAAGTGCATGCGGACTTGTTCGAACGACAAATAATGCGAGACAAACGGATAGACCGCACGCCAATTCGGCTCGCTCTCCGACGAGTTGCAGCACCGCCAACGTTTCGCCACAGATCTCTCCCAGCGGTCACAAGCCTCCACGTAGGTCGCTCAACCACACACCTGTGAGTATACTGAAAGTCGTGCAATCGCGACTTTGTCTTGGTTAGCACCGGTTACCATGGGATGGCCCATTGAGCCCTTCGTACGCGTACAGGAATTGAATCGTGTCGGCAAGCGTATGTGAAGCTAATCCGTACCGCCCTTCCGGTGTTTGCGGCTGGCGCACCTGTCGGTATTTTCCCCTTTTGATTCGCTATCGTTTTGTGCTGGGTGAACGTGTGCGTGGCGCCGAGCTACGGGACGTTCTAAGACGCTGGGCTCGGTCCCACGGCTATCATTTTTCCGCACGAACAGACACGTGTTGGACGCTCACCCGATCCTGCAATTGGCGAGCCTGGTTTGCTTGGCGCATTCGACACATCCCGACGCGCATTTATTGCCGATACGTGCCTGGCCAAGACGGGTGGACTATCCGATTGGTATGTCGTCACGACTGGGCGGTAGCGTTGCCAGGAGACCCTGTACGTCTACGTCGAGAATTGGAACAACTGGTCGAAAGCGTCTCTGCGGGCACCGCGTAAGCCACGCTGCCATTCGAGCATACGTTTTCACAGGCCATCTACGAGCCAGGCACTGGTAGTTGTTGCTGCGGTTTGGGTAAGCTGTGTCGTTTTTTTCATTTTTCCGGTCTGATTTGGTCGATGGTTAGGAAGACGGCTGCGAGGGTCGTTTTTTGAGGGTGGAGGTGGGGCAGATGCCCGATGCCAACACACTGCGTAAGGCTGCCATCTTACTGATTAGCCTGCCGGAGGAAGAGGCAGCGCGGCTCTTGGCCAAGTTGACTCCGAAGCAGGCCGAATTGGTGTCGTTGGAAATCGCTCAACTGCGAACCATACCTCCTGAAGAACAGGAACGCGTAATCGTCGAATTTGCCGAATCCAAACCGCGCGGTGTGGTCCGGCCAGGCGGGTTAGAGGTAGCTCAGTCGCTCCTGGAAAAGGCACTCGGGCGGCAGGCGGCCGACACGATCGACAATATTCGGCAGGTGATCGAGTCGTTGCCGTTTCGGTTCTTGCGCAAAGTCGACCCACAGAACATCGCCACATTCCTGGCCGAGGAGCATCCGCAGACGATCGCCCTGGTGCTAAGCCATCTGCCAGCCCAGCTAGCAGCCCAGGTACTTGCCGCACTGCCTTTAAGTACGCAAGTATCCGTCGTCCGGCGCGTGGCAAACATGGGCCAAACCAGCCCGGATGTGCTGCGAGCTGTCGAAGAGGCCATGGCAGGGCGATTGCAAAGCGTCATGCATCAATCTACGGAGAAGGCTGGCGGGGTACCGGCAGTTGCTCGCATTCTGAATGTGGCTGATCGCACTACCGAACGCGCGCTTCTGGACAACCTCGCTCAGGATGACCCCGATCTTGTGGCCGAAATTCGTCGCCTGATGTTCGTCTTCGAGGATATCGCCAAGCTGTCCGACAAGGACATTCAAACTCTCCTCAAACACGTGGAAACCTCGCAGTGGGCCCTGGCACTCAAAGGTGCCAGCGAAGAATTGCGCCAAAAAATCCGTGGTAATATGTCGCAACGAGCGGCTGCCATGCTGATGGAAGAAATCGAGTTTCTTGGACCCAAGCGGCTTTCGGAAGTCGAAGCCGTTCAGCAACAAATCGTCGACATCGTGCGCCAACTGGAAGATCAAGGGGAAATTACCACTCAACCGGTGCCTGAAGACCAATTGGTGGCTTAGCGCGTATGGCATAGTCCGCCCATCCGGGAATGCCGTCCGCAAGGCACTCGCGCTGCACCTTGAGCAACGAACTTTACACTGACCGCGACTAACGCGATGGGTGGCTAGCGCGTGCGGTCCCCTGTTTCAAGCCGCTACGGAAAAGCGGCTCGGTTCTGGCATTTGCGATTTCCGATTCCCTTGCCACTCGCCAGCTTGCTTCCTGCTCTGTACATTTACAACAGGTGTACGCATCATCGGACCATCCGCTCCCCGATGTCGAGTCTTTACGATGCCGTGAATGGTGGGGACCAAAGGGTAGGGAAGCGTTTCCGTGACACGATCAGTGGCTTTTTTCTTTACAGGGTGTCCAACGTATGAAAGCCATTGCTGTGCGTTCCCGCATACCAAACAGCGTTCACTTGCGCGATATTGCTGAACCGTCGGTCGACGACGTGCCCGATGGTAAGGGTGTTTTAGTGAGAGTCCTGCGTGTCGGGGTGGATGCGACGGACCGCGAGATCAACGATGGGCTCTACGGCAATTCGCCGCCGGGTTGCGACTATTTGGTGCTAGGGCACGAAGTGTTCGGACAAGTGGAGGCCGTGGGACCTGGTGTCGAGCGCATACAGCCGGGCGATTTTGTGACGGCTACCGTACGACGGCCGGGTAATTCAATATACGACAAGATCGGCACGTACGACATGACGAGTGAAGAGACGTACTACGAGCGAGGAATTAATCTGTTGCACGGCTTTCTTACGGAGAAATTCGTCGATCATGAGGATTATATTGTCAAAGTTCCGATTGGTTTGCAACACTTACATGTGTTGATGGAACCGATGAGCTGTGCTGCGAAGGCGATACAGCAAGCCTTCGAAGTCCAGCGGCGAATGCGCGTCTGGCGTCCAGAAACTGCCTTTGTACTCGGAGCCGGTCAGATTGGCTTGTTGGCCACAGCCATCCTACGCCTGCGAGGTTTCAACGTTTTTACCGTCGCTCGCCGCCCCCCACCCACAACCAACTCGGAAATCGTCAACGGCTTAGGAGCCACCTATGTTAGCCTGGCCACTACAACCATGGAGCAATTAGTACGGAAAGTCGGACGCGCCGATCTTGTTCTGGATGCGACCGGATCCGGCCAAATGGCCTTCGAGGCTATGCGGTATTTAGCTCACAACGGCGTGCTCGTTTGGACAAGTATCACCGGTGGGGATGCCGAAGCGACCGTGCCTGTGAATCGGATGAACCTCGAATGGGTGCTTGGTAACAAGTTGCTTCTCGGTTCGGTGAATGCAAACCGCGAACATTTCGAGTTGGGCATCCAGTACTTCGCCCTTGCAGAAGCAAGTTTTCCGGGGGTACTGGCCAGGATTCTAACAACGCCTATTCGAGGATTGCACAACTACCACGAGATGATGAACCACCTGGTCCACAATCAGTCGGCGCTGAAAGTGTTCGTCGAAGTTGCTGATTAGCAGTCTCGGACAGCCCTAGAGGAGGCTACCGCGGATGCGACGTGTCAAAAGCGGGGGCGGTTGGCAGGCAATTCGCTATGTGTGGCAAACCGCGCGGCGCTCGGGCGGAGTGTGGAAAATGTGGCGGGCGCTCGCCGCCCGCAATGCGTGTAAGACCTGCGCTCTAGGCATGGGGGGCCAGCGGGGCGGCATGGTCAACGAACGCGGCAGCTTCCCGGAAGTCTGTAAGAAGTCCGTACAAGCCATGGCGGCGGACATGCAAGGAGCGATCCGCTCCGAGTTTTGGTCCACGTACAGCTTGACACAATTGCGCCACTTCACGCCGCGGCAGCTCGAATCCTTAGGACGACTTGCCGAACCATTGTTATACGATGGATCGAACGACTATTATCGACCCATCTCTTGGCAAGAGGCAATGGACCTGTGGGTATCCACACTGCGGTCGACTGCACCCGACGAGACGTTTTGGTACGTAAGTGGCCGTAGCAGTAACGAAGCCGGTTTCGTGCTGCACTTGCTTGCGCGACTGTACGGTACCAATAACGTGAATAACTGTAGTTATTACTGCCACCAAGCAAGTGGTGTCGGATTATCGAGCGCCATTGGCACTGGCACCGCAACGATCAGCTTGGAGGATCTTGAAAAAACCGACACGGTTTTTCTCATCGGGGGCAATCCAGCGAGCAACCATCCGCGGTTGATGAGTAAGCTGGCGCGAATCCGCCGGCGCGGTGGCCAGGTGATTGTCATCAATCCGGTTAGGGAAATCGGCCTTATCCGATTTCGTGTGCCGAGCAACTTGCGGAGTTTGTTGTTTTCCGACTCGGTTGCGTCGCTTTACGTACAGCCTCATATCGGTGGCGATCTTGCCTTGCTTACGGGAATTGCCAAACGCCTCGTGGAACTCGGCGCGCATGACTCCCGCTTTCTGCACGAACATTGCCAGCAGGCCGATGCGTGGCTCGATTGGTTGGCAATACTGCCGTGGCACGAGATCGAATACAAGTCCGGTGTAGACTTCGCGACCGTCGATCAGATTGCTCGCTGTTACGCCCAATCCGAGCGCACCGTCTTTAGTTGGACAATGGGGATCACGCACCATGCGAACGGGGTCGCCAATGTGCAGTCGATTGCCAATCTGGCCCTGGCGCGTGCCATGGTGGGTAAACCTGGTGCCGGCTTATTGCCGATCCGCGGCCATTCGAATGTTCAAGGAATCGGTTCGGTGGGAGTTACGCCTCAACTGAAAGCAGTTATTTTCGAGCGACTGCAAAACCAGTTCGGCGTGCGGCTGCCTACCGCGCCGGGGCTGGACACGCTGGCGTGCTTGGAACAAGCGGCCGCTGGACGGCTCCGCGTCGCAACGTGCTTAGGCGGCAATCTCTATGGAGCGAGTCCCGATGCCCGTTTTGCAGCCGAGGCATTTGGCCGGCTGGAAATGGTCACCTACTTGAATACGACGCTCAACACCGGACATGTCCATGGGCTAGGGCGACGAACGCTAGTTCTGCCGGTCTTGGCACGCGACGAAGAGCCACAACCGACCACCCAGGAATCGATGTTCAATTATGTGCGGTATAGTGACGGCGGACCGACGCGCATTCGTGGTGCACGCAGCGAGTTGGAAATACTTACCGAACTGGCACACCGATTGGTTGGTCCGGTCGGCCCTATTGACTGGCGCAAGTTGCAAAATACGACTCAGGTGCGGCAAATGATCGGTCAGGTTGTGCCTGGGTTTGAGCCGATGCTGGAGGGCAACAAACGAGAATTCACCATTGGCGGCCGACTGTTGCACGAGCCGCGCTTCCCCACACCAACGGGACGTGCCCAGTTGCATATCCATGAATTGCCCGAGTTGGCCGGAGGACCCGACGAGCTGCGGTTGATGACCGTACGCAGTGAGGGACAGTTCAATACCGTCGTCTACGAAGATGAAGACTGGTATCGAGGTCAGGAACGAAGGGACGTCATCTTGATCCATCCGGATGACCTGCGCCGGTTTGGATTAGCCGAAAACCAGCACGTGACCGTCACGAGCCCAGTGGGCAATGTCGAGCCGGTTTTGGCACGAGCTTTTCCCGAGATTAAACCGGGCAATGCCTTGATGTATTATCCGGAGGCCAATCAATTAGTACCCCGTCGTATCGACCCGCAATCCAAGACTCCGGCGTTCAAGAACGTGGTGGTGAGGGTTCGGCCTTGGTCGCCCCCACAGAAAGCTCGGCCAAACCATCCTGAGCAATGAGGAAAAGACGAACGCGGAAAATCGAGAATTTGCTGGCCGTGTCGAGCGGGCTGTCCATGACGATGGCAACAGCCGTTCCTCCCGGAACGTGCGGCCACGAGTGCTTGACGAAACGTGCCAGGCGCGGCACTTTGCAGCTAGACAAGTGGGTACAGCGTAAGGACCTTTTGCTGAGAGGGAATCTCTGGCCCCAAGGAGCGACTACGAGGGTCGTTATTTCGATGGACGAACAGCGTATCCAGCAGCGGTGGGAATCCGCCACGCCAATGATGCAGCAATATTTGGAGGCCAAGCGGGCGTGTCCGGACGCGTTACTGTTGTTTCGGATGGGCGATTTTTACGAGCTTTTTTACGAGGACGCACAACGCGCTAGCCAGGCTCTGGGACTTACATTAACGAGCCGCGAGAAAGGCGACAATGCAATACCCATGGCCGGCTTTCCGCACCACCAACTGGAAAGCTACCTCGGGAAGTTAATTAGCCTGGGGTTTCGCGTAGCGGTGTGCGAACAAGTCGAGGATCCGCGGAAAGCCACAGGGTTGGTGCGTCGCGAAGTGACGCGCCTCGTCACGCCAGGTACTTTAACGGACGATGGGCTGTTGGATCCGCGGGAACCCAACTACTTGGCAGCTTGGGTTGAGGCGGCTCGATCCGATGCCGATGGACGCTTAAGTGGCTTGGCATGGTGCGATCTTTCGACAGGCCGGTTTTGGGCGATGGTTCTATCGCCCGACACCTTACCGGACCACTTAGCGCGGATTGCTCCTCGTGAATTGCTCTTGGTGGAAGATGGGCCCATACCGCCTGGCGTGGATCCCCAAATAGCGGTGACGCGCCGCCCGCCTTGGGCCTTCTCGTTCGAGTCAGCCGTTACGGCGCTTTCCACTCAGTTCGGCACGAGCACCTTAGAGGGCTTTGGCTTTACGGATCGGGATCGACCGGCGATTCGGGCCGCCGGAGCTGTGCTCGATTACTTAAAAGAGACGCAAAGGACGTCACTGGTCCATATCGATCGACTCTTACCTTATCGATCCTCCACGGCTTTAGAATTGGACCTCGCGACTCGGCGTAGTTTGGAGCTGACACGGACGCTTCATGAAGGGCGGCGCGAAGGTTCGCTGCTCTGGGTGCTCGATCAGACGGTGACCGCCATGGGGTCGCGATTACTAGCCGACTGGCTCGCCTCTCCTTTGGCCGATCGAGCGGCGATCGAGCAGCGACTGGATGCTGTTGCCCAGTGCGTGGCGTGCCCTACGCAGCGTGCCGAAGTACGGCGGCTGCTCACCCAATTGCCCGATCTGGAACGCTTGGTAGCACGAGTAACCACCGGACGCACCACCCCACGGGATCTACAGGCCGTCGGAAAAGCTCTGGCTCTATTGCCTCCGCTCATCGAACAACTTCGCCCCTTTGATGCTCGGTTGTTCCAGGCTATTACTCAGCGGATGGATCCGCTGGAAGCGCTTCGCGATGAACTGCAGGCGGCTCTTCAGGATGCATGCCCCGTTCAGGCTCGTGACGGTGGTTTTATTCGCCCTGGCTACCATGCCGAACTGGACCGCCTACGCTCGTTAGCACACGGGGGCAAACAATGGATCGCAAAATATCAGGCGCAGGAGATCCAACGCACAGGCATTGCCAATCTAAAAGTGGGTTATAACAAAATTTTTGGATTTTATATCGAAGTAACCAATGCTCACCGTGATAAGATTCCAGCAGATTATATCCGCAAGCAGACCCTAAAAAACGCGGAACGATATATCACACCCGAGTTGAAAGAATATGAAGAGCAAGTTCTCACTGCCGATGAACGAGCAAAAGAGTTAGAATTTGAAATATTTGAACAACTTCGTGAGACGGCTACGTGTAAAGCGAAAGAATTGTTGCAGAATGCTCGAGCTTTAGCCGAAGCCGACGTGCTCCTGGCGCTCGGCGAATTAGCCCATCGACGGCGTTACTGCCGGCCGAAAATCGTAGCCGAACCAGTATTAGAAATTCTCGACGGGCGACATCCTGTGCTGGATGTAACAGAACCCGAGGGTACCTTCGTACCGAACGACACGCACATGGGAGCAGACAACGGGACCATGCTGCTCATTACCGGGCCGAACATGGCGGGCAAGAGCACGTATATCCGGCAAGTGGCTCTTTTGACGTTGATGGCCCAGATGGGAAGCTTTATTCCGGCTCGACAAGCAACCATCGGTATCGCCGATCGCATTTTTGCGCGCGTAGGGGCTAGCGACCAACTGGCGCGAGGGCAAAGTACCTTTATGGTGGAAATGACGGAAACGGCGCGCATCTTGCACCTGGCAACGCCGCACAGTTTGGTCATTTTGGACGAAATCGGACGAGGGACCAGTACCTATGACGGCGTGTCACTCGCCTGGGCTATCGCCGAGTACCTCCATGACCGAATTGGTTGCCGTACACTTTTTGCTACACATTATCATGAACTTACGGATTTGGCGTATAGCCTAAGTGGTCTTCGGAATCTGACGGTTGCGGTGCGCGAGTGGCAAGACCAGGTAGTGTTCCTTCACAAGATCGTTCCGGGAACAGCTGACAAGAGCTACGGCATTCATGTGGCGCGACTTGCTGGCGTGCCGCGCGAAGTCAATGAGCGAGCCAAGGAGGTCCTGAATTTTTTAGAGAATGAACATCTCGACGAACAAGGGCGGCCCAAGGCGACGGCCCGTCGCACTTCGCGATCATCCGGTTATGTGCAACTGACGTTTTTTAGTCCCATGCCGCATCCCGTTTTGGACGCCATCCGGCAAATCCAGATCGAACAATTGACGCCTTTGGAAGCCCTTCGGTTGATCGCCGAATGGCAGGAGCAAGTCAAGCAATCTAACTGCCAGCCGGTGGTGGAAAAACCAAAGCTCACGGGAAATCGTCAACCGCGCAACGAGAATGATGCCAAGCATGCTGATGTTCCTTAATCGATGGTAACCGGGCAGCTAAGCCGTCTGCGCGATTAATCAAAGGCCAATGGAAAACAGATTCCGTGTACAACGTACTCATGCTGGGTCAACGGACGAGGCGCACACCAACTCGGCAGGGGTTTGCTGTCCGGCACCGTCGGGCCGGCATAGCATAGGAAAAAGCTGGCCGCGAGCCTGTCCGTGGATAGTCCCTTCTGTGGGCGGCTCGTACCGAAGGGGTTAACGCGAAAACCCGATCCGATCCTTGCTCTCCGAAACGGGGCGCGATGACCGAAAATACACGATGGGATTTCCGTCCAGGTTTGAGCCAAGCTCGGTGCGTATAACAGATCGAGGAATGGTACTACATGCCAAATATCGGTGGGAGACAACTGGGTAGGTGGTTAGCTGAGATTGATTTGAAGACTCCAAGCAAATGGCTAGTGCTTTCTTTACTGGTCGGATGTATGGCTGGCTCCGGCGCTGTCGTTTTTCAGTGGGCCATTGCCGCTGTCAGCGCGGTGGCTCTGCGCGCTGTGGCCGGATATCATCCACTGGAGGTTCGCGGTGAGCCAATTCTGTTTCAAAGCCTACAGAGCCCATTTGAACCGGGGTTGCTCCTGGTGGTGGCTGTAGCCGGTGGTCTGCTTTCGGGATTTCTGGTAAACCGGTTTGCACCCGAAGCCGCTGGACACGGTACCGATTCGGCAATCGACGCATTTCATAGGCGCAAGGGATATTTGCGCCCGCAGGTCCCGATCATCAAGACCGTAGCTTCAGCCCTTACGTTGGGCACGGGCGGTTCCGGGGGACGCGAAGGGCCGATCGCGCAAATTGGCGCTGGATTCGGTTCGTTCATGGCAACGTGGCTACGGTTGCCGATACGTGATCGGCGCATCTTGCTGGCGGCCGGTATGGGAGCAGGTGTGGGGGCCGTTTTTCGAGCGCCGATGGCTGGTGCATTGTTCGCCGCTGAAATCCTCTATAGCAGCTCTGACTTAGAAACCGATGTGCTGCCTCCCGCGGCAATAGCCTCGATTACGGCTTATGCCACCTACTGTTTGACCGTGCCCCCCGAGATGCGTTTCACTCCCCTATTCGGCTCTGGACTACATTACTCACTGAATTCGTTATCCGAACTGTGGGCGTATGCCGTCTTAGCATTGGTGTTGGCAGTGGCCGTAATCTTCCACATAACGGTCTTTTACACCGTACACGACATGTTCACCCGCATCCGCAGTGTTCCCCGCGCGCTTAAACCCGCCTTAGGTGCGTTTCTTGCTTGCCTCGTGGGGCTGGTTTTGTTCCAACTGTTGGATGACCCACGCGTGCTGTCGGTGCTTTCGATCGGCTACGGCATCCTGCAACAAGGACTGGACAATGCTCAGTCCGTGCCCATTGTGATACTCTTAGCGGTGGCCTTCGGTAAGATGGTGACAACGGGATTGAGCATCGGTTCGGGAGGATCCGGCGGAGTTTTCGGCCCTTCTATCGTCATCGGAGGTTGCTTGGGGTTAGCTGTCGGCAAATGGTTCCAGCAACACTTTCCCGAGTGGATTCAGACGCCCGAAGCGTTTGGTTTGGTTGCCATGGCCGGCTTCTTTGCCGGTGCTGGCCATGCGCCGATTTCGACCATCATAATGGTTTCCGAGATGACGGGTGATTACGGCCTATTGCTGCCAAGCCTGCTCGTGTCGATCGTGTGTTTCGTGTTGTGCTTGCCCTGGAAACTTTATCGCAGCCAAGTGCCCAGTCGTCGCGACTCACCAGCCCATCGTGGTGAACTGATCGCGGATCTCCTGGAAGATATTTCCGTGGCCGAAGCCTGTTCCAGTACAGAGGCGCCCATTACGATACCGGTCTCCATGCGGCTAGCCGATGTGCTCCAGGTGTTGACGACCACGCGACAGCACGTATTTCCCGTTGTAGACTCACAGGGACAACTGGTCGGCTTTTTCTCAGCCGATGACGTCCGTTCGTATATTTACGACCAAACCGTTTGGCCCCTCACGGTTGCAGCCGATGTTATGCGTTCTCCGGCTATTGTCTTAATGTTGGATGAAGACCTTAATTCGGCGCTGAATAAGTTCATCAGTACCAATGTCGACGAATTACCGGTGGTGAATAAACACGGAGAACTTTCTGGGCTGCTGCGGCACCGCGACCTTATCGCTGCCTATGATCGCCGCCTTTGGAAACAGCGTCAGGAACCGGACGAACCTAGAGGAGAATGATTCATGGTTTTTGCTGAGCAAATCCGCGAGCGACAACTGCCGATTAAAGAAGCATATCGCCAGGATCCATCGCGAGCCGTTGTGCGTTTTTCATCGCGCGGACGCTTGGTTCCTGACACCATCGGCTGCCGGGTAGAAACTTTTGCAGGCACCCTTTATTCGGCCTTGCATCCGGCGGCCGGAGGCGATGAAACCTCGTACTGCTCTGCCGACATGCTGCTCGACGCTCTGGTGGCGTGCCTTGGAGTAACGCTGAGTGCCGTGGCTGCTGCTCGCGGTCTCAAAATTCACGAAGGAACGATCGAAGCCGAAGCATTGTACGATTTTCGCGGTACTCTTGGCCTGGATCGCAATGTACCGGTAGGTATTCCCGGCATCGATGTGAAAGTATCATTGCAATGCGATGGCACGTCGGAAGATCGGCAACGACTACTTGAGATCGCTGAGCGGTACTGCTTGATCTACCAAACCCTCCAACACCCGCCGAAGATCCGCGTACGACTCGAGCCGTAAGAAGACTCCGTGATGCGGAAATCGACGATGGCCCCTGTCGAGCACACCGACCTGGATGGCAATCGGTACTAAGTGGCCGTGTCCAGTAGCGGCCCTGATCGTGGCCGGAAATTCCACTACAAGCGATCAGTATGGCAACAAAAATACTTCGCGCATCGTGGTACGATCTACCCCAGTATTATGATGTGGCATTTCGTGACGAAACGGCGCGCGAGGTACGATTCTTGGAGGGGGCCTTTCGGCGATACGCAAAAGGTCCGGTGCAGAAGCTCTTGGAACCCGGTTGTGGAACAGGTAGGCTCGTTCGAGCCCTAGCGCGCAAGAGCTATAAACTGTGGGCGTTCGATGCCAGTCAACCGGCCTTGGCTTATGCGCGGCGCCGGTTGGAAAAGGCTAATCTCCAGGCGGAACTATTTTGTGCCGACCTGACAGAGTTCTCCTTGTCGAACCGTGTTGATGCTGCTTTTTGCACAATGAATACTTTCCGACACTTGATTACCGAACAGCAAGCGCGTCGACACCTGCTTTGTGTGGCACAGGCTGTCCGGCCCGGCGGGACTTACGTTCTCGGTTTACATCTGCTGCCACCGGACGCGGACGAAACCTGTATCGAACGATGGCGTGCAAGAAGAGGACGGCTCGCGGTTACGTATACGCTTCGGGTTGTAGCGTCCTGTCGCCGACGCCGCCGCGAAAAGTTGCGCATTAGCTTACTGGTTCGCACACCACGACGCCTTCTTAGAATACAAGACGAATTCTTTATGCGCACCTATTCAGCTCGACAAATGCGCAACCTGCTCCGGTCATGTGTTGTTTGGGAATTGTGCGACGTATTCGATTTTTGGTATGAGTTGGATAAGCCGCTATCGCTCGATGACACGCTGTCGGACGTGGTGTTGGTTTTACGGCGGCGCTCAGAACCGTAAGAGGCCAACAGCAGCCGTGCTCTATCTGCGTCGAAAAGCTTTCCGCCGGTGCGATCGTGGTCGCTGGGTATGAATCTTGCGCGACTGATGCAGCAAAGTACCTGGAGGACCTCTTCATAAGTCAGCGTATTTCCACCGGAACTTTTAGAAAAGTCGGAAGGTATCAAGCACAGGCGCCGAAATTGCTTCGCTAAGCTCAGGGTTCTGCTCGTGGTCGGTGGTGTGTACGCTGGAGTTGCGCACGGAGACACAAAGGGCACGGAGCAACGGAAAACGCCGTATCGAACGAATCACTACTAGACAACCGCGCTACCGTCTGATCGTTTCGCGCGGCAGTCGGTTGCTCAGCGCTTCCTTCGTTGGACTATTTGCGACCTAGGATAGAACAGGGCTAATGGAAAGGCGTAAAAGGAAACTAAGCAGAGAATGGGATTGCGTATCTGTGGTCTTTCTTCGGCAATTCTTCCGGTGTTTTGAGGTGGTCCAGTCACCGCCCGAGTATTTCATCCTAATACGAATCCTGGTTGCAGAAAACAGTCGTGCGGTTTAGTTTGGGGGAAATTTAGATCAGTGTCGTGCCGAGGACTGATTGCCGGGACCATTTTCCCAGAGGAATTCATGCGATGAGTAAGACCAAACCATGGCTGGTGAATGTGCCCTCGACCGCGATTGCTTTGACCGGTGCATTATTCGTAGCTTTATCGGGCAACCTGTTTACGCATGGACAGGAGCCAGGTTCATCGCTTCGGACGTTACACACCTTCGAGAGGATTCAACTGACCGATGTCTACTACTCCGAGGGGGCAGCAGTGGGAGATATCGACCGGGACGGTCATGTAGATCTTGTTTATGGGCCGTACTGGTACCGTGGGCCACAATGGACTGAGTCGCGCGAGATCTATCCGGCTCGAGCGCAGAACCGCGAGGCCTATGCCGACAGTTTCTTTGCGTGGGTTTACGATTTTGATAACGATGGTTGGCCCGATGTTTTGTTCGTTGGCTTCCCGGGCACACCTGCCTTGGTTTTTCGTAATCCGGGTCCGGATGGTTGGCAGCAACCGTGGCCTCGCTATGAAGTGCTCTCCAGTGTGGCTAACGAAGCCCCACAGTGGTTGCAGATTATCGGTGAGGAACGGCCCGAATTGTTGTGTACGCACGATGGTTGGTTCGGCTACGCGACGTGGAACCCAGAAAAACCTTTTGAACCATGGAGTTTCCACCGCATCAGCCAGCGAATCGCTCCGGAAAGGTTCGGCCATGGTTTGGGAGCGGGCGACATCAATGGTGATGGCCGGATCGATATTCTGATGAAAGACGGCTGGTTCGAGCAGCCGGCGTCGCTTGAAGGCGATCCAGTGTGGACGCTACACCCGTATCCGTTTACTCAAGCCGGCGGCGCCGAGATGTATGCGTACGATGTCGACGGCGATGGGGACAATGACGTGATCACGAGCCTCGACGCGCACGGCTATGGCTTGGCATGGTTCGAACAACGTCGCGAAAAAGACAATATCACTTTCCAAAGACATCTTATTATGGGTCAAAAACCGGAAGAAAATCGCTATGGCGTGGTTTTCACGGAATTGCATAGCGTGGCTCTTGCCGATTTGGACGGGGATGGACTGAAAGATATCATTACCGGAAAGACCTTTTGGTCGCATCACCGGCAAGCTTCGATGTGGGATGCGCCGGCTGTGGTGTACTGGTTCCGATTGGTGCGGCACGGACACGACGTCGAGTGGGTGCCGTATCAGTTGGACAACCAGGCTGGCATAGGGCGGCAAGTAACGGTGGCCGATGTCAACGGCGACCAACTGTTGGACATTCTCGTGGGGGGGATGAAAGGGGCTAATCTGTTATTGCATCATACGGCTCAGGTAGATGAAGCTGCTTATCAAGCCGCACAACCCAAACCGTATCGTGTTATGGCATCGGGTTTGCCGGCCCGAGAGGCGGCTGCTTATATGACGGTGCCGGATTGTTTTTCGGTCGACCTTTTTGCCGCGGAGCCGGATGTACATCAGCCGGTTGCCTTGGCCATCGATGAACGCGGAAGAATTTGGGTAGCCGAGGCGCATAATTATCCGATACGCGCACCAGAAGGGCAGGGCCGCGATCGGATCGTGATTTTGGAGGACACCAACGGCGACGGACAGGCTGACAAACGAACCGTTTTCATGGAGGGTTTGAACCTGGTTAGCGGCTTGGAAGTAGGTTTTGGCGGGGTATGGGTAGGTGCAGCACCCTATTTGTTGTTCATTCCCGATCGCGATGGCGATGACCGCCCCGATGGTCCGCCGCAAATTCTGTTGGATGGGTTTGGTTACCAGGATACTCACGAAACCCTTAACGCGTTTATTTGGGGCCCCGACGGTTGGCTATATGGCTGCCATGGAGTATTCACGCATTCGCGTGTTGGCAAACCCGGGACACCGGATGAACAACGTATTCCCATGAACGCTGCCATATGGCGTTATCACCCGCTGCAGCACCGATTCGAGGTATTCGCGTGGGGGACGAGCAATCCGTGGGGAGTAGATTTCGATGATTACGGTCAGGCGTTTTGCACTGCTTGCGTAATTCCTCACCTGTACCATGTAATTCAAGGAGCTCGGTATCAGCGCCAAGCGGGCCGCCACTTCGACACGTACGCCTACACCGAGATCACTACGATTGCCGATCATGTGCACTACTCGGGCAACATAGCGGAACATGCCTGGTGGGGTCATGAACCCGAACTTCCTGTGGCGACGGCTCAAGCTGGAGGCGGTCACGCGCACTGCGGGGCGATGATCTATTTAGGCGATAACTGGCCCGCTCCATACCGTAATCGCATTTTTATGAACAACATTCACGGGAATCGTGTCAATCAGGACATACTCGAGCGTCGAGGATCGGGTTTTGTGGGACGGCACGGTCCCGATTTCCTGCTGGCCAACGATCGCTGGTTCCGCGGGATTAATCTTAAGTATGGACCAGATGGATCGGTGTATCTGATGGATTGGTACGATAAGAACGCTTGCCACCGGGTCAACCCAGAGATTTGGGATCGCTCGAGTGGGCGCATTTATCGCATTCGTTACGGCGATCCGGAGCGGCGTGTCGTCGATCTTCATGCCTTGGACGAAACACAGTTAATTGGGTTGCAATTGCACGACAACGATTGGTTTGTGCGAACCGCACGCAGATTGTTGCAAGAAAGAGGCATTTCCGACGCTGGGTACGCGGAACTGCTGAAGCTGTTGCGGTCGGCGCCGCACGTGCGGCAACGGCTTCGCGCATTGTGGAGCCTGCACGTGACGCGAGGGATAGAAGATCCTCTGGTGCTGGAACTTTTGAGTGACGCAGAAGAATATATCCGAGCTTGGGCGATTCAACTGGCATGCGAGGATCGTCACGTTACACCGGAAGTGCTTGCGGCATTCGAGCGTTTGGCAGCAACCGATCCGTCGCCCGTGGTGCGGCTCTATTTGGCTGCCGCGATGCAACGCTTGCCGCCCGAACAACGATGGACAACCCTGGCCCGACTGTTGCAGCATAGTGCCGACGCCAAGGATCCAAACGTTCCCACGCTTATTTGGTATGCCTTGGAACCACTTGTAGCCCAAAATCCCCAACAAGCTTTGGAGTTAGCATCGCAAGCTCGTATCCCCGATGTCGCGCGGTGGATCGTGCGACGGGCGGCGTCCGATCCGAACGGTCTTGAGCTGGTAGTGCAGCGGTTGGCTGCGACGACCGAAGCGACTGAACAGCAGCGCATCCTGGAAGAAATGTTGCGCGCCTTTGAAGGTCGGCTCGATGTGCCGATGCCATCCGCTTGGTCCGCAGCCTTTCCGGTACTTGCGGCGTCAATCCATGAGCCGGTGCGACAGCTAACCGAACAGATCGCGGTGATTTTTGGTGACCGCCGGATCTTCCCCAAGTTGCGGCAAGTAATAGCCGACGCTACGCAACCATTAGCTGAGCGTCGCCGTGCGATCAGTATTTTGGTGCGAGGGCGCGATATGCAGGCAGCTCCGGCTTTGCACGCCGCTCTGGCCGATACCCAACTACGGCGCGACGTGCTCAAAGCGCTCACTACGCTTGCTGATGACAACACGCCTGCTGAGCTTTTGACGCATTACGGCGAACTTTCCGTAGAAGAAAAATCGGATGCCATTAGCGTCTTGAGCAGCCGCCCAGCGTTCGCCCGCCAGTTACTCGATGCCGTGGCCAAAGGATCGCTGCCCCGTACCGACGTCCACGCTTTTCACATCCGGCAGTTACTGGCACATAATGACCAACAAATCACAGAGCGAATCGCAAGTGTGTGGGGAAATATTCGTCAGACTCCTGCCGAGAAGCGCAGGCGCATTGAGCAGTTAAAACGACAACTTACCGCCAATGTACTGGGGAAGGCCAACCTCGGCAACGGTCGCCGTCTGTTCGATACAAACTGTGCTTCCTGCCACACCTTGTTTGGCAATGGAGGCAAGGTCGGTCCTGATATCACAGGCTCGAACCGTACGGATCTGGATTACATCCTGGAAAACATCATCGACCCCAGTGCGGTGTTGGGAAAAGATTATCGCATGACGGTCATTACCACAGGCGACGGACGCGTGTATTCCGGAATCGTTCAAGACGAAAATGACAACGCGCTAACGCTGCGCACGTTGAACGATACGATTGTGATCGCCAAATCAGATATCGAGGAGCGGCAGTTGTCGGATGTATCGTTGATGCCTGATAAGTTGTTAGACGAGCTATCGTTTGATGAGATCCGCGATTTGATCGGCTATTTGGCTAGTCCTGTGCAGGTCCCCCCGCGCGGTCCTTCGGCTCCAATTGACCCGAAGAACGGGCGTGTTTCCGGAGCGATCGAAGGCGAAACGATGGTGGTACTTGAAAAATCCGCGGGCAGCGTAGGCCCCCAAGATATGAAACCATTCGCGAAAGATCGGTGGAGTGGCGATCGCCAACTGTGGTGGACCGGCGCTGCACCGGGTGCCCGCCTGGAACTGGCTGTGCCGGTCGAACAGACTGGCGACTATGCCATCGAGGTTGTTATGACCAGGGCCCGGGACTACGGTATCGTTCAGTTGTACTTCGACGACGCCAAACTCGGTGAGCCCATCGATCTATATAACTATCCCGACGTGGTTACCACAGGCGTGTTGACCTTTCCACCTCGGCGGCTGAACGCTGGGCAGCATCGTCTACGAGTCGTCATTGTGGGAAAGCACCCGCAAGCCGTCCCCGCTCATATGTTCGGCCTGGACTATATCCGACTGGTTGTCGCCCAGGAGAACAAGAACGCCGTGGCAGGCCAAAACGGCAATTGATGGGATCGATGCTGTCTATGGAATTTCGTTGCAACAACGCGTCTTGGGGCTTTTCTAGTTCGCATGGCACTCGCTGTGTTACGTGCCTCGTTGTCTGCCTGTCACTGGTGTCACTGCTATGTACGCTTGCCTGCCGACGGTCGGGACCAGCGTCTGCCGATGTGGTTTCGACCGAACCCAGGCCATCCGGGAGCGTCAACTCTCCGATTGAATTCACGGATGTAACATCCGAACTAGGAATCGAAGTAGTCTACCAAAACGGCCGAGAAGCAGGCCATGCCTCGATTCTGGAGTCTTTGGGAGGTGGAGCGGCTGTCGTCGATTATGACCGCGATGGATGGTACGATCTTTTTGTCACCACAGGTGGCGGATTCGAAGCTAAGCAGATTCATGGACTTCCTTCCCGACTATTCCGCAATCGCGGCGCCTGGCAGTTTGCTGACGTGAGCCAATCGGCCGGTAACGGTTTTGCATCTCTTCATTACAGCCACGGCAGTTTCGTAGGTGACTACGACAACGACGGGTTTCCCGATGTATTGGTGACCGGCTATGGCGGCCTTCAATTGTGGCATAATCTAGGCGATGGCACCTTCGTTGAAATCGGCCAGCAGGCCAACCTTGTCGATTCGCTGTGGAGCAGTGCCGCAGCATGGGGCGATTTCGATAACGACGGGTGGCTGGATTTGTACGTGGCCCATTATGTGAATTGGTCGTTCAATAATCACCCGCGGTGTGTGGGGCCGCGTCCCGAATTAGTCGATATTTGCCCACCGAAAGTCTTCTCACCACTGCCGGACCAGGTTTGGCGCAACGAGTGCGATGGTACCTTCAGTGACCAATCCTCAGCGTGGGGCTTGCGCCCGGATGGGAAAGGCTTGGGAGTTGTAGTGGGTGATATTGATTTGGACGGTGATACGGACATCTATGTTGGAAATGACACGACAGAGAATTTCTTATATGTCAATGAGCTTCGCGAGGCAAGTGGCAAGCTGCGGGAATGTGCGGTGTTTTCGGGTGTGGCTGTCGATGACCGCGGAACACCCAATGGCAGCATGGGTGTGGATCTAGCCGATTACAACTTGGATGGCCGCCCGGATATTTGGGCGGCCAACTTCGAAGTAGAGTCCTTTGCGCTGTATCGCAATGAGGGGGGAGGACAGTTCTTACATGTTAGTCGCGCAACGGGAGTAACTGCATTAGGCGGATTGTTTGTCGGATTTGGCACAGCCTTTCTCGATATAGATCGAGATGGCGATGAAGACATACTGATTAACAACGGACATGTGATCAATTACCCGCGTAATGCGCCGTTCTTGCAATTGCCGGTATTGCTGATCAATGAAGGTGGACAACGCTATGTGCGCTATGAGTTTCCAAAAGGTAGTTACTTTTCTACTCCCCACGCGGGCCGCGGGCTCGCCCTGGGCGATCTCGATGAAGACGGGGACGTGGATCTGGTGATGACCAACAACCACGAGGCGATGGCGGTGCTGCGTAATGATACACCAACGCAACATGGCATGTTTCGGCTGAAGATGATTGGGCGCCGGTCCAATCGTAACGCAATCGGAGCTCATGCGTACTTAGTAACGCGCCAAGGACGACGCCTGTTGCGACTTGTCAAAAGCGGCGTAAGCTATTTGTCCGATCATGACGAACGGCTTGATTGGGGGATTCCAGCGGGTGACCAGGCCCAGCGTCTTGAGCTACATTGGCCAAGCGGCCGAATAACCCATCACGAATTGCCGCCTGGCACACGCACGCTCACGATATGGGAACTACTGGACTAAGCAACTGCTCCACTCGGGCTCTGCGCCTTTGCGTTGATTTAACCGTTGCGCCCCCTGCGCTTTCGCGCCTTTGCGTTACTTTAGCCATTGCGCCATTGCGTTCATCTATTCCTGCACAGGCACCGTTTGCACGGCATAAACATGTCCGCTTCCGTGCATGTTCGATCGGAATACCACCCAGCGATTATCCGGGGTGATCGTCACATTGGGCTCCAGGGAATAATCGTGGCGCGATAGGTCGACAAGCCGCCGCACTTTTAAGCTACCAATCTTAACCGGCTCGCCCTTGACGTGTATTGTTTGATAAGCCTCTTCGGAAGGGATGTACAGGTAAATCCACTGCCCATTGGCTGGCGGATCGAGTCGCCGGGGATTTGGCAGCGGTGTTTGGTTGGCCACGCTACTAGGTCCTCCCCCATCACCGGCGAACAGTTTGCCGTCGCGCGAAACGTTGTAATGAACGGACCACTGTTCGCGAGTAATGGGATACCGGACCCGTTCTCCGGTTTCCAAGTGGACACCGGCCAGCCAAAATTCTTGAGAACGTGGGGTTTGAAGGTCATACCACACCCACTTTCCGTCGTAGGAAAAGAATTCATGCCCGGCGATTTCATAGAGCATCGTACGTGTGTGCAGCAATCGTAAGTCGGTGCCATCCGTGCGAATCGTCCATATGCGGTCCACTTGATGCCAAGCTCCCTCGTGGCAGAACAGCAACCGGTGAGGGTCGGTGGGCGATGCCTGTAAGTGGTTAAGCCACTCGGTTGAGTAATGGATTTTGCGCGATTCGCCTGTGGTAAGATCCGTGATCAACAACGCGAGCGAGCGACCACCGGGACGCAAACGTCCCGGTGGTTCGTCGCGCCGTACCCACTGGGATGTAAGCAACATAGGAATGCCGAGTTCTTGGACTTTCCGCGGCGCGTCTGGGTCGAACACGATCGCTGCCAGCAGCGTTTCATCCGCGTTGATGACGTTGCCTCGCGCTTGGGTTATCATTCGCGTTTCTTTCGATTCCAAATTCGTCGCATAAAGCACGCCACCGCGTCGATAATACACATCCGGTGTACGCCACGCAGTCGCGATGGCTCGGGCGCCCGCTACCACTAATTCTCGCTGGACCGGTCCTTGTCCCAAATTCGTAATGTCAACCGAAACGATCCCGTATGGAGAGTTGAATACGAGTTTATCACCTTTGGGTGTATAGGCGTTTTGATGAAAGTACAAGCTTGCGCCCCCTTCGTCGCCCGACAATCGAACGACACGATGACCGGTTGCCGGGTCGACCCAGTCGGTGGGTGGCGACTGTGCCGTGAGCCGAATGCAAAGGATTAAATGACCAAGAGCCACCACCGATACACGTAGCATCAATCGCATTGCCTTTTCCCCTCGGTAGCTCAATGTGCCTCGGTTCGGACAACTATTGGTAAAGACGTGCTTATTTTACCGTAGCCCATATCGGCGTGGAAAAAGGCGACCGGCCGCGAAAAGAACCCCTTATGAAAAAGCAACGTTGCAACGATGCACGGTTAAAGATTCGATTCAGCTCTTTGATTTGCGTTTTTTTTTGCGCCCCTGCGCCTTTGCGTTGCTTTAACGGTATACTGCCATTCCAAGCGTTTTTTCGTGAGCAGCTTTGCTGGAATAAGCTTCTCGTACACGCGGTTTTGGAGAATTCTCGGTGTTGTCAATGACTCACACGCGACGGAAGTAAATCAAACGCGGTGCCCCTACTGTTGGGGAGGAGCTTTTGTCTTGGGTACCGCCTGCACCTGTCCATCCTGGGACTCACCATAGACCGTAGTATTGGGCCGGAACGCGGACCAGGCAAACCAGAAGGCATACATCCACGAAAGATCTTTATCAGCGCGTACGACGCGTAGGTTGCCGCCAGAAGTGTCTAACGCAATGATGATTTGTTTATTGTCGAGTACGTCAGTGATTTCTGGTTGTTCGGTCGACAATGCGCTGGCCAGATAGGCACGCGCGGCCGTCTGGCTCCACACGCCTAAGACCGGCGTCTTGGGCGGCAGCTTCGGGCTTGCTCCCCGTACGGGAAACATCAAGCGGTCGGTACGGAAATACTCGGTGTAGGGCTGATGATGATAGGGCCGGTTGTAGCCGGTCTCCGGTGTTAGCACACGCGTGTTCGGGTAGCGCGCCCGCCATGACTTCCACGTGGTAAGTTCCACCGGAAGAGTTTGAAGCTGGACACGCGCCCCAGGACCGGACACACCTTGGGTCATCATTTGCGACCAAAGACTTTCTGCCTGGCCACCTCGGTCGTACATCAGCAGATTGCTGTTATAAAGTAAACCGGAAACGCCAAACTGCCGTTCCCCAAGCGGCGTTCGGCGATCGAAGACCACGGCGGAATCACAAAGTGGACAATAGGTGACGGCCAGCGGTACGTTGTCTACCCTGTCGTTAACAATCTCGTGATAGTTGAGAATAAAAAGCGGATAGGCTCGTGGTTCGTTATTCAGCACCACTCCGATGATGCGATCGTTATCCGCTAAGAACGCAGCCTTGTCCGCTGAACAGAAATTTGGCTCTGTCAGCGCTGGTATGCCATCTTTGGGCGGACCGCCCGGTAGAATCTCATTTGGGTCGATTGTCACCGTCGTCAAATCAAACGGCGGCCCCATTGAGAAAACAGGTGGCGAACCAGTGGGCATCCTTTGCCACACCCAACGCCCGCCGTACACGATAGCAAGTATGAATCCGCCGATGGCCGCTAAGCAAACCACTGCGTTCCATCGCCGGTGTGCTCGGGCCGAAGTCGCGGCGCTTGCCGAACACGTGGCTTCACCGAGTTGCGGTAATGATTCCACGGCGAGCTCCCGTATTTTGACCTACTCGTTAGGCAACACTTCTGGGCAGGGGTAAGGCTGTAACGCTTTGACGGCTTTACCATCAACTATTTTGTATTGCAGCCCACGAAGAGGCGCCATATTGGTGCGACATATCGCTAATGACACCAACAAAACCGTTCAATCGATCCGCCGGCGGATCCCCGGCAGCAGCATGGGAAGACGACTTTGTTGGATGTGTTATTTCGAAATCAACAAACGCGCTGCACAACAAGCGGGATCTTCGGGCTCATCGAGAAAGGTTTCCGGCTTGGGAATAAAGTGCGTTTGTTACGGCAAGGAAAGTCGCGAAATAAGGCAGAATTCCGAATACGACACCCGCGGCAAGATCGACGATTGGTTGTAAGGGCGGACGTTACGGAAGACGGCTTTATCCATGCATACGAGGCCCAAACCAATGCTTATGCGCACTGTAGCAACTTACGGCCTAAGAGTTCGGTGGGCAGTGGGCCTTCTGGCGTGGAGCGGAGCGCTTTATGGTGCACTCTCGCTTGCTCATATCCCTGGCGATTGGGGACACGCTTTGTGCGGACCGTGGGGTTGCGCTCCTCCGTTGCAAGCCTTGATTTCGTGCCACTTGGCCTGGCTCGTGTTTCTCCTACCGCCGGCAATGTTGACGGTCTCTTGGCTGCCGAAACCAGCTCGAGCTTGGTTCGGGTCGGTGCTGTTGCTCGTCGGCTGCGGGCTTGTGATAGGGTTGGCCGCAAAGGAAGCACTATTCTGGCTGCAGGAGGCCGACCCAGAGTTTTCTAAGTACCTGCCGCAACGCGTCGGATTCGTATTCGCTACGAATGTCGATCTTCCGGCCTGGCAACTTATTGTCGTTGGCATCGCCTGCCGGTGGATAGCGTTCCGATTTCGCGACCCGTCACAACCACCGGTCCGTTCGAGCGAACCGGAGAACTGACGAGCGAATCCTAGCACTACTGAGATCCGTCACGGCGCAGGCCGACCCATTCTTTGGTGCGTCTGAAGAGTACCAATAGGATTATAGATCTTGCGAGAATTGCTGTTCCGATTCTACGCGCGGCTTTTGTTCATTTCCCCATCAGGGGAGGAAGTCGCAGTTTACATCAGGATTTATCTGCTAAAGTCCACCCAAGGGCGTTGCTTTTTTTCGGACCGCACAGCTATATTGATGGACGGGGTGGATCGTGAGTTTTTTATTTCATGGGTGTTGCTTGGGAGGTGTTACTATGTCGAGAGGTCGCACTGAGAAGTGTCTGGGATTTACGCTAGTCGAACTTTTGGTCGTTATTGCCATCATTGGGATTTTAGTGGCGCTGTTGTTGCCCGCCGTGCAAGCTGCGCGGGAGGCAGCGCGGCGGATGAAATGCTCTAACAACCTGAAACAATATGGTCTGGCCTTGCACAACTATCATGACATTTTTAATACCTTACCGCCGGGCGGACTGTGGAACATCCAAAATGCCGATTGGACTGTGCCCGCAATTTCGTGGCAGGCCAGAATCCTCCCGTTCATGGAACAACAGCCGGTGTACGACCGAATCATTATGAACTTCGGTCCCGGGACTAACTTTAACGTTGTAGGATTTAACTCGATCGTCAATCCAGCGACGGGAGAACGTCTGCGCCAGACTCCGATGCCGTATGCCATGTGTCCTTCGGACGAGGGCGACGCCGTGCTGAACAACGATTGGGCTCAAACCAGTTATTGCGGAAGCTTAGGTTCGCAGCGCACTCCATCAGCCGACGGAAATTGCAACCCGTTTATGCAAATTAACGGCTTCCATTTTGAAGCGCTGCCGTGGAATGCCGATCATGGCAATACCTGGCGCAAAGAAGACGTGTCGGGGGTTTTTGGCCGCATGGGCTTTGACGGCAAGATGAATCTCAGCGCGATCTTGGATGGTACGTCCCAGGTGATTTTGGTGGGCGAGATTCTCCAGCGGTGCCACGATCATGTCGGCGGCATGTTCCATTACAACGGGATGGGCAATGCTCATGCGTCAACCTCCGTACCGGTCAACACGTTTACGACATGTGCGACCAGCCAGCAGGATGCGCAACAGCGGAATTATCCGTTCCCGCAATGCTGGCGCAAGAACAACTGGAATCTTTCGTGGGGCTTCCGATCGCGGCACAAAGGCGGCGCCCAATTCTTGCTGGGTGACGGAAGCGTCCACTTCATCAACGCGAATATTGACTACCTAACCTACCAATTTTTGGGTGGACGTGCCGACGGGAGAGCAATTCAGCAGAATGCGTTTTGATAGGTCTGCGGCAAGACCGCTGAGTGCATCAACGTGCGTTCGGGCTGGATAATAGAAACAAGGCTGGGGCGATACTCCCGCATATTTGCTTCCGCCTTCGTAACCAGCATTAGTTCAGCCCGGGTGAGTGCGCATTGCAGGATAACGAAAGCGGCGGTTTTCTGACCGCAGCATGTGCCGCACGAGGAGGCGATGATCATGTTGTGGCAAAGCGGAACGATGCGTGCATGGTTAGGAGCGATGGGTTTGCTCTTGGTGGTAGGTTGTAACCGAGGTGGGGGACCGCAACTCGTGCCTGCCGGCGGGTTGGTGCAATATAACGGCGCCCCTGTGGCTGGAGCTACCGTCACTTTGGTTTTCCCGGATAAGCAGGTGGCAACGGGGATTACGGGCCAAGATGGCCGCTTTACGCTGACCACCGGCGGGCGCCCCGGCGCGCCGATCGGCAAAGCCAAGGTTGGGATCTCAAAGATCTCGGGGCCCAGCATGGATGCAAGTAAACCGGTCGAACAGCTTACGCCTGAAGACATGATGAAAATGTACGCTCAAACCAAGGGAGCAGAAGCGATGAAGGCAGCGTCGCAGGAGGCGAAAAACGAACTGCCTACCAGATATGCGAACCCCGACACCAGCGGTCTAGAAGCCCATGTTCAAGAGTCCGGTAACGATTTTTTGTTTGACCTAAAAGACTAGCGGTTTTTCTTAGACGTTCACCGTGCGACGAGCACGATAAGGCATTCGCGTGACGGGTGCTGGTGGATGTGGTAAACAAGGCTGGCCGAGCCAGCCTTGTTTTGTCATTTGGCGCTATTTCAAGTTTTTCGGGAACCGCCCGGCATGATTCGGTGGTTAACGTGGCGCAAAGGGGCCCGCCTGTTGCCCTCAGAAACGTCCGCCGGGATTGTTGGCCGTAACGTTGCTAGCAACACCCACGGCGATCCGATCAGAAAGCGTTCTGCGTTGCGCGCTGCCCTATTGGTCTTAGGCCTGGGGGTAGTTGTAGTGGGAGCTGGGCCCGCGGCTTCCCGGATGGCTTATGTCTATGCCATGCGTTCTGGGCGCACGGCTCTTGCGGCGTCGCGCTTCGACGAAGCGATCGCTTGGTTCCACTATGCTGCTCGTCGATTGCCGGATGCTGCTGAGCCACGGTACCGCTTGGCGGTTGCATACCGCCGTAGTGGAAAGCTGGATGCAATTGAACCGCAGTTGCGTGCCGCAGCCGATCGCGGTTGGGATGCTGAAGATATCGAACGCCAACGCTTGCTCTTACACGCCCAGGTGGGGCGCTTTCATGATGTCGAAAAGCAACTTCTGGCCATGTTTCAAAAGGAGTTACCTGACGAGGCCGCCGAAGAGATTTACGAAGCCTTAGCCCACGGTTACTGGGCAAACCACGACGTAAAAGAGGCGATTCGATGTCTCCATTATTGGATTCAGTGGCGTTCGACAGCCGTCGAGCCGCGCCTGATGCTGGCTGAGGCATACGACGAATTCAACGATCCGGCGTCGGCAGAACAGCAACTGCGAGAGTTATTGAAGTACCATCCCGACGAGGCTTCCGCCCTCGAGGCACTCGGAATTTTGCTCGTCAAAGCTAATCGAATCGAGGAAGCCGAGCAATGCTTTGCTCGGTGCGTCGAGCTGGGACGAGCTTCGGGACGGTCGCATTTGGGCCGAGCTGAATGTGCTTATCGGTCTGGACGGATCGATGATGCGGAGCGCGCTTTGGCCGAAGTTCGACTGCACGAACTGCCGCCGGAAACGCAGGCTAAAGTGCTGAAGCTTTCAGCCGACATCGCCCAGTATCAGCGGGATCACGCTCGAGCCATTGCGCTGTTGGAAAAAGCTGTCGCTATCTGGCCCCACGGCGCCGACCTCCACCAAGCATTAGGACAGTCATATGCAGCGGCCGGCAAAGCAGAATTAGCTGAAAAGCATTTGACGCTGAGCCGAGAAATCACGGCACGTTCGGAAAAGTTCTATAATCTCCAACGCCAGGTGATCACGAAACCGGATGATCCAGAATTGCGGTTCCTGGTGGGGGACACCTTGGCTGCCCAGGGACTGCTTGACGATGCAGCTACCTGGTGGCGGAGTGCTCTACGCTTCGATCCGTTGCATCAGCCCAGTTTGGAGGCTATGGCCCGCTATTACGAGCAGCGTGGTCAATCGCAATTAGCCGATCAATTTCGCCGAGCGGCTGAAGCAGCGGTGCCACGAACCGTGCAGCGTGCTTGGCGACTCATCAACGATGGGCTCGTTGCCCCAGGCCAACAGCTTGTCGACCTCATCCGTCCCTATCCCAATTACCAGGTCCACGTTTTGATTCTGGAAGCGGCTTTGCTAAACAAAGCCCAGAAATACGCCGAAGCACTGTCGCAACTGGATGCCTTACCGGGCGACGTCCAACTGCGCTCCTGGACATTGGTGGCTCAAGGCGAGGCGTTGGTGGGCTTGGGTCGACCGCTGGAAGCCCAGAAACTCTTGCAGCAAGCTGTTCAACTTTCCTCGCAAAATGTCGATGCGCATCGTTGGTTAGCTGTGATCTATTACGATTTGGGTGCTGTCAACCACGCCGAATACCACCTGAAGCAAGTCGCCACGCTGGCACCTTATGATCCGAGGCCGTGGCGGTTGCTTGGATTGATGAACAAAGACTACGAGGTGTTCGATCAAGCGATAGCTGCGTACCGCGAATGCCTGCGCCGCGACCCTTCTCAACAGGAACGCGATGAGGTGCTGTTGGAGTTGGCTGAATGTCTGGTGAAGCAACGCGACTATACCGAAGCGCAGAAAGTCCTTGAGCAAGCGGTTCCTTCCGTAAATCGCGAAGTGCTTCGTGCCGAGTGTTACTATAATCAAAGCAACTTGGATCGGGCGGTCGAATTGCTGGATCAGGTCCTTTCTGAAAATCCGGACCATTCCAAAGCACTTTTGTTGCGCGCCGACGTGTACTTGGTGCAAGGCCAAGTCGACAAAGCGGTGGCCACCGCAGCGCGAGCCGCCCAATTGGAACCTCACGACTATGAAACCGCTCATCGCTACGCTCAAGCTCTCCTGCGGGCCGGCAGGCAACAAGAAGGTCAGGCTGAACAAGCACGAGCTGACCAGTTGCGCAAGTTGCGCGAAAGATTCTCGCAATTACACGAGCAGGCATTCGAAAAAATTTACGATGCCGCCGTACGCCGTGAATTGGCCAAAGTTGCTCAGCAGTTGGGACGTAACGATTTAGCCGACGTGTGGAACTTGGCTGCCGAGCGGCTCGAACAAGCCGCCAAGGCAGGAGTCCTTACCGAGTCCTCGACGGAACGGTCGCCGCCCGTGAATGCCGCGGCCCCGTAGCCTCGGCTTTTGCCGTTTTGCCGACTCTAGGCTTGAAAATGATTTAGCGCAGAGGCGTACACGCGGATTTCGGCTTTTCTATTAATGTTCCTTGCGTCTATACGCCTTAGCGACTTGGCGTTGAATGGTTTTCACTCGGAAATCTGTGTAGCCAATCTATGTAACCGAAATGCTTTCACAATTTGCCCGATTAGAGCTCCGAGCCGCACGTTGCGTCTAGCAGATTTGTGTGGCGGCCATGGTCCATATGGTGTGATATTCACTCCATGGATTCTACTATTGCCACGGTTATTGTTTGAAATTCTTTGATCAAAAAGCTTGACACTCGCAAACCTGGGGAGATATGCACGTTGGTCGTAGGCCGCTCTTGGCCTTGGGTACGTAACCAGGGGGTACAGGTTTGATCAGGGGTACGTCCTGATTCATCGACGTCATGGTTTTACGCTTGTCGAGTTGCTCGTTGTCATTGCGATTATTGGAATTCTGGTGGCGCTGTTGTTACCCGCCGTGCAAGCTGCGCGCGAAGCAGCGCGGCGGATGAATGCTCTAACAACCTGAAACAATATGGTCTGGCCTTGCACAACTATCATGACATTTTTAATACCTTACCGCCGGGCGGACTGTGGAACATCCAAAATGCCGATTGGACTGTGCCCGCAATTTCGTGGCAGGCCAGAATCCTCCCGTTCATGGAACAACAGCCGGTGTACGACCGAATCATTATGAACTTCGGTCCCGGGACTAACTTTAACGTTGTAGGATTTAACTCGATCGTCAATCCAGCGACGGGAGAACGTCTGCGCCAGACTCCGATGCCGTATGCCATGTGTCCTTCGGACGAGGGCGACGCCGTGCTGAACAACGATTGGGCTCAAACCAGTTATTGCGGAAGCTTAGGTTCGCAGCGCACTCCATCAGCCGACGGAAATTGCAACCCGTTTATGCAAATTAACGGCTTCCATTTTGAAGCGCTGCCGTGGAATGCCGATCATGGCAATACCTGGCGCAAAGAAGACGTGTCGGGGGTTTTTGGCCGCATGGGCTTTGACGGCAAGATGAATCTCAGCGCGATCTTGGATGGTACGTCCCAGGTGATTTTGGTGGGCGAGATTCTCCAGCGGTGCCACGATCATGTCGGCGGCATGTTCCATTACAACGGGATGGGCAATGCTCATGCGTCAACCTCCGTACCGGTCAACACGTTTACGACATGTGCGACCAGCCAGCAGGATGCGCAACAGCGGAATTATCCGTTCCCGCAATGCTGGCCCAAGAACAACTGGAATCTTTCGTGGGGCTTCCGGGAGCGGCATAAGATTGGTGCTCAGTTTTTACTGGCTGATGGAAGCGTGCAGTTTATTAGCACAAATATCGACTATCTCATGTATCAATTTCTTGGTGGCCGGGCCGATGGTATGGCCATCGAAAAGACCGCGTTCAAAATGGGTGCGTCGCCAATTAGCTTAGACCAGAACCGGGGAGTGATCAGCAAGGCTTCCGCGTAACCAATTAGTTCGTATCGGGCGTTTCGAAGGGGGCGGCTTGGTTCGTGGTGATGCTGCGCGGAATAGCACCGCCATAAGCGCGGTGAAGCAACTGGATCACGCGATGCATATCGGCAGCCAAGGGCGCTTCGAAGCGTAGCGCCGTACGGCGGATCGGGTGCAGAAACTCGATTCGCCACGCATGGAGTGCTTGCCGTGCCAAGATAACCGAGCCGCCCTCTGGTCCTCCCAAGAGCTCGCCCTCGGTAATGGCGGCTCGTCCGCTGTAAAGCCGGTCGCATAACACCGGACAGCCGATATGCTCCAGGTGCACGCGAATCTGGTGTGTGCGTCCGGTGTAGGGTTCTACGCGAAGCAGGGCGATGCGTCCCCAACGCTCAAGCACCTCATAAAACGTCTGCGCCGGGCGACTACTGGGATGCTGTATGCGAATTGCCATTTTTTCCCGTTGGTAGGGATGTACGCCAATCGGCTTATCCACAAGGTCTCGATCTCGGTCGGGGCACCCCCATGTCAATACCAAATACTCTTTCTTAGTCGAGCGGTTTTGGAATTGCGCCGTCAACGCCATATGTGCGCGGTCGTTCTTGGCGACAACGATCACTCCGCTGGTATCTCGATCCAGGCGATGCACAATACCAGGTCTGGTGGGGCCACCGACAGTGCTAAGTTGCGAAAAATGGTAGGTGAGCGCACCGGCCAGAGTCCCACTCCAGTGCCCTCGAGCTGGGTGAACTACCATCCCGGCCGGTTTATTGATGACGGCCAGGTCTTCGTCTTCATAAATTAGCTCGATGGGAATGTTTTCTGGGGCAGGAGTTTCTCGAGGCTTTTCCGGGAGGACAATCCGTATCCTCTGACCGGGTCTGACCCGAAACGAGCACTTTACGACCTGTCCGTCCACCGTTACCTGTCCAGCGATGACTGCCTGTCGCAACTGGGTGCGGCTGTACCAACGGAAGTGGTGCGCCAAAAATAGGTCGACCCGCTCCTCGGCTCGATCCGGTTCGACTACCAACTCCACGGGTTGGCCAGCTTGCAACAATTCGTCCTCAAAAGTCGGCAACTCTCCTGTCACACCACACCTCGTGCCACACGGAAACTATTTGGGAGGTGTCTGAGGCTGAGCGTCGTTGTCGCCAGGGGGCTTGTTGGTGCTCGGCTTCTGCGGCGTCGCACCAGGCGCCGGTTGCGAGGGCACGGGCGCGTCGGGTTGCGCCGTCGGCGCTGTACTGGGAGCTTGCGGTTCCGGCACCGAGCCGCCGGATGATTTTGCTCGAGAGGAATTAGGGGGCAAAGTCGACTCGGCACTCGGAGAGGGTGGTTCGGCGGGGGGCGACGTTGCTTCTTGTGTGCCATCTCCGGAACGCTCAGGCAAAGAAATGTCGGGGTGTTCGGGAAGAGTCAACGAGTTGCTCGGTTGCGATTGTCCCATGGCGACGGTTGGTCGTTGGGTTACGAACCAATCGTAGAATTTTTGGATATCGTCTCGCTGCAGCAGCTCGAGCCGCTCTTTGGCCAGTGTGCCGATCGCCGTTTTTTCACCGTAAGAAAGCGCCTCTTCATACGCCGTGCGAGCTTGCTTCAATTCCCCCAAGGCTTCGTGCGCACGGCCCCGCGAAAAATGAAGGCGTTGTAGCAGAAACGGGTCCTTCGTTTGTTGCAATGCCAACTCATAATTGGTAATGGCTTCCCGAAGCGCTTTTTGACCTTCGTCTTTGCTGCGGAACAAAAGCTGCGTGCCTTCTGCCAAGCTTGTGTCGGCTTGATCGATCGTAGCCCAGAGTGCGGCCGGAGTTCCAGCGTACACGGCTGCCACATCGCGTAGTGCCAGGTGTCGATCCATACTGGTAGTTGTCGATACAGCAGCCAAGTACTCTGCCCAGGCTCGTCCAGCAGCGGCTCGTTGCCGTTGGAGCAGCAGAGCAATTACTCCCGCGAGTACAACCACAGCTAAGCCCCCTACCGCAATCCATTTCCAGTAAGGCTCAAGCGACTCGATCCACTGCCCCAACCAATCGGCCAATTCGTTTTTTTGCAATTCATGTCGACGTGCGGATTTCATAGAGCACCTGTATTATTCGCCCACACGTTCAGCGAGCCATGCTGGATGGGCACGAGCCTTGCCAACGAGCCTCGTGGCATCGTTTGCAGCCGTCTTCTGCACAAACGAATTTTTTCCCTCACGTCTCTTATAAAGTTAAGCTTCCCCGCCCGTCAATACTGGCACACACATGGCCGTGTGGCCGTGTAGCTCCGCCACGTGCTAGCCCCGGTGCCCGACCACCCCCTGGTGACACCCACCGACGTCGCGGTACGATACGCACCATGGATGGAACCTTAAACGAAGCGCAACGTCAGGCGGTGGAAACCTTGCATGGTCCGCTTTTGGTACTAGCCGGTGCAGGCACGGGCAAGACGCGCGTCGTGACCTTCCGTGTTGCAGAGCTTATTCGCCGGGGCGTATCACCAGGGCGGATTTTGGCGGTCACTTTTACCAACAAGGCGGCCGACGAGATGCACGAGCGGGTCATGAACCTCCTCGGGCGTCGGCGTGTTGACCGCCCGCGCATCGCCACTTTTCATGCTCACGCGCTCGACATCCTCCGGCGCCACATTCACCGGCTGGGTTATCCCCGAAGATTTACGGTGTACGACAAGCAAGAGCAGGAGCGGCTGGCGCGAGTGGTGCTTCGTGATTTGCGGCTGGATGGGACACGCCTTCGCCCTGGTGAATTGCTAGGCTACATCAGTTTTTGGAAGAGCCGCGGAGTCCGCCCTGCCGAGGCATCGGAGTTAGCGCAAAGCGACAAACAACACTTGGCCGCAGCCGCATATCGGCGTTATCAAGAGGCACTAAAGACGCACGCTGCCGTCGACTTTGACGACCTTCTGTTGTGCACTCTCGAATTATTCGAAAGCTTTCCTGAAGTACGACACGCCGAAGCCGGACGATTTGATTATGTGCTCATCGACGAATACCAAGACACCAACCAACCGCAGTATGAGATCGTGCGTCTATTGGTCGAGCATCATCGTAACATCTGCGCCGTGGGTGACGACGATCAAGCAATTTACGGATTCCGCGGCGCCGACGTGAACCACATTTTGCGATTTACCCGTGACTGGCCGGACGCAGTCGTAATTCGCCTTGAAGAGAATTATCGTTCGACCGGCCCGATACTGGCAGCCGCTAATCGTCTGATCTCGTTTAATTCGTTCCGGCACCCGAAGACGTTGCGTCCGGCAAGGCCATCCGGCGAACGACCGCGGATCGAACAATTCCCAAACGAGGAAGCTGAGGCCACGGGAGTGATCGCCGACATTCGCCACCGGTTAAAACTTCCTGGACGCTCACCCCGCGATTTCGCCATCTTGTTTCGCACGAATGAGCAGCCAAGGACGTTCGAGGCAGAACTAAGGAGGGTGGGGTTACCCTACGTGCTTGTGGGAAGCATGTCGTTTTTCGACCGGTCCGAAGTGCGCGACGTGCTGGCCTGGCTGCGAGTGCTGGAGTCGCCTGAAGATGATGTCTCGTTGTTGCGCGTCATGCAATGTTCGGACCAACGATGCTCCCGGGCACGCCTCGAGCAGCTCATGCACGACGCAGCATCGCGAGGTGTTCCCTTGTGGGACGAACTCCAGCGGATCGCCGCATCCGACGGCGGCAACCCCATGGCGCCGGTTGCCTCACAAATAGTCCGAAACATCCATGAGTTTCGAACGCGACTTTCCCATCATGGCAATGCCTCGTTAACAACACTGATACAGGAATTGTTAGCCCAAGTCGGTTACCGACAATTCCTCGAAAACCGATATGCCGAAGCCGAAGAAGCAGTCGACAGGTGGAACCATGTCGAACAGGTAATCAATGCTTTGGCTGCGTTCGAACAATCCGAGCCCGACGCTACGCTCGGTGACTTCGTCAACGCCCTGGCACTTCAGGCACGGGAACGAGATGATGAAAAAGAGAAACAACTGCGCCGTGATGCTGTGGTCTTAATGACGCTCCACAGTGCTAAAGGGTTGGAATTTCCCGAGGTATATCTCGTCGGGATGGAAGAGGGCATCCTGCCGCACCGCCATGCTATCGAAGAAGAAGGGCGTGCCATTGAGGAAGAACGGCGACTTTGTTACGTAGGAGTTACCCGCGCTCAGGACCGTTTGACGCTCACGCTGGCTTTGACCCGGCGTAAATGGGGAAAACCTCGCCCCACCGTACCGAGCCGCTTCCTCTATGAGCTAGCTGGTTTGGCCGAGCATGCCCGTGCGGCGCCACGTTCACAAACTCCCTCGCCTAATGCGTCGAAGGCCCAAAAAGGTCGCCCACGGCGGCAGCCCGGCAATCGGTAGGGCACCACCTGCCCCAACCAATGCCCTGCACGTTATGTACGTCACCATCGCAAAAACCTAATTTGATGGCTGCCCTTCTCAGCGCGTGTGCAATCGCCCGGACACGACGCTGGCGTTTTATAGCTTCCGAGACTGCTGGATAAGAAGTATGTTTCAATGCATCGGCGCAAAGAAAACGACACGAAGGGCTCGGTTATAGTTTCATGTCGTTTCTCGTTCAGTCTCAAAACATACTGAGGTACACTTGGCAGTTTTCTTCTTCGTCACCGCGCATAACGTTGTCTGCGTGTGGACCTTTCGCCTTGGAGTGCGATCAGCCGGTCGATCCATTGTGACTATGCAGCGTCGGGACGTACCAATTCGTGTTTCTTGCATATCCATCGACCGACATCTTGCAACGTGGGGGCGTTGCGATCGCCTAGCACTTTGCGGCCCCGGGCCGAGCGCGCTACCTGTTGGAGTCGGAGAAACAAAGCATGGGGCTCGCTCGCTCGTAGATCTTTTCCCCTGTGAACTCCCGCCAGTACCAACAATTGCGCCTCGTGCGGTCGAAGGCCCGGTACAGACAACAATAGGTCAGCTAAGGATTGCCACTGACAGACTACTTTTTCAGTGACTTTTTTGTTGTTGAGGAGGCGGACCAAACTTTGAGGATCCTTCCCGACGAGATCTTCCAATCGGGTGATCCCTAGTTGCCGGACCTTCTTTTCCAGTGCGTGGCTAAGCCCGAGCGCTGTACGAAGGTCATTCTGCGGTGCCGTATCGTTCGGCAGTTGTACGTGAGAGTGTTCCTCGTATTCTAAAGGTTCTTCAGCGAAGACCGTGGAAAGTTGCCGGGGATCGGGTGCCGTTCTGATCAATTCATCGTGAGTTTCCTGCGCCCCTACCGTTTGTCGTTGCCCTCGTGAACCGACACGGTGGCTGTCTGTAGGAACAGTAGCGCTCGACTGTGTACGGCCGATAGCCGGCTGGACGGGGTTTGATGGAGACGGGCTTTGGGCCTGCACTGTCCGCATGAGCCGCAACCATTGCGTGAGTCGCTCCATATCCTCACTCTTGCCGTCGCGAATCAGTCGGGTGCCTTCGGGTGTTCTCAAAAGCGCTTCGATCAAGCGGTACAGTTCCAGGGCACGTAAACGCGCGAGTTGTTCGACGTGAGTAATTCCACACGCAACCAATAGACGTGCGTCGTAGGGCCGAAGCCCATCAATGCTGCACAGCAACCGCACTTCGGCTTGAATACGATGCCATATTTCGGACTCACCCGGTGCAGGATTACTGGTGCTGCTGATTTGGTTTGGGTCGGCACGGAGAAGCGCACCTACTGTAAGAATGCCTCTGTCCCGTAATCTGTCGAGCATATCGCCGGGCAACCACGAGAGTCGCTCGACGAGATCCGACGAATTAAGATAGCGTCCGGTGTGAACCGGTGCGCTACCTTTGTGCTCTTGCTCCGAGAGACGCGTCGAACAATCGTCTGGCGATGGGCTATGGGCAGCGATAGCGGCATCCGGTACCCATTGCGTCGCATCAACCCGCATCGGCTGCACGGCGAGTCCGCTTGGATCGGCGATAGACGCGTCCAGATGGCTATGCCCCAGTGGGCCAGCGTTAGCGTCAAGTGAAGGAAGATCCGAGGCTGTTATCGGCTTTCGATGCACAGGATCCCGATATACCGCAATGCCCAGTGATCGGCAAAGGGCAACTACATGGGGTTGACTGGTCAGCAGAAGCACCTGGCCGTATTGGCGGGCATGTTGCCGCAGCTTCTCAATCGCAATACGCAGTCGCGACGCCGAGAGATACCGAAGGCTGTCGTTGATAATAAGCGGCAGAGAGCATCCCGAATCGCTCGCTTGAGCAATTGCAGCAAGACAGAGGGCCAAGTGTGCGGCTACTCGCTCCGATTTACTCAACAAGTCACAGCTTATTCGCTTGCCATTGGACTGTTCGACCACGAGTTCTTTACCCATGCGCACGAGACTCAAGCGCACCAATTGTGCACCACTGAGTTCCGCTAGCAACTGCGACGCATTCGTTAGCAGAGGCAAGGAAGTTTGAGATGCATAGAGCGCCCCTGCACGTTTGACCCAGTATAGCGTTTTTCGGCGTTGTGCTTGCCGATGCGCGCCTAGTTGACGCTCCACTGCGCGTAGTCGCTTGCAGCAGTCCAGAATTTCAGGATCGTCCGTGTGGGTACCCACCTCCCGCAAGAGAGGCAGCCCGAGTTTTTTTGCACAGAGCCGTAGTCGCTGACGCCAAAGTTCGATTCTTTGCTGATACTGGGCAACTTGTTGCGGATCCTGGCAGCGGACCATTCGGTTTAGCAGATGGCGCACAAAGAACCGAGCCACCGCACGCCGCGTTCGCCACCGCTGTCGTTCGGCCGGTCGAAGCCGTACCGATAAACGGCAGCTCTTCTCCAAACCCAATCGGGCCTCGAGCACGGCACGTTCCTCCTTGAGGCGCTCGATGTGGGCTGCTTCTGCCTCATGCGTTGCGCTCTTTTCCAAGTCGTCGAGGAGTTTTTCCCACTCGGCTCGCAACTGCTCACCAATGGCCTTACCACACACATGATACGCGCTCAGTTGCAATGCACCCACATCACCCAAAGAAGGACAACATACATGGGCAAAAAAGTCCTCCGGACAAAGGCCGGACAACCTTTCGGCTGCTTGTTCTGCGGAACAGCCGTGGGGCACGTCGCGAAAAGTGCGTCGCCCCGAGTTGGTATCGATCTGGCAGCGGTAACTACCCCACTCGGTCTCTACACAGATCGTCGCACAGCACGACTCCTCGACTGGCACTGCCCACGACGCACGAAGAGCCGCTTGGATCATCCGGCGTTTATCCGGTGACGGCAAATAAATGACGTTGAGCCCTGGGTCGAGATCACTCAGTCGTACCGATATTTCGTCGATCTGCAGAGAGGCAAAGTACATGACGTCCCCTCGCCCGTTTTGTTCGGCTATCCTTCGCTGGAGCACCGGTTACGGACCGTGCAAAATGTAGCGATCCAACGTGACCGGAGCTAGGTCAAAAATTTCAGTGCGTGGTACCAATAGGTAGCTTGGAAAGAGCTGTGGCGTGCGTACGTCACGCTTGTAGTTAAAGAGTTTGGCGCAAAGGCGCTGAGGCGCACCGAAGACAAGGGGTATGGCATTTGCCTACTTGCGCTTTCGCGGCAATGCTCCTTTGCCCCGTTGCGCTGAATTGGCCGCTCCCTTACGTCGCGGCTCTGTTGAGCTCTAGCTGGACGCAGCGACTTTGCCGAGAAGCACCCGCATCGACTCACTTTGGGTCGGTCCGAAAAAGGCGTACCTATATCAGGTCCGGCACATGACCGGGCCATTTCATCTGCCATTCAGGCGGATACATCGTTTCCCTTTCTGGCGCGAAATATAGGCAAACTTCCGCCGTGGCCGGCCTGTTCCACCAAAATCCCACCCACAATCTAGGCGCACACACCTGCGGGCCTGTGGGCCTGTGGACTTTGCTGGAAAACGACCTTGGTCAACGGGGGACGCGGGCAGTATATTGGCACGGTGCCTGCGCGAGTGGAGGGCTAGCTAGCCTTGATAGTACGCTTCCGTTACTACGTACCTGCATGACATGAGGTCGCCAGTATGGCGCATCGCGTAGCGGTGCTGATGCCCAATTGGGTAGGCGATGCCGTAATGTGCACAGCGGCATTGCGGGTGTTGCGCTTGGCTCAACCGTCCGCCACCATTTTAGGAATCATGCGTCCGGTGATCGCGGAAACGTTAGCCGGGACGGACTTTTTTGACGAGGTTCTGCCATATGACCCTCGACATGCGGAAGTGCATTTGCGGTTTTGGTCTGTCGCGCGGCGTGTTCGCCAGTGGAAGGCCTCTTGGTTTTTCTGTTTTCCCAACTCAATCCGCGCTACGCTCCTAGCCTGTTTCAGCGGAGCGAGCAAGCGTTGGGGTTGGGCAGGGGGGTTACGACGCTGGTGCTTTTCTTCTGAGGCAAGAACAGTACAACGCGGCTCCCGACAGAACCCTGTGTCGGCTGTGGATTATTATTTGTCGATTGTGCGCTCTGCTGGACTTCCAGCCGATTCGCGCAGCTTGTCGTTGGCCACACGGCCACGGGACGAAGTGGCGGCTGACGAAGCGCTACGCAGACTCGGCTTCAACCGACCTCGGCCCATGCTGGCGCTCAATCCCGGGGCTGCTTATGGGCCAGCCAAGTGTTGGCCACCCGAGTCCTTTGCAGCCCTGGCGCGCCAGTGGGTTCAGCACTTCGACAGCTATGTGTTGGTGCTTTGCGGCCCGAGTGAACAACGGTTGGCAGCGGGAATTGAACGCTTAGCAAGGCATCCGCATGTGCGCAGCCTAGCGGGTTTTGAACCGGATATGGGACGCACGAAGTCCTGTATCCGCCGCGCTCGTCTGATGGTCTCGACCGATAGCGGCCCTCGCCACATTGCGGCTGCCTTCGGCGTACCGGTAGTGACGCTTTTCGGCCCGACCGATCCTCGCTGGAGCGAAAACTACCATCCGCTTGAAGAAAAACTAACGCTCGACCTTCCCTGCCAGTATTGTGCGCGTCGCCACTGTCCCCTAGAGCACCATCGTTGCATGCGTGACTTGACAGTCGAACGAGTTTGGCCGGTCGCCGTTCGGCTATGGCAACTGCGCCTACCTGAAGTCCAAGCGTCGTAAGCAAGTGGATCGTCCGGTGTATGCGCCCTCTAAGAAAACGTGCCTGGCCATTCTGGACCGCGACGGAACGATCAACGTCGATCGCGGGTTTGTACATCGCTGGGAGGATTGGCAGTTCTGTCCTGGGACATTGGATGCCTTGCACCGATTGCAGCGTGCGGGGTTTCAGCTCATTCTTGTTACCAATCAGAGCGGTATTGGACGCGGATTGTATACCGTACAGGACGTAGAATGGCTTCACGAGCAGGTGGATCAATACCTCAAACAATTGGCCATAGAAATCCAAGCCTACCTCTACTGCCCCCACGCGCCGGAAACGGCTTGTCGCTGTCGCAAACCCAATACGAAATTAATCGAGGAATACGTAGCCGAAAGGCGGTTGGTGGTCGATTGGCGTCACAGTTGGACGATTGGTGATAAACCCTCCGACGTAACGCTCGGAAAACGACTAGGTACCCGTACGGCACTACTACGTAGCCAGTACTGGACCCAAGAAGCACTCGATGTGGCACCTGATGTCATCGCGATTTCGTTGCTCGATGCAGTGCAGTTCCTGCTTGCTTCCAGTACTGTAGCGTGAAAAGTCAAACAGATTCATCAGGCAATTTGTGGTCTACTCACGAGGCTACAGCGAGTTTGCAGAGAACTGGCTCGGTGTCGAAGCCGGTCGATCCTTGTAGGGCGAGCGCCGACATATAGACGATTCCGCGGTTGTCGCACCTGGAGTTTTTCAGCCGTTTTGCTCTGTCGCTTGCCATCGAATTGTGATAGTTAGAATGCAAATTATTTAACGCAAAGGTGCAAATGCGCAAAAGGAAAAAGATAAAAGATTTTGTGTTTTATTCGGTCGTTCATTTCTTTGACGCTTAGAAAATGACAAAGTCGGGCCAGTATCTGCGCTAGAAAACTAAAATCGAAAAACCTATTTGCCAAACTGGCCGCTCCATCGCTGCGACCCTATTAGCTTAAATCGGAGTTGGAACGTTCGACTGCGCACTTGTGTTGGCGATACCCAACAATTCTTCGAGGAATTGAAATCTTAATGCGAGCCGGCACAGGTCGCTGGCAGTTTCGACACCCCACTTCCGTATGACCCGGGCGCGCCGCTGTTCGACGGCTCGCGGTGTTATACCAAGCCGCAGTGCGATCTGTTTGCTGGTCAAGCCCGCTACCAAATACTGAACTGTTTGTCGTTCCCGAACCGTTAACTTCTGCCAATAGTCTAATAACTGCTTGTACTCAGCATAGCGTTTCCAATGAGCTGCCGTCGGTTCGCGGATCGCGGTTAACAGCATTTCCCATTGCCGGTCGGTGACCGGCTTCGTCAACACGTAAGTAAAGCCCACGTGGACCAAATCAACCGAGTGATGGGACCAACAGTTTTCCGCCACCACGATAATCGGGCAAGAGATCCTCATATGGCGCAAGCGTCGCACCCGATCCCAAATCGCTTGGTCACATTCTCTAGCTTCAATCACCAGGCACGATTCAAACGGCGCAAGATCCCATGCGCTCAGGGACGCTTCATGAACGACCCTCCAGCGCCAGCCGTTTGACCGCGCAACACAGCCGACGATTTCCATGCAACTGTCCGCCGTCGCCGGCCAATAATACACGCGCCACGAGGCAGCTTGTCGCGTCTGTCTCGGAAGCATACTTATTGTTGTCCACCGAGTCGGACCAGGCCACGGTCAAGCGCGCAAAACGCGCTTTACAGCATCTCACCGTACGGCGCGGTCGACACAGCCCCGCGTACTGTTGGTTGCAACTTTCGTGCCCAACTGTGAACTCATGCGACCCTCTCGCAACAGTCGCAGAAATTAGCAATCGCGGCCTATTTTCTTACTTGGAGATCAAAGGCACCATGTAGCCCCTGCTTACTAGCGCAGCATCAATGCTAGAAGACCGCGCACGTGGAGCATTCTCAATTTTGCGAAGAGTTCGGAAAACTCTCGTTTTGCGAAACTCATAGCAAGTCGTTCGGGCAAGGGCACTCTAATTGCCCGTCGGCCAGGAACGGAAGTGTTTCGCCGAGGTCGTCGTAATGACCCGGCCAAAACGGTAACAGGAGGGATTGGGTGTGAGTCGTCCGAGGGTGCGACAGGACGCGTTGGGTCGAGCGCTAGAGATTAAACTGACGGATTTTTCTAGCGTGCCCATGATAACATTCCATCTGACATGGCTAGCATTTTTTATCTGTTTTTTCTGCTGGTTCGCGATCGCTCCACTAATGAAAGTAATCCGCGAAGAGTTGGCTTTGACCCGAGAGCAGGTTGGTTGGTGTGCGATCGGATCGGTATCACTAACCATTCTGGTGCGCCTCGGGATCGGGCGGTTGTGTGAGCTATTCGGGCCGCGGCGCGTGTACAGCGTATTTCTCTTGCTAGCTGCGGTTCCCGTAGCAGGTATTGGTTTGAGTCAAGATTTTAGGAACGTCTGATCAACTGGCGGTAAACGAGCGTATTGGCTCGATGGA
>CAYRMD010000040.1:0-45590 GCA_964425225.1 uncultured Pirellulaceae bacterium | reverse complement strand
GCCGATCCTCCGTGCCCTCAGTGCCTCTGAGGTGCAAAACTCCAGCGTACACACCGCCGACCACGAGAAGAACGCCGAGCTTAGCCAGAGAATTTCGGAATCTGTCCGTGATACCTGTCGGCGTTTCAAAGGGTTCCAGTGCAATAAGGCTGACTCATGCAAAGGTTGCTCAACGCAAGGGCACTAAGAGCGTCTCGCAAAGTACCCGGCGGCGGAAGGTGATCCACGCCGAGGCGAAATGGAGGAAGGCTACGTAGTTTTCCGCTGTCTTCGCTTGTAGCGACCCGATTCATCGGGTCAAAAACTGTAAGACAAGTAAAAGGACCGCACGAATGCGGTCACTACGAGCGTGGCATTGCTTTCACCAAACATAAATTCCGAGAAACCCTCCAAGGCGCAAGTAGGCAATTGACATATACCTTTTATCTTTGTTGCGCCTTTGCGGAATTATTTTGCAGCTCCCTTACGGTCGCGGCTCTGTAAAACCATCCATCTTCGGAAGTGAGAGGGTCAACCCCAGCGATTGCCTACTTGCCTATTACGTTACAGCCACGTTCTACCTGCAAATGAGACGCTCACCCACCGTGGAGACGTATCCAAGAGGAACCCCTGTGAACCTGTATTGGGCGTTGGCATAGCTTAGGCGGTATACGATAATGTTGACGTCAAGCACGATGGGCTGCGGGCGGGTAGCGATTGATAAAATATGGCACCTTCTTCGGCAAACACGGGAGGCGTGGCGATGGCGAGCATGCGATTGAACCGTCGGCAATGGGTTGGAGGGTTAGCCGCGTCGGTCGCAGGTGGTTTTTTTGTAAACCCGCAGAAGGCGCGACCCTCGACAGCAGCCAATGAGCGACTGAATATAGCGGCAGTCGGAGCCACGAATCGGGCCGCTGCCAATATTTCGGCAGTCGCTAGCCAAAACATTGTGGCAATTGCAGACGTGGATGGAGAATTACTGGAGAAAGGAAGCCAGAATTATCCCGCCGCGCGCAAATACCGTGATTTTCGGGAAATGCTTGATAAAGAATCCGAACATTTGGATGCGGTTGTCGTCTCCACACCTGACCACACGCATGCCCCTGCAGCAGCTATGGCTTTGCGAATGAAAAAACACGTCTACTGTGAAAAGCCGCTCACCCATACGGTATATGAAGCGCGCGTTCTTGCCCAATTGGCTCGAGAAAACCACCTGGTCACCCAAATGGGTACACAGATCCATGCAGGTGACAATTATCGACGCGTCGTCGAACTAATCGAACAAAAAGCGATCGGAACAGTCCAAGAAGTCCATGTGTGGGTGCCCGCAATTTGGACCGGGGCGAAATACGAGCCAGCCGAACAACCTCGTCATCTGGATTGGGATTTGTGGCTCGGACCGGCACCGGCACGACCCTATTCAAAAGGTATCCACCCCTTTTATTGGAGGCGCTTCTGGGAATTTGGGTCAGGGGCATTAGGGGACTTCGGTTGCCACTATCTCGACTTAGTTCATTGGGCACTAAAACTGCGGCATCCAGTACGCATCACCGCAAAAGGGCCTCCGGTTGACGAGGTAAGTTGCCCGCCATGGTTGATTGTCGAATACGAATACCCAGCACGTGGCGAATTGCCGCCGGTAAAGGTTACTTGGTATGACGGCGGCAAACAGCCGGAGATCCTAAGCACGTTGCGCGATGCGGACGGCAAATTATTGGAATGGCGCGCCGGGCAACTCTTTATCGGCACCGAGGGAATGCTGATCTCGGAATATTCGCGGCATATGTTGCTGCCTGTGGAAAAATTCCGCGACTACCAGCGTCCTGAACCTTATATCCCTTCCTCAATTGGCCATCACAACGAATGGCTGGAGGCAATCCGCAGCGGCGGCACGACTTCGTGCAATTTCGACTATTCCGGAGCCCTCACGGAAACAGTATTGCTAGGTACCGTAGCTTATCGAGCCTATGAAACACTCGACTGGGATGCCGAGGCATTTCGTATTACCAACTCGGAAAAAGCGCAACATCTGTTGCACAAAGAGTACCGAAAGGGTTGGGTACTTTAAGAATAACTTGGCAACTGTGGGGCTAGGACACCCGGTGGCTTTCGGTTGCCCGGAACTGACGACATTACCTAGGCGAAGGGCTACCGAGCGATGGTACCTGAGAGGTCCATTCGGTAGGCAATTGCCCCGATGTGTATTCGCGATAGTTTGCTTCAAACAAGTCAACGAGTCTTGCCGCGGCTTTGTCGTAAGCCGAAGGATCGCGCCACGTCTGCCGCGGATCCAGAATCTCGTCCGGCACTCCCGGACAGTGCACCGGGATGGCAAAGTTCCAAAACGGCTCGTGTCGCACCGGCTGCACGGCGAGCGTGCCGTCATGGATGGCATCGATGATTGCCCGCGTAATCGATAATGGAATACGTCGCCCCTGGCCATACGGGCCGCCTGTCCATCCAGTATTGATGAGCCATGTGTCAACCTGATAACGCTGGATGTTCGCAGCTAACTGACCAGCATAGACAAGCGGATGCCAAACAAGAAAGGCACCACCATAACACGGAGAAAACGTTGCACTGGGTTCCTGTACTCCCACTTCCGTTCCCGCTACCTTGGCTGTGTATCCATTGACAAATTGAAATCGTGCTTGCTCAGGTGTTAAACGACTGACCGGCGGCAGGACACCGCGCGCATCACAAGTAAGAAAAATAATATTTTTGGGATGCCCGCCACGACAAGGAATCTTTGCATGGTGGATATATTCGATGGGATAAGAGGCACGCGTGTTTTCTGTTAATGTCGTGTCACCATAGTCGGGCTCCCGTGTTCGAGGGTCAACCACGATGTTTTCTAACACCGTTCCAAAACGAATCGCTTGAAATATTTCCGGTTCTTTCTCCTCCGACAATCCAATGCACTTTGCGTAACACCCACCCTCGATGTTGAAGATGCCGTCTTCGTCCCATCCATGCTCATCGTCACCAATCAGTCGCCGTTTCGGATCGGCTGACAAGGTCGTTTTCCCAGTGCCGGATAGCCCGAAAAATAGCGATACGTCCCCGGTATTGCCCTCATTGGCCGAACAATGCATGGAAAGTACACCCCGCTTGGGAAGTAAATAGTTCACTAGCGTGAAGATGCTTTTTTTCATCTCCCCAGCGTATTCCGTACCGAAGATGACAATTTCACGGCGATCCATATGCAGAACGATCGCCGTAGCCGAACTGATCCCAGAAACGTTGCTTTGAACGGGAAATTGTCCGGCGTTCAGTATCGTCACATCGGGAGCGTCAAACTGAGCCATTTCTCCCTCTGTCGGGCGGATCAACATATTGTGCATGAACAAAGCATGGTAAGCTCGCGTGCAAAAGACTCGCACCTTGAGCCGAAAACGAGCGCTCCAACCCACAAAACCATCGATGACATATAACCAGGGTGCCAGTTGCAGCCGGTCGATAGCTTGAGTGCGGAGTCGCCAATAAGAATCCTCACTGAGACGAAAATTTACCGGCCCCCACCAGATATCTCCGGCCGTGTTTCTATCCTCCACAATACGCTTATCCGCCGGACTACGCCCCGTTTTTTGACCAGATCGGACCGCCAACGCACCATTGGCCACGATCAGACCACCGTCAGCTCGGACTGCGTCCTCGTATAGGCGCGCCGGCGGAGGATTGCGGCTTAAATGTGGATGCTGCAATAAACGCTCGATCATCCCGATGTTCAATAAATAAACCCCGCATCTTGTAAGATGTCAGCAATATATCAATTCTCCAGGTGGACGACCATAGCGACCTACGAGCACAGCGAACAACTCTACGCAAGGCGCTACGGCGCAATAGGACGATAGAACGATGACTGGGATAAGCGGCGTCCACGTTTTGGTCTCTGCCCCCTTGCTGTTCCAAAAAGTACGTTGCGATTGTCCATTCGGCGGTCGCCGTGTGGCGGGCAATTCTGTTCGATCCAGAAAGAAGGACAACAGATGGGCCTAGCACGAATCCTACATTGATTTGCCGCGACGACGCGACGACTGTTGCAACAGCCCACCCCTTTCGCACCACGTTAAAAGGGGCGCTTAAGAGACACCGAAGCGCCACGACTTCCCGTCGGTTTGGTTGTGCTTAATGCCGCAAAGTGCGAAAACGGCATGTTCGAGCTAAAAAGGTCGTTCATCTGTTACGGGTGGCAAGGGAGCCAGATGGAGCCCAAATCTTCCCCAACGGAGGTCGTTCGACCAGCTTGCACGGCTGCGAGTAGTCGACCCACGGTTAGTGGCAAACGACGTCATCGATCGTCTCGAAGAGCTGTACCCAATATAATCTGTGGGTGGTGGGCTAACTGTCCTTGACAGCCCCAGACAAACTGACGGAAACTAAACGCATCGTTTTCCCGGGTGGTGTAACTGGCAACACAGCGGATTTTGGCTCCGCCGTTCATGGTTCGAATCCATGCCCGGGAGCTACAGTCAGCCGCAATCAAGGGATTGCGTGCGTTCCATTCGTAGATAAGAAATGATTTAACGTAAAGGCGAAAAGACGCAGAGGTGCAATAAGGCGATAGCTGGTAAGACCGACTGCCGATTTTGGGGCAGAAACTTACTCCACAACCTGGCCTGGACCAAAATTCCGGAAAACTCCGCAAGAGGTTGTATTAGTTTCTGTTGCGTCGGCTCTCTACGGGCGTTGCTGGGCCGCAAATGGGCCAGGTTCGAGCGTCGCTCAACGACTGCTATTCTCGGTGCCGTAGAACAAGCCGGGGAATCCTGCCAATACACCAACCTGCCGGCGTTTGGTCATCGGTTGAAGATCACCGTGCGGTGCAAAGAATCCGCGGCAGTTTACATAGGCTCGATCAACGATCGCCTTTTCCAATGCGGAAAACGGCCAGCTTCGAGCCGAGTGCCCGTGTTGCACGACGGACGCTTAGCTTACTCGCCTCGGTTGTCGATGTGGGAGGGCAGGGCATTTGGTCACCGCTCGCATACGGTAGCAGCTCGACTGCGGTGCCGGTGGATCAACGGACCACGCATCGGGTCGCACCTCCTGGGTCGAAAAAAGGTAAATCCTGATCCGCTCTGTCACAACGCGAGAGATTTTCACCTGCGCCCAAGACGCACACACTACGTCAGCAGCCGAACGGACGCAGAAAACACCTGCATCTTTTAAGCCAATATCGGTTCGACCACTTGCCCGTGCACATCGGTCAAGCGGAATTGACGCCCTTGGAAAGTAAACGTAAGTCGTTCGTGATCCAACCCCAGAACGTGAAGAATCGTCGCTTGAAGGTCGTGAACATGAACTGGGTTTTCAACAACATGGAATCCCAGTTCGTCCGTAGCTCCGAAAGTCATTCCCGGTTTGATACCGCCCCCAGCCAGCCACATACTGAAAGCCTGCGGGTGGTGATCTCGGCCAAGCTTCCGTCCCAGCGTAGGGTTACTTTCAACCATAGGAGTTCGTCCGAATTCACCACCCCAGATCACAAGCGTCTCGTCCAATAAACCGCGTTGGTGCAAGTCTCGGACCAACGCGGCGCACGCTTGGTCCGTGGCGCCGCAATTTTTTCGCAGATTTCCTGCGACGTCCGAATGGGCATCCCAACCTTCATGGTAAATAGCCACGAAGCGCACTCCGCGCTCTATCATCCTTCGGGCCAAAAGGCACGCGCGTGCAAAGGACGGTTGATCCGGATCGGCGCCGTACATGCGAAGCGTGGCTTCGGTTTCTTGGCGCAAGTCGATAAGTTCCGGAGCTGAGGTCTGCAGCCGAAAGGCCATTTCATACGACGCGATGCGCGTACTGATATCTGGATCATGCAAGAGTCGCAATCGCTGCTCGTTTAGTTGTTTTATGAGGGTGATTGTGTCCTCTTGCACCTCTCGGGTAATTCCCGCTGGCGAACTCACATTTAGAATCGGATCACCCTGATTGCGCAGGCGCACACCGGCGTAAACCGTGGGTAAAAAACCGCTAGACCAGTTAGCCGCTCCACCACTGATGCCGCTGCCGGTGGACATGACGATAAAAGCAGGCAGGTCGCTGGTTTCAGCTCCCAGGCCATAGAGAATCCAAGCCCCAAGACTAGGACGGCCCGGTCGCGCAAAGCCAGTGTTTAGAAAGATCTGTGCCGGTGCATGATTGAACTGATCGGTATGCATCGAGCGGATGAGGCAAATATGATCGACCACGGTGGCCAAATGTGGCAGCATCTCGGACAATTCCATGCCGCACTGTCCGTGTCTTTGAAAACGAAAACGCGGCCCGAGCACCCCTGCATCTGGACGGATGAACGCATAGCGCTGCGAGCCGATGACTTCCGGAGGCAGCGGTCTGCCCTCCCACTCGGCGAGTTTCGGTTTGTAGTCGAATAGATCCAACTGACTTGGGGCACCGGCCATGAACAGGTGAATAACCGCCTTGGCTCGGGGTCGAAAATGCGGCCGTTTCGGGGCGAGCTGCGCGTCGGCCTTGGCTGGTACTTCTTGCCTAGGTCCCACAAGAAGAGATGCCAGGGCGATTTTACCAAGTCCGACTCGACACTCATGGAGAAAGTAGCGACGCGCTAACGAGAAACCGGTTTTTTGTGTCATGGCTTCACCAGACATTCATGGAGATTCAACACGGCACGCGCCGTGAGCACCCAAGCCGTCCATTCAGCCGCATTGGGGATTTGTGTTCTCGTGGCGAGTAACGATTCCAACTTCACTTGGCCCCGGGTAGCTCGCTCGTACTGCCGCTCGAAGAACTGCTTTAGCGCTCGTAGCTCCTCGTCCGCCGCCGGACGCGTCAGGCAGCAACGCCATAACCACGACAGTCGTTCATCCATCGAAGCGTTCCACTGGGTTAAGCGATCCGCCAGCGCTGCTGCGGCATCCAAGATCAATTCATCATTCAATAGCGTTAATGCCTGCAGAGGCGTGTTCGTCACTTCGCGCCGCGCCACACACTCTTCGCCGCTCGGTGCATCAAAAGTCGCAAACATCGCAAAAGGCGCTGTTCGCTTCATGAACGTATAAAGACCGCGGCGGTACCGGTCCTCTCCATGACTGACTTTCCACTGCAAGGGGCCATACGTGCCCTCGGTCGTAACACCCGGTGGTTGCGACGGGAAAACGCTTGGACCGTACATTTTCGTGGAGAGCAGCCCCGCCACCGCCAAAACCTGGTCCCGTACAAGCTCGGCTTCCAACCGAAAACTAGGCCCACGACTCAGCAACACGTTGTCCGGGTCGCGCTGTATAGCCGCCTCGCTTATCACAGCCGCCTGCCGATACGCTGCACTGGTAACGATTCGCCGATGCAATGCCTTTACGGACCAACCATCTCCGATCCACCGTCGGGCAAGCCAGTCGAGCAGTTCCGGATGGCTCGGTAAGTCTCCCTGGATACCAAAATCTTCAACGGTCCGAACGATTCCGCGTCCGAAAAAGGCAGCCCAATTCCGGTTGACGACCACACGAGCTGTCAACGGGTGGTTCGGTTGGACGAGCCAACGAGCAAACGATAATCGATCCGCCGATACGCCGTCCGGCAAAGGCGGAAGGATCGACGGCAAAGCCGGACCGACAGGATCGGTCGGCTGCAAGAACTCACCGCGCCGGTGGACGAACGTCGGCCGGACATTGTCCGATGAACGTTCGGACAGTACCAAGGTTGTGGGCAATGCCGGCTTGCGAGCTCGGAGGTTTGCAATTACCTCCCGTTCGCTAGCCAACTCGGGACATATCCGGAGAAAATGTTGTTCAAGTAGGTTCCGTTCTTCTGGCTTCCACTGAGTTGCTGGCCGAACGAGGATTGACTCGATCTGCGCCGACAATCCCCGCGCTTGAGCAGGCCGATCGGTGGCAGCAATCGACCAGCGAAACCGCCCAAGACCCGCTGCGTAATAGCGTTCAAAGATCATCTCGATTTGAATCGGACCGTGTTCCAACGGTTCGGCAAACTGAAAAACCGCTAAATGCGCACGGCCCTAACCGCCGTCGATGGACCAGCCCGTTTGCGGATCACCATCAATGGCTCGCGCGGCGGTATGGTCGCCTTTAGCAAACGACTGGGAGGCACTGGAAAGCTTGCGCTGTTGCTCATTCTGCCAAACGATGACTTCGCTCAAGAAAAAGTCCCCGAATGGCCCCTCGTAGTAGACGCGCCCCGGTCCACGCTTCGGCAAACGCTCGTCAGGCATCACTTCCAGTCGTAGCGCTGTAGCACCATTGAAATCCCCTTCAAAAGTCAGCCGATATACGTCACGTTTCGACTGGTCACCGGAAGCCAGCACCGAACCATCCGGGAGGACAGTGAGCTTCGGTAAATTGCTTTCCGCACGCTGGGGCACCAAGACGCTCCAGGGTATAGCATGAGCTTGCTCGATCTGTAACCATTCCGCGAAGCGTTTTTCAAAGTGAGCACGGCGTCGCTCTTCGAGCGAGCGAGTATCGGGCAAACGTCGAGCCATGCGCACCTTTATCCGCCCCAAAGTATGCCGTCCGCCGTAATTTTGTGCCAGTCGAAGCGAGCAACGCTCCTGGTCCACCGTCATCGGGCCATCGAACCAGAACACAGCTTTGCGCGTTACGTTCCACGTTCCCGGTACGTGTATGGCCCAGCCCGTTTTCGGATCACTGTCGATTGCTGCGCTGATGGGGAACCCCTCCTGAGCAGCCTCAGCTTCGGCTCGTTGCCAGCGGATGGCATTAGGCTCGGTCTTCCTTTCGTTGTCCAAAGACAATCGGACGTCGGTAAGCACAAAGTTGCCATTGGGTGCTCGACCCGGCCCACCGTTGGGCAAGCGGTTGTCGGCCAAGGCCGTCAATTCCAGTGCCACGTAGTCACCCCGCGGCACAGAGAACTCCACCACATAGCAATCTTCATCAGGTTGCTGACCTGTCCAAAACAAAGAACCGTCGGGTTGTGGTTCATATTGGCTTCCGGCATCGGAACGAACCGTTACCCATTGGACTTCTGCCCATTCGTAACGTTCTTCAGGCGGAAAGCTCTCTGCCAGACGCGCCTCGCGCTCAAGAGCCAGCTGCTCCCACCGCTGGTGCTCCGCCACCAACTCCGGCACAGGAATCTCGAGCTCAGGTTCATCGGCGTTGTTCAAAAAAGCCATTAACTGATAGTATTCTCGCTGCGTGATCGGATCATATTTGTGGTCATGGCACTGGGCACACGCCAAGGTAAGCCCCAGCCAAGTGGTCGCCGTTGTATTGAGCCGATCGACCATCGCATAGAATCGAAATTCCAACGGGTCAATACCGCCTTCCTCGTTGAGCATCGTATTACGATGAAAACCGGTAGCAATTCGTTGCTCGATTGTCGCCGAAGGCAACATGTCCCCGGCAAGTTGTTCGATCGTAAACTGATCGAACGGCATGTCTTGATTCATCGCTCGAATCACCCAATCGCGATACGGCCAGATGCTGCGAGGTCGATCTTTTTCGTAGCCATTTGTGTCGGCATAGCGAGCCAAATCTAACCAACGCCGGGCCCACCGCTCGCCGTAGCGGGGTGAGGCAAGTAGCCTGTCGACAAGACGCTCGTACGCATCAGGTGCCGTGTCCGCCACAAAAGCATCGGCTTCTTCGGGGGTCGGTGGAAGACCAATCAAATCGAGATAAACGCGGCGGACTAGCGTGTAACGATCGGCCTCGGGATTGGGCGCCAATCCCACGGCTTCCAACTTGGCCAACACAAAGTAATCAATGCCGTTCTTAGCCCATGTCTTGTCCCGTACATCGGGCAGCTCAGGATCCGTGATCGGCAAAAACGCCCAATGTGCCTGGTACGGCGCTCCGTCTGCAATCCATTGCCGCAAGATCGATTTTTGTTTTTCCGATAGCGGGTGTTTTTCGCTCGGAGGCGGCATGCGCTCGGATTCGTCGCTTGCATGAATCCGACGTATCAGTTCGCTGTCCTCCGGTTTTCCAGGGACGATGGCACGTCTACCTGATTCGGCCGGAGCTAGTGCGGCACTGCCGTCGTCAAGCCGCAAGCCGGCCTGGCGCTGGTTCTGGTCAGGACCATGACACTTAAAGCAGTATCCAGCGAGTATCGGGCGTACATCGCGAGCAAAATCAACGGTCTCGGCTCGGGACGGCACCCCGGTTAAGCCAACAGCAGCCAGGGGCATAAGCATGAGGCAACCCAACACGACGCGGTCGGTTCGCGCTACGTCTGGTTTTCGAGAAGGAAACCACCGTTGTGCCATGATCTACTTCGAATTGAAAAAACGGGTGGGTAAGGTAACTACACGGTGGGACAGAACGCACCGCCGTTAATTTTAGCCCACGAGAGCCTCGGATGCAGTAGGGACAGCTCCCGGCTTGAGCGAGCGATGATCCTGGCCGAGATGAGTGCGATGGCGTCTGCCACCCGGCGTTTTGCCACGCCCCGTGCCGAAGAAGCAGTGTAATACGTCACAAGCAGGCAAAGGCAAACGCACTACGGTGCCAAGGCACAACTGGGCAATCGATGGATGGATCTAATGTTGCGCCTTTGCGTTGTACAGGTTAACCGGCTTTTCGGCGCGCAAGCGACGGCCGTACGAGCTGCGTCCTGGTAGCCGGTAGCTTCAACCGGTGACGCTGCGCGAAACGAGCAATCTGCTGCTCGATTTGTTCGACGAGCACCATCACGGGGCGCACGTCGCGAGCAGACACGCGCGGCGGACGCCCCGTTCGGACACTACTCAGAAAGTCCCGCTGCTCGTCATACAGGGCATTGCGCTGCGTGACAGGTATAGTCAACCGCGGCAAATATTCTTCGAAGAAGCTACTCTTGATCACTTCTCGCTGCTCCGGTGAAAGCCCTTCGAACTTAATGGCGGCCAACCGCTCTGCATTGGGGCGTTCCAACCAACAACGCTGCGAGGCGAAATCCAGTTCTAGCACTCCGTCGGGCATGACGATGTGCATCGAGCGCTCCGCCCGCTGGCTGACGCGCGATGCGCTGAGCCGCGCTGCAGCACCGTTGGCAAACGTCAACCACGCTTCGGCTTGGTCCTCGTAAGGCCCCACCACCACAGTGCCGACCGCGTGAACCTCCACCAACGGGCTGTCGATTAACATCAATACGAGATCCAAATCATGGATCATAAGGTCCGCAACGACTCCGATGTCCGTGGACCGGCACGAGTAGCCACTGGTACGCGAGGCCTGAATCCAACACGGGCGGTCTACGAGAGGACGCGCGGCTGTAAATGCGGGGTTGAACCGCTCGACGTGCCCGACTTGCACAATCAAGTGCCGCGACTCGGTCAATTGAATTAAGGAATCCAACTCGGCAACCGTGGCCGTCACGGGCTTTTCGATGAATAAATGAATGTCATGCTCCAAGAGCTGCCGCGCTATCGAATAATGCAATCGAGTTGGGCAGGCCACAATGGTCGCTTCCACGTGGTCGATTAGCTCGTCAATATGATCGACTACCGGCACGCCGAGTGGTGCCAGGCGCTGGCGAGCAGCCGGATCGGGGTCGGCAATGGCTACAAGCTGAACATCGGGCTGGCTTAAGGCCAACCGCGCGTGGATAGCGCCAAGATAGCCACCGCCTACCAGTCCAAGTCGTACTTTTGGCACGCAACACATCCTTTTCAGTGCGGGTGCTTGTCGGAAATTCGACGCGGGCATAATTGTCTTGGTACCATGTGATACCGAGACCTACGGCTCTATGCGGCGCGTACTTGCCGCCACAGGCCACAACGCTCGCATAACAATTGGACAAACCGCGCGTTCAGCCGGTGGCCACTGCGGTGTGCGACGATGCGGCCATGGATGTCGGCGCCCGCCAAGGCAAGATCTCCTAGCAGGTCCAGAAGCTTGTGCCGCACGCACTCGTCGACAAATCGCAGCGTATTGTCCACCGGCCCGTCGGGACCGAAAACCAAAACATCGCGATACGTCACATGCTGTCCCAAGCCCGAGCGGCGCAGTTGAACTGCTTCTTCTTGCAACAAAAACGATCGCGCCGGTGCCAACTGCTCGACAAACGACGCGCTCGTCACCCACAACCCCAATTCCTGCCGTCCGATCGGTCCGGGGCCATAATCAAGATGGTATTCAAGGTACAAACCCGGCTCGTCACCCGGTGACGCTTCGATCCATGCCACCCCGTCTTGAACGCGAATCGTGCGGTCAATCACCAAAGCTGCTTGCCATGCAGGCTGAGGGCGAGTACCAGCCTGTTGAATAGCCTGGGCGATGGGTAATCCCGAACCGTCGAAGGCGGGTAATTCGATCGCATCGAGTTCGATCAAGCAGTTATCCACCTGAAAGGCTGCCATTACGGCCATCAGATGCTCGATCATTTCGACACGCATGTCCTTTCGCGTCAGGCTCGTTCGTCGCGGCGTTTCACTTCGCCACTCGATACGCGCCGGTATCGCATGGCAGACGCCATTTCGGCCCCGCAACCAAAAAACACGCCCGTGTCCCACCGGCGCGGGACGCAATCGCATATGCGCTTTCTGCCCGTGCCAATAGCCGTAACCTGTTAGCTCGACACCTTGCGACAACGTCCGTTGGTGGCGAAGGAGATTCATGGCTGATTCGGGGCCCCCGCAAAATACCTCCGGGAAGGGTTCGCCTCTTACCGAGCTCCTGCGGAACATGTGCGATTAACGGCGCTGTGGAATAATGGGACGGGAACTGACCTCCGGCGGCGCGACACCCCGGTTCAGTCGTTCAATGATCTGAGGCGTAATGTCTAGACCTCGGTGGTACAGTACGTGTCGCGACAAGACCAATCCCAAAGAACGGCGATCCTCAGGGCTAAGCGGCGCGTCTTGGTTCACCAACACCAAGGCTATGCCACGGCGGCGAGCAAAATCGGCCACCTGTTCGACCACTTCGAGATACGCGTCATAGTAGAGCTTGGCTTCCCGTGTTGCCAATTCGCGTTTCCCGACCATGGTGTCCGCCTGAAGGCCAGCAGCTAGACGCGACAATTGCTCTTCAACTTGTTTATATTCCGGCGTGCCCGACTTGAATGCTTTTAATCGCTCCTGCAAATCTGCGGCTTGTCGCTGGCGCTCCAGCAATTTGGATTGGAAACTACGCAGATCGTTTTTTAGGTCGTTTAGCGCTGCCTGAAATCTCAGGTGATTCGCAAAAACTTTCGGCAAATCGACGACCGCTACAGGTGTTCCTTGCGGTGGGATCGGAGGGGCTTGAGCCAACGCAAGTGCCGACATCCAAAGTCCCGCCAACATCCCTGTGGCTTTTAAGAAGAACCCCATTACCTGAGCACTCCTTTGCTCGAACACGGTTCGGAACCAGGATGCGTGACCGACTTGCTCCGTTCGACGATCAAGACGCACAGCCACTTGGCCGACAAATCGCCGATCACTCGAACGCCGTATTCTCGGTAAACTCACCTCCGGCCCGTGCACATCGTGCGGTATTGTGGCGAGAAACGGCTTTGGAGTAAAGAGCGAATCGCACTCCGAATTATGCGTAGCCGCATGCCAAATAGAGCCGGTAGCACAACGCCAACTGAAAGAGCCGCGACCGTAAGAGAGCGGCATTCCCACTGTCAGCCATAAGACCCCACGGCACAGCCGCGACCGTAAGTGAGGAAGTAGGAAAATTCAACCCACGGGTGCAAAGACACCAAAGCGCAACGAGGGGAATACTTGGTGTCTTCGTTGCGTCTCTCTGCCTTAGCACCTTTGCGTGGAATTATTGTTGCCCCGTTCTCAGGGCAGCGGTGCAGTCGCGGGTGCAAATCAAACACGCCCAATCGCCGTCCCTGGTGGATCGTTCGCCGCACGACGCCTATTCGGAGCACGGCTGTTACTCCATAATAAATCGGGAAAGACGAATGAAAAGACTCGCAGAGGGATCCAGACTATGGACGAACAAAAGCGCGCTTTACACCAGATGTATCGCGAGGCCGAGCAATGCAAGGCGGCCGGTAAGCTTCCAGAGGCCGTCGAACAATATAAAAAAATACTTGAACTCGATCCGGCTTTCGTATTGGCGCACCACGCATTGGCTGTGGCCTATTGCCAACTAGGGGACTATGCAGCGGCTATCCAGCATGCCGAACGCGCCTGCGAACTGGAGCCTCATGACCCGTTTGCTTTCATGGCCCTCAGTGTCACCTACCGCAAGGCATTTCAAGGCACGCAAGAATATCGGTTTATCCAGCTAGCTGAAGAAGCAATGGCCCGATCCCATCAGTTAAATGCGATGCGTTAATCCGAGTCCTAAGCTCAGATTCCTGTGCGCATCTGGGGCCGGTTTTTCACCAGTTGTCGGCAAGTGGTGTCATGCAACAACAATGACTCGCCGGATCGTCACCGACTATTAAGCCTGTTGATCGTTTTCGCTTTGGCTCTAGCGCCTCTGCATTAAACGCTTTTCTATCCTGCATACGAGCTAAGCGGCCATCAATGATGGCTGCATGGCCAGGACTTCCTCGGCCAATTGAGCGTAATCTGCCGCGCCGTGCGAATCGGGAGCATAATCGAAAATGGATTGGCCGTGTCCGGGCGCCTCCGCTAAGCGAATGTTACGGCGAATGCGCGTCCGAAATGGTCGCGCTCCAGCCCAAGCGTGCTTTTCACGAGATGCCTGTTGGAAGAACTGTTCCACATCCGCACACACTTCGTTGGCCAATCGCGTCCCCGAATCGTACATGCAAAGAATCACTCCGGTGAGCTTCAACGAGCGATTCAAGCGTTGGGCTACTAGGTCGATGGTCTTCAACAGCTTGCTCAGACCGTGGAGGGCCAAGAAGTGAGGTTGCAATGGCAAGAAAACTTCGTGGACAGCCGTCAGCGCATTGAGCGTCAAAATGCCAAGCGACGGAGGACAATCAATCAATACATAATCGAATGTCGCCGAATCGGCCGCAAGCTTGTCCCGTAACACGACCTCGCGGCCTACTACCCCTGCCAATTCCAGCTCTACAGCCGCCAGATTCAGGTGAGCCGGTGCCAACCAGAGCCTCTCACCCACCGCGTGACGCACCCGACCCAACGGCATATCGCTCGTCAACACGTCATAGATCGACGTATCCTCTTCGGAGAGCGCAAGTCCCAAATGGAGCGTTGCGTGTGCCTGGGGATCCATGTCCAAAAGGAAGACCGACTTTCCCCGTCGCGCTAAAGCCGCCGAGAGGTTAACGGCTGTGGTAGTTTTTCCGACGCCGCCTTTCTGGTTGAGAATGGCGATACGCCGCATAGGTCGGACTCCTTTCCCCAGCAACCTGCGCTCACTTGACTGAGCTCGCCATTATAGCGGGCAACCTTCCGACTTCCTAGACGAATCGGCAGCGTGCCGGCAGGCGTTTCTGGTGGCTCCGGGAAACGGGTTGGGCTGACCGGAAACTTAAGCGGGTTGATTGACAAACGCCCGGGAAACTGCCCATGATGATAAGAAGGGGAATTTTCGGAACGTAGTGCGTAACCGGAAAAAGCTTCTCCCGACGGCTGTGGCCTTTTCAACAAGAAGGACCTTCACCTATGCGCAAGGGCGAATATACCGACATTTTGCTGCGGCGTGGGATGATCAGTTTGGACCAGCTATCGGAAGCCGAGCAGATGGCTCGCGAACAAAAGAATATGAGCGTGGCCGACTGCTTGGTCCGCCTCGGTTACGCGTCGGGTGAAGAAGTCATCCGCGCCATGGCGGAATTCCACGGACTGGAATATGTGGACCTAAACGAAGCGGCCATCCCTGCCGAAGTGATCGAATTGGTTCCCGAGTCGGTAGCACGTGAAAACGTCGTACTGCCGCTTTCCCTGGATGGTGACGTTCTGACGGTGATTATCAGCGACCCGATGGATATCGAAACCATCGAAAAACTGCGGTTTATTCTTAACCGTCGGGTCGAAACAGCCCTTGCCCCTAGGGAAATGATCTTGGAATACATCAACCGGTACTATGGTCAGATCGAGGGTGAGTCGGCTGACTCGATGCTGCAAGAATTCACCGATACGGCCATCGACTTTACGGAAACCGAACAAGATTCCGTTAAAGATGCCGAAACGATCGACGAAAACAGTGCGCCCATCGTCAAGCTAGTGCACCTTATGATTAGCGAGGCGGTACAGTTGCGGGCCTCCGACATTCATATCGAGCCATTCGAGGATCGAGTTCGGATTCGGTATCGAATCGACGGCGTGCTGGTCGAGCGCGATAACCCGCCGCGGCGCTTGCACGGTGCCATTCTGTCACGCATTAAGATCTTGGCGAAGCTCGACATCGCTGAACGGCGTCGCCCCCAAGACGGCCGTATCAAATTGACACTCGGCGAGAAAGAGTTGGATCTCCGGGTAAGTATCCTGCCGTCGAACCATGGCCAGGCAGTGGTCATGCGTATACTGGACAAGGATAACATAAAAATCAGTGTCCGCCAACTTGGTATGTCCGAAGAGAACTTCCAGAAATTTAACGCGCTGATTCGTCGGCCTAACGGGATCATCCTCGTGACCGGACCTACCGGCTCCGGGAAAACCACCACGCTCTATGCCGTACTCAACGCCTTGAATCGTCCAGACCGGAAAATCATCACTGCAGAAGATCCGGTGGAGTATTACCTACCGGGAATCAACCAAGTGGAGGTCAAGCACTCGATTGGCCTGGATTTCGCCCGGATTATCCGCTCCATGTTGCGTCAAGCCCCCAATATCATCTTGGTTGGCGAAATGCGCGATCAGGAGACTGCTTCGATGGGAATCCAGGCTTCTTTGACTGGACACTTGGTTTTCAGTACACTACATACGAACGATGCGCCCAGTGCCATTACGCGAATGGTGGACATGGGTGTACCAAACTACTTGGTGGCGAGTAGCGTCATCGGAGTGGTGGCCCAGCGGTTGGTCCGTGTAATCTGCTCGCGCTGTAAATACCCGATTCAGTTGTCGGACGCCGTGATCGCCGACGCTGGCTTCCCGCCGGAGCTCCTGGGGAACGCCAAGTTCATGAAAGGCAAAGGTTGTAGTTATTGCCAAAAGTCCGGGTATCGTGGGCGGATGGCGATCATGGAGGTCATGCCGGTAACGTCGAAGCTCCGCGAGTTGATCTTCCGAAACGCACCGGCCGATGAACTGCGCCGGGTTGCAATAAGTCAAGGAATGAAAACGCTTTATTACGACGGACTGCTCAAGGTCTCCCAAGGCCTTACGACATTAGAAGAGGTTTACCGCATGGCAAAACGCACCGAGCAAGACAAGATGTTCTTGGTGGCGTAGTCGAGTTGGTGTTTGCTTGAACCAGTGGGTTGGCAGAACGGATTGCACCCTAGGTGGATATATGTGAATGGGCGCCAGTGGAAGAATCAACGACAAGCGTTCCGGATTTGAGTGGTGCTTTAGCACGTGTCGCGAATCAAACTTGCTCGTAGCCTGGCCGTGAACAGCCAACACGAGCCTTTGGGGCAAGGTACCGCGGGACTGGATTATAGGAGCGCCAGTGGCGCGGAACGTGCTTGGTGGTTTGGACATTGGTAAGTATGTTGAACATAATCCAAGCGAGTCACGCATTTCATACTCCGCCAAGCACGCACCATGTGTATGCGGGGGCGAGGCCGTGGCGAATCGCCAGTCACCGGGGCGCCGATGGGTTAGTCAGTTGGGTGTTTTGGGAGGTTGGCCCAAGCTATGGCAACGATTCTGATTGACAAGCTCTTGCATGCTTGTGTTAAGCAAGGTGCCAGCGACATTCATATTACAGTAGGCCAGCCGCCCGTGTTTCGTTTACATGGTCGCTTACGGCGACTGGACACAAAGGTTCTTGAACCAGAAGACACTGTGGCGCTGATGAAAAGTATTACGCCCGAGCGGTGTCAGCGCGAATTGCAGGAGGTGGGTACTTCGGACTTCGGCTTTGCGTTTGGGGATCTTGCACGGTTCCGCGTTTCGGTTTTCAAACAACGCGGCAACGTCGCGATGGTATTGCGGCAAATCCCCAATAAGATGCTGACCCCGCAGGAGCTCGGGCTTCCGGAAGTGTGTGTCCGCATGTGTTCTCGTCCGCGGGGGTTGTTTCTGGTTACCGGCCCGACTGGATCAGGCAAAACCACCACGCTCGCCAGCCTGATCAACTATATCAATGAGAACATGGACCATCACATTATCACGATCGAGGACCCGATCGAGTTTTACCACTATCACAAGAAGTCTACGATCAACCAGCGGGAAATTGGTGTTGATGTACCGAATTTTGCCGAAGCCATCCGCCGGGCGCTACGTCAGGACCCAGATGTGATTCTCGTAGGTGAAATGCGCGACCTCGAGACGATCGAAGCTGCCATCACGGCGGCAGAAACGGGCCACATTGTGTTCGGTACCCTCCACACCAATAGCGCTCAGGGAACGGTGAACCGCATTATCGACGCGTTCCCCGGGAACTTGCAGGAGCAGATCCGCGTGCAATTGGCAAGCTCGCTGATTTGCGTAGTGGCCCAAACGTTGATTCCTCGTATTCAAGGTGGGCGCGTAGCTGCCTATGAAGTTTTGGTCGTTACGCCGGCTGTGGCCAATCTGATTCGCGAAAACAAAACGTTCCGAATTAATTCCGCCATTCAGACTGGTGCCAAGTACGGCATGCAACTTCTGGACGACCACCTGTTCCGCTTGTGGCGTGACGAAGTGATTACGCTGGAAGATGCTTTAGCCAAGTCCCATCGGCCGGACGATCTGGCCAAGCGCGTCGTGCAATACAAGCGAATGACGGCGGAAGGTATTACGCCCGAGGAAGAGCAAGTAATGGCCGGACAGGAAGAAGAGTAGGAAGCAAGGGTAAACGGTTCGTAACCGGAGCTCTTGGTTTTTTTGGGGACCGTTGGCACTATGGCAATGCGACGCATCGGCCAAGTACTGGTCGATATGGGGTTTATCACCGAAGAGCAACTGGAGATGCTCCTGGATGAGCAGCGGCAGCAGCCAGGTGAGTTGCTCGGCAAGATTGCCGAGGAAATGGGTTTGATCACCGACGAGCAATTGGCTCAGGCACTCGGCGAACAGTTGGGCTTGCGCGTCGTATCGCTCAGCGAATTGAAGATCCCCGACGAAGTGCTCCAGACGGTCACCGAGACCATGGCACAGATGTATCGCATCGTGCCGATTAAGTTCGATGGCCGTACGCTGACGGTCGCTACGTGTGATCCGCAGAATTTGAAGATCCAAGACGAGCTGCGTACCTTCTTGGGCTACGACATCGAGATCGTAGTCGCCACCGAACGCGATGTACTGGGAATGCTCGGCAAACACTTCGATTCGCAACGCGAATCGGTCGAGAGCATCATCATCGACTTGGAAAACGATGAGGAGTTGAAACGCAAGGCCGAAGCCTTGGCCGGTGACGGCCCCATCGACCTAACAAACGCCGAAGCTCTGGCCGATAGTGCCCCGGTAAGAAAACTCTTGAACATGGTCTTGTTGCTGGCGATCAAGGACCATGCCAGCGATATTCACTTTGAGCCGTTCGAGGACGAATTCCGCATTCGCATCAAGGCTGACGGTGTGCTTTACGAAATGGTCCCCCCGCCGCGCCATTTGGCCTTCGCCATCACTACCCGTATTAAGGTAATGGCGAATCTCGATATTGCCGAGCGGCGCCTGCCGCAAGACGGTCGGATCGAACTTACGGTTGGTGGTCACCCGGTCGACTTGCGGGTTGCGGTTTTGCCCACGATGTTCGGCGAAAGCGTGGTGCTCCGGGTCCTGGACCGATCGGTTGTATCGCTGGACCTCAACAAAGTCGGCATGGACGAACCGACATTGAAACGCTTCCGTGAAGCCATCAATTTACCCAATGGAATTGTGCTCGTAACGGGTCCAACCGGCTCCGGCAAGACCACCACACTCTACTCGGCACTGAACGAATTAAACGACATTCGCGATAAGATCATCACCACAGAGGATCCGGTCGAGTACGATATCGACGGGATCATCCAGATACCGATTGATCCGGACATCGGCGTAACGTTCGCGTCGTGCTTGCGGGCGATACTACGGCACGACCCGGATATTATTTTGGTCGGTGAGATCCGTGATACGGAGACGGCCGAAATCGCTGTTCAAGCATCGTTGACCGGACACCTGGTATTTAGCACGTTGCACACGAACGATGCGCCGAGCTCGGTTACCCGGTTGAAAGATATGGGAATTCCCACGTTTTTGATTACGGCAACGGTCGAGGCCATCTTGGCGCAGCGCTTGGTACGGCGCATCTGCACGCAGTGCCGCGAGCAGATTCCGGCACAACCCGAAGTGCTCTTCGACTTGGGATTGGATCCGGCCAAGGTGGATCTTAGCAACCGTAAATTCTATAAGGGACGCGGTTGCGACGTGTGCAATAATACGGGTTACAAAGGCCGTATCGGATTATTCGAATTAATGGTCATGAACGACGACCTTCGTGATATGGTGATGCGCAACCGCTCGGTCGACGAACTGCGCGAAGCAGCTCGGAACTACGGAATGGTCACCTTGCGCGAGGCGGGGATTCGGTACATCCACGAAGGAATTACAACGGCCGAGGAAGTAATCCGCGAAACCATCCTCGAAGCCTGATTGGTCAGGGAGTGAACCATGCCGACATTTCAATTCGAAGCACGGGACGCTACCGGGCAGGAAATCCGTGACGTAATCGAAGCAGCAAGTGAAGAAGAAGCCCATTCGACGATACGTCAAATGGGCTATTACGTCACGAAAATCACGCAGAAACGCACCGCCAAGGCAGTCACCCCGGGTCGGAGGCGCAAGACGTTTGCCATTGGCGGCGGGGGCTCGAAGGTAATTACCACCTTCACGCGCCAGCTCTCCATCCTTCAAGATGCCGGATTACCCATCTTAAGAAGTTTGAAAATCCTCGAAGGGAATGCCCGCCCAGGACGCTTGAAAAACGCGTTGATCGATGTGATCGAGGAAATCGAAGCCGGGGCCACACTCTCCGAAGCAATGTCCAAATGCCCCAAAGTCTTTAGCCGGTTGTATGTCAATATGGTAAAGGCCGGCGAGGCGGGTGGCGCGTTGGAAGTGATCTTGCAACGCCTGGCTGACTTCATGGAACGCGCCGAATCGCTAAAACAAAAAGTCAAAGGTGCCATGATCTATCCGATCGTGGTAATTTTGGTCGCCTGCGGTATTCTAACCTTCATCATGATAAAAATCGTGCCGGTATTTAGACAAATGTTCGAAGAATTTGAGTTAAAATTGCCGGCCATGACCGAACTTCTCATTACGATTTCGAATTACATCGTTAAGTATTGGTATCTAGGTCTGATCGTGCCTGTCGGCATCTGGCTGTTTATAAAGTTGGTGTGTAAGTTCCGAGCAGGCCGCATGGGATGGGACATGTTTGTATTGAAGTGGCCGATCGTTGGCCGGTTGATCGAAAAAAATATTCTCGCACGCACTACCCGCACTTTGGGTACGCTGGTAGCTAGTGGCGTTCCCATTCTGGAGGCCCTGACAATCACTCGGGAAACGGCCAACAATGCGCTTTTCGAAAAGATTTATGGAAAGATCACTGAGTCGATTCGCGAAGGCGATACCATTGCCCGGCCCATGAAGGAGTATTCGCGGCCGGGATTTCATCCTGTGGCTCTGTTTTTCTGGGTGGCGGCTGGCTCGTTTCCGATGCTACCCATTCTTTTCATGCCCAAGTTGCAAGAAATGGGCGCCATTGCAGCAGGCGCTGGAGCAGCACTGGGAGCCCTCTTCTATCTGTTAAAAATGAATGATCGCGTCATAGATGATCTTGTGGTCAATATGGTAGACGTCGGAGAGGAGACGGGTGAACTGGATACAATGTTATACAAAGTGGCCGATACGTACGACGAAGAAGTACGCGTCATGACGGACGGGTTGATGAAGCTGTTAGAACCGCTGTTGATCTGTTTCTTAGGGGGAGCGGTCGGCTTCATCGTGATCGCACTGTTCCTGCCGTTGGTGACGATGATTAGCCAGTTGTCGAAATAGTCCCCGTGCCAAAAAAGGCATCAACAGCCTCGAGGCACGACTTGTCAGCGCCGGATCACGCTAGCGTGCTGCGATTCGAAGCGTAGCGCAGTGCTGTCTGTACGTGTCGGACCAAACAGGCAGGGACTACCCGCTGTAGAGGAGAGATCGTTTATGGCCCGTAACGTTAACTGCCGCTCAGGTTTCACACTCGTAGAAATATTGGTAGTTATTCTCATCATAGCGCTACTCGTAGCACTCTTGGTCCCAGTGGTGCGCGGCGTTATGCGACGGGCCGAAGATTTTCGATTTGCGCAGGATTTGGCGAACTTAGAAATGGCAATCCACGCCTACAAAGAAAAGTACAAAGACTTCCCGCCGGATTTTACCGATTGCAAGTTCAAACCCTTCGATCAAACCGTAGCCGGACGTCATATCCGTATGGCGTTTCCTCGTATTGATCCGGTCGAATTTACCGTCATCGCTAACTTCGCACCCACCATCGATCCGGCGGAAGCACTCGTTTTCTGGTTGGGCGGTTTAAGTCGTGACCCGAAGAAACCCTTCACCGGTTCCGGCGGTCCGCTGGTGTTAACCGGTAACTCGACCGTCCCCGTAGCGTGGCGCGTGCAAGATCGTAACGAACCGTTGTTTGATTTCGATGAGTCACGACTGCAATTGGAGTGGGATAGTTCTGGTGCATTTGTCCTCGGCGCTGCGTTCCTCCCACCGGGAGGAAATCGTACCCCGTATGTCTATTTCGATTCTCGTACCTACGGTTTTATCGATTCCAATGGGAATCCACAGTACGGGTCACTCGCTTGGCCATCGCCCACCGCCTCCGGAGCGGTTACGGTCGCTCGACCATACAAATCCGATATCCCCAATACGTCATTCAACCCGTCGAGCAACGTTCAAGACAACGTATTGCGCGATCGGTCTATGCACTGGGTTAATCGAGATACGTTTCAATTGATTTGTGCCGGTAGAGATGGTGAGTTCGGGCCATTGGTTTCGGGTACGTCACCGGACTTGGTTTTCCCTGACCCAAACAACAACTCAGTTCCGGTGTTTACGCGTTTTCCGAGCCGCCAATTGTTCCATCCCGGATCCCCGCCGGCGGCACAGGTTCAACACTATTTGCAAGGCCAGGATGACAACTTAACGAATTTCAGCGAGGGGCAAACCCTGGAGCAGGCCAAACCATGAGCCGTGTGCAGGCAAGAACCGATCGAAGTGCCTTTACCTTAGTCGAATTGTTGCTGGCACTAGCCATAGCAACGCTCTTGTCGGCCACGTTCTTGATGGCGATGTGGAGCGCCCAAGAGGAGGCGCGAGATGCGCGCACGCACGCCCAAATCGCTCGGATCAACGAATACATTATGATCCGATGGGAAAGCTACGCTAGCCGCCAGGTACCCATCCGCTTCCGACCGGCCAACCCGATGGTCCCTTTCCAACCGACACCTCGCGAGCGGCTATTGGCCCGGTTGGTTCTGTTGCGCGATCAAATGCGCATGGAGTTGCCGGATCGTATCACCGACGTCTCTTCGCCAAAAGCCCAGTTGGTATTTACTGACCAAAACGGCAACCCGCGGGGCATCGCGGAATTAGCGGTTGAACCGTCGATCTGGCGCGAATATCGCCGGCGTGCCTTCTCGAGTCCGAAACCCTGGACGCCCGAATTCCAAGGTGCGGAGTGTCTCTATTTAATTTTGGCCACCTGGCGCGACGAGAACTCCAACGCTCTAGACTACTTTCGTGATAACGAAATTGGCGATGTCGATGGAGACGACAGGCCCGAAATATTAGATGGCTGGGGCAATCCGATTTCGTTTCTTCGGTGGGCACCCGGTTTTGATTCGCCCATGCAGATTCCCGATCGGAATCGGTCCCCTGATTATTTCGACCCGTTGCATGTCGATCCACGATGGATGAATCCTAACCAGCTCATTCCGTTCAACCTTGTACCTTTAGTGTTCTCTGCTGGGCCGGATCGTAGCTATGGGTTGTTCACCGACATTGCCAGCCCCCCGCTACTGGATTACCGCAGTACGTCGCCTCTGCCTGTCGATCCTTACGTCACGATACCTCCCAATATATTGATTGGGCAGAGCGACGGGACGAGCGATGCGGCGGACAACATTACGAATCATTTGATCGAGGTGCGTTAGGAGCTGCGAATGCGTCGCCGAGCTGCATTGACTCTCGTGGAATTGTTGGTGGTAATCGGCGTTGCCTCGTTACTCTTGGCGGCTGCGGTGCCGCTTTTGCGTTTAGGGCTGCAAGATCGCAAGATTCGCGAAGCCGCACGGCAAGTCAACGCCTTTATAGCGCGAGCCAAAGCCCGAGCTGCTGAACTAGGACGTCCTGTGGGGGTGCTTATCCGCCGTGCCAATCCGGCTTTCGCCAACGGCTCGTTTTATAGTCAACAGCTTTTCTTGGCCGAAAGCCCACCACCGTATGCCGGTGACGACAGTACCGCTTTCGCCATCATTCCGTCCCCAACCGATGCGAACATAGATGGTACCCCAGATTTTGGGCCGTTTTCTGCTCAATTGCAATCCAGCGCGCTGGCCATGTTGTTTGTAACGCCCGGGGACCTCATTCAATTTGAATTCCATCAACCGCTGTATGAGATTAAAAGTCTTTCACAACCCGACCCCAGTAACCAACCGGGCACAGTGGATGTCGTTTTTGCGCCGTTGCGAATTCCATCGTCTACACCCCCACCTCCGGCTTCAGGCAACCGACCGATTCCGTTTCAAATCTACCGCAGCCCCATCCAACTCGGAGCAATCAGCACTACGGGCCAGACGGTAATTCGTTCCAGCGGCGCACCGCTGGATCTACCCAACGGTGTGGTTATTGATTTGACTGTATCGGGGATGGAACCAAGCCTGAATCAGTTCACCGCGGCGGATCCAAGTGATTCCGATACGTGGACACCGTCGCCTGTACCGGACACGACCGATGTGGTTGTGATGTTCGCTCCGGACGGAAGCGTCGATCGGGTTTATCACGGGGTTTATACTTCGGCACCGGGCGGGCCGGTATTGAAAACCGTCGGCCGCGATGCGAGTGGTATGATTTTCTTTTTGCTCGGGCGGATTGAACAGGTGAATCCCGCCGACCCCTTTGCCCGCGGGCCAGACGTGGTGGCCAATTTGATGGATACCCGGAATTTTTGGATCGCGATTGCACCGCAAACAGGGCGTGTGATTACGGCAGAAAATGCGAATCTGGAGACCTTTGTGCCACCGCCCCCGGCCACCGTGCCATCGCTGGTTAAACCTCAGCTCTTACGCCGGGCACGCGAGTTCGCCCTTGTACCTCAGGAAACAGGAGCCCCGTAACGTGACGCCGTCCCGCTGGCAAACCGCGGATTGCAACCGCAACGCTGTTACGTTGCTTGAAGTTCTGATTGCAATGGGCATCGCCTTCATCGGATTGCTGGGAGTAGCCGCAATGTTGCCCCTTGCGATCTATTATCTCAATCGGGGTGTGGTGGCCGACAATGCAGCGGTCTTCGGGAGAAGCGCCGTTTCCAGTTTCAAAGCACGTCAAATGCATCGCGCCACCATGTGGGCAGTATGGAATCCGAGTGCCAATGCCTTCGTCGCGTTTCGAGCCGAACCTACTGAGGCCCAACCGCTGACGTTTCCGTCACCCTTGGTCGGTCAAGCAGCCTCGTTTTGCATCGACGGTCTTTTGTTGGCTCGCTGTGTCCGCGATGGAAACGTTCCTCCATCGTTTTTCCCAGCCATTGGATTCGGGCCTGATGAACCTCGTATGGCGCGAGTCACGTTGCGCACACAGCCGGCTGCTCCATCAATCGTTCCCCCAGGCAATCCCAACCCGCTGTTCACCATTCCGTATCTTACCGCTGATGAGATATTCCTTTTCGCTGATCAACTTAGTTTTACACGGCCTAAAGACCGAACATTGCCTCCCGTTCCTGTCATTAGTCTGGACGTGAACAATTCCCTAGAAAAACGCCAATATGATCCTAATTTATCTTGGTTCACTACATTGTCACCCATTATCGGGCCGTCGGGTGGTAACCCTATGTCTGACATGTACACCTTGTCGGTAATCGTGGTCGAAGGGCGTGATCTGCGTACCGACATGTTGTTGAACAACACCGATGAGCCGATCGAGCGAGTTGTGGATGTATTATTTCAGAAAACTCCCCAAACGACGCAAGGCGATTGGGCCGGTGGCTCCGTTGTGCTTGTCCCTAGGCCCGGACGACCGGAAACGGACCTGGATATTCGACCGGGCCAGTGGCTGTTGTTGGGAGGGCGCTTCTCGCCTAATGGCGCTTCGGTTTTTCGCTGGTATCGAGTTCTTTCAGCAGATCGCGATACAGGAGTGCTCACGGCGGCGGATGCATCGAACCTTTATCCACCGGCGCTGGCCAGTGCAAGTGTAAATAGGCCCTATCGAGAAGTGACTTTGGAGGGTCTGGACTGGAACCCAAACCTGGTTATTCGCACACAAGCCACCCTTCTGAATGGAGTAGTAGCGGTATTAGAAAAGATAGTTCGCATCGAAACCAGTTCCTTATGGACGCGATAAAGCGCTCAATTATGGGAAGCTCACAATGACGCGATTGATCGGCCCCGATTCTGATACTCGGTGTTTGCAGTGGCGAACCGCATTTTCAAGCCGACGACGGCGTGTCCAGCGCCAAGGTGTCGTGCTCCTGGTCGTGTTGACTCTCTTGGCTTTGTTCTTGGTGATCGGAACGACGTTTCTTTTAGTGGCCAGCAGCTATCGCAGGGCAGCGCAAACACAGGCCCGCGAAGAATGGCACTCGATGCCCCCCCAGCGCTTGCTGGATGAAGCCATGTATCAACTGGTTCGCGGCACACGTGACCCAAATTCCGCTTTGGGTTATCCGATAGGTGCGGTTGGAAAAAGCGAAAGCCTATTGGCTGACCTATATGGCTATGACGGCTGGTTGGCCTATGCAGCCATAGAATCCGTACAGGGCAACAACCAAATCCGCTTGCACGTCCCAGTCCCAGAGCTGAATCCATCGACACCGTTTCCTCATAATTCCCCCGCTAGTATTTTTACGCAGGGTGACTGGGTCTTGTGGCGCGATATACGCGATCGCAATCGGGCATACTACGCCCAGGCACTACCAACTCCTCCTCCGGCTTCCACGGTGCAAGCGCCCTTTATTTTCGGATACTACAACGGTCAGTATTTGACGATCGTGGATGTGCTTCCGAACCCGCTTTTCCCGAATAATCCTCCGCCACTTGCCTTACGATATAACACGCTGCCAATTGTGAGATATAAGCTTCAGACGAGTAACTCTCCACCACCCGCTTACTTTTCCGATTTGCCAGTACACAACGGCGGCATTTATGCCGGGCAGTATGTATTTGCGGAAATTGATGTTACCTGGCCAAATAACTCGTATTCGTCACCCTCGTTGGAAAGTATTGTTGGGTTGCTTCCCAACAGTATTGTGACCGTCCTGGTCAATGGCAGACCCTTTACTGGGAAAGAGGGCGATCCTAATCACCCGGATGAGCAATACGATTTTCCTGATAACAATAACTTGTTCCTGGCACATTCTGATCCATCGAAGGCCCTTCCTTCAGTGCAACGCAGCCTACCTAGCGTAGACTCTGACCATGACGGGGTACTGGATAGTGTTTGGGTTGACTTGGGCATGCCCGTGATTACGGGGCGCGACGGCCGACAAGTAAAAGCACTGTTTGCCATCCGCTGTATCGACCTAGATGGGCGTCTGAACGTCAATTTTGCTGGGAATCGCGGACATATTTCGTTACCCAATACGTTCGCAATCGTAGATGGCGGGACCGCTAATCGGTATCGTCCGACACGTCCGGTTCCCGTGAGCCCACCGACGCCATCGGTTCCTGACTTAACATTCGGTGATCCAATACCATCACCGGCGTTTGGTCAGGGGGTTGGCTGGGGAACGGCAGACATCAATCTTTGGGACCTTTTGGCCAACACGGTTCAGGTAGCATTGCCAGGCTTGACCACGAAACAGGTGGAGGCAGTTGCGGCAGCATGGTATTCGCAGATTTTGGATAACCGATATGGCACTCAAGGGCGCCCTGGCGAGGTGGGAGATGAAATCAATACTAGTCCCGTTGCCTGGCTTAAATTCCCGATCTATCGAACGGCTCGATCGCTGATTGACTTCCATGCCGCGATTCGTTACGGGATCGACCCGCGAGGTATGCCGATCTCTGAGCCACCGTATGCGCTGTATCCGGGTACACTCCCAGCAGCGGAAACCCCGTATGAGCTGGATGCCGATGCCTTGCGCGGCCAGGAACCTGGTGCGAAAGACCATTTGTTTAGTCTTTCGGAGCTTGAGAGTTTGTTGCGCTATTTTGATTGGGATGCGTCGAATATTCCCAGTCGGCTACGGCGCGTGCTCTTTGATTCGAACTCCGATGGGGTTCCCGAGAGCCTGCCGCTTGGCGAGAGCTTACCGTTCCGTTCCTCGATTACTACCGAAAGTTGGGATTTGCCAGCGCTAAAGTTCCGAGCAGAGCGAGGAACGTCAGGAGAACCGAGGCAATCACCATTGGAATTGTTAGAGCAACGAATTCGAAACGTGTTAGGATCGGTGCCGCCGGCGATAATCGAGGACATGGTCAACCGGCGCGTGGTTGCTCCAGATTTTGTTTTCGGCATGGCGTATGACTTGAATCGTCCGCTTCCGGAATGGCCGTCTAATACGAGCGATCCCAATGATCCTTTGGTGCAGCAATATTATTTGGCTCGCCAAGAAATGGCCCAGCAACTTTACATGCTCATGCTGATGCTAGTGGATATACCGGTCACCGTAGGCAATCAACAGGGTGAAGAGGCTCGCACGCGCATAGCCCAGTGGGCCGTAAACGTCGTCGATTTTCGCGATGGCGATGCGATCATGACGCCGTTTGAGTTTGACATCGAACCGTTCGATGGATGGGGTGTAGACAACAATTTCCAAAGCACGGCCGAGAACAACCCTCCTCCACCCAACCCACAGCCAGGGCAACGACGATTGGTGTGGGGATGTGAACGACCAGAGTTATTGATCACCGAAACACTGGCTTGGCACGACGTGCGAGTCGAGCGGCAGGGAATGAATTATCAACAAACGTATCGTCCGCGCGGCTATTGCTTTGTCGAACTTTACAATCCCTGGGCAAGCCCCGCGTTGGGTTCTGACTTAAACCCTTGGGGATTTGCTCCTCCGGCGGGTGTCCGGCTGAATCAAACGACTCCAAACGGGGAACCCGTTTGGAGGGTAGAGTTCGAGATCAACAGTGCTTATCCAGGTAATCAGCGCATTGTTTACCCGGCTCCTCCCGGGGGATCGGCTCCCCAACCGTGGGGCGCAACCTACTACTCGGACCTCGTGCCACAACCTCTGTTTGTTGTGCCGGGTCAGTACTGCGTGATAGGTTCCGCCGGATGGTTGGTTGATCCGTCGGGCCCGATGAGTTTTAACCCAGACATTGATGGGGATGGTAACGCTGACTATGTTTCGACCTTAGGGCTGCCCAATCCTAGTACGGTTCCCCCTGCACCGAATTACACCCAAGTACGGCGGGTGCAAATCAGCCGTACTGCGGCCGGAATGCAGCTTGTGCGAGTCGATGGCTTTACTGGTTTTCCGAAACCGGTGACGGCTATTCCGGTGAATCGCTATCTGGATGGCACTGGAAATCCTCAGTGGAGATCCTTGAACATCTCAGAACCAGTCAATGCATATCCGTTGTTGCAAGTGGTCGAGCCGATGGAGCAGCGTTACGCGACTCCTGGCTCAACGCCCTTCGACGATGGTGAACATATTCAAATGGGCAATTTGACACCGCCCGATAACAGCTATGCATCTGTCAAGTTGCAACGCCTAGCTAATATGAATTTGCCATTTCATCCAGTGACGAATCCTTATATCGATGTCGATCACTTTGAGAACGTGAATCTAACTCGCATCAATGGAGCCTCGAATGATCCACCGTCCGATGTGCCGGTCCGGGCGTACGAGCGTCGCAACACTCTTTGGAATCATGATAATCCTCAACCATCCACCGCCGCTCAACCGATGCTAGCCGGCACCCATTACTTCCAGGAGCTTATTCATACCACGCTCGGCTATTTGAACTCGACCATGGGTACTCCCGAAACCAACCCGTTGCCAAACAGCCTGCGGCCTTCATGGTTGCCGCCGGATTACTTCGTCGGAGGCCCCGCTCAAGGTACCTTCCCACTTTTAACGTGGCTCAATCGTCCTTTCCGAAATCAGTTTGAGTTGCTTGACGTTCCGGCTGTGAAGTCAGTTGAATTGCTGCACGATTTTGAACCTCCAAATACCTATTCAGGAATGAGAACCCACTTATTGCCCCTGTTCGACTATCGCGCTACTGGTGGTCAGGTTGTTAACAGTGTGCCGACCTCGCAGTTTTATCACATCTTTCATTTCACACGAGCACGTTCGCCGTTTCTTGGAACCGAGACTTTTTTCAGTAACGACCCGCGCGATATTTTCCCGAGGCGCGAACCTGGCAAAATCAACATCAACACCATACCGAACCAGTGGGTTTACCTAGGACTTTGGAACGGAGCCGAAGTTCCACCCACTCAAGCCGGCAATTTAAACAGTTCGTGGATACCTCTTTTCGATACCGAGTTTCGGCCGGACAGAGCTGTTTCGGCAAACCCCTATCGTCCTGCTCGACTCGGGGATGACATTACGAACGATCCGTTGTTGTGGATGTTCGCCCAAAGCAACTTAAATCCTCGCGGAATGAAGCCCTGGCCCACGGGTAACGGTTTCGAGTATATGGACGGAGACGTTCATACCTACTTTCGCATACATGGTCTTAATCGTATTGGAAGCGAGATTACCACAACATCCAATGTCTATGCCGTCTGGATCACGTTGGGCTTTTTTGATCTTGATCCAAACACGGGGCAGGTCATCGGGGAGCATAGATCCGAGACGGGGGAACAAAAACGCCACCGGGCTTTTTATGTCATCGACCGATCGGTGCCGGTTGCCTTCGAGCCTGGTGTTAACCATAACGTAGACCGGGCTGTGCTATTGAGGCGATTCATCGAATAAAAGGTGAAAGCGGCTTTTTACCAGAGCCGCGGGCGTAAGCGAGCGGCACAAACGGTCGCGACTCTGTTAAGGAAATCCCGTGCTGCGATACGGATACGTCCGGCTGACAATCCAGACGAATAAACGAATAAAAACCTCCTATCGCTTCATCGCAACCAAAAGGGAATCGGCAAAAGAAGCGCAGGCTGCTCCAGCAACGCCAACGTGCCGTGCCACGACGTGTACTGGCTAATAAAAACCAAAAACATATAGGCTATCGCTGCGGGCCAAAGAATGCAGCCGGCTAGCCACCGTGATAAGCGCGGCGCCAGTCGCGGACGCCGCTCGGCATACCCCCAAGCCCAACCAACCGCCCACCGACCCAGTAACCCCAAAACTACAAATACCACCGCAGGCAACCAGTCTAATTCTCGGGGAGTATATTCAATCTTAAGCAAATACAAAGGCACTGACAAACCGAAAAACACCATCCACGCAACGCTCATCACAATCGGTGCCTGACGATAGGCTTGACGCACCGGACCTATTCTCCAAAAAACTCCCCAACGTCCTTCGGTAGCAAACCTGGTTTGTAAATACGGCAAGTAAAAGGCGATGCAGCCATACCCCAACGCACCGACTGCGCCTAACCACGCGGCGTTGGGGTTACCAGCTTGAAAAGCCACAGCCATTATGGCCACCGGGATGGCCAACCACAGCAGTGTGGCTACCATGGCTCGAAACCCTAACCAAAGTAGATAGCCCAACCGTAACTCGCCCAAGCTCCTAGCCACGTTGGCACACACGTCGTCCACAAATCGCCCATGACGAAGCGCTTTCCATGCTATTGCCGGCGCAAACCATTCGGTTGCCGGTCGCCGACCCAATACCAGCTTTCCCAAAACAACCGGAAACCAACAAGGCCACAAGAAATGCCGCCAGCGTCCGCCGGCATACAGGGCCGTTACCCAATGCAACGAAAGCCCAATCGCCAAGAACCACATGCCGGTTGCGGCATTCGGCGAAAGATCTACTAGACCATTGATTAAGTACGTCGAGTATAGCGTGTCATATGCGATCCAAAGAGGTGCGAAACAAATCGCCGAACCGACCAGCCATCGCGCCCATCGACCAGCTTGATTCGAACCCAAGCAAAGGCTCTTGAACGAGGGCTCACGCGCCATTCGCCCACTTACTTCGATAAGGTATCCCAACACGGCCAATTGAAGTAGAGGCACCGTAGCGGCAACTGCCACAAGAATCACAAGCGAAACAGTATTCCAGCCCCCCCGAAGCAGGCGACATACCGCGGCAATCAGGGCTCGTACGGCACCACGTGTCGTGGTTACTAGTCCCATCGTTTCCCGTCCTGCTGACCGCCGATCCGAAAACCAGCTTTCGCCGCCACGCCAGTGACTTAGGAGTGACGGCCTCGCCTCTGCTACGAAAACATATTGACGGTAAGCCGGTAACCAAATGGTTCGCTCATCGTTGCCCCTCTACGCCTGTGCGTTACGTCTTCCTCCTTTCATGATGAGACGAATGCCGGTGGAACCACCTCGTCTTTTTCACGTGGTCCCAGAATACGTGTTTATCGTACCAGGTTGTGGTAATATCCAACTTGTAGGCGATCTGGCTAAACTTTTGGTTAGGTTGGCAAACCCTGCGCTGTTTTGAATCGGCGTTCCGATTCCACCGGTACTGTACGTTTTGGAACGATCCTTAGGTAACTTAACATGACGGCCCAACGAATCACCAAGGCTCTTAAAACTATACTCGTCGTGGGTGGGGGCGTGTTTCTAGTGCTGGCCGTGTGTAATGGATTCCGCGTGGAAAATCGATTATTGCAAGGCAACTTACCCGAACCGGCAGCCTGGAATGCCGACGGTTTTGAACGGACACTCAAAGCGTTGAATGACGAGTTCCAGCGACACTGGAAAGAACAGGGCTTGCAGCCAGCGCCCGAGGCTCCCCCGTTGTTGCTAGCGCGGCGACTGTCGCTTGGGTTGGCCGGTACGGTTCCGTCGCTGGAAGAGATTCGCGCTTTGGAGCGCCAGCCCCCCGAGCGGCGTTTAGATTGGTGGCTGGATCGGCTCCTGGCGGATACTCGTGTAACGGATTACCTGGCCGAAAGGTTCGCACGGACATGGGTCGGCGTCGAAAACGGGCCATTCCTCGTATATCGAAGACGGCGTTTGGTACTCTGGCTTTCGGAACGTTTGCGTCAAAACGAACCATATGATGCGTTGGTGCGCGAGTTGTTAACGGCCGAGGGACTGTGGACAAATCGACCTGCTGTGAATTTCGTAACGGTTACGGTCCAGGATGGCCAGCCCGACGCGGTCCGATTGGCCGGACGTACGGCGCGCGCTTTTTTGGCGGTGCGGATCGATTGCCTTCAGTGTCACGACGATCACTTGGGGACCATTCACTTAGGAGATCCTCTTGGGTTACGCGAAGGCACGCAGAAAGATTTTCATCACCTCGCGGCATTCTTTTCGGGGCTGCGTATCTCCGGATTGGGTGTGCACGACCGGGTCGTGCCGTACCGCGTGCAGTTGTTGGACGACAAAGCGGAGCGGTTTCTAGACCCGGCCCCGCCTTTCCTGGCTGATCGGCTACCGTCGGAAGGCAAGGCGCGCGAGCGGCTGGCGCGTTGGGTCACCGATCCGCAAAATCGGCCGTTTGCTCGTGCCATCGTCAACCGGGTTTGGGGCTTATTGTTTGGTCGACCGTTGGTAGAACCGGTCGACGATATCCCCTTGGCAGGACCGTTCCCGCCTGGATTGGAGCTATTGGCGGATGATTTCGTCGCGCATGGGTATGATCTTCACCGATTGATTCGGTTGATTGCGCAGTCGGCGGCGTTTCATCGTGACAGCCGGGCCGAATTCCCGTTGGATGAGGAACATGAGCGGCAATGGGCCACGTTTCCTATGACTCGATTACGTCCCGAGCAAGTAGCCGGTGCATTGTTGCAAGCCTGCTTGATTACCACCCTGGACGATCACGCCCATATCTTTGCGCGTTTGGCTTTCTACACTCAAACCAATCAATTCGTACGGCGCTACGGCGACCGTGGTGAAGAAGAATTCCGCGATCCGGGCGGTACCATTCCGCAACGTCTGTTGCTTATGAATGGTGAGTTGGTTCGTGAGCGCTCGGGTAGCCGCAACTGGTCGAACGCAGCAGCTCGCATTAGTCGCTTGGCCAGCGACGAGCAACGAGCCGTCGAAGCCGCGTATTTGGCCGTCTTGACTCGGCGGCCCTCGCCATCCGAGGCGGCTCATTTTGTCCAGCTACTCCGCGAACGCGGTAAACAGCACTGGGCTTCCGTTTTAGAGGATGTGTACTGGGTGCTGGTCAACAGTACAGAGTTTTCTTGGAATCACTAGGGTGAGCTATGAGCGACGCGAAAGCAGCATGGTCGAAAGTGCCGAAAGTGAATCGCCGGGCTTTCTTGGCTAGTGGCGCCATGTGGACACTGGCAGCCGAAACCCTGGCTCGACAAGCAGAACGCTCGGGCCGGAGAGCCCGATCGATTATTATTCTGTGGCTTCAGGGAGGGCCGAGCCAACTGGATACGTTTGATCCTCATCCCGAATCACCTCATAGCACGGGTGTTCGAGCGATCAAGACTGCAGCACCCGACGTTCGCATTGCCGATGCGTTCGAGCGGATGGCTGAAAGGATGCATCAAGTGGCCCTGGTTCGCTCGGTGGTAAGTCGCGAGGGAGATCACGAGCGCGCCACGTACTACGTAAAAACCGGATATCGCCCCGATCCCACGCTGGTGCATCCATCGCTTGGCGCCGTCGTGTGCCATCAACTAGCTGATGACGTGGAGATACCGCGGCATGTTGCCATTTTTCCGGGCCCGTGGCCGCCGCGAGGTGGATATTTGGGACCGCAGTTCGACGCATTTCACGTACACGACGTCACACGTCCGATTCCCGACGTGCGCCCTTTTGTTTCACGCGATCGATTCCAGGCGCGGAAAAACATGCTCCTAGAAGTTGTCGAGCGAGAATTCGCTCGAGGCCGCACTAGCCAATTAGAGCTACGCACGCAGCACCGCACGTCGCTTGAGCGAGCCATGCGGATGATGGATTCTGAGCAACTGAAAGCTTTCGATGTAAACCAGGAGCCGGAGTCGGTACGCCGCCGTTATGGCAATAGCTCGTTCGGCTTAGGGTGTCTTGCGGCGCTTCGCCTGATCCAGGTCGGTGTGCGGTGCGTCGAGGTGACGCTCGATGGCTGGGACAGCCATGCCAACAACGCCGAAATCCAGCGGCGAAAGTCACAAGAGCTCGATCCTGCCTTTGCGGCTTTGTTGGAAGACTTAGTCGAGCGTGACGTGTGGCAAGAAACGATCGTTCTGTGTGCAGGTGAATTCGGGCGAACACCCCGCATTAATCGACTCGAAGGCCGCGATCACTGGCCCCACGGTTTTACGGTTGCCCTAGCCGGTGGGCCTATTCGGGGCGGGCAGGTAGTAGGAGCCTCGTCCCCCGATGTTCCCCAAGGGGCCGAAAAAGATTGGAAGCACGTTGTCGAACCGCACTCGATTGCCGACGTACACGCCACAATTTTGCAAGCTCTGGGAATCGATTTTCGCCACGAGCTTCTCACACCCGTCGGACGTCCCTTACGCTTGTGCGACGGCGAGCCGATTCGGGAATTGCTTGTTACGTGAAAGCTGGATAGCCGTTTTAAGTAGCGATTTTCCCTCGCCCGCAAGGTAACAAGGGTGCAGGTGACACGGGACAGCATTGGTCAGCGATATTGCTTCGCATCGCTGAACCGAAAACGGCTAACTAAAATAGACATGGACACGCAAAGGCCCTACAAATACAACACAAGGAGTTATTCTGTATCCTTGCACCTATGCGTTGAACTATATCACTAGCGACCGGGCGTGCGCCGTGGATTATCCGTTTGGGTCCAGCAAGAGTTATAACTGGTGTTCGCATTTCTACAAAGAACATGCAACGTGGAGTGTCGCACCATGTATCGAAGCACAGCGTTCTTATCAGTTTTAAGTGGATGGATTGTAGCTGGTTTCTGGTTCGTTCGTTTTACACAATTGGCAACGGCGCAAGGCAGTTTCGGACCCGTTGAAGGGATCCGCGATAAAACACCGCGGCATGTGGCACTCATAAATGCGCGACTCATTGTAGCGCCCGGTCAAACGATCGAAAAGGGCACGCTTCTGGTGCGAGAGCGATTGATAGAAGCCGTGGGTAGCGATGTGTCGGTCCCAGCCGATGCGTCCATAGTGGATATGACCGGTAAAACTGTGTATGCGGGGTTCTTCGATGGGTATTCCGAGGTAGCTTTTGCCTGGAACAACGAGCAGGGAACAGGGTATTGGAATCCGGAGGTACGCCCCCAACTATCGGCGGCTGAATTGTACCGAGCGGATGCATCGGCCGATGAAGCTCGCCGTCGCCAAGGATTCACCGTGCGGCTTGTTGCACCGCAAGTGGGCATCATCAAAGGACGCAGCGCCCTGGTTACCACCGCGGGAGGTGAGGCCGACCGAGCGCTGGTTCGAGCGGATATCGCCTTGCACATGCGCTTGACAGTGCCGTTTGCCCGTCAAGAGCGCGTCTATCCCAATTCGCCGATGGGAGCTGTGGCATTGGCACGCCAAGCCTTGTATGACGCTCGTTGGTATGACGTGGCCTCGGGATATCGCGATAGAAGTGCAGAGGAAGCGCCTCGCGTCAACGACGCCCTGGCAGCTTTAGTGCCTTATTTGCGTCAAGAAGGGCTAGTGATACTGGATGCACCCAATGAGCTTTTCTGTTTACGAGCTGCGAAGTTTGCCGCGGAGTTCTCGCTGCGCTACGCCCTGCGTGGATCCGGCAATGAATATCGCCGGTTGGAAGCAATCCGGTCACTGAATGTGCCGATTCTGGTTCCCGTTGATTTCCCGAGTCCGCCCAACGTAGCGACACCGGAAGCCGCACTTTCGATAAGCTTGGAACAAATGATGCATTGGGATTTGGCTCCCGAAAATCCGGGGCGATTGGCGGCTGCCGGGGTGCCGATCGTCCTTACGACCGACGGTCTTAGCTCGCTTCGTGACTTTTGGCCAGCGGTACGCAAAGCAATCCGCCGTGGGCTGGATCCGGACGAGGCTCTACGAGCATTGACTACACGTCCGGCTGAGCTGTTCGGTGTTGCAGACCGTTTGGGAACATTAGCTCCTGGGAAATATGCTCACCTGGTGGTTGCCGACGGCGATCTTTTTCGGAGCGAGGCAAAGGTGCTAGAAACTTGGGTGGATGGAGAGCGGCTCCAGTTTCGAATGCCGCCACCGATCGATCCGAGAGGGCAATGGAAATTCCAGATCAGCGAGCCAACCCGTCTGGTCGATTCGAGGTGGGTTATCTCGGGTAGTGAAGAGCGCTGGTCCGGCGAAATCCGTCTGGCCCCCAGCGAACCTGGCCAAACGCCCGAGGTGATCAAGTTGGAGCGCGTCGGTCTTGTGGGTGAGCGGCTCGGGGCGATATTTTCGTCGGCGCTTTTTGGCCAGCAGGGAAAAGCCCGCTTGTCCGTAGTTTTGGAGCGTCCGTCGGGCAAAACCGCTCGGTGGCGCGGAGCGATCTTTTGGCCCGATGGCACGCAGACCGCGGCAGCCGCTGAAAGGGTCGGCGAGGATACGGAAGGAGAACAAGCCAAAAGCGGATCACAAAAAACCTCTGCGGAAGCGCCAGCGAAAGCCCTTTTTGAAGTCAATTATCCGCTTGGCGCTTACGGGCGACGGAAGCCACCCGAGCAACCGCAGCGGTTGCTTTTCACTGGGGCAACGATCTGGACGTGCGGTCCGCAAGGCGTGCTTAAAGATGCGTCGCTTCTGATTGGCGAAGGCAAGATCCTTCAGATCGGGCAGCATATTGCCACACCCCCAGGCGCTGAGGTGATCGATCTACAAGGGAAGCATATCACGCCGGGCATCATCGACTGCCACTCTCACATGGCAACTGATGGCGGGATCAATGAGTCCAGTCAAGCAGTAACGGCGGAAGTACGGATAGAAGATTTCTTGGATTGTGACGATATTTCGATCTATCGGCAGTTGGCAGGAGGGGTGACCGCAGCCAACATACTGCACGGCTCGGCTAATCCGATTGGCGGACAGAATCAGGTGATCAAACTGCGCTGGGGAGCCGGGCCGGAGGAATTGAAATTTCATGAGGCTCCACCAGGTATCAAATTTGCCTTGGGCGAGAATGTCAAGCGAAGCAACGTCCCGACTCCTTCGACGCGCTATCCACAGTCTCGGATGGGAGTCGAGCAACTGATCCGCGATACATTTCAAGCCGCCAAAGAATATCAGCAGAAGTGGCTCGAATGGAAGAAAAACCCGTCCGGTCCTCCGCCCCGCCGCGATTTAGAGTTGGACGCGATCGTGGAAGTGTTGGAAGGGAAACGCTGGATTCATTGCCATAGCTACCGGCAAGATGAAATCGTAGCTTTCCTGCGTGTACTGGAGGATTACGGGGTAACAGTCGGTACGCTACAGCATATATTGGAAGGCTACAAAGTGGCCGATGTGTTGGCTAAGCACGGTGCTACGGCGTCTGCCTTCGCCGACTGGTGGGCTTATAAGTTCGAGGTGTACGATGCCATACCCTACAACGGACCGTTGATGCATCGAGCAGGAGTAATAGTGTCGTTCAACTCGGACGACCGCGAGCTGGCTCGACATTTGAATCACGAAGCAGCCAAGGCGATTAAATACGGTGGACTGGCGGCAGAAGAAGCCCTCAAGTTCGTTACGTTAAATCCGGCTCAGCAACTGCGAATCGATCGCTGGGTTGGGTCGCTCGAGCCGGGAAAACATGCAGATTTTGTTATCTGGAGTGGCCCGCCCCTGTCGCCCATTTCCCGATGCGAACAAACGTGGATCGACGGACGCAAGTATTTTGATCGAGAAGAAGACCGACGTATGCAACAGGAAGTCGAACGAATGCGGGCAGCTCTGGTTCAGCGAATCTTAGAATCGGGTGAAACGCCACGAACAGAGCGGAACCCCTCCCGAGATGACTCGCACCTATGGCCGCGCGATGACATCTTTTGTGCTGCTCACCTTGAGGAAAAGTACGACATTCAGGAGGCGCCGTAGGCACATGAGGAAACTGCAGACACTCAAAATACTTCGCTACGCATTTAAATTTTGTAATCATACCAATCTGCGAAGAAACCACTATTGCAATCAATTCATGACACAAAGACATGACACGGTTGATAGTAGTGTTAGAATCGCAAAAAGATCAAGCACATAATAAATAGTCTGTTTATGCAAATCCGTTTTCTAATCGCCAATCGTTAGCAATAGGAGAAACACACGATGAAAAGCGATCTGCGCGGTTGGCTGGTGCTGTGGCTTTATCCAGTCGCGTTTTGCGTGGGGGGCCTGATTGCCATGTTTCCTGTTCAAGCGACACTGGCGGTGCACCCGGAAATCCCAGGAGCGCCGCAGCGGCATCCCATCGCCTTGACGAAAGCCACCGTGCATCCGGTGTCCGGTCCGCCGATTGAGGACGCGGTGGTTTTGTTCGATGCTGGTCGAATTATAGCAGTGGGCCGACAGGTCGAGATTCCCGTAAATGCCGAGCGAATCGAGCTTTCTGGGAGACATGTTTATCCGGGGCTTTTCGATGCTTACTCGCAGCTAGGACTCGTGGAAATCGATGCCATAAGGGCCACGCGCGATGCGACGGAAACCGGGTCCCTCAACCCGAATGTGAAGGCCCACGTAGCAGTCAATCCCGACAGTGAACTGATTCCCGTCACACGATCCAACGGTGTGTTACTCGGCTTGGTCGCACCTACCGGTGGCCAAATATCTGGCCAATCGGCCATCATGCAATGGGATGGGTGGACGTATGAAGATATGACTCTTCGAGCGCCGGTCGGTATGCACATCGAATGGCCTCGTGTACCGCCCGTATTGGGGCCAGAGACACAACCGAGGGACCCGGTTGCGGAACTGGATCAGGTATTTCGTAAGGTGCAGAGCTACCGTCAAGCGCGCCGGGCTGACACAGCATTGGTCGACGCTCGTTGGGAAGCGTTGCTCCCAGTACTCGACGGCTCGATACCGATTATGGTGTTAGCCAATGAATGGCAGCAGATTCAGTCGGCGGTTGCGTTCGCGGATCGATTCGGTCTTCGCATGATTCTTCTCGGTGGATATGACGCTCCGTTGTGCGCCGAATTGCTTACGGCGCGCACTGTTCCCGTGGTAGTTACAGGTGTTTACCGGTTACCTTTGCGCCGTGACGACCCGTATGATGCAGCCTATACGCTGCCCGAGCGGTTGCGGCGCGCCGGTCTTCGGTTCTGTATTGCAGGGACAGACCGTTTTGGAGCATCTAACGTCAGGAATCTTCCGTATCATGCTGCCACAGCAGTGGCTTATGGCTTGCCACGCGATGAAGCTCTCAAGGCAATTACCCTGTATCCAGCGCAAATCTTCGGCGTTGACGATCGTGTGGGGTCTCTTGAACCCGGTAAGGATGCGACACTGATCGTCACGACGGGCGATGTGTTGGAGATTCCCACTCAAGTTGTGTTGGCCTTCATCCAAGGTCGGCGTGTTGAGTTGAACGACCGCCACAAGCGACTGTATCGAAAGTACCGCGAAAAATATGGAGAGTAGACTATCGGGGAACAGATTCATGCAGAGGCGCGGGGGACTGAGGCAAGGGATTCTTGACGCAAAATCGCAGAGGCGCAGAGGGTGAAGGAACGGAGTGTTTAACGGACAGGCGCAAAGGCGCAGAGGGTGCGGTTGCGTGCTCAAGAATATATCGTATGTGGGGCTATTGAGCGTGAGCGGACGCTTCGAACATGTGTTCCACGCCGTCCGATTTGGCAATCACGACAACACCACCTTCACTAACAACGAATCCGCGGCGCCGATCCAGTTCCAAGTCATATCCGATTTCGGCATGAGGTGGGATATGCACGCCTTTGTCGATGATGGCCCGTCGAACTCGGGCATGGCGTCCTACATTGACTCCCTCAAATAATATCGAATCTTCGACCACGGCGTAACTATTCACACGGACTGAGGGACTGAGTATGGAACGTAACACCTGACCGCCGGAAATAATGCAACCCTGGCACACAATACTATCCAGCGCCATTCCGCGGCGTTCTTCATTGCCTCGACTGCCGAAAACAAATTTTGGTGGCGGCAGATTGGGCTGATAAGTACGAATCGGCCATTTTTCATCATACATATTGAGCAGAGGGTCAACGCAGATTAGATCCATGTTAGCCTCATAGTAGGCATCCAACGTCCCTACATCCCGCCAATATGCATCGGACTTTCGGTTCTCATCGCGAAAAGGAAATGCATATACTCGGTGTTTTTCAATAATGTTGGGTATAATGTCGCGTCCAAAATCATGTTGGCTGTCGGGATTTATCGCATCTCGCAATAATTGTTCAAAGAGAAAACGCGCTGTGAAGACATAGATACCCATGGAGGCAAGACAGTAGTTTTCATCCCCAGGGATGGGATTGGGCTGCGCGGGTTTTTCATCGAATGCCAAGATACGCCCATCCCTATCTACTTGCATAATACCGAACCGGTGTCCCTCACTGACGAAAACCCGCAGCGCACCGATCGTTAAGTCGGCTCCCACATCGCGATGGAATTCTACCATCGTATGATAGTTCATCTTGTAAATGTGATCACCTGCGAGAATGACGATGTAGCGAGGATGCTCCTTTTCGATCACATAGATATTTTGATAGACAGCGTCAGCGGTTCCTTGGTACCAATGTCGGTCGATTCGCTGTTGAGGCGGAACGACATCGATAAACTCGCCCAATTCGCGGCAGAAAAAACGCCGCCATCCAAGGTTAATGTGCCGGTCCAGGCTCATTGCCTTGTATTGCGTCAACACCAGCATGCGGCGCAGACCGCTATTGACACAATTCGACAGAGTAAAATCGATGATGCGATAGTTACCCCCAAACGGTACGGCTGGTTTAGCTCGATCCCGCGTCAAGGGTTCCAACCGTGAGCCTTTGCCACCCGCAAGAATAACGGCCAGCGTATCGTGCATAGTCTCACTCCGTCGAACGACATACCGTGTTAACTGGGGGGCGGGGCTCCTTTGTCGGAGATTGTAGCACGATCCGGCTGGTATCGTAAGCGAGCAGCGCCGTTTTTTCGCGGTGTATACGTGACAGTTAGTAGCCTGCGCTCAAAAAGCCTCGACGCGCCGATCCGCTGCCGGATTTGCCCTGGTTCGGGCGTGCGGTCTGCTCCGTCAGGACCAGCTTTTTTTCCGTAAACGTGAAAAGCTACGCACAGCGCTCGATGCAAAAGCAACGCCACGCGGGCGCACCCGCGCGAATTGGCTCTTTACTCTACCTCCTCATACACCTTTAGTTTTCGGCGATTCTAAGTTAAACTCTCCTTTCAATTGTCCCCTGCGCCTAGAACCTCTGCGTCAAATCACGTTCCCTCTCATCGGGCAAATTCGGGTGACACGCGACGGCTACGGCTTGATATCCTAACACAAGTCGAATTCACAACGGGGCTACCAGTAGTTTTCGGGCTGCCTCCGTAGCCAGTACTTTCTCCTCACCTCCAATGGCGACTACGACCACTCCGGCTGCTTCTGATTTATTGGTCACGCAACCGCTGGCGCCCGGCTGTAGTCCGAGTCCGGCCAAATAACGTAAGAACTCGGGTGTCTGATCCAGTACCCGTACTAACGTAAAGGGCCGGCATACGGCCCAATCCGACAACTGTACGCCTCGCTGGGAATGAATCGTGCCATCCGCCTTTGGGATTGGATCCCCATGTGGATCACAGTCTGGATAGCCAAGATAGGCGTCGATTCGATCGATCAGCAGGTCACTGACGGCATGTTCCAACTCTTCGGCTTCTTCATGTACTTCGTCCCATGACAGGTCAAATGTCCGCACCAGAAACAGCTCCAGAAGTCGGTGCCGCCGCAAGACGCGCAAAGCCAACAGCCGCCCTGGCTCTGTCAACGACACACCTTCATAGGGCTTGTAATGGACAAGCCCCGCTTCCGCCAACGTTTTGAGCATACTCGTAACGCTGCTGGGATGGACACCCAGCGCAGCAGCCAGATCACCGGTGGTGGCCACCGGCTTATCCTGGGAACTGCATATGTGATAAATTGCCTTAATGTAGTTTTCTATTGTCAACGTTGCCACAATGGGATCTCCGTGTTGCGACATTGTAAGTTCCCGGTGCGTAGTCGGCTAGTCTGTGATACCTTATTTTTACCGGCAAACACAGTTGTGCGTGCCCCGCATCCGCTTGCCGTGCCCCTTGCATCACGTGTTCAAGACCGCAAATTCTCAAGTACGACTTGCATGCGTCATCGGACCTGGGACGCGCCAAGCACCTAAGGACCCGCCTATGAATATCAATCTCAACGAGCGAGCATATCGGCGTTGTCGCGTGTTGTTAGAGGATTCTCAGGCTTACCGAGTTTCCGTGGCGACAACGGCCAGCGGAACCTGTTTGATCGATTGTGGTGTTCACTCAGCCGGTGGGCTGGAAGCCGGACGAATCGTGGCTGAAGTATGTTTGGCCGGGCTCGGAACGGTGACTTTGCAACCTTCTCGAGGGGGGCCCCCCGGAAATCCGACTGTGTGCGTGGTGACGGACCATCCGGTGGCCGCATGTTTAGGCTCCCAATACGCCGGCTGGCGTATCGCCGGACAGGATTTCTTTGCAATGGGATCGGGCCCCATGCGGGCGGCTTATGGCGAAGAGGTCTTTTTCGATGGTTTGGTACCCCGTGAGTCGGCCTCGGTTGCCGTAGGAGTATTGGAAGCCAATCGATTGCCCAATGAGGACATCTGTCTGACGCTGGCAGCACAGTGCCGCGTTCCCCCACAATCGTTAGTACTGTTGGTGGCGCGCACCTCCAGCTTGGTCGGAAGCGTACAGGTGGCCGCGCGCTCCGTCGAAACGGCCCTACACAAGCTGCATCAATTGGGCTTCGATGTGCGCACCATAGTCAGTGCCTGCGGGTTTGCACCGCTGGCTCCCCCGGGAGCATCCGATCTGGAATCAATTGGGCGCACGAACGACAGTGTTCTATATGGCGCGGAGATCACCCTATGGGTTACCGCCGACGATGAACAGATCGAAAAGTACGGTCCGTTGACCCCCAGTCAATCTTCACCGGATTATGGGAAACCGTTTCTCGAACTATTTCGAGCTTACGATTGCGACTTTTATCAAGTGGATCCGCATCTTTTCAGTCCCGCTGTAGTCCATTTCCGAAATCTCAAAACCGGTCGAAGCTTCTCCTTTGGTAGCCAACGGTGGGACATATTGATAGAATCGTTTCGTTGAGTATAGGTTTCCCTTAGAAGTAGTCGGGGCGGACAGCCGGATATACCAGCACTTTTCCTTGGGTACCAGTGCCGTAGCCAGTTCCGTGTCACACGACAATGTTTCGCCAGTTGGCCGTCGATGCCCGAGGTGGAAGGGTGATCGTGTACTTGAAACCACCCCCAAGCGAATCATCACAGCGATTCCAACCTCTGAAAGCGTTGGAGCGCTTCTTGCTCTGCAAAGTGCGCTACGAAGATTTTCTTTCGAGTTCAGCTTCCGTTCGTGGAGTCTCGATTCGTTACACAGATATCATACCGGACTGGGGACGAAAATCGCTGCTACTTCGACCGATAAAGGAGGAGGTTGATGGCTGCTCACGGAAATTCACATCCACCACAGGCTTCTACGTATCGAACGATTCTAATAGTAACTGTAGGAGGAAGTCACCAACCAATTGTGCGAAGCATCGAAGAGACTCGACCAGACTCCGTCATCTTTCTCTGTTCGGACGACTCTCCCACGGTTCGCGGGAGTCGCATCATGGTCGAGGGTGCCGGCAAGGTTATTAAGAGCGACCCTCGACTCCCAGCTCCTGATTTACCCAATCTCGTCGAACTGACGAAACTCCGGCCAGAACAGTACCGCATGCGCGTGATACCCAATTGCGACGATTTGACCGAATGTTACATGGCGGCTTACGAGGAGATTCAGAAGTGTCATCAGAGTTGGCCGAGCGCTGAGGTTATTGTGGATTACACGGGCGGTACCAAGTCGATGACTGCTGGTTTAGCGGCTGCAGCGCTCGATGATGGAAACTGCCGTTTTCAAGCAGTTACGGGAATTCGCCGGGACTTGGTCAAGGTACAGGACCACACCGAGCAAGTTTTTCCGGTAATGGTCCATCGCGTTCACATCCAACGCTACTTGCGGCTTGCTTCCCAAGTCGTCGCTCTTTACGAATACGGAGCAGCCGAACGCATCTTGCGCGATGCATCGAGGCGTTTCGGTTCTCCGGACCTGCAACAGAAGCTGTTGCTAGGTTCATCGTTATGTGCGGCTCTGAATGCGTGGGACCACTTCGATCATCGAGCTGCGTGGCGAACGATTCAGACGATACAAGATGCAGACGCCGATGCACTGAAGGCGGCGGCCAAGAGTTTGGCAAGTGATAATAAAATTAAATTTGAATTAGTTGAGGATCTTCTTAACAATGCAGCGCGTCGTGCTGCACA
>CAYRMD010000039.1:35337-45879 GCA_964425225.1 uncultured Pirellulaceae bacterium | reverse complement strand
GGAATGCCGTAACCCATTGCGGGGAAACGCGTTTCTTCGCCGAGATTGAAATGTGTCCGTGTCGGGAAAGCCGCGAACCCGCGGGGAGTGGGGTTCGCAATGGGAAGGAACAAGTACTGGGCGCAGAGCTTGTCCCAAATCAGCCGCTCCAGCCAATCGAGCGAGTCGATGACCACGGTCTCGTAGTCGTGTTGCTCGGTGCGCAGCTCCTTCAGGGCCGCAATCACGTCCTCGTAACTTGCGGCCAGGGGGAATTTGTCGCAGGGAATCTCATCGAGGCCGTCTTCCGTTTGAATGAAGATCGGCCTGGGGGCCTGCGAGCCGAAGGTGCTCTTCCCGATCCCTTCGACGCCGTAGAGCAAAATGCGCGGCGGCTTGGCCGTGCGGCCCCGCTCGACTCGGGCCAAAAAGCTCATGCGTGAATCTCCTGGGGTTGCTGATTCGATTGATGGCTGACGTGCTCGACAAAGAAGGCGTCTTCGCCGAACTCCCGGAGCAGGAGTCCGGCGAAGACCCGTGCGATCATCCGGCACACGCGGCTATGGCCATCGATGGCAATGGCGTGCTTTTCCGCATCGATTTGGTAGTTGGCATTCAGGCGGACCTGAACGCGCCCGGCCAGCCCTTCGACGGCGAACATGGCCAGATGCAACGACATCTCGGCTTCCGCCAGCGGGACGTGCGGCTCGAACCGGAACAGAATGGAACCGCCCATGACCGGTCTCCAACGAAGTCGGCCTTGAGGATCGCCTCGTCTGTTACATATGCCGTCCCCAGGCGACGTGTCCGGGGCTCACTTTGGGTCGAAGCCGGCTCGTTCGAAAAACGGCCTGGCCGCGCCGATGATCTTGCGGACCTGGCGGCGGGAAATGCCTAGCTCGCGGGCGACCGACGCGACGGTGCCCCCCATGAGCCGGCGGCACAAATTACGTATCTCCTCCGGCATCTGGGCGAGGGCGTGCTCAACGGCCTCAGCATCCTCTCGGCGTGCGGCCTTGTCGGCTGGCTTCGTCCCAGTGCGCCGCGCCAGGTCGTCGGCAGAAACCGTTGCTGCCAGCGGTTCGGGAGTGTCGCTCGACGGTGCCAGCTCCTGGTCGAGGGACTGCACCGCAAAGCCGTTGCCACGCTTGCACCGCTGGCGGGCGCGTACCAGCATGGCCACGGTGGTGTTCACGACACGGTCAATGAAGGTGTTGAGCGAGGCCTTTGCTGGGTCGAACTGCTCAGCCGCCTTGACGAGAGCGAGCCAGAGTTCCTGTTGCAGGTCCTCCAGCTCGATCGGCTGGAAGTCCTGGCGCCGGCTGAGTTGCCGGGCTTTGAACTTGATGACGTTCTTGGCGTAATTGGTGAAGATGAACTCTTTCCCCTGCGCATGATCCATGACAGCCTCCCAGACCGGAGGCTGCGAACCACGGGCATCGCCCTATGAGGAGCGAAAGCGCTGTGCTGCGGTGCGCCACCGCATGACCACACGAGCGCGACTGGTGACCGCCGGGTTATGTGCCTCTCGGTCGAGAGGCGGGCGTCACAACTGGTGTGGCGATGCCACAAAGGGTGTGGCATCCGGGAGGTGAAGGTGTGGATCAAGTCAGCCAGTCGATGGGCTGCTCAGGGGCGTAGCGAAATGTGTAGCCGGAGCGAATGGCGGCGTTCAAATGGCGACCGAGGGAGGCATGCTCGCTGGCGATCCGGTCGAGGTCGCGCGAGACCGCCATCGATACCGACTTGCGTACCTTGTCGGCGTCCGTCTTTTCCCGGCTGCGACCGCCCAGGCCCGTCGCGCGGGCGATCTCGGAGGCAAGGCTTTCCATTTCCGCCTGCAGTTTTTCCACGCGGCCGAGGTCGTGGTTACCCTGCGCCTCTTCGAGTTCCTCGCTCAATTCGGTGTAGCGCTTTCGGAATCTCTCCCGCCCAGCGTCATCGAGGAGTTCGCCTGACGAACCCGACGCCATGCGCGGGTCGATCCCGGCGCGGGCGGCCAGCAGCGAGACGGCGGGAATGTCACGATTGGGTTCGTTGAGCAGGCGGGCGATGTAGGCGAGGCCCACGGAATCCTTGAGGTAGATCGTCTTGCTATCGAAGGTGAGCCGCCAGAACTCGCCGTAGCGGCGAAACACGAAGGCAGCAGCCGCCTCGGTTTCCTCGGCCTGACAAATCAATGCGGTCAAGACGGCTTCGTCGATGACCACAGCGCCGCCATGCAACGCCGCGATTCGGGACAGCTGGATAACGGTAGGCGCAGGCGTGCCCCAGAAGTCGTCAGGCGGGATTTCCGAAGGAACGAATACAAGCGGATGGAGCATGGTCTGGAGCGCAAACGCGGAGCGGAAGCCACCAGCGTCCTTGCGGGTCAAGCCGCGCCCAAACAAGACATCGCGCAAGCCACCATGCCAGGCAAGCCGGCCGCAGTGCCAGACGCGATCCGACGCCAGCGCTTTGCTGGGACCCGTCAGAGACAGCGATGAGGCGATGCTCCGGGCTAGCACGGGAAGATCGACCGCAAACTGTTGCAACTCGTCCGGCTGCACCTCCGCGCGCATCACCTCGGGGCACGGAACGTAGAACCGCCTTTCCCCGGTCGGCAACTGGCGGGTGATAACTTTCTCCTTGTGACCCCGGTCGCAGGCGGGGCACCGAACGAACTGCGCCGTGCCGGCGGTCTTCAAGAGACCCGCCGCAAGCAAGCGCTCGCGCGATTCCTTGGGCCAGCGTCTCAAGGCACTTGCCGGCACGATCGGCGTGATGGCCTCAGCGATGGGCCACAGGTAATTCAGGGGATCAAGCACGATCAATTCCCCAGGCGCGGAGACATTTCTCGCCCAGAGCACGCAGGTCGTCGTCATCCTCGCTCTTCAGGTCGCACGACCGGGGCGTCACGTTGATGGTTAACACCCGGCCGCGCCGTTCGCCATCTCCCATCAACTGCACGCGGATGCGCACCTCCTCCACGCTGACCTGTGATCGGCTCAGGTCACGGCTGGCCAGGAGGGCGTCGAGGTTTTCCAGAGCCTGGGCCCACGGCAGACCGAGCCGCAAGCGCAGTCCAAGTCCATCGAGATCGTGGCCCTCGACGGTCGGCAAGACCAGCAGGCGTGAAACCTGCACATCCTCGATCCGATCAATGGGTTCCCAAGTGAACTTGAATCCGGGTGCCAGCAGATGATCGAGGAGATATGCCGGCCGCTCCGGGTCGGCATCCTCAACCTCTTGCAGGCCCAACATCCCCTGGCAGAAGAGGCGCCGCAACTCCTTCTGCGCCGGTTTACCGCCGGCAGCGATCATTTCCAGCGCGCCGGTTGCTGGCGTGTAGACGAACAAGATGGTGAAAGCCGTCGGCACGTCCAGCGATTGCAGCTCGCCATCGTCGTTGAAGACCATGAAGTTGTCCGGCCAATCGGGCAGGTAGGCGAACAGGTATTCCGCCCCGTTGCGCCGCGTGTAGTGGTGGATTTCGCAGTGCTCGCCGCGCAACTCTTTCTCCTTGTAGTGCGCGCACAGTGCCGCCTTCAGCGTTGCAATGTTCTCCTCTGTGACAGCGAAGCCTTCGCACGGCACGGTGGGCCAGCGCTGCCAGTACCGCGTGGCGGCAAGCGAGTCCGCGCGGGCAAACACCACGGCCTCCTCGAAAGCATCCCGTGCATGCAGGTAGGTCCAGACAACCTTGTCGAGCCGCCGTTTCAGCGCCTCCCAATGCGAAACTTTCTTGGGATGCCTCGCCTTGAGTTCCTCAAGAAGTACCTTCAGTCCGGCGTTGTCTGACAGTCGAAGGAAGCTCTTGAACAGAATCTGTACCTGCCGCCGCTTGGCTGGCGGCAGCATCTGGATCGCCTCAACAATGGGGGCGATCTTGTGTTCCTTGAGTCCGTCCCAGGGAACGCCCAGCAGCTCGCCGCGCTCAGCAAAAAACTGCTGAAGATGAACGTTGGAGATTTGCTTGAGAACTTTCCGCAGATCAAACACGTTGGCCATACCTGGCCCTCCCATGCTAGGGCGTCTCCGTACAGTAAACGCGAAACGCCAAGGTTAAAAAAAATCGCCGCTCACTCGAACAGCGACGCCTCTCTCTTCTGTAACAGGAAACCCAGCTCCTCCAGACGAATCCGCATCGCCTCGGCTGATACCTGGAACTGGTCCGCCAGCGGGCGGCTGCAATGCTCCAGCACCATGTCGTCGGCCGTATGGTCACCTAGCTTGAAGCGGCTGCGACGCAACGCCTCGGCTGTCAGGATTTGTCTTCGCATCTCTTGCAGATCGTCCAACGCGATCGGCTCGAGGTTGCCCCGCCACTCCAGCCAAGCCCGCTTGACCAATTCGCGCGGCATCAGCAAGTTGGCGGCAAACTGATCCGCTTGCCACTCCACCGGCTTCTTCTTCTCGCTCGATCGGCAAACATAGTCGGGCTTCGGTTCCTGATCCAAGAACAGCGACGGCTGATCCACGCGATCCAAGAACAGGTGCCGGTGGAGTCGCCAATGGCCGGCTTCGTGCGCCAGCGTGAAATGGTAGCGGCCGCGCTTGGCCGGATACCGCGCTGGGTCGAGACTCTGGTCAACGCCTACGCGCTGCGACCGGAACCAGATCGCGCCGTGCACGTCGCCGAAGCCGAAGATCTGCTGAAGGTCCATGATTTCCAGCGTGAGCTTCAGGTGCAGTTCGACGATCTCATCGATGGGGATCGGTGGCGCGGTTACCTGCCCGTGTTGCTGGCCGTACTCAGCCAGGACCAAGGCGGCCTCGGCTTCGATCACTTCCTTCTTCAGATAGGGAACCTCGCGGCTCATGATTCGCTTCCTTCGTTTCGATCAGTTCCCCCGTTCCTTCAGTTTTCTCGCCTGCTCCCGCAGCTTTCGCAGTTGTTCGACGGTCAATCCCTTGGCCTCACGCAAGAGCTGTGGGATTTCGGTTGGCTGCTTCTGGATGATCTCCGGCAAGTCCTCGGGCACGCGGCCGGCCAGAGCGATCCATTCGTCGGAGTTCTCACCGAGCAATTCCGTCATGCGTTTCACGCGGTCCGCTGTCGGCGGCATGACGTTGCCCTGTTCCACCTGGGACAAGTAGGTCGGACTGACACCGACCAGCTCGGCGAACTTGCGCAGGCTGAATCCCTTCTCAATGCGCTTGTCGCGTAACAGGCGTCCAAAGGGAGCGTGCTTTGCAGCCATGGGTTTGTTCACTCGATATCGACGGAGTTTTCCAGTCCGAGATCGCACAAAGCCTGGCGCAGATCGGACTTCACGTCGTTGCTCACACTACTGTCAAACGTTGCACTCAGATCGACCGTGATTTTCAAGCCTTCGCCGGAACGCAGCTTCGGCAGAATGCGATTACCGAAGCGATTCCACAGCTCGGAGGCCATGCTTCCAGACACTCGAACCAGTGTCTTGGCTGGCGGTGTTAGCGGCTTGGCTGGCGGTGTCGGCGGGATGAGCTCGATACCGGGTTCTGGCGGTTCAATTACGGCAGGCCCTGGCTCTGGGCCGGGAGGTTGAGGGTCCGGTGACGGGCCGGTCTCGTCGGGACCCACTGCCGGCTTCTTCCGTAGTTCCTCGGCCTTGGCCTTCTTGAGCAGCACGACACCCGGTTCGAAAGCGACTTCATCAGCGGGAACAGTCTCTTGATACCAGAGACGTTCATAGGTGCCGTCAGGTTTTGGACCGGATGCCAGGCCGAAATCCCCGCGGCCGACGAACTCCACGATCTTCGAGCGCAGCACGCCATCGGGATCGAGCAGCCGTGTCAGCGCCCCGTTGAGGAAGCTCTGCCGAAGGCTGGCCAGCGGCCAGGCCCCGGAATCCTTGAATGTCGGCGGCCAGTTACGGTCGATGTAGCCAGCTCCCACGGTTTCGTTGAGCAGGGCCTCGGCCTTGAGCGCGGCGATGACTCGACCGCAAAGGCTCTCGGTGGAGCTGGAGTGACCAGCCCCCAAGTCGATCACTTTCAGGCCGCTCGGATCCGCACTGTCTGCCAGCACGACGAAGCGATAGCCGCCCCAAACCTCATCCTTGGCATCCTCCTCGGCGTCAGTGACCTTGGCTTGAATGTCCTGATAGTCCGCCTTCTCATAGTCCGCGCCCAGCACGCCCTCCCGGACCTCGCGCTGGACCCGCCGCCAGGCCAAAAGCATTTCCACTTTGTCGCGCAGGTCGCGGCCCGGTTTGCGGACGCACCACACCAGCGCCCCAGGATAGAGGCGCGACGACTTGCCCCGCTTTTGGGTCCACTCGGCGATCTGGTTGCGGATGGCATCGCCGCCGTCCCATTCGCACGCCGGGTCGAGGACCACCAGAGTCAAGCGCGGCGAATCCGGCACGGCGCTGCTGTCGGTCGGGAACAATTCCACGGGAATGCTGGCTCCGCGCTTGAATTCCTCCTTGACCAGATTGCGGATCGTCGGCTTGACCTCCTGTTCCTCGTCCAGCGACGCCCGTCGATCATGGACCGCCTTGTCAATCTTCGCCTTGTGATAGACCTTGTAACCATCCGAGCCGACGGGCTGGATGAAGAAGGCCTTGTTCACCAAGGCAATGGCAGCGTTGTCGATACTCGTCGTGTCGATTTCCGGCTCCCCTAAGGCGAAGCGCAACTCCGGCAAATGGGCCACCTTATCGACCTGCCCACCCGACGATTCAAACAAAATTGCTGTACCGACTCGTCGATGAATTTCCCGTAGCGGCCCTTTTGTATCGGCATCGAGCGTCCGGGCATGTGAGCGCTCGCCGGCAATGTCGGTCTCGATGGCAGCCAGCAAGCGGGATTCGCCGAGCTGACCCAGCACGACACTGCGGAACTCGGGCACGTGCAGCGGTGCGGAGCCGAGAGTAATCAGCGGTTCACGCCGTGCCTGACTGAAGCCATCACGGTAGGCCCACGAAATCCACTGCGCCAGCATGGCCAAAGTGCCGCGCGTCTGCTGATACTGCGGCAGGGATTGCCATTTGCGCTGAAACACGGAGAGTGTCGCCGGGTGAAAGGGATAGCAATCCTCGAAGCGGGATTGCAGGAACTCGCGAGCCTTCTTCTCGGTCGTGGTCGTGTCAACGGCCGTCCATTCGGGCGGAAGTTGAGCCCGCCGCTCGAAACACCAATCGGCGTAGGCCTTGGCCACGTTTTTGCGGGTGCGTTCCGATCCCAGGTCCTCGAACAGCCGCCGACGGATCACCTCACTGATCTCGGCCTCGTCATTGGTGATCAAGTCCTTGGCAACGCGGCGGACAACCTTGGTGATCTTGTCCTGCCACTGCATGTCCCAGTCGGTCATCTCGACCTGGCTGCGTGGGAGACTGATCACCGCGGCACCGTGGGTCGTGCCCGTCATGGCCACGGTCAGGTTGTGGATGAAGGCGTGGAACGGCTCCGCCAAGCCGCGATGCCGGTTGAGGAAGTTAAGCACCTCGTCGAAAAGGATCAGCACGGGTGCGTTGGCCGCCTGGAAGACGCGGGCGATGGACTCGGTCCCTGGCGGGGTGGTTTTCGCCGCTGTGCCCAAAGCCTCGACTCCCTTTTCGCCGGCAAGCTGGCGGGCGAGGTCGATCCACGGGGTCTCTCGGCCCTCCTGCGGGTCCCAGGCGTTCCCCACGAACACGCCAACTCGCGCCTTGGGAACCGAAGAGAGGCCCGCTTCGCGCAAGAGATCGGAGACGCCAGAGTATTCACCCGCTTTCTCGCCGCTTGTGCCGAGGTGGTAGAGGGCCGTCAGTGTGTGCGTTTTGCCGCCGCCGAACTGCGTGATCAGGGTCAGCACGGGGGCCGTGTTTTCGGTCCGGCCCGAAAGCCGCCGCAACACCATACCGCAGTGCTCGCGCAAGGCCCGCGTCCAGCAGGTGCGCGAGAAGAAATAAGCTGGATCCCGATAATCCTCGGGCGCTGTGCCGGCGACCACCTGTTCCAGCGCGATGGCAAATTCGTCCGGGTTGAACGATCGTCCTTCTCGGACTTCTTTTCGAGGGGTGACAATCTTGTACCAGGGTTCCATTGGCTGCTCCTCATCAACTGCCAATGGGCAGTTTGCGCACGCGATGCCGGCTGTCCTCAACGAGGATGATGGCTCCTTGCAAAAGCTCGGTGCTCGACTGCTTCAGCACATCATCCAGGCGTTGAATCACAAAATCCCGCGTATTGCGCAGGCGAAACAGAACGACGCTGACGATCTGGCCAGCGCTGGCGGCCAGAATTTCCCCGAAGTCCAGGTCGAAGGTCAATACAATGCGCTGTTGGCGGGCAGCCTTCTGGAAAATCTCGCCGTCGGGCAGGCGTTGTAACCCTTCGTCGCGCAGATGGACCGTGTCGTGGCCATTCAGGCGCAGCCACTCGACCACCTGTTGCGAAACGCCCATGTCTGCCAGGAAACGCATGGCCGGTCCTCATGCCGTTCGCACTTCCTCGTGGGTCAGCCAGGCGGCGTACTCCAGCGCTTGCTGAATGTCCTCGCGTTCGAGATCGGGATAGCCTCGCAGCACCTCATCCCAGGTCGCTCCGTGGGCAATTTGCCCCACGATCACGGACACGGGAATCCTCATGCCGCGAATGCAGGCACGCCCGCCCATGATGTTGGGATCGAACGTAATCCGGTCGAACATGGCTTTCTCCTCGTGTTCTCACCTCGGAACCGCCAGCAGCATCGCGTCGAGCAGCCGTTTCTCGTCGCTGTCTTTCGGGTAAAGGGCCGACAACGCGTTGGCCAGCCGCAGGAAGTCCGGCCCGCGCTCCATCTCGGATTTCAGCAGCGCCCGCAGGGCATTCGCCCGACCTCCGGCCTGGAGCAGCATGGCCACGTGTACGCGATCCAGCGTGGTCGCCCCCCGATGCTCTCGAAGCGACTCGTCCGAAACGTTGGTTTTGCGCTTCCGCCGTCTCCGCCCCGCCAAGGCTTTGTTTTCGTCCGCAAAGAGCGTCAGTTGGGCCGATCCGCTCCGAGGCTGTTCCAACTGATCGGCGACCGCTTCGGCCCCATCCTCCCCAAACAGTTGCTTGGCCCGCTCCCCAACAGAAAGCAGCCGCACCACGCCTTTTTTCGTCTCGATCACGCGGCCTTCCCATTTGGGAAGATCGATGCCCAGCGGCTGGGCGAAGCGGCGGACCACATCGAACGGCAGGGTGGAGCCCTTCCCCTTGCCTGTGGCACGGGCATCTAGTTCTTCCTCTTCCTCGACCTCCTCGTCCTCGGCTTGTTCGGATTCCACGGCTTGGAAGCCCGTGTCGCCGTTTTCAGTGCTCTGCAAGGTCCACAGGAAAAGCGCTGTCAAGCGTGCATCCTCTTCGAGTGCCCCCGCCACCCCGTTGCGGGCCTTCGCTTCCGCCGTCCCCAACACGTTTTCCAGCGCCGTGCGCCCGACCACTTCCCAGACCTTTTCCAGATACTCGGCCAGGGTGACCTCGCGCCCCTCGGCGGTCTCCACCTTCCGGTAGCGGCTGAAGATCTCCAGCGCCGGGCCGATGCAGGCAAACACCAGGTCCGCGCCGCGGATGCCCTCGCCCTGGAGCCGCTCCATCCAGTCGCCGACGCGCTTGGGCAGTTCGCGGAGCACTTCGCCCCAATCGCCCACCGGGGCATCCGCAGGCCGCGGGCGGCAGATGAGGTGGACGCTGGTGGCGAGCGCGGCGGATTCGCGAGCGCGCAGGCGCGAGGCCATCTCGGTGGCGATGGGCCAGGAGCCGGTAATCGTCCACCCGCCGCGGATCATGCCGGAGAGGAGCGTCTCCCACCCTTCCGTGGTCTTGTGGGCGAAGACGACAGAGCCGACGCCGTCCTCGCGCAGCACGCGGCGGCCTTCGGCAAACGCACGCGCCATCGTCTCTTCGTAGAACGCCTTGTCTTTAGGCTTGCCATCGTCGGTTTCCGAGCGCTCGTTCTGGACCGCCTCCCGCGACTTGGGCGTCAGTGGGTTCGCCGGATCGAACGGATCGTGCACTAGCGGATGCCCCGGCAGTACGCGCTTGAGCCAGACGAAGAAGAAGTCGGAAAGGTCGGCGTACGGAACCGCGTCGTAGTACGGCGGGTCGGTGAACCAGACGTGCGCCGTCTCGTCGGGAAGCGGGTGCTCGGTGGCGTCGCCGGGCTGAACTTGGGCAGTTTTCGCGCTACTCGATGCTTTGATTATCTCCTCAACGTCAGATAGCGATGATAGGAATACGCCCCGCGATTCACTTGCTAACCCCGACTCGCAAAAATCCCATACCATAGGAAGAGCTTGACGAGAGAAGCAATTCACTGGGTTTTCATATCCAGCCATCCATCGAGACAAAGCAGAATTGCCGTCAGCGCCCTTTCCAATGAGCATCGCCATCGCCGTTCGCAACGTCTCGCTCATGGCTTTGTTCTCTATGACCTCTGTGTCTCTGTGGTGCGTAAGCAGCCGGACTAGCGTCACCAGCGCCACCTTCTGCCTTGCCGTGAAGAGATCGCCCCACTGGAGCATGCCATATTTCTGCACGCTGAACGCGCGGCCAGCACCCGAGCCCCCACCCGCCGGGGTCGGCTCGTCCGGGATCGGGCACAATTCCGAGCCGCGACCGCCAGGGAGCGGGGGACGCTCGACCGCTCCC
>CAYRMD010000039.1:0-35317 GCA_964425225.1 uncultured Pirellulaceae bacterium | reverse complement strand
CGGCTCTGTGTCCAGTCATCGAGAATGTTTTTCAACCGCTGCTGGGCCTTCCATACAGCGGCGTAGTCAGCGTCGGTGGGCAGGCGATAGTGTCGGCCCGGTTCGCCGTCGCGAAGAGTCACGACCGCGAGGAGCCGTGCCCCGCCGCTGCGTTGGGGGCTGCCGCTTCCTTGCGGGCGCGGGTCGGAAAAAAACCACGTCGGCCCCGCCACGCTGAGCGGCCAATTGTGCTCGGACTCGCTCGGGCGGCAGCACCGCGCCGCAGCAGAGGCAGGTCGCCTTGGCCCGGCTGACCGTGCCGCCGCGCACGTCTTTTTCCGTCGTCGGCGTGAAGATCTCGAACTCGACGCGCGGCGTTCTGGTCCGAGCCGCGACCGCAAGGGAGCGGTCCGTGGTACTCCACCGGCTCATCGGGGATCCCTGGCGGTTTAAGACGTAATCGCAGGCCTCCCAAACAGCGTCCTCCTTCCAGAGATAGCGCGTGCTGCCGTGCCGGGTCCAGCGCTTGCGTTCCTTCGTATCGAAGCCCGCCTCATTCAATCGGCGGCTTCCATACGACTTCAGATCATTCATGACCCGCTCGGGAGTTGCATCCGCGGTAAGCACAACGTGAACGTGATTCGAGCGAACGTGAACGGCGTGCAGGGTCCAACCTCGATATTCGCAGTCCTGACGAATGGCAGCGAGCAGGACTTCCCGGCGTGGTTCGTCGAGGGAATAGGGCGGTTGGTCCATTCGCTCTCGTTCCGCCGCAAGACGTTCTGCATCGGGCGGGAGATACGGTGTTCCGGGGATGTTGTGTTCGTCATCTGCGGATCCAGATTCCGAGCCGTGCAGCCAGGTGCCGTAGCAGGTCCAAGTGATGAAATAGGCAAGGGGCGTGCCTTCTTCACCGCTCCCTTGCGGTCGCGGCTCGGTCGTCCCCTGCGGTCGCGGCTCGGTCGGCCGGATCACTTTCGGCCGCAACGCCCGCTTGCGGTTGGCCTTCTTGCAGAGCCAGAACGAGCGCACCAGCGGAATCTCCGCGCCGCAGTTGGGCGATTCGCAGCGCACGGTGCGCGCCCAGAGGTAGGCGATGGGCGTCGCGCCGTCGGGGTCCTTCGGGTACAACTCGGCCAGTTCCTTCTCGGCCTTCTCCTTAATTTCCTTGCCCACGCGCCGTAGCTCCTCGGCAAGCTCCGGCCCGTGGCGCGGGATGTGCTCGAGCATGACCTTGAGAATCAGGCAGGCGACGGGGTTGAGGTCGCTGGCGAAGGCCTCGCAGCCTAGGCGAAGCGCCTCGAGCGGGATCGAGCCGCCACCGGCAAAGGGATCGACGATCATCGGGGTTTCTTCCGGGTGCGCAGCCTGAACCAGCGCGCGGGCCACGTCCAGGTAAGCCCGGTTGCCAGAATGGTCCCAGTCAGCGAAGTCGGCGATGAAGGCCAGAAGGCAAGCGAGAAGGTCCTTGTCGGTCTTCGGCTTTTTTCCCGGTACTCGCGATTCTTCCAGGATGCGTCGTGCCTGGTTCTTGAATTCGGCGGGGCAGTGGGGGTCGGACGGGTCAGGGAGCAGCAGCCCCAGAAGCAGGGCACGGCAGGAGGCCAACGGTCGGCGGGCCCACCACAGGTGCAGCGTCGAGGGGTGCCCATGACGGATCGACTTCTCGCGCGCGGCATGCTTGGAGACCACCGCAATCGGGAAGTCCACTTCGGCCAGGCGCTTGCATTCCTTCGGAATCATCCGCGGTTCCTATTTCAGGCTCTGGGTGTCGATGCGGTAATGCGCTACCTTAACTACTTCAGTCCATTGCAGCCGGGCCGGGTCCTTGATCGGCTCGCGCAGTTGCGGCGTCGTGTTGCAATGGGTTACGACGTACAGCCAGTAGCAGTCGCGGCGGTCCTCGGCCACACGTCGCTCGTTGGGCGTCAGCAGCACGCTGCCCTCGGCGTCGCCGATCCCCTTGACCTCGATCAGTCGCAGCTCGCCCGAATTGAGGTCGAGGCTGATGATGTCGTAGCCCAGGTTCTTCTCGTGGACGTCGTAAACCTGGCGTCCCTGGGCCTTCTCATACTCCATAACTATGCGCATGGCGATGGCTTCCGTCTCGGCGCTGGGTTTGAGGCGGCGCACCTCCGGCGACTGCCGTTCGGGATGCGGCAGGACGAGAACACTGGCGATGCGCTCGACGGCTTGGAGCGTCAGCGACCGCTGGCGCTCGAGTTCCTGTCTGCGGCGTTCGCGGCGGGCCAGGAGTTCGGCATGGCGGTTTTCGGCCTGGGCCAGGCGGCCTTCGGCCCCCGGTTCCTTTCGCTCGATGGCCTCCTGAGCTTTGCCGATCTCCTCGTCGGCCCGCTGGAGCAGTTCAGTCAGCGACAGTTCCACGTGCTCGGCGATCCGCTGGACCTCCGCCAGACGCTCCTTGCGCACCTCATCCAGGAAGGGCTGCAGCGCGTTCTCGTGCAGCCACGCAGAAGGCTCGGCTTGGGAGGCGACCGGCGGAAGTTCCGTAGGCGCATCGGCAGGGGTGAAGTTGTTGAGCGCATTGGCTTCTTGCAGACGCGGCTCACCGCCGGCGGTGAGTTCCACCGCAAAGAGCCGTTCGTGGACCACCTGCCCCAGGCCGTCCACTACCCGGGCACGGTAGAAGTCGATTCGTGACGGCTCTTCGTGCTGGAGGGAGTAGAAGCGCGCCCCCTTGGCGAAGGCCTCGGCGGCCTGGGCGCAGGTGTGGCGGCGGACAGCCTCGAAGAGGGGATGGCCGGGCGTGACCCATTCCAGGTTGTGTCTCTCCGCCGTATCCCGGTCGGTCGAACATCGCGGATACCTGGCCGCAAGTGGGGGGAGCGTCCAGTCGGCTGCACGTTCGTATTCACGCAGGCGAGGCGGCGTCCGTCCCGGTTCGAAGGCGTGGGGAAGGTGCGAGATGTCCTTCACCTCAAGCCCGACGTAGGGGGCGGCCTCTCGAATGAAACGGGCGACGGTCTCCGGCACGACCCGACGCTCTTGGGCCCGTGCCCGGCGCTCGATGAGCATCTCCAGGTTGAGTTTCTTGGAGGCCAGGCCCTCCAGGGCGTTCTGGCAGATAGCGCGGAAGCGACCCTCATCGACGTTTTCGAGCAGGCGCTCCTCGAGGTCGGCGTCGCCGAGCTTGCCGGCGTAGTAGTCCCGAAGGATGCGCTCCACGTGAGCCGCCGGCAGGATTTCGCCGACGACGTTGAAGACCGCGTCGTCATCGAGGGCGTCGCGGATTTCCTGGAGTTTTTCCAGCAGGCGCTGGAGCACGCGGCCCTCGATGGTGTTCGTGGCCACGAAGTTGAAGATCAGGCAGTCCTTGCGCTGGCCGTAGCGATGGATGCGGCCCATGCGCTGTTCAAGGCGGTTGGGGTTCCAGGGGATGTCGTAGTTGAAGAGGATGTTGCAGCACTGAAGGTTGATGCCTTCGCCCGCCGCCTCCGTAGCCACGAGCACCTGGATGGCGCCGTCACGGAACTGCTGCTCCGAATAGAGGCGAGTGCCCGGCTCGTCCCGGGAACCCGGTTTCATGCCGCCATGGATGCAACCGACCCGGAACCCCCAGCCTCTTAGTTTCCCGACGAGGTAGTCGAGCGTGTCCTTGAATTCGGTGAACAGCAGGAGACGCTTGTCCGGGTGGTCGAAGAAGCCTTCGCTGTGCAGCAGGTCTTTGAGCTTCGACAGCTTGGCCTCGGAGTCGGTGTCTTCTACGGCCTGTGCCTGCGCTGCGAGCCGGCGAAGTTCGGCAATCTCCTCCCGCACCTGCTCGGCATTCCCGGCTAGCGTGATCGCCTCAAGCATCTCCTCCAGACGCTGGCGCTCGTTCTCCTCCATCTCCTCGATTTCTTCTAAGTCAGGGAGGTCGGGTGGGACAAGTCGGACGAGTTCCTGAGCCCTCTTCAGACCTTCCTCAAGCCTGCGAGCACGGTTCTCCAGGCTATGGCGCATGGCATAAGTACTGGAGCCTAGCCTGCGCTGGTAGAGGGACATCAGGAAGCCGACAGCACGGGCGCGGGGATCGTCGCCTTGTGCGGCGACTTTGGCGCTCTGGCGCTTCACGAACCGGGTGATCTCCCTGTATAGGTCGAACTCCGCGCCGTCGATCTGGAAGTCCACGGTGTGAGGGATGCGCTTCGTGAAGATTTTCTCGGCGACCCAGGTTCCGTCCGGTCGTCGCTCCGGGAAATAGACCATGGCTTCCTTCGTGCGGCGCAGGTAGAACGGCGCGCGGCGGCGCTCCATCGCCTCGCGAATGGATCGCACGTCCGCGTAGGCGTCCGGGTCGAGCAGTTGAAGGAACAGGGAAAAGTTCGCCGGATCCCCCTTGTGCGGCGTCGCCGTTAGCAGCAGTATGTGATCCGAGGTGTCCCGCAGGAGTTCGCCCAAAGCGTAGCGCGCGGTTTTGCGGGCCGGAGGCGTCCAGGACATGCGGTGGGCCTCGTCCACGATCACCAAGTCCCAATGAACCTGGCGCAGGCCGGGCAGGATTTCGGTGCGCTTGGCGAGGTCAAGCGAGGTGATGACCTTCTTCTGTTCCAGCCACTGGTTGACGCCGAACTGGTCCCGAATGTCTTCCCCCTTGAGGACCAGAAACTTCTCGTCGAACTTTTCCTTAAGCTCCCGCTGCCACTGGAACGCTAGGTTGGCCGGGGCGACGATCAGGATGCGCTCGCAGAGGCTGCGGAGTTTCAGCTCGCGGATCAACAGGCCCGCCATGATGGTTTTGCCAGCGCCAGCGTCGTCAGCCAGCAGGAAGCGGACGCGGGCCAGCTTCAACAGGTAGTCGTAGACCGCTTCCAGCTGATGGGGCAGCGGATCGACGCGCGAAATGGACAGGCCAAAGAAGGGGTCGAACTCGTAGGCGATGCCCAGGGCGTAGGCCTGGATACCCAGACGAAGCAGGGCCCCGTCACCATCGAAGGAACTTGCGGAACTGAGAATGGTAAGCGCGGCGAGATCGGTTTTGGTCAGGGTTACTCGGCGAAAACGCTCGGATTGCAGGCCAACCAGTCCGACCAGATACGAGCCATCGCCAGTTGGTGTCACCGTCTCGACCCGCATGGGCTCATTGAACAGCGGGCCGGTCAGCGTCTGGCCGACGATTAAAGAAGCGGTTTCCGTCATGGTTGCATCTACCGGAGTCAGCAGCGCGACCACCACCCAACGTGGTCGCGTGCCTGTCAACTGAACGGTTCACACTTGGTAGATGATAACCCGCCGGTCAGAGATTGGCAACCGCTGACGGCAAAAAGACCGGCCAGAGCAAGGATGGGGATTTAGGGTCACTGAATCCGAGACTGGAGTTGAGACCAAAGTCGGCGTTGCTTCCGCCAGCTAACCTCGGCGCACAGCCGGCGGAGCTGCTTCTCGTGGAGCGGGTCGCGGCCGTGGGTGACGAGCGGCAGGAATAGCAGCTCCTCCTGGATGTCCGGGGCCAGGTGCAGCAGGTTCATCACCTGGGTGATGCGCGGCTGGGTGACCCTGGCCAACTGAGCCAGTTCGATGGTGTTAGAGACGCTGCCTTCCCGCAGCAGCCCGTCGAACTGGATGGCCAGAGCCATCACCCGCGAGACGCGGGGCACGCGGCCCGGCGGAACCGTCTGGGATGCCGGCGGGTCGTCCTCGATGCGTCGCCGGCCACGCTCGCTGCGCGTGAAGAAGACCTGCTTTTTCACGGTGATCATGCCGCACCTCCGAGTTTCTGCCGCGACAAGGTCTTGATGGCCGTGGGATGGAAGGAGACCGCGACCGTGCTGTCGGCCGCATCGAACTCGACTCGCGCCACCAGCAGGGCGAGCACCTGCGCCTGCTCGCGCGGGCTCAGGGCGTTCCAGACGTTGTCGAAGTCGGCGAAGGCCGCGTCGATGTCGCTGGCATGCAACCGGTCGCGCTGGTGCTCTTCGATCCGACGGCGAAGTTCCGCCAGGCGAGTTTCGGCTTGGGCCACGCGGTCGTGCAGTTCCGCAAGCCGGGCACCGGCCGGCCCGGTCGCTGGTCCGTTGCTACAGAGCTTGCGGATGTCGGCGTGGTGCCAGGCCAACTCCTGCTCCAGGCCCCGTTGCTCCATCGCCATTTCGGCCAGCTCGCCCTCGAACTGCTCTTGGGCCTGGCGCAGGACTTCCGCCCGCAGGCCGGGATCGGCGGCGATGCCGCGAATCTGGTCCACGACCACCCGCTCGATCTCGGAGGCCGGCAGCGAGCCGGACGGGCAAGCCTTTCGGCCGTTCTTGATCGCCCGCGTGCAGGTGTAGTAGCGGTAGCGACGTTCGCCCTTGCAGGTAAAGCTGTGAGTCATAGCCCGGCCGCAGCCCTTGCAGAACAGCAGTCCCTTGAGCAAGGCCCCGTGGCGGTTCCGCACCGCGATGCCGCCCGAGCGGCCGTTACGTTGCAGCGTGGCCTGGACTTTCTGGAACAACTCGGCATCGACGATGGGTTCGTGTTCCCCTTGGAACAGCTCGGTCTTGTGCCTGATCTTGCCGATGTAAAGCGGGTTGGTGAGCAGTGCGTACAGCGTGCCCTTGTCGAAGGGGCGACCGCCCTTGGCCTGCCCCGTCTGGGTGCGCCATTCCTTGTTCCGCCAGCCTCGACGGGCCAGTTCGTCCACGACGGGCAGGAGGGAGCCAAGCGAGAGGTAGAGCCGGAAGATTTCGCGGACGCGGGCCGCTTCCCTGGCGTTGACGACCAGTCGAGGGCTGCCGTTGGAACGATCCACGTCGTAGCCGAGAATGGGAAAGCCACCGGACCACTTCCCCTTACGCCGCGTGGCGGCGATCTTGTCGCGGATGCGCTCGCCGATGATTTCGCGCTCAAACTGGGCGAAGGACAAGAGCACGTTGAGGACCAGCCGGCCCATCGACGTGGCCGTGTTAAACTGCTGCGTCACGGAGACGAACGACACATGGTGCTTCTCGAAGATCTCCATGAGCCGGGCGAAGTCGAGCAGTGACCGGCTCAGGCGATCCACCTTGTAGACGACCACGCAATCAATCTTGCCGGCCTCGATGTCCGCCAGCAGCCGGCGGAGGGCGGGCCGATCCATGTTGCCGCCCGTGAAGCCGCCGTCGTCGTAGCGGTCCGGCAGGCACGTCCAGCCCTCGCTGGCCTGGCTCTTGATGAACGCCTCGCCGGCCTCGCGCTGGGCATCGAGCGAGTTGAACTCCTGGTCCAGGCCCTCCTCGGTGGACTTGCGGGTGTAAATGGCGCAGCGGACCATCGCCGTCGCGGGCCTGGTGGAGGGTTTCGTTCGCTTCATCGCTTGTCCTCCAGCCCGAAGAAGCGATAGCCGTTGACGTGCGACCCGGTGATCTTCTTGGCCACGGCTGAGAGCGACTGGTAACGCTGGCCCTCGAACTCGAAGCCATCGGGCAGCACCAGCACCTGGAGCGTGCGGCCCTTGTACTGGCGCACAATTGCCGTGCCGGGCTTGGGCAGGCGCGGGTCCGCGGGCATGGCAGGCAGCGCCACGACGGCGTTGGCAGTTACAGACTCGGCGGACTTTGGCGGCATGACGCGCAGCTCAGTGCCTCGAGCCAGTTCCTCGGCCCGCCGTCGTGCCCGCTCACTGAGGCCGCCTTCGACCAGGGCCTGGAGCTTCCAGGCGATCTTGCGGATGAGGTACGTGCGGTGCCGGGTTCGCGTCGGTTCGCCGAACAGCTCGGCGTAGCGCTCGCAGAGTTGCCCCGTGGACATCTGCTGAAGCGCAGCCACTTCTTTCTCGATGTCGAGTTTCATGGTGGGTCTTCTCCGGTTTCTCGGTTTGCTAAACCCCGAAACACCGAGACACACTGAGCCTCGGGTTGCCGGGAACCTCAAGCCCAGCCGGCGAGGATTCTGGAACTTCTTTTTCGGGGCGGGATCCGCTGCGCCGCAGGCGATTGCGATAGCGCCGCACGCCGCGGGCCAAGATGGCGGCAACTTGCTTGAGGCGCTGCTCTGCGGTCAATTCCGAGAAGGATGCGTCCACCATTGCGACAGGCTCCTGATTAAGGTGACCTGTCGGTTATGTATGCCGCGGCGTTCGAGCGTGTCCGGGCGATGATGGTGGAAGGGACCGAGAGTGCAAGCGGTCTCGTGTCGCTAACCTGAGAGGGAGTTTCCCAACGGCCAGTTGGTTTCGTTCGGCCCGATGCTGCGGGGCGAACCTCCGTCTAACCCGGCCACGCGCGGCACGGAGAGACACCGAGAGTTTCCCGTCAGATGCGTGGGCGTTGGCGATGAAGTGACGGCCGGCGCTTGTCTCTACCACCAATCGAGAGAGCACAGGAGAGGGGCCGGAGTGCCGCAACCCACTGCGGCGAATCGCGTTTCTTCGCGGAGAGGGGATAACCGCTCCCTAACGGTCGCGGCTCGGACAGCCGCAAACCCGCGGGGAGCGGGGTTCGCAACGGGAGGGAAGAAGTACGCCCGGAGGGATTCGAACCCCCGACCCTCGGATTAGAAATCCGATGCTCTATCCGACTGAGCTACGGGCGCGATTACCAATCGCCACAAAGCGTATACGCCAGGCGGCCAGCGCTCATCCATTCTATAAAGCGTATCGGCTAGCGTCACCGCCGATTGATCCCAAGCGCAGCGTTTCCGCAGCGGCTCCCAGAGCACTTGCTATAAAACCGTAACCGCCCCTTATCTCTTTACATCTCAACAACATTATCGCCCCGATGCGACTCTCGCTAGCCCTTAACGGATCCGGCAATTCGACTGCTAATGCAACACCTCGAAGAGATTACTATAGTGATCGGTCCAAACGATAACACGATTCACCTGGATCACCGTCTGACGCTTAAGAATCGCTGCATCGCTGAGAAAAGCCTTGTTCGTGGTCAATGCCACCCAGTCCGACGATGAACTAAAAACGTCACCGTATTCCGAATCCAAAAAGCGCACCGCAGACATCCCAGCATTCTGAGCCAGTCCCACTACTACCGGCAATAGATCAAGATAACGATTACTAATATGGAAAACCACCATGCCGTCCGGTTTCATGTGACGGCGATATACCGCTAATGCCTCTTGAGTTAACAAGTGAGCAGGAATCGCATCTCCACTAAAGGCATCAATAAACAATACATCCAGTTCTTGCGGCGGCTGCCGCTCCATTTGAACGCGGGCGTCGCCCAGCTCGATATGTTTCTCCGCCGGGCAATCTTTCAAATAACTAAAATATTTTTCTTGCAAAGCAATTACATCCGGATTGATCTCATAAAAACAGATATAATCACCGGAATTCGCATAAGCTGCTAGCGTGCCGGTTCCAAGTCCTATTACTCCGATTCGAAGCGGAGAATGATGCGCTCGCAACCATGTCATAATGATATGTGGACCAGACCCCTCATCGTAATACGTCGTCGGCTGTCTTCTTCGATCGGGATTCACAAATTGATATCCGTGAAGAATTCGACCGTGGTAGAGAGCAAAACCATGCTTTTCAGGAGTGTCTTTATACCATTCCCGCACCGTCAACATACCGTAAAATCCACGTACTCGCGTTACAACAGTATTATCAAAGGACTCGGCGAACGTCCACGACCAAAGAAAGGCACACGTGGCCGCAATAAGGAAGAGCGCTCCGCACAGAACCCACGAGCGACTAAACCACACGTCCCACCCATCCCAATACAAAGTCAGCAGGGAAAGTGCCAAAGTAACTCCTAATGCTAGATACAATTCCCAATAATTGGCAAACACGTATGGGAATACCAGTGCCGACAAACAGCCACCCAGCGCACCGCCGGCCGCTAAAGTGAGGTAAAACCGGGTCAGATAGGACGAAGATGGTTTTCGTCGCACCAGTTCTCCATGGCAGATCATACATGCAAAGAAAAGCCAAATAAAATAGATGGGGCCTTCGACATAGACGCGGCGCAACACTTTCGACGGTTCGATAGCCCAACCAATGTCTTGAAAAAATTCGTCCAGAAACTTCGCCAACATAACATTCATGACTGCTACGGCCGACAAAACGGCAAACACCGACCACACGCGAGGTACATACCAGCGTTCCCGGTCAAAGCAAATAATGAAGCTCAACAAATACAACGCCAAGGGCACGATCCACAAAAATGGCACCACGGCAATATCGCGACACGCGTGCTGAGTTACTGATAGCAGGGCAATTACTGATACCATCGGCAAAAAGATCCATATAACGAGCAAGCGCCACGAGGGAGCAGGACCGCCGGGCAACGGTGCATCGTCGCCCTGTCCCGGCAACTGACTTGCCCAAGCGACGAGTCCACATCCCAAGGCGAAGGCAACAAAAGCGCCCGACCAAATCCAACCCTGCCACGGAACATCAAACAAGCGTTCCAAAATCATGGGATAAACGGCCAAAGCCAGCAGCGATCCAATGTTCGATAGTGCATACAACCGATAGGGTGAACCTTGGGGAACCGTGCGAGCAAACCAGGCCTGCACCAGTGGGCCCGTTGTCGATAAGACCACATAGGGAATGCCGACCGATACACTCAGCACCAGCAAGATGCGCAAAGCCGGCCAGCGACCGTCCGGGGGTTTCCAGTAATCCGATGGGACAATCGGCAATAGACTCACGGCCAATATCAGCAACACCGTATGGACCCATCGTTGCCAAGACGCGGGTAAATGCACCAAGCGATCCGCATACAAGTAGCCCGCTAACAAACCGACTTGAAAAAAAAGCATGCACGTGGACCACACGGCGGGAGTTCCGCCGAACCACGGTAAGATGGCCTTGCTAATGAGCGGCTGAACCAAAAACAAAAGAAAGGCGCTTAAAAAAACCGTGGCGGCACAAACGACTAAATAGCCCGTACGGCGATCACTCGACATCTCGGCAACTACTCCCTCATGTCACCCGGTTACTGGTATTGCTGCATTAAAGATCAGCAAGCGAAATTCTCATTCTATGCTTAGCCAAGCCCCACCGAAAGTAACGCTGCTCTCGGTGAATCAACGACGGATGTACGGCGAAAGTGGTACGCTGAGGCGCACAGGTGCCACAAAAGGAAGAAAAGCTCCTGGTTGCATAGTGTACCAAAATTGCATCAGGTGACGCGCCTAGTGACCACCAGCTTCACGATGCCTGCGATACCAACGATATTGGCGAAGTCCGAAGGCGATCGCATGGCGTAACAGCCATGGTGCGACTGCCACTATCAGCAAGGCAGACACGATTCGGGGTGACCAAAGCAACCGCAAGTTTTCGTCGGTCAGTTCGTTCAGGGACGGCACGGAACTGCCCGCATAACAGAAAATCACGTTGCCGGGAAGCAGACCGAGTTGGGTTGTCCACCAGAAGCGAAACCAGTCAATGGGAGTTGCTCCCATCAAATAATTGGTAAGCGTATACGGGACATGGGCGACGCGCGCGGCGAAAAGGTAGAAAGCACCCTCGGTATCCCATAGGATGCGAAGTCGGGCCACATGCGCCGGCCACATCTGTTCGATCCAACTGCGCACTAGCCAGCGGCTGACGCCGAACTCCACCAGCGCAACGATCGTCAACCCCACATTGACGATGATGACCGACGGCCAAAAGCCGAAAACCCAAGCCACCACTAAGGATTTTCCCGCTAAGCCGGGTACGAAGCTAATGAACGTGAAGATCAACAGCCCGCACAGCCAAACCATCCAGGGATTATTACTATCGACCCACGCGCGGAGCTGCCGCTCGTGGGTCACCAACCAATTCCAGGACTCGGGCCCGTAGTGTCTAAGGCCGAAGGTAGCTGCGAGAATGACTCCCAGCAGCAGGGCTCCCACCCACAGGCGCCACCGATTAATTTGCCACAGGAATCTGGCGGTCATCGGTCGTTCTTGCCCTCTGGTGTCTCCAAACGTGAAACACTGAAGATACATCCGTAGCAGGGCGCGACAGGATAGCCGTAATGAGCATCATTTCGAGGTTGGCGAGCACCACAGCGCCCATGGCGGCGCGTAAGAACCAAGGGGAACCGTCGGCCAAGGTAGCCACAACGGCGATACTGGTTAGCAACCAGCATGTCTTTGCCGCTCGCGTATGGTACGACGGCCAGACGCCGAATTTCCACCACGCCAGGAAACCCATCACGGCATAGCTTACCACAGCAGCACCAATCCACGGCGATTCCTGGAGCACCACTGAAGAGCGAAGCCATAGCATCCCAAGTAGTATGGCTCCGTACATGGTGGCGTCGGCCAGCGAATCGAGCCGTGCTCCGAAAGCACTTCGCTGGTTTAGGAGGATTGCCAGTTTTCCATCAATCCAATCGCTGACGATCACCGCGATGACCATGCCGAGGAAAGCGGTTTGCCAGCCGAGGATGGCTAAGGGAATGAGGCTGAGCGAGCCGACCAGCCGGAACAGGCTCAAAGCATTAGGAATCGTCCAATAGCGGCGGGACGCCAAGCGTGGCGATTCCATGGAAACACCCCTGCTTACTGCGCTGCGACTGCTGCCTTACGTTAAGCGGCGATGCTCCACAAGGTATAATAGTAGAAAACGGGCGCAGCGAATGATAGACTATCAATTCTGTCTAATATGCCGCCTTGTCCAGGAAGCAACCGACTGCTGTCTTTAACACCTACATCACGTTTGAACGCTGAGATGTTAATGTCGCCGAAAAAGCCACTCAGGGCAATGAGCAATCCGGCACCTGATGCTTGTACGATGGTAAACGTCGTTAACCATCTGCTTAGCCCGACGGCGACCATCACGGTGGCGAACACGCCGAATCCCAAGCCTTCCCAAGTCTTCTTAGGGGAAATGGTGGGAGTAACCCGGTGGCGTCCGAATTGCCTTCCCCACAACGCCTGCGCGATGTCGTTGCCCTCGGTAAGCAACACCAAATAGAGAAACCAACCTTTCCAGTGATGTGCGCCGCCTGGGGGCAAGCGCGTAACGCCCAGAGCATGCGACAGCAGGTACCCGGTGACAAGGGCGCCCCAAAACAGCGTCGCGAAATCATGTAAATAGCCGACGGTAACTCCCGTGAGAATCAAACGCACGGCGATCAATAGGAAAAGTCCGACAGGCAACGCATAGAGCCAGACATTTTCTGGACCGAAACTTACAAGTAGATATTGACCGAAGACCGCCAGATAACACAAAGGAACAGCCGCTCGTGCGTGCCGGCCTTCCCAGGTCAACGCAAAGAATTCGCGAAGCCCCAGTAGGCCGAAGATCGATAGGACGAGGGTGACAGCGGCTTTTCCCGCCCATAGCGATCCAGCAATCAGAAGCGCCAGCACCCACCAAACGGCCAGGCTTCCCAGACGCGCTCGCCGTTCGGCAGAACTCATATGCCCAATCGTAGAAAGGCGCACGATAGTCCCTACCAGAAGTGCGGCGAAAACCAGAGCGAGCGTCTTCACGACTCCCTCCGGTAGTCCTTGAGCTTCAAGGTTATCGAGGATCGATGCAAGGCTTTGCAAGGAAAATTCCTTTGGCGTTGCGCTGGATAGCGACATTCCGTCGGCGCCGACTAGCGCGCTGGATTAGCCTCCAGCCGTCTGAGGAGCAAAACGGATTTTGGGCACAAGTTCGACAATACGCCCGGTCTGTGGGTCTAGTTGTCCTGAGACTGCATCGATCGCTTTAACCACAAATTCATAGCGCAAGTTGGCATCGAAATGCAGTTCGACTTCGGCGCTTTCTCGCGCGCTACCTGGTCCGCGTTCTGTACCAAGCAGACCGACTAGGTATTGCGTCAATGAGGGAAAGTCGTTAAACGGCTGCTCGTTGAGCACAATCGGCCATTGCAGTTCGCCTTGCGAATCGGCTGTTAGATAAAGTTTCATCGGTGGCAACTGTGTTTCGTCCGGAACCCCGCCCGCCGCTGCTAACGGCATACGTACATTGAAGTCGCCCTCTTGGGCAACAATCTTAAACGTCATGATAAAAAACACGAGCAATTGAAACACGATATCGATCATCGGAGTCATTTGAAGCTCGATTTTCTCGTCGAGTTGGCTGGTTGTGTGCCGGAATTTCATCAAGCAACTCCCGGAATTCCTATGGGTCAATCGACCGACTGCAGAACGCGCAGCACGAACCGGTCAAAACGGTTCTCTTGACACACGCGTATCACATCCTGGACCTTGCCGACCGGTACCCTCCGATCGGCTCGAATGATAATCGTGGCATCCGAGGGAGATTTCTTCCGCAGTACCAACACATTGACTTCATTGATTAAATGAGGTACCAGCCCATTAAGATCGACCTGCTGACCGCCAATGGTAACCATGCCTTGGTAATTGACATGCAAAGTGATCGGCGTATCCATGGGTCCTTCGGGCGGCTTGGCTAATCCGGCCGTCGGCAAGTAGATTCCTTCAATCTGTTCGGTCTGGGTGAAATTAATGAGCACCATAAAGAAGGCGATTAGTTGGAAAGTCATGTCGATCATGGGAGTCAAATCGCCCTCTTGGATCTTGGTTTGTTTTCGTTCGATACGCATGCGGGACCGGCTCCCGTGGTCTGTGGGCGTTGCCTCTTATCGCCGCTGTCGTTGGAAATGACTCATCAATTCCTCGCTACGTACTCCTACCTCGAGCACCAAGCGAGCGATGCGATTGCGCAGGATGTTGTAGGCAGCAATGGCCGGAATCGCAATGGCAAGACCAACCAACGTGGTAAAGAGCGCCGTTGAGATTCCTTCGGCCAACTTACTGGGCTTGGGGGTCGTCGTTGTAAAAGCAATCTCGCTGAACGAGCGGATCATTCCGTCGACCGTACCGAACAAACCAATCATCGGGCTGATCGTCCCAATCAAGGCCAGATAGCTCAGCCGATGTTCGAGTTTCATATTCTCTTCTTCACCGACCTGTTGCATGGCTTCGATGGCCTGAGCATAGCCCTGTGATACTTTGGCCAAACCGGCTGCCAGCACTTGTCCTAAAAAGGATTCGTCCGCTCTAGCGAGTTCATAAGCTTCTTGATAAGCACCCTGGCTTAAATGTCCCTCGAAGCCCTCGATCAGTGCCTGAGGACAGAGGTTCTCTCGACGGGCGCTTAATAGGTTCATCACAAATAGCGCTACCAAAGTGAATGATAGCGATAGGAAGACGATCGAGTAGGTTAATCCGAGAGCTCGAAAAGCCCATGCCAGGAACGACGGAGGAGCTTCGCTAGCAGCTTCCGGCGCAGGAGCAGCATCCTGGGCCCCGAGCTGATGGCTGATCGTAGCGACGAATAGCCCCAACCACACGGCGAACGCCAGCCACACGATCCACCGAATGCTCCGTACACTGCTCATAGGTCGATTTGCCATACAATCCTCCATCGCAAAACTATCGTTTCTCAGTACTGTGTTTTTTCCTGCTTTCCGGCTGACGCCCCGTCATGCGCATGGAAAGATGTTCGTCACCCCAGGCTGTCATGAGCGAGTTATTTATTTGCCCAACTGGAACCGGCATATCGGGACTTCAGCAGCGAACGCGCCTCGACCGCTCGATCGGATCTGCCGATGCGAGTCCATAGGTCGCTCAAGTAATAGAGTGCTTCGGCATGCGCATCACTGTTGGATGCAAACAACAGGTCGACATGCAGGAAGGCCAGCAGAGCATCCTTCCACCGACTGGCCTTCAGATGACAGATTCCTAGTGCATTGTACGCTCTGGCGAACAACTCACCGTCTTGAGGATCGTTGTCACGAATAATCACCTCCAAGATCTTTTGGCCGTCGTCGGGTTGGCCTTTTTCAGCCAGACAGACCGCCTTCCCGATTTGGGCGAAGAGCTGTTCTCGGGCGATTGCTGCCGAGTCGGCCGGAGTCTGGAGAACTTCTTCATATTTTTCCAAAGCTTGTGCAAACTGGCCCTGTGCTTGAAGCGCTCGGGCCACCATAATCTTGGCTCGCAGTTGGTAATCCGGCCACGGCGCTTGTGCCAGGCGGTTGTAATAGTCGGCGGCCACGTCGTAACGCCCCATGGCGAAGGCCAATTCACCCACAAGTTGAAGCGCATCGAAAAAGTGGAAGCTTTCCGCGTTCTTCGTTACAAACTCGACAAGTGTCCGCGCCGCGGCATTCTTATCAGCCGCTCCTCGCAAGGCAGCACGTGCCATGGCCACCGCTCGATAAAATTCCCAATCCTGGCGGATCCAATCGCTGGTAAAGGATTCAGGTGTTATGCGTCCCAACACGGTCATAGCCTCTTCGTACTGGCCGTCTAGGACACGAGTGCGTCCGGTGCGAAGATCCGCAGGTTCATCGGCAAAATTGACGCGCTCGATTTCATTGGCAGCGAAACGCTTAGTCGCCCCCCGCACGTCGATGTCGATGTAGGTCTGTGTGATCGCAATGATCTTGCCCACGGCCGACGGGCCATTGCGAGGCACGACCGTGTCGCGCTGCGCCCAAACCGGGGACCATGCCAATAACCAAAATACCCCGAACCAACCACCGGCTTTCACCAATCGGTACATCATGCGACTATCCATCCTGAGTTTGATTCACCATGTACTTGGCTTCGACCTATTGAATCTATTCTATGCTAAAAGAGCGTTTAACCCGATGACTTGGACTCAGCTACTCTTTTCTGAAATTCTGCCAAGCCCTCGGGCCGCTGTCCGAGGGACTTTTGGATTTCTTTGAGCAATGCGTCGTATTGGGCTTTCCACTGCTGACCTCCCAGTTCAGGATACAACCGGTATGTAAACCAGACGTCTTGCTTGGCCATTTCCAGGTATCGCTTTTTCCGATCCGGATCTTGTTGCGTCTGGGCATACCGGAAGCGGCACTGGGCTAATGCCAGCCGCGCTTCAAAAAATACGTCCTTGAATTGGTCGTTCCCGGCGGTAAGTTTTCCGATTTTGCCCCAACCCCAAATAATATTCGTCGGGGGATTGGTCCTGGTATCGGGCTGATCGCCCGCCATAGCCTTCAGATACTTCTCCTGTTGGCCGGGCAATTGTGCCCATTGTTGCAGCGTACGCGCTGCTTCGACTTGAGCCGACAAAGCAGTGTTGTTGGCCGAGAGTACCTGGACCCAGGTGCTGATGGAGCCAGGATAGTCCCCGATACGGCGCTGGACTTGTGCCAAGCGCACCTGCAACAGCAGCTTTATGCGCGGTTCGGGTAGAAACTGTGGATTTCTGTCGGCCTCTTGCAGCATACCGCCCAGCACATCTGCTGCTCGACGGTACAGTTGGTTTGCGGTTTGCGGTGCAACAGGAGAATCCGGTTCGTCGAACGATTCGGCTAGTGTAGCCAGGGTTTCAGCCACCCAGTGACGTACCTGAAACTCCCGAGCTTCTGCAGCAATTTCTTGTAAAAAGATTTCGAATCCGGAGGCCAATGCCAGGCGTTCGGCCGGCGAAGCAATTTCGAGTTGTTGTTTCAGGTCGCGTGCCATCGACAAGTAGGTCCCAAGCAAGCGCTGGGACGCGTCGGATTGACCTGCTAACGCGCCTTTCAATTCGGCCATCATCGCTTTTGCTTTTTGGATGGTGTTTTGCGGATCTTTTCCCACGGATAACTCACCCAAATAGGCTCGCAAAGCGGTACGGTAGATTTCCTCAGCGATACCGGCTTCGGCAGCGGCAGGATCCTTGGCCCGCAGCAATGTCAAGGGACCTAGTTGGGGGTCCTCTAAAAGTTCAGCAGCCTGGGCCGGCCGCTGGGTGTCGATATACAACTGAGCCAAGGCCAGGGCAGCGAATGTGGTTGCGCTATCGCGTCGACCGCTTTGTTTAGCGCGCCGCACACCGGAGGCCAGCAACTGTTCAGCCTGTTGCTTGCGTAGTTGCAATTCCTTGTCCCGGGCCGCTACATCGACCCCCGCCGGGATCCCGTCCCGCTCCCACTGGCGCACCTGTGCCATCCCTTGGCGAAAGGCCGCCCAAAAGGCACGGCCAAGCTTCAATTCGATCTCGGCACGTTGCGGCACCGATTCCGGAATGGCCTGGATCCCCTGCCATGCCCGTTCGAAACTCCCTTCTTGCACAATAAACGGGATCAAGGCGTTCCAAGCCTCAGCCGCTACCGGTTGATCCGGCCACTGTCGGATAATTAATTCGGCCACACGTTGCACACGTTGGGCGGCTGCCTGCCGTTCCTCTTCGGCGGCTGCCGCAAAGAGCCGCACCTGCGAGGCCAAGGCGATGGCTGCTGCGTCCCGGGCAACCGATTGAGCGGGATACTTCGTAGCCAAAAACTCTCCTAAAACAGCAGCCTCCAGAAACTGCTCGCTCAGGTAGTACAAATGCGCTAGCGAAATGCGCGCCAAGGTCAACGCCTCAAGCGGCGTGTCAGGGCCGGCCAGTTCCAAAGCGCGTCGATATAAAGCTAAAGCTTCGTTGCGACGTGACTGAACCTCCTGACGTGCTTTGTCCAGTTGTTGCGTGACTTCCGCACGCAATTGCGGAGCGGATTCCTGGGCCAATCGCTCGGGCAATGTCCGCGTCAAGAATTCGGCCGTCTGCATCTGCGTGTATGCTTCCTTCGCGGCGGCTATTGCCTCATCGAACGTTTTTGGGTCTACACGTTGCTCGGGGGTGGTGTCCACACCACGAATATCGGCTACTAACTGTAGGGCAGCCTCTTGAACGGGACTGGCAGTGCGCGAAACCTCAACAGCCAAAAACCGGGCACTGCGCAAGAGATCTTGAATCTGCCGAGTTCTCGGGTCTTTTGCTTTGAGGTAATCGGCATACCGTTTCTTCGCCAAGGCTAGCTTAAAAAGGACTTCCAGCACCTTCGGGTCGCGACGCTCAGCGGGCCGTATCTGTTCTTGCCATTTTTCGGCCCGGGCAATGGCTTCGGCCAACAGGTTCTGCGACGGATCCATCCAGCAATCCATCGCCCCGGCTAGCGCCTCGGTCTGTAAAGTTCGCAAATCCGGGCTGTTCGTATCGTCGAGCAACTCCGTATAAAGTCCGATCGCTTCTTTCCATTTCTCTTGATGTTGCCGGCAGCGGGCCATGGCTAACTTGGCAAACAAACCGGCCGCCAAGGTGCGGTATTTTTGTTCGATTTGTCCGAATGCTTTATATGCTTCTTCCAACGCCTCGTTCCGTTCCGAACTGCCGACAGGAAACGTATAGGCGCGTTCCTCCAGTACCTGAGCCGCCAGCAACTGGGCTTGAAGATAATCTTTGCGGAGCTGGTCGCGCCGCTCCGCTTCCTCTTGCTCCTGAGGTGTGTAGCGTCGATTGTTGATCGGCTCTAACTTTGCGCGGATATCTTGTTGTGCTTCGGCAAACAACTGTCGAGCTTGATCCAAGAAGTTGCGCGCCTGATCCAGTAGCGCCATGTCGTTCATTTTTTTTCGAGCTTGCTCGGTGCGCAGTTTGCCTCGCAAATAAAGTAAAGCACCTAGTTGGTTGCGTGCTGCCTGCGCCAATCGGTGGTTCGGGTCGTTGGCCAGAAATCGCTTCAGGGCAGCGTCCGCTCGGTCGAAAAACTGTTCCCGTGTGCGCACGTCCAACTCGACCTCCGCCGCCGCAATAAGCGTCATGGCCCTTTCATAGTCCAGAACTTGTCGAAATGCGACGGGAGCCAAGGGACTATCGGCCATCTGATCCAAATAATCCAGCGCCGTGTCGAAGTATCCGGCGTTACGTAACGCCTCCAAAAACTCCATCGCTGGTTCGGCTGACCTGAGCACCTGGCCGGAGATAACGACAAGCCATACTCCGAGGAACCACCGCGCCGAGCACCTCACACGCCATTGCATTCCAACCAACCTCACTTGGCTACGCGAAAGCCTTTTCCTGAGCGCTTTTGAACCATACTCCAGTTATCGTTCATTGTCACTAACCGGCTAACAATGTAAAGTGTGTGGTAGGTAATCGGAAACTGGCAGAGGTCGGTGCCCGTGTTATACTCCACACGCATCGCACTTTCGGCTTAAGGAATCTCAATAAGATTGAGGGATCGGATCGCACGATGATCCGTTTCGGCCAGCGCCCCTGCAGCTCTACTAGGCGTCGACCGTACGCGAGTCGCACAGAGCGATGGCGACTGTTCATGTTGGTGTTCCTACTGATGGGGGTGTTGGTCCTGATCGAAAGGGCCCGGGATCCGAAGTACTATCGGTGGCTCTTCGAGGCGGCTCGACCTACGAACGATCTTACACCATCCCAAGGAGCTCTCGTTGCTGCTGACATGGAGCAAAAAGGGCAGGGGACCGACCCGATACCCGATGCCGACCCGGTTTCCGGCGCAGTCGATCGCTCAACACCTGAGTTGGCTCTCCAAGCGCAGCAATCTACAGATTCGGTTGATGAGGAATACCGCGTATTGGTTCGGGATGCTTGGCTCTATGTGGCCAGCAGCCTGTCGGATGCCGATGCCGACTTATGGGGCGATTGGTTGCTTGCCGTACGTCATCGCGGGACGTTGGACCCCCAATGGGCCTTAAGCCTCCCGACTTTGTTGGAGGATCTGACACTTGCCATTCGGCGATACACCGAAAACGCCGAGCAAACGCTGCGGGTGGACGATCCGCAAGAACGATCCCGGTGGATCGCTAGGATTCGGGATTTGGAGCTCCAGTGGGAGAGCACCCTTCGCCCATGGATCGAGGAAAACGTGCACGATAGCCTGCGCGAGATACCTCCGGCAATCCTCGAGACACTCAATGGGATACAAGAGGCTTGGGATGAGCGACTGCTGGCGGCCGTGCGGGACGCAGCTTTTTTTTCCAACGCAGAGAGCGCTTGTTGGTTTCGCTTATGGGAAAAAGGCCTTTGCGTACCGCCCGACCAGGCCAATCCGGTGTCACTAAATGATCTAGTCAGTCAACCGGCACAGTGGCGAGGTCGAGCAGTTCGCCTTGTGGCTGAAATCCGTCGCGTACGTCATATAGCGGCGCCAAAAAACCCGTTGGGGATCGACTCGTATTACGTGGCGTGGGCTCGATGCGCCAACTCTGCACAACCGCTTTGTGTCTACTTTTCCCAACCGACTGCCGGCATTCCCCACGTTGCATTGGACCAATGGAGTGACGAGCTTCGCGTACCGGTAAGGCTGGAAGGCGTGTTTTTCAAACTGGTGTCGTATCGCTCGGTACGCGGACTGGATGTGGCTCCCGTGCTCATAGCCGGCCATGCGGAGGTTTTGGAGACGTCCGGTGAAGAAACGCGCGAGCCGGTTCCCATCGCATGGGTTGTGCTCATCAGCGCTTTGTGTGGCGTCGGTGCCGCGGTGGTCATTTGGCGGCTGACCGGCAGGCGAACGATCGGTCCATGGCAGGTGCGACCGTAAGACGTGCGGAGGGAAACGTCCGTTGAACCTCGATCCATCCTCGACCGTGTCGGGAGCATTCAGCGGCTTTCTGGGAACACGCGCTTCCTGGACGCTGGATTTCGTGGCATTAGCCATGGTGCTCCTTATACCGATCCTCTTCTGGAGCGTCTTTTTGGTGCGCGTTCGCCGACATTACACTTGGCATAAACGGATCCAACTGATTGCGGCTACCGTACTGACGGTGACGATCGGCTTGTTCGAATACGACATGCGCTTCGTGACCGACTGGCGGAAACTAGCGGCTGTATCACCATATTGGAATGTCCAAGGAATCAATGTGTTAAGTTGGGCATTGACCATTCACTTGGCAGTGGCAATTCCAACTTTTCTACTGTGGGTTGGGGTAATCGTAGGGGCTTTATGTGGCTTTAGCCGTCCGCCAAAACCGGGTCGCCACAGTCGCTGGCATCGACCGTTGGGCTGGCTGTCGGTAGTGGGCATGTGTATGACGGCTGTGACAGGTTGGATTTTTTATTGGATGGCATTTGTGGCCTGAAGGTCCAGCCGCGACAGTCCTAGCCACTTGTGGCAGTGCTTTTCTTGGTGAGCACGATTCGGTTGATGGCGTCCAATAGGGCTTTGATGGTAGCTTCCACGGTGTCTGTGGACACCCCGCGCCCGCGAAATGTTTCACCTTCGTGTTCTATCTCGACCGTCGCTTCGCCCTGAGCATCGTGGCCGATGGTGGCGCTGCGCACGTGGAAATCCTTACACACCACCGGCACGGCGGTAATGCGTTGCACAGCCCAAAACGCGGCGTCGATCGGGCCATCGCCCATGGAACACTCCTCGGTGAACTCCTGCTCGCCTCGCCGAAGCGTCAAACGAATACTCGGCGGCTGTTCCGTGCCGGAGGTAACTCGGAAGGACACCAGAGACCATTCTTCATGGGGCACCGAACGGATTTGGTTTTCAATCAGCGCGACAAGATCGCCGTCGTAAACCTCTTTTTTCTTATCCGCCAGGAGCTTGAATTGTTCGAAGACGCGTTGCAGTTGTTCTCCCGTCAGGCGGTAGCCCAAAGCTCGAGCGCGGTCGGCCAGGGCCGCGCGACCACTGTGTTTGCCAAGCACCAGATCGGTCTTGGCCCAACCGACATCCTCGGGCCGCATGATCTCATAAGTCGTACGTTCCTTAAGCAATCCATCTTGGTGGATGCCTGCCTCGTGAGCGAATGCATTGCGACCGACGATTGCTTTATTGCGTTGCACGGCCACGCCGGTGATCGTCGAAACCAGGCGGCTGGTGGGCACCAGGCGCCGTGTGTTGATGCGCGTCGTGCAGCGATAGTAATCCGCTCGCGTGCGCAAAGCCATCACCACTTCTTCCAAAGCGCAATTACCGGCGCGCTCGCCGATCCCGTTGATCGTACACTCGACTTGCCCGGCACCATTTTCGATTGCTGCCAGGCTGTTGGCCACGGCTAAACCCAAGTCATCGTGGCAGTGCACACTCACGGTAGCTCGATCGATATTCGGAACCGTATTAAATAAAAAGGCGATCAATTCGCCCATTTGCTTGGGCACGGCATAACCAACCGTGTCGGGGATATTAATCGTTCTCGCCCCGGCTCGAATGGCAGCTTCGACCACCTGAGCCAGAAAGTCTTTTTCGGTGCGGGCTGCATCTTCGGGTGAAAATTCAACGTCATCACAATAGGACAAGGCACGCGCGACACCGCGAACGGCACGATCCAAAATCTCTTCGGGTGTCATTTTCAATTTGAACTGTCGATGGATCGCACTGGTAGCTAAGAACACATGGATTCGTGGATTTTCAGCAAATTTCAGCGCTTCCCACGCGCGATCGATGTCTTGGTCGTTGCAGCGTGCCAGGCCGCAAATCGTCACGCCACGAAACGTCGTGGCAATTTGCCGTACCGCCTCGAAATCGCCCGGTGAAGCTATGGGAAACCCCGATTCAATAATGTCCACATTCAGGTCGACCAACGCCTGAGCCACCTCCAACTTTTCTTGCAAATTCATACTGCAGCCAGGCGACTGTTCCCCATCGCGCAACGTGGTGTCGAAAATTTTGATCATCCGCAGTTCGCTCATCTGCCGCTCTCCTGTGGAGCTTTGCTCCGGCCGCCTCAACAGGCCACCAGCGCCCAACAAAAAACCCCGAACCTTTCGGATCGGGGTTGCTGCAAACCAATTGTCCAAAAACCGAGGCGCCAACAACCCCAGCTATCAAGCTCGTAGGCTTAAGCCACACAACAATAGATAACGAACTAGGGTTGGCGCACAATTCATCAACTCTATCCGTTCCGCTGGCTCATATACCGACCGTCCTTTTACCACTTGGCTTATCGTGAACTCATCCTATGTCCGAGCCTGCACTAAGTCAATATGCGGCAATATGCAGGCCCGGAACGGCATTCCCAGCAACCCTCTCCAGGCGTTGTACAGCTCGGCGAATGCCCAAGCCACTTGGGAAGGGCACACCGTGTTTGCCCTCGTGGCTAACTGGGAGAAAAGAAAAGATTTACCTGCTATCCGGATCGACATACGATGGCGCTCGATGGTTACTCCTCGGGGGCTGTACGCACTACGGATCGCAAACGCGCCCGTGCTCGATACAACGTTGGACCGATGCTGTTAACCGGTATACCCATCTCAGCGCTGATTTCCTCGTAGGACTTACCTTCCAAATGATACATGCGAACGATTTGAGCTTCGGAATCAGGTAATTCCGCTAAGAGTCGGTCGACTTCTTCCCGCTCGGCGTAGCGCTGCTCTTGAGCGGGCCACGATGCTTCGTGGCGCGCCTCTTCTTCAGCCAATGCACTTAACGGCACATGCGTTTTGCGGTGCAATAGTTCGCGAACCACGACGCGTCGCGCAATTACCGTTAAATAGGTCGCCAAACTGGCTTGCCCTCGGAAACGCCGCAAAACGGCAAAGTCGTCTTTTAGAAAAGTAAGAAAAACTTCGGACGCAAGGTCTTCCACATCCTGTTCGGTAAGCGTGAACGACCGGCTGCGCGCCGTGTGTTGGATCACATGACAGACCAGACCCAGGAATCGATCCACAAACCGTTCCCACGCACCTGGCTTGCGCGCCAAGCACCGTTCCAACAGTTCGCGATCCACTGGTTGCAAACCCACTTGCCACACTCCCTGGGCTTATCAGCGCGGGCCAATGAACGTACCCTGAGCTAGTTTCGCCGCCCCATCGGGGCATCGGACTCATTGGCTACCGACCCCAAACGGCTTTGGTAATCGGTGCGCAACGTGTTATACCAGCACAGGTTACGTTTCTTACCACGCGAACTTTCAGCCATCGCGCTATGCACGACACCACGCAGTCATTTTAGGTGGCCGCCCGATAGCGGACAAGTCAAACTGGGTAAGATCTCCCCTGTTGTCCGGCTACCGGCGCAACTGCCCGGCGATGTCGAAATATGCATGCGGCCCGGTTGCTGCGTGCATCGGGAGAAGGCTCCGTGAAAACGATCACCTTCCTACCCGAGCTATAAGACGCATCAGGGAAGCAGAAAATTTGGTTTGTCACTGGCTGGAGGATGCCGTGTTTCGCTATAAGTCACGCGGCGATTCGGCGCAATCCTGATCGAGAGCGTTACCGAGCTCGATGGTTGACGTTGTCAGTTAGCGGCGTTGCACCGTTGCGTAGGGCAAGTCAAACACCAGCTGCATCGATGACCTAACTCCGACGCACAGGCACTCGGGTAGATAGGTGCAATAGTAAAGCGGCAAAGTCGTTCCCCCACTGTGTAGCTTCAGTGCGTAACCATACCGATTCGGTGCGGATGGAGAATCAGGTGTCGCGTGAGCGGGGAGGCGTACTAACCGGATAGGATCGTAAACTGCATGGGTAGCTTTCGGAACGATGGATTTCTGGTATAATTTCAGCAGATTTCGAGGCTGCTCTTGCCGATATTCCCGGCATCGGAGAAGCAAGGCAGGAGTTGGGAGGTCACCTGGTTTTCCCAGCCAGAGGAGCATATAAATGACGCACGTCGTCGCTCAACCTTGTTTCAATTGCAAATATACTGACTGCGTGGTCGTTTGCCCTGTGCAGTGCTTTTATGAGGGCGAACTAATGCTGTATATCCATCCGGACGAATGCATTGACTGCGAAGCATGCGTTCCGGAGTGCCCCGTAGAAGCTATCTTCCATGAAGATAACCTGCCCGAAGAGTGGAAGCCGTTCAAGGAACTTAATGCCGAAATGGCTCCCCAATGCCCGGTCATTACGGAAAAGAAACAGCCGCTGGGCCCACCAGTCTGAAACATGCGCTAGGGCTTATCGGTTCGTGAAGCTGTACGGTCTTTGGGGATCCCATTCATCAGCCGGGGTGGGGTAGCCTTCGCACTTTTGCCGTTTTTCGCTAGGGGAGGATCGTTGGTCCGGTTTCCCCGGATGGGGGTTTTGAGCTTTCGGGTAAGCTCGTTTGATTTAGAGTCCTGACTGTAACCGATAATTCTCGTGGTGGACCGAACAGTGCGGAGTCCGTTATTCAAGTTGGAACGCTTCGTGTGGATAGGGACCATTTCGAGTTGACAAACGAGCCCCCTGCGGCAAACGGTGCACGGCGCACTACCAAGCGTTCTTTTCTTGGAGTTTATTTTCGGTGTTGCGGCGTGTATGCGCGTGTGTACCGTGATCGGCACCAGGCTGCCTACCGAGGGTTCTGCCCGCGCTGTGGTCGAGGGGTCTGTTTCCGAATCGGCCCGGAGGGACTTGATGCCCGATTTTTTGAAGTAGGTTAGGCGGAGGTAGTGTCGCCGCACGTTGTACTTTGCGGCCCAGAGCCTATCGGTAAATTGGTTCTGATTGCCTCAGGGTTCATCCCAACGTTTATGGGCCCCTTGTTGCCAGCAGTACCTGCATATACCACGCGGATCATCAAGCGCTCCATCTAAGCCAGTACCACGATAGGTCTTGTTAAACCGTTCGTACCCACGATCGGACTGCGACCAAAACACGGGCCGGATCTAAGGAAAAAGTGCCAACGGCTTCAGAAAAAAACGGCTTTTCGAGCGACGTAGTTTTGACACAGGGTGCGTTTTGGAACCCAGCCCTACCATGGGCTTGGTACGCGTCGAACAAGGACCTGGCCTTGAGGATCAAGGATCTCTGGATAAGCATTCATTTGAGGATTCCAATGGCTTGGCATAGCTTGACCAAGCGTCGAACTGGCCGAGGGTTGTCGACCCGGCTAAACCTACGGTCCGTGAGTTTCGGTTGGCACCGGTTCTTCTAGCCCCGCGAATTAGCTGCGCCGGCAGACGCGGATCGTAGCAGCCCCGGGGTAGCTTACGCCGCATACGGGCTGCATTAGCTAGGCTCTCCATTTTTCCCTGTCAATGCGTCGACGCCGCGTTACCTCGTGCTTTTCCCGTTATGATTTTCAACTTTCTCCGCTGGACTTTTGTCACAGTAGTCTCAGCGTGCGATATGCCGATTTCGCACTAGCGTGGAACCGGTGCTTGACGTACTATCGTCGTAGATCGCAGGATTGCATTCCTGGAGGAATCTGGGATAGATAGCGATGTTGGTCGACTACCAGTTCGAGCGCTGCGCGCGCCAATGCACAGCCACTGGGAAAACACTAGAACCCGGGAGTACCGTGTACTCGGTGCTCGTTCGTGAACAGGGGCGTCTGGTACGGCGCGACTATGCAGCCGATGCCTGGGCCGGGCCGCCATCCGACGCTCTTGCTTGGTGGCAGTATCGAGTGCCTGACCAGAAAGCGGCGCGGCGTAATTGGGCACCGAGCGAAGTGATGTTGGAGTTCTTTGAGCAGCTCGCTGAGCAACCCGATCAACAAGATCTTCGCTATGTTTTAGCACTACTGTTGATTCGGCGTCGCATTCTACGCCAGGAGTCCATCCGCCACGATGATCAAGGTCGCCAGCTTCTCGTAGTCCACGCGCCGCAGCGGGAGCGCGATTACGTCGTGCCCGTGGTGCTACCTGGCGACGCCATGCGTGTAACTCGGATCCAGCAAGAGCTGGAGCGTTTACTGCAATAAGAAGTGTTAGGAACATGCTCTCGATAACGTGTGCCACGGCCAGACCACGGAGGGTCCAGAGTGAATCCAGGTGCTCCGAAAAATTCCGCCGTTCCAGAGTCGGTTCGGTTTGACGGATCGTGCCACTTAGATTGTGTGGCCCGGCCCGCGACAGTTCGACATCCCTGCGGAACGTGGCTTCTACGAAAGAAATTTCCTTGGTTGTTTGTGATTCTTGTGCTGTTGAGTGGCTCGGGTGCTACGTGCTTGCCGTGGATGCGATCGGGTGAACCGACAGGGCCAGTGGTTTACGATCAGAACCCGACACTTGGTGAAGTCATGGCCAAGGTAAACACCGCGCGGCAGGCCATAAGGACTCTGCGTGCCGATGCAGTGCGTATCAGCGCGCCGGGACTGCCGTCGCTCAAAGCCCGATTGTATTACGCTGCGCCGCGACAGTTCCGCCTGCAAGGTGACTTTCTGCTGTCGCGCGAAATGGATATCGGTATGAATCAGGAGTTCTTTTGGATGTGGGGACGAAACTGGACAGGGGCGTTACTGTATGCACGTCACGATCAACTATCGCTTCCTCATGTTGCCGAACGCGTGGGGCTAGACCCCAATTGGTTTCTAGATGCCCTGGGTTTGGTTGAACTCGAACCCAGCGGCCAACATCATGGCCCTTTCGCGCACGGCCCAGGAGCTATGGAGATTCATACGCAAAGGCTTAGTTTGTCGGGACAGGTTTTGACCCGTGTTTTGGTAATGCACGCCGTTTACGGTTGGCTCCTGGAAGCGCGTCTTCAAGACGAGCGGGGACAGGTCTTGGCGGCAGCCAGAATGTCCCGTCATCGCTTCTATGCAGAAGCAGGCGTCAGTTTACCCGATGTGGTCGAAATCCACCTGGCACCTGGCACTGACCGGCAGACCCAGTTTCAGGTCGATATTGGCGGCTACGTTGTCAACGAACCGATTACCGATCCGGCAGCATTTGCTTTGCCGCAGTTGCCCGATGTGCCGCTGGTCAACTTGGCTGAACCACCCCCCGGCGCTCTGCGCGCAGCCGAAGCAATCCCCCTGCCAACCTCACCGGTCCCGGCACCGATTTACCGCCCCGAATACCGAGGTTATTCGCGTCGTTAACCCGCTACGTTGTCGGCCAAAACGGTGCCGCCAAGGCGGGAGAGCAAGTGCACGTCTTGGTTGTAGGTGCGTTGTGTCGTTGTACAAGCGGCGCGCCCCAGAGCGTGAACGTCTTAAAAGCGGCGAGAAAAGTCGAGTTTCTTGCCTTGGCGAAGGCGAAGCGAACTGCCCGGAAATGGGCAACGCACGACAAGCAAAGTAACCCGCTATAGGGGCGGGTCCTTCACCTGTCTCCGTGGTACCGGCGGGTTTGCTCCTCGCCCCGATAAACGAACGTGGCTCGATTCACCAAGCCCCGCCCCTTGACGGTTGCAGCTCGGTTAAGATGCCGCTTTCTTACGGTGGCGGCTCTGTGGGTTACCGCGCGATAGAACGCGTGCACCAACATGCGCCGCTCAAGGACGCAATCAGTCGCACGTTTTGTGGAAGAATACGGGGAAACCTTCAGCGGTGCGCACTACAGGGCAAACAGCCTCTCGGCCGTCCAGATGCACACACTCGGTTTTAGCCGCATGAAGTAGGCGGAGGCCGATCACGAAGCTGCGCGACGACCAAGTCCCCGACCTGGCTTGTGGTGTAGCCCATTTTGCCGGCGGCTTGGCTTTTCATCTTCTTTCCGGTTACGAACTGAATCGCATTGACAATGCGCTGAGCAGCTTGAGGTTGCCCCGTGAACTCAAGGAGCAAGGCCATGGCGGCAATGGCCGCGATCGGGTTGATCACCCCTTGACCAGCGTATTTGGGGGCACTGCCGCCCATCGGCTCGAACATGCTCACCCCGCCTGGGTCCGGGTTGAGATTAGCTCCGGCGGCCACGCCGAGACCACCCTGCAAAATCGCTGCCAAGTCCGTGATGATATCGCCGAACATATTGGTGGTAACGATTACGTCGTAAGTCTCCGGCGACTTGACCATCCACATGCAGCAAGCGTCAACGTGATTGTAGTCCGCTTGCACGTCAGGGTACTCGCGAGCTACTTCTTGAAAGGTTCGCCACCAAAGGTCATGTCCAAAGGTCAAGACGTTGGTCTTCGCAACGAGAGTGAGTTTTTTACCTTTAGGGTTGTTTCTGCGCCGAGTGAATTCAAAGGCCCAACGGATACATCGTTCGCAACCTTTTCGAGTGTAAACGGCGGTTTGAATCGCAACTTCGTCCGGGGTGCCTTTTTTCAAGAAGCCACCGACACCACAGTACAAATCTTCGGTATTCTCACGCACCACAACGAAATCGATGTCCTCCGGCCCCTTACCTGCTAAAGGCGTTTCGACTCCCGGATAGAGTTTTACCGGGCGGAGATTGATATATTGGTCCAATTGGAATCGCAATTCGAGCAAAAGTCCCTTTTCTAGGACGCCGGGAGGAACTTGCGGATGCCCCACGGCCCCCAGAAAAATAGCATCATGTGCGCGAAGTTCGTCAATTGCCCCTGGGGGCAGAATTTCTCCCGTACGAAGGTAGCGGTCGCCGCCAAAGTCATACAATGTAGTCTGATACGCAAAGCCCTCAACTTCTGCCACCGCCCTTAAGACCTTTAAGGCTTCAGCCGTTACCTCGGGTCCAGTACCATCACCTGGTATGACCGCTATGTTGAGCGTCTTGCCCACGTGCTAAGGCTCCTTGAACTACGATGATATCGTCATTCGGGTAGCTACGTGCGGCATTCTAATCGGCTGGAGGAGATTCTCCCAGCGGTCTTGACAGCGGTACCGTTGATCACAGGGCTTTGAAGTCCTGCGGGGGCCGAGCATGTGAATCGATACGGCGCCGGTGGAGACGACGAACCGTAGCGACGTCGTGACACGACTGGTTCGAATCGGAGTTTGATGTTACTGCGTGTCGGGCAAACTGCGGTGCTGTTGTGCCTAGTAAACTAAGTGTGGTCCACAGTACCACTACGCAATCCGAGTAACGCTGCTAACGCGATAGCTTTCGCCAAAGCTGCCAGCACGTGCCGTTGTAAAAAGCGCCGGTTCCTCTACCAAAACGATGCGATTAACCTTGCCGATGGAGAGCACGATCAAAAGCGAGGTATGGGCTGCGACAACAGGATCAACTTTACCTGAAAGACATGGCCGTCGCGGTCTAGCGCGACTCGGCGCTTGGCGACTCCAAAGGAGATACGAGCCGCACGACGAGAGGCGATCTACGCACAACACGCGTCATGCGCAAAGCCGAAGGTGCGATCGCAAATCAGCGGCGTCTTAATTGGGATTGAAGCCGAGACTGCTCGTTGCAACACCCAACGGATTGCCAATGAATTTGCCGTAGCACTCGGCGCAAAGGTCATACGTGCGTTTGACAGGCCCAATCGGCACATCGTCCGAAGGATGGCCGTTGGTGTTCGATAAGAACTGGTCTAACTCCTCTAGAAAATCGTGATCTTCGTCAACTGGTTCGTCGGTGCCCCAATCGGTTTCCACTTCGATACGCACCACATACCGGACATGACGTTGCGGATGGATAGATCTTCCACACCGATCACACGAGTAGTGGATCATACGGTGACGACCCTGTTTGAGAACGAAACGATTGGCCGAACCACCAGATTTCTCGGCCTCCCGAGTTCATCCTAACGCGATTTAAGAAAGCCATGCAAGAGGAATGGCACCAACAAACGCTTTGGCAGTTCGGCGGGTCGCCCGTCTCTAGGGGGAACTGGCGTCCATCGGGCCTTGAGCGGTGGTGAAATCCGCAGATGGGGCAAATATTGCAGGCAGCCGCTGCGCGGACGTGTCCATGGAATCCTGTGGCTGTGGGGCAAATTGTGCTTCGAGCAATCGCCGCCGGACATCGAGAAATTGGCCAACTGCGTGCTCTACGTCGCCTGGCAAATTCAAGAGGAACTGCGGCGGCTCAGCATCCGGAGGCCATCGCACGACTTGTTGCCACCAATCCGGCGGAATAGGGGATTTGCCCACTCCCAACGAATCGGCCAAGCGGTCTACCCACCGGGATGAGCGTCGGCGTGCCCATGCTTCGGCTGCCGCGTGAAGCTGAGCCTCAGCCTGCGAAAACTCGATAGCAAGCTGCTGAGCTTCTCGATCATGACGGCGAAACAACGTGACAACATAGGTGTTTTGGCTTGACCAGTAAGGATCTTCCAGGGCTGGAACCGACGCTCGCTTACCTTCGGCGCGACAAGTCACCAGAGCATACCCGACGCGCCAGGATTTCGGTGCGCGCAGGATCAGCACTAACTTGCGCTCTCCCTCCAAGGTCCGCTGCATCCCCGATGGGAACTTAAAATAAACAGCCGAGCGTCGAGAGAGGGTGCCCGAAACGGCAGCTACTTCGCTTGGAGGTAGAACCTGATATTTGTAAGTTGCGCTATCCTTTTCGTTGACACCGGCCGTAGCGTTGCCGCGCACGATCCGGTCCCAGGCGCCATCAGCCGAGAAGCCGAGGGTGCTGCACTGTTCACTTCGCGACTCGACAGCAATCGTACCCAGTACTGCCGACTCACGGTGCGTTTGCGGTAAATAGTCCACTACTTCGATGAGACCGCTTCCAAAGGACACGAGCACCAGCAACTCCTGTAATTCGAACCCTTTGCGGTGCTGCCATACGGATATAGGTAGCGTCAACTCGTAGAACGTATCATCCTCCATCAGAATCGAGCTGCTGACCGGTGTTGTTTCTCGGAAGCCAACCACTGCCGGAACATCAAACACAACATAAGAGCAGTACTCGCCAGCCGACACGTGGGCGATTGGCCAAAAGGTCATAAGTATCGAAAAGATTGTGCGGCGACCCGCTACTGGGCCTCTGCGACCAAAATGCCTCCGAACGTGACCTACGAGCCCGGCTAGCCATTGTCGTAGCATACAGACGACCTCCTGGCAGAGATACATCGGACGTGGTCTACCTTGTTGCACGTCCGGTCAGGAAAACCAATCCTGCGGATTTCGAGACGAACATGGCCACGGCACAGAGATTGTTGCCAGGGGTCCTGTCGCATCCAGCGATGGACACGAGCGGCAAACTCCGCCCTAATCGGCCCCGGATAGTACCGGTAGTAGAATCATTCTGTTCGCACCAGGACCAACAATCCTCATTGGCATCCTAGCACCAACTAAGTGTCTGGCTAGTCCCGCGTCGCGGAGCCGGTCGGGAGATGCGTGTCGCGCAGTCGGTATGGGGCTGCCGACTACCTCTCAGGATTTGGGGGCATGGCCATCCAGGACCAACTGGGACGTATTGAACCGTTTTTTCCTGTCTTGTCAGACATTGCACCAAGAAAGCAATCGCGTCGAGCAAGTTCTTATGTACTTTCTACCGCAGTCCGGTCGAAGAACAGCCTAGAACACTGCACCGTTTCGTTATCTATCCTGGTTGCTACCGATGGTCAATTCAGCGTTGTCCGAAGGAATTGTCGGATTGATTGAGATTGACGCCCAGCAAGCTACGCGTTGGGAGCTTGATGGCTGGCCCACGGCGTGGTGGCCGCTTGCCGGTTGTGTTCACAACCTGTCTAGGCGGACGTGTAGTGCTTTTGGGCAGTACGTCACGGCGGACGGAGAACAATTGGAACGGGAACTTTGGATCGCTTATCGTAAGTGCTCTAGTTCGTGTCGCCTTTCAGTGGCGGTGCGAGACAGGTAATTTCCGGTCCGAATCGCGCCCAACCCATTCGTGGCTGTCACCCGCGAAGCGTCAACTGATGTTGCGTATCGGGTTGGCGGCTTTGGTAAAAACTTCCGGGTTGATCGCTCTACTGCTCGCGAAAGTAAAACGACTGGGCTAAATCGAGAAGCGCGGCAATTTTTGGGCGGCACGTAACCGGGGTCAGCCTTGCTGAGCGATATTGGCAAGCGATCGACAGCTTTGGATCGATGGGCTCAAGCCCCGAGCCGGTTGGTGGTAGCGATTCTCCTTAGTTTGACGCATACTATTGGATTAAGAATCCCTACCGATGTGACGTTGTGGCCTTTGCATCCGCCGCGGTGCGTAATCGAGTGTTTCCATGAGCCATTCGCCGACCCCTTTGCCGGAAACGGCACATGCCCCGGATTTAAGTGGCCGAAGAATCGGTGACTATGAGCTGATACGGCGATTAGGTCGCGGTGGCATGGCCGACGTTTATTTGGCAAAACAACTTTCTTTAGGTCGGCATGTGGCGGTCAAAGTTTTGCACAGCCAACTTGCCGCCGACCCGAACTATGTGGGTCGCTTCCAACAAGAAGCGCGTGCCGCAGCGTCTTTAGTTCATGCCAACATCGTTCAGATTCACGAGGTGGGTCATTACGACGGCCTGTATTACATTGTTCAGGAGTACGTTCCGGGGCAGAATCTGCGTCAGTACCTGCAGAAACACGGCCCACTGGATGCGCGTATGGCAGCGCGTGTGATTCGGCACGTAGCCGCTGCTCTGCATCGCTCGGCACAGCAAAATATTGTGCACCGGGACATTAAGCCGGAGAACATCATGCTGGCCGTCACCGGTGAAGTGAAGGTAGCTGACTTCGGCCTGGCCCGCGTAACTCAAGGGGGCCAAACTCTGGAATTGACTCAGGTTGGTGTTACACTCGGTACGCCGCTATATATGAGCCCCGAACAGGTGGAGGGGCGCCCCGTAGACCCGCGAAGCGATATCTATTCGCTGGGGATCACCTGTTACCACATGTTGGCCGGCCGGCCCCCGTTTGAAGGCGATTCGCCGTTGAGCGTCGCAGTTCAACATTTGCACACTGAGGCTACTCGACTCGAGACGTTGCGGCCGGATTTGCCCCCTGGATTATGTGCGATCGTCCATCGGATGATGGCAAAAAACCCGAACGAGCGATACCAAAAACCGCTCGACATACTGCGCGATTTGCGCGAGCTGAAATTGGAGACAGACGAGGTTGACTGGGCGTTGACTCCGGAAGAATGGGGCGAGGGGGCAGAAGCCGTTTCCGCCGTGAGCGTCTCGGCAGCAACACAGCAATTGGCAGCCGTCATACGTAAGGAAGAGCAATCCGCAAGCCGTGCTCGTTACGCCACGTTAATAATTACTCTGCTGCTACCAATCGGTTTTGCTCTTGGCGGCGCATGGGCTTGGATGCGACATCCCAAGGATCTTTGGCAAATCGATACGAGCGCCCCTCAAACCGTACGCCGCCTGGATACGCCTCGCGCGCAATACTTCTACGCGTGTCTTGAAGGAAGCGAGGCTTCGCTTAAAAGCGTCGAACAGTACTTTCCGCCGCACGCAAGCCCGGAAAACCGTTTGTATGTCCGTCGAGCCTGGCAGCGACTGGGAGAGCTGTATCTGATGCGGGGTGACTTGACCCAAGCTCTCGACCAGTACCGTAAGCTGACCGAACAGGTTGAAGATACTGAGGAATATTTCCGTGCCGTGGGACTCGCAGGTCAAGCAGTCGCACTTTTCCGACTGGGGCGCAAGTCCGAAGCAGCGGAAAAGCTGGCAGAAGCCGTTCCTCTTATACCACGCCTTACACCCGTCGACCAACAAAACCTCTTGGGACAACTGGACCCCGATCTGCGCGAGGAATTGCAGCGGCTTTGGAACGAATCCAGACGTTCCGTAAACGAAACAAACCGGACAACGAATCAAAGCGGAAACCGTACTGATGGTTCATAAAACGGAAACCAAAAAGCAAGTACAACCGAAGACTGGTTCGCTCAATAAATGAGTTCGTTTCCGGATCTGCAATGATGTAATTAGAGCAACCTCGAATTTAAGGAAGCTTTGATCAAGGGACTGCCGTGCGAAATGTTAGCGTGACGGCGCCATTGTCCGCTGGCGATTGATTCGAGCCGGCGTTTTCAGGGTTCTCCGTGCTCTCTGTATCTCAGCGGTGCAAATTCCACCGGGCACAACACCTTGGGTACGAGAAGAACGCTGAGCTTGCCGCGAAAATTTCGCACTCTGTGCTTCATGCGTACTGAGTTTTTTAACAGGCTCCAGTGTTTTACCGTTGAATTACGCAGAAGGTTCTTAAGGAACCTCTGCATAAGTCACCCGTATTGTACGGAACCTTTTAGCAAGTCG
>CAYRMD010000038.1:0-46381 GCA_964425225.1 uncultured Pirellulaceae bacterium | reverse complement strand
TAAAACCGAAAACAGCGAAAAAGGATAGCTTTGGCAAGCTGCAACGCTGAAGGACTTTTATCGAGGCGTCTCTTTCCCCTGAAAAAGTCTGCCACCGTACGAAAGTATGTGACGAATAGATAAAGACGGATGAACCGTCGGCGTACGGCGACGGATAAGACCGGTACTGGATCAACGAAATCTCGCAGTAGGAATTCAAATGGAAATATCAAGCCAAAAAGGAACTGTGCTCGTGCACCACGTGGTTTTGAGACTCGCGGCAGGCCTGATATTCGTGATGGTTTGCCGTAGTCTGGCGGCGCAATCCTGGGCCGCGAAGATGTTTCGCGAGACGGAACATGATTTCGGGGTCGTGGCTCGGGGGGCGACCGTCGTACACCGTTTCGAATTGCAAAACATCTATAAAGAAGACGTCCACATTGCCGCGGTGCGGAGCAGTTGCGGTTGCACGACACCGGAAGTAACCGTGCGCGACCTGAAAACCTGGGAGAAAAGCGAGATCGTCGCCGTATTGAATACCCACTCGTTTCTCGGGGCGCGCTCAGCAACGATTACGGTGGTATTCGATAAGCCATACTATGCCGAAGTGCAACTCCATGTGAGCGCGTATATCCGAAGCGACGTGGTGTGTCAACCAGGCATCGTGAGGTTCAGCGATGTCCAGAAAGGTGAAAGTGCCGAAGTCGCCGTAGATATTGCCTATGCTGGTCGCCCCGATTGGCAAATAGTCGACGTGTGCAGCGCTTGCCGATTCTTGGAAGTCGAGCTACGGGAAGTCCTGCGTCAAGGTGGGCAAGTACGGTACCGTATGGTCGTGAGGCTCAAGCCCGATACGCCGGTGGGCCATTTTAATGATGAACTCCTTATCGTAACGGATGATCGCATTCGACAAACGATACCGCTCGCCGTCGAAGGCTACGTCCGTACCCCCCTGACGGCTAGCCCTTCTCCATTGGTACTCTTTGCTGCGACCACCGGCCAAACAACTGCTAAGCGACTCCTCGTGCGGTCGCAAACCCCTTGCCGCATCCGATCTGTAGCAGCGGACCAAGACGGATTCATTTTCGAGTTCAATTCCGACACTCCGAAAACTGCTCATTTCGTCACAGTGCGTTGGACGGGGGAAACGAGCCAACGTGTGGAAACGATGCTGCATATCATCACCGATAAGGAAGGATTCCAGGTCGACGTCCCGGTGACGGTTGAACCGTCTAACCTATCCCACGGCACACCGTAAGCGACGGCCTGTTCGATTATGGTTCTTGATGGTTGAACAAGCAGGACATCTCGGAACGCAAGTCGGCCGTCCATCAGAAATGCTGCCCCTTTGAAACACCTTCGGAGCTAGCTTGTTGGCGCGATGGCGATTCGGATCGCTCGGTTGCCGACTGCTGTGCATGGGCGGGCTTGTCTGGCAGCGGTGTACTCGGTTCGGAGCTCTCGGAAGTTCCGGACATTTTCTGAAGTTTGCTAATCCATCCTGCTACTAACGCACGTGAAGCCTCTCCGGAATAATTGTCCAGTTGTTTCCGCGCATCGAGTAGTGTGATTCCCAACACCAGTACTTGCTCACCGGGTTCCAAATCGCTACTTAAGTAGCTCGGAATTAGTACGAGAGAACGCATCGAATCGCCATTGCTCTTGATGTGACATTCGTGCCAGGCGCCGGATTCGGCAATCTGCACAACCTCGCCCCACAATAGACTACCAGGAAACGGGTGGGGGCTACTTGGTAGTGCGCTGACCTCCTGGGCCAACTGGCGTCGAGTCTCTGCATCCGGCGCCACGGTATACAACCACGAATCAAGTTGTGCGAGTAACTCGGGCGACGCATGATTACTGAGCGATAACCGAGCCGCATCGCGTGCCAATTGCAACAAAAGGGGCAGGGCCACAGTACGTTTTTCCTCAGGGTCGGCTTGTTGGTAGGCAAATTCTGCAGCATGCAGCAAATCTCGGAACTCTTCGTCGCTGATCGGTCCAATGTCTGCCCATCGCATGCTGCCCGAACTGTTCTGGAACGATACATCGGGCACTTGACGCTGCGTTTCCGGACTGGGTGTCTCCCTCTGCGTTTTTTCATTGCCGGATGCTGCAGGTGGCCTTTCCTCGGCGGCCCGTACAGCGCCACGCATACGGTCCTGGCCTGAAGGTTCCGTCGCCGGACGAGTGTTGCCGGATGGCGGCGATTCGAGACGTGCTGCCTCGGATCGAGGTGATCTCGCTTTGGGACTTGGCTTGGCAGGGCCTACTACGGCCGACGATTCAGCCGGCGAAGTTGCTCGGTATCCCGACAATACACCGGCGCGTAGCGAATCGGGCACCAGGAAAGGCAGCCATCTTCCCACCGGTTCAGCTATCTTCAGCGGATCGCGCTGCGATGTTGCCCAGCGCCCAGGCATCCACCAGAGAATAAGTTGGCCTACGGATAGACCAACCAGGCCACCCGCTACGATTTTCACAATCTCACCGACCAGGCTCTTGGAACGAACCGGTCGGCGGGCGCGTGATGCGGGGCGTTCGTATCGGGCCCGTTCCGTAACCACAATCGGTCGCACCGGCTCGGCGGGAAAAAGCTGTAAATCAGGCTCCGCTGAAGAGTCGGGTGCCAGCACTGGCTCGGCCGAACCTACCACTTTCAACGTGGGTGGGAGCTGGCTAGCCACTTCGGCAAACGCGTAACGTTCCTGGCACCAGGGACATTCGACGAGTGCCTCCAGGCTGACATGCGACGGCACGGTTACTGGGTCGTGACAGCGCGGGCAACGTGCGGTACTCATAATGCGAGCCATTTACCTTACTGGTTAGTGGATGGGATCCGGCTTGTAGGAAAGCTTTCCGTCTTGGGCATTGGTTAGTCTATCATCTCGATTGGCGAAGCTACTATCGGGTGGTGGATGCAGCGTGGTTACGTTTTAAGTTTGGCTGATTATCGAGCTAGCGCGTTCCCACTGCCAAATCCCTTCTAATTCCCTGTTCACCACCGCCTGGCACGGCCACTGATTGCGCGATAACAGAACAATACATCGGGCTGCTTCCACTCCCATGTCCTCCATCGCCCGGGTATCGGCGCTTGCGATGTGAGGCGAGACTACGACGTTCGGCAATCGCAGAAGCGGGTTGTCCGACGTTGTCGGTTCGACCTCGAACACATCCAGCCCAGCTCCCGCCAAAGTTCCATTTTCGAGGGCATCGAGCAAATCGCGTTCCACGACCAGGCCACCCCGTGCTGTATTAATGAAGATGGCACCGGGTTTCATGCGGCGGAAGACATGGCGATCAAATAACCCGCGCGTTTCTGAGGTAAGTGGACAGTGCACCGAAATGACGTCGGCTTGTTGTACGAGTTGATCGAAAGTGACTACCGTAATTCCGTGTTGTGCCACGAACGCGTCCGGAGGTTGGACGTCACAGGCAATGACACGCATGCCAAATGCCAGGGCCCGAACGGCGACGCTACGTCCAATCCGGCCTAGACCTACGATGCCGAGAGTTTGCCCGCGTAAAGGGCGTCCCAAATCGGAGCGCCAGCCTCCCTCGCGCGTACGCCGGTCGTTGGTCACGATGTTTTTGGCAACTGCCAATAGCAAAGCCATAGCGTGTTCGGCTACGGCTTCATGGTTAGCGGTGGGTGTGATCGTCACCACGACGCGGTGACGAGTTGCTGCGGCGATGTCGATGCGGTCATAGCCAACTCCCGCGCGCGCCACGACGCGTAGGTCGGGCAACGCGGCGAACACCCGTTCGGTGTAAGGCTCGCCCCCTCCTGCCACGACGGCGTCGACACCCGCTAATTCGGCGATGGTTTCCGATTCACCACCCAATCCTCGAGCCAGTTGGGAGTTGCGGGGATACACAACCCGGAAACCTGCTTCCACCAATACCCGCGTGTAGGGCGCCTGTTCCTTGTGCCGCATTGCCTCAGGCACGATCATCACCGTCTTCGGTTGGTTGCTCAAAGCTGTTGTCTCCTTTTGACCAAGATCAATAAGTTGAACTTACTTTCCAAGGTACCGGTCAGTGGGCTATAGCACGCTTCCCCGTAGGTGGTCTTGTTCGCTTTAGGTTGGGTCACTTCCCTTTTTGCGCAAGTGATACCAACGACGGTACCTGGGCTACATTGGTCCGTGGGGTAAGCCGGCCGATTCAACAACCTGGCGCATTTTTTCTAGTCCTCTGCGGACCACTTCGTCGGGATCTTGTTGCCAAAGGTCGCGCCGAAACAGCTCCAACGACAAATACCGGCGATAGCCGATCCCGTGAAGCAGTTGCACGTAGCGTTTTAAATCAAATATGCCTTCGCCCGGATAGACCCGGTCGGCGTCCTCTAATTGCTCGACAGGCGGGTGAGCAGGGATGTCGTTAAAGTGGCTGATGGCAATTTGCGACGCCTGCAATTTAACGAGGGACTCTACGGTATCTCCGCCGCGTGCGATGTGGAACGGATCGACCACCGTGACTCCATCGTCCCGTCCGCACAAGCTGAGTACCCGTAGCGCCTTATCGATCGTGTTGAGGTCGCTGACGAATCCTAAAAACTCCATTATCGGTTTTACACCCAGCGCCGAACCCAGTTCTAATAAAGCAGCGTATCGGCGAGCACCTTCGGCGTAGTCGGCCTTACCCGAGGGAGGACTTGCAATGACAAATGGAGCCCGCAATTCGGCTGCCCACTCCAGGCGTTGCTGAGCTTCCTGCCAGGCCTGCCGAAAACGTTCGCCAGTCGTGTCAAACCAATCGCGCAAGTAAATCAATGTTGCTAATTCCAGCCCCACATCATCCAGAGCATGTCGGATATCGGCTAGCTTTCCACCCTGCTCCAGATAGGCTTCGATTTCGTCATACCAAAGTTCCACTGCCTCATAACCAGCTCGAGCCGCCACGTGGATTTTATCCAGCAGCGCGACCGGCCGAATCGTACTACCGTTCAGGCAATAGCGAAACGCTGCCATGGTTTGGCCCCAAAACTCAGTGCCCGCTCAATGGGTCCGTCGTGTTCTCCCCGCCGCATTCAATCTATTTCATCTTGGTCAGCCATCGGTTGGTAGAACAAGGCGCGTTTTTGTTCCGGAAGCGAATAATCGAAGCCGCAGGATTTTAAGAATCCGTCCGAGGCAGTGATCGCCATCAGTTCGAGGATGTTAAGTTCCCTGGCCCTTCGGATGCATTGGCGTACCAGCCGCCGGCCAATTCCCATTCGTTGGTAAGGCTCGGCTACCGCCAAACAAACTAATTCGGCTAGTTTGCGGGAATACACCTCCACTGCAGCAAAACCTACGATTTGCTTATTGATTTCCGCTACAAAACCATTACGCGTCAACTCACTTAGTTCTTGATCCGAGCGCGGCAGGAGTTTTTTCTGCTCCACAAAAGGTGTCATCAGCAACCGAATCTGTGGAACATCCACCGGAGCTGCCGGGCGAATCAATATCTCGGGTCGGCTCGAGAGAGAATCCATCACGTTCGAACGAACCTCGTTATCCAATTCAACGACTGGAAGAGTCCTCACAAAATCGTCGAATCAAACGTGAATACAATTCCGTACCGGCTTCGAGCTGAGCGACCGATATCCATTCGTCGGCCGTGTGCGCTTGCGCAATATCGCCAGGTCCCAGTACCGCCAACGACTGTAGATCCGTGAATATGCACGCATCTGTCCCATAACAAACGGTCCGTGGTTGGGGTTGTCCTACTTCTTCCAGGAGGGTTCGAATAAAAGGCATATTCGGATCACGGTAAAATGGTCCAAAGCGAGCGGTCACGAGGAATTCTAGACCGAGGCGGCGCGCGGCCTGTTCGGCTCGTGCCAACAGGTGCTCGGCGTCTTGGCCCGGCATAGGGCGAAAGTATACCGTGGCGATACTTTGCGGCGCCGTGACATTGGTCGCCGCCGTGTGGTCGTTGATCCCCAGGTTGCAACTAATTGTCGGCGGGTCAAACCGGTGGTCCTGCCAACTGGCCGACGTTTCGGTTTCCTGGTAAATGGTGAGCATTTCGACAAGGAAGGGGATCATCGCCCAGTTGGCGTTGATTCCGTGACGTGTACTGGAATGGGCTGCCCGACCGCGTGATGTGGCGACAAAACCGTAGCTGCCTTTGTGGGCGTATACCACATGGAGCGAGGTCGGCTCACCGATAATGCCGTAGACCTGTTCGGCCACCATAGTGCGATAAAGCTGCGAGTTCGCGCGTACGTGCTGGGCCCCGCCATACCCAACCTCCTCGTCGGCTGTGATCACGGCATACAGCGGTCGTTGCAGACGGCTCAATGCCACTTGGTCCAGGGCGGCCAGGAAACAGGCAAGGGAACCTTTCATGTCGCAGGCCCCACGCCCGAAGAGTGTTCCTTCTCTGTGGGTAAGTTTCCATGGACCAGAGAGGGTAGCGTGCCAGTCCTCGGCGGGAACCACATCCGTGTGAGCAAAATAGGCAAATCCGCCTGACCCCTCACCACATCGCGCCACTAGGTTCGCCTTGGTAACACCGCGAGCATCCGAATAGGACAACCACTCGCAAAAGAATCCTCGCCGTTCCAAAAAGTTGCGTATCCACGCCGTAATTTCCTCGTTACTCGTCGTACTTACGGACCGGTAGCTTACGAGTTGTTCCAAGATAGGCACGGCTTGCATCATGTCCCGCCTCCGGAACGTAAGCGTGCCCTCGATATGTCGTTTATTTCTTGCCAGAGGCGCTCGTCGGCCAGTGCCGCCCAAAGCGCCAAAACCTGGTTTGTGTTAATGCTGTGGGCACGCTGCCAAACTACAAACCAGGTATCATAAGGTTTTTGTTTCCGATGCGACAGGTGACCCATGGCGAACGACGGCCAGCCATGTCCACCGTTCCTGCTGCGGATTAGGGTTTCCTGTGATGCGACTCATTAGCCAGCCGACCGAGATAGTTACGAAAAACGCGGTGGGGATCACTAGGTGCGTCGAGTAGTCGATTCCGAGAAGTTCGCGACTGTAAGCAGCCAGTAGCCCCGCTAGGACTCCAAGGACTACTGCAGGAACGACCGCCCGTGCCGTGGCGCGCCGGCAAAACATCGCAAGAAAAATTAATCCGCCGAGTGGTCCAAGGTAGCAGTTGAACCCTTTCTGACACAGAGTGATGATATCGGTGGTTTTCGACACTTCATACAAGACCAGCGCAAGGGCGATGATCACGGCGCTGGCCAATGCCGTGCATACGCGGGCCCAAGCCAGCCGCTTGCTAGGGGCTGCGTTGGTTATGGTGCGTGACAGGACGTCGGAGATCACAAGGGTGGCGATCGAGTTAGCTCCGGAATCGATGGTGGACATGGCTGCTGCTAACAAGGCCGCTACGACCAATCCTCGCATTCCGCTAGGGATGTAGAGCCGAATAAATTGCGGGAAAACCGAATCCTGGGCTGCGGTACGAACCGTTGCCACGTTCGATTCAATGCCACGCCCCAAATCCCCTTGGCCGGTCCACGCCAGATAGAAAAGCGCGTAGCCCACCGTAGCCAATAATCCGACCAACGCAAGATTCGCGAAAGCGTTGACCAAATACGTGCGTCGCGCGGCAGCCAGATCGCGGACGGCAAAATAGCGCTGTAAGGCCACCTGGTTCGCTCCGTGCGTGCAGATCATCCAGAAGGTCATTCCCAACACGATAAACGACATGGTCGACCTCTGCCGCACATCCCAACTCCACCAGGGCGTCGCGTCGCGATAAGGATACTGTTTCCAAGCTACATACCAGTCCTGCGGCGTCGAACCGGTAGACCAAGCTACATAAAGCAGGCAGTAGACCGCACCGATAAGCATAATGAGGAACTGCAGCACGTCGGTCCACACCACGGCACGCAATCCACCGAGCGTTGTGTAGACGAGCGAGATCCCACCGACGATGAGAATCATCCAGCGAATACTGGCGTCTAATGCCGTCACCGTGGGAGCGTCGGACACAGCCCAACGCCACTGCATTATTTCCACCAGTGCCCGCGACGCAGTAACCACGGCTACTGCCATCCATCCGACTAAAAGCAAAGTACATAACACTGAGGCCAAAACCCGCGTCGAATAGTTAAAGCGATACTCCAAGTACTCATAGGCACTCGTCAAACGCAGTTGCGAGTAGAATGGCACCAGTACAAACCAGACCACGACGAACGCGATGGCGATACTTATTTCGCGCACTAGGTAAGCAAATCCCGATCGAAACATTTCGGCGGGTAGTCCCAGGTACGTGATGGTAGAGAAGACGGAGGCCAACAAACTGATACCGACAGCCCAAGCAGGAAGGCGACGATTTCCCACAAAGAAGTCTTCGGTCGAGCGCTGGCGGCGCGCGACCCACCAACCAACTGCCAGCATCCCGACCATATAGGCAGTAATCACGCCGTAATCCAGCCACGTGCAACCACCGTTTCCTACGGGGAATAGATCCATTGATGCTATCTGCTACGCAGGTTCACCCGTCGCCCCTTCGATTAACCTCAACCGCTGTCGTCGCGACTTGCTATCCAAGTTTGCCCAAATATTGCTGGCAAACAAGCCACAATCCCGTAGCTGGCCGTAACCGTGAAAAGTGCCAAAGGCCAATGGGTAAAAAATACTCCAACAGCGCCATGCGATCATCGCTCAAGTCAAAGCCTCTCGGAATGGAATAACTGTGTACCGCGTGTACAAACCCATTCACGAAGCTGTGTTATTCGTCAGTCCTCGGTCATTGCCAGCATAAGGAGATACGGGACCGTGCTTTTGAGTTTGTGGCGTGTTTGGCTCGTTTTCGTTGTATGATCCTGTAAAACCTCGTCCCGGGAGTGCTACGAAGGCGCGGCGATTCTTTCGTCCGGCGGTGCCGCACGGATCGAGCAAAGTTCATCTGGCTGAAGCCACCGCTCGGCGAACGCCGCCAAAGCGGCAGCCCCTTCGGCTGGGAAAGGTGCCAAGCGCAGTTCCGCGAATCGATATCCCGCGTTTGCCAGGCTGTGCATCAGTGCCTTACGAAATTTTGCGCTGCGGATGAGTAAACCGCCGGCTGTCACCAGCGGGATTTGCGTGGCAGAAACCTCTAACCGGTTTACAGCGGTAATTACCATGTTTACTAGATCGCCAATTGCTTCGGTGATGATGCGATTTGCCTCGCTATCCCGAGCTGCTTCTTGGACGACGATGGGCGCCAGTTGCGCGACGAAGCGCCTGTCGAAGGGGGTTCGATACAGCCGCGCGATGAGTTCATCCCAGGACTGCGAACCACTAGCCTCCAAAACAGCATGCAGCAGACGTGTTTGACCGCGACCATCTACCATACAAGCGGCAGCATTCAATGCTTTCCGACCAATGGCAAACGCGCTTCCGTCATCGCCGACCAGGGATCCCCAACCGCCCACTCGCACGGATCGCCCATCCGATCGCCGTCCAAAAACAAGACTTCCGGTACCGGCAATGACGGCGATTCCAACCGGCGGCGAACATGCCGCACTGAGCGCTGCCCATCCGTCGTGCACAAAATAACAGGGCACGTGTTGTAATTCGGTAGGAAGACACTTGTAAACGGCCCATCGGCTCTGTGCACGTCCAGCTCCGGCCATGGCGAAACAGCAGGCTTGTAGTTCGGTAGGTGCTGCACCATGTTTACGACACACAGTTTGGAAAATGGCCGCGACACGTTGCGCCGCTTTTTCGGGCCCAACGTCACTCGGATTTGCACTACCGGAGCGTCGCGCACGGACTTGAACCAGAAGCCTATTTCCCGTCCGTATGCCTAAGCATGCTACGGATTTGGTTCCGCCGCAATCCACGCCGAAGTACCACATGCCTTTCTCCGGGGGTGCAGGAATTATCCAGGAATGGGCTTTAGTTCATTGCTATGTTGGCGATCGGGTTCTGGTAGAGTCAACTCGATGGGCCGCACCAGCACAGCTTGGGAACGAGGTTGCATCGATGCTCACGAATCGGCCATCGAGCCGGTATCACCGCCAGCTTCGAGTGCAGCTCGTAACCGCCCTCCTACCGCTTCCAGTAGCCGGCGTGCCCGGGCAACATCCGCCTGACACCGGTGCATGACCACCGCTGTTTTTACTTCCCCATCGCACTGTGCCAGCAATGCTTCTGCTTGCCGTGGACTAAGCCCTGTTAACTGACAGACGATGCGTCGAGCGCGCGCGACAAGTTTCGAATTGGTAGCTCGAAGATCCACCATCAAATTTCCATACGTTTTTCCGAGCAGAACCATTGCTCCGGTGCTCAGCATATTGAGTACAAGTTTTGTAGCGGTTCCGGCTTTCATGCGGGTCGAGCCGGCTAGAATCTCTGGCCCCACTATCGGAGCAATGAGAATGTCGCACCAGGGACGCAGTTCCGGATCATCGTTGCATACCAGGCCTACGGTTGCAGCGCCTACGTTCCGGGCATAGCGCAAGCCCCCCAGTACATAGGGCGTGCGTCCACTGGTGGCAATTCCGACAACCACGTCTTGCGGCGAAAGCTGAACGGCTTCTAAATCCCTTTGTCCGGCATCGGCTTGATCCTCGGCACCTTCAACGGCGCGTGTTAGAGCTTCCCTTCCTCCGGCAATCAATCCGATTACCTGTTCGGGCCGAGTGTTAAAGGTCGGTGGGCATTCGGCGGCATCCAGCACTCCTAATCGTCCAGACGTTCCCGCACCCAAATAGATTAAACGACCGCCACGGCGCATGCGCTCGGCTATTAACTCGATGGCTGCTGCGATCGGTTCCGCGACGGCGGCCACGGCTTCAGGTACTCGAGCATCCTCAGAATTGATCAGTCGGACAATTTCCAAAGCAGAAAGCTGATCCAACCGGCTGGACAATGGATTACGGTGCTCAGTTATTAAACGACTGAGCGGATCGGCGGCGGCTCCCGGTAAATACGAAGTCTCGATCGGTTTCGGGACTCCAGGCGGATCCCGCTCGATGTCTTGGGGTTGCTCGTTGAGCCCTTTATTTCGCATTCTCGCGTCCACGTCGCACCTTGAGACCAAGAAATGTCTGCCCGATCGAGTTGCCGCGGCTAACCTACCTATACCAATTGTGGCATCCGGAACACTTTCCTACCATGAGTCGATGCGTATGGCGTTCCCAAAACACGAACAGTTTCTAAATGGCGGATTGCTGAAGTGGACACGCGCAAAATGCCAAGAAGCAGCGAGAATCGATCGTCGGGTTGTCGCCGACACGTCAACGGGTGTAGGGTCGTAAAAGTGCTGGGAGCCGCAATTACAGTACCGCTTTTATTTGTGTACCAGCATGCTGGAGCCCTTCCTCCTGCCGTACCAGAACAGGTAGGTCTAGACAGCGGGCATTTGGCGCAAATCGATACGATTGTCGAACAGGCGATTCGTGACGGACACATGCCTGGTTGCGTCGTAGCGATCGGCCGATACGGCAAGCTCGCATGGTTGAAGGCTTATGGCGATCGGCAGATAGAACCGGTTCGCGAGCCGATGACTGTGGATACCATTTTTGACTTAGCTTCGCTAACGAAACCCGTAGCAACCGCCACAAGTGTTATGCTATTGGTCGAACGAGGTAAGCTGCGTTTGCATGACCGAGTAGTCGAATACCTTCCGGAGTTCGCTCCGCACGGCAAAGACAACATCCGTGTCTATCACTTGCTGACCCATACTTCCGGCCTAATCGCTGACAACGCGTTAGACGATTACCGGCACGGTGCGGCGGAGGCGTGGAAGAGGATTTGCGACCTAAAGCTCGTGGCGCAGCCGGGCACAAGATTCATCTACTCGGACGTCGGGTTTATTGTGTTAGGAAAGCTCGTTGAAAAAGTGACATCACGATCCTTAGACCAGTTTGTGCGGGAGGAAGTCCTGCAACCCGTGGGGATGCATGACACGTTTTTTGTCCCGCCGGAAAGTGTGCGTTTTCGCATAGCCCCGACCGAACAACGAGAGGGTCGCTGGCTTCGCGGAGAAGTTCACGATCCGCGGGCGGCCTTATTAGGAGGGGTGGCAGGACACGCCGGACTGTTTTCAACGGCAGAAGACCTTGCACGCTATGCTGATCTGATGTGTTGGAAACGAGAGTCCGCGCAAGTACCCATCCTCAGTCGATTGTCGCGCATTGCCATGAGCCAGGACTATCCGACGCCTGGAGGCATTCGAGGTCTAGGCTGGGACAAGCGGTCCAGCTATTCCAGCAACCGCGGTGAGTTGTTTTCTGACGCGGCATTTGGGCACGGTGGTTTTACCGGCACCGCGATGTGGATCGACCCGGAATTGGACTTGTTTGTGATTTTTCTCAGCAACCGGCTGCACCCGGATGGTCGCGGCGTTGTGAATCCGCTCATTGGGCGCATTGGAACCGTTGCAGCGGCCGCCGTCCGAGATGTAGCCACACAAGTAGCCGCTCGGCCTGTCCCACGCGCCGAATCCACCGTGCGTGCGGGTATCGATGTACTGCACGAACAACATTACCGAGTGTTAGCCGGACAGCGGGTTGGACTAATCACAAATCCTACCGGGATAAATGCGTACGGTCAGTCGACGGTGGAGCTTTTGTTTCGGGCACCCGATGTGCAGTTGGTGGCACTGTTTAGTCCCGAACACGGCTGGACAGCTCAGCAGGACACACCGCGCATCGCGGACACTCGTGATCCACTTACCGGTCTACCGGTGTATAGCTTGTATGGAGAATCCCGGAAGCCCTCTGCTGAAATCCTTGCCCAACTGGACACATTGGTGTTCGATATCCAGGACATCGGTTGCCGCTTTTATACCTATGTGTCAACTATGGGCCTAGCAATGGAGGCGGCGGCTGAACACCGCAAGCGTTTTGTCGTGCTGGACCGTCCCAACCCGATCGACGGTGTAGACGTGTCTGGCCCGTTATTGGAAGCGGGTCGTGAATCTTTCGTTGGCTTTCATCGTATCCCCATACGGCACGGCATGACGGTGGGGGAACTGGCCAAGATGATTTGTGCGAAACGGGGGTGGAATCTCGATTTGCAAGTGGTTCCTGTGCAAAACTGGGATCGGCGCGATTATTGGGATGCGACCGGGTTACCCTGGATCAACCCCTCACCCAACATGCGTAGCCTGAATGCCGCCGTGCTGTATCCGGGTATCGGCTTACTGGAAACAACGAATCTATCGGTCGGACGCGGAACCGACGCTCCGTTCGAGATTCTGGGGGCTCCCTGGATCGAGCCCATTACGTGGGCGGCTCGACTGAATTCCTTGCCTGAAGCGACTTACCGGCGGAGTCCCGTCGTGAGGTTCATCCCGGTGTGGTTCACACCCAGTTCGAGCACCTATGCGGGTCAGCCGTGCGGTGGAGTACGCATCGTGTTACTGGACCGCTATCGGCTTGATCCAGTGAAACTCGGTCTGGCCATTGCACGCCAATTGTACCTGGAGTACCGCGATCAGTGGCAACTCGATGGATTAGATCGTCTTTTGAAGAATAGACAGGTGTTAGAAATGATCCGCGAAGGTATCAGCGTCTCGGAGATTGAAGAAACATATCGACACGAGTTGCAGGATTTCCTCGAGCGGCGGCAAAAATTCTTGCTCTATAAGATTCCCGATCCTTAGGCTTATGGTCATCGACAGAGAATCCACCGACGGCCAACGGCCAGTGCGTGTACGTTGTGATTAGAAGCTGTAGCTAGCTGTAACACAGCTCTCTATCGCCCGGGTTGGCCCGATCGCTATTCGAAGATGAATAGCGTTACAGTGCCGCGACCGTTGGGGAGCAGCACCCCAACAGAGCCGCGACCTAACGGTTGCGGCTCAGGTGAGCCTTGGCTCGACGGACCACCGTTGCCAACAAGCACCACATCGGCTCACATGGGGTCGGGCCGAAAAAGGCATACCTACACTAGGCCCGGCAAATGACCGAACCATTTCATCTAGCAGTAAGATAGATACCTCGTTTTCCATTCCTGCCGCGGAAAAATAGGCGAACTTCGTCCGTGGCCAACCTTTTACAACAAAATTCTGCCGATAACCAAGCCCTCACATTTCAAAACAGCGAAGAGGTTTGGTGTTTGTATTCACCTTTTCAAAGTAAAGTAAGCAGCGTATGATACGCGCTACCGATTGGTGCGCGGGTGTGAAGCCGGGTCTCATTCCCGAGAGAGGTGGTTTTCGCGAATTCGTGTCGCTCAAACGACTGTCGTGTCTTTGGTATAGCACCGAGCGCTTGCGTTAACAGGTTGCTTGTTGGGAGTCTTAGATCACGTGCAAGAAGGATGAGTTAGCGAATGCATCCATTACAAAGTTTGATTGTGTGTGGAACTAAGCTGTGGCTGGATTCGGTGGACCCGGAGTACTTGGAACAGAACCGGGCGTGGGGTGCAACTGGTGCCACTTCTAATCCGATCATAGTCGCTGATCTCCTGCGCACGGGACGATTTGATCAGCAGTTGCTCACTTTTATGCGGCAAGGACTCAGTGATGATGCCGTGGCTTGGTCCATGACCGATTTGTTGGTTGCCGAGGCGCAGCGGCTGTTTTTGCCCGTCTGGGAACAGACAGGAGGTGACGACGGGTATGTCAGTTTTGAGGTTGATCCGTTGTTGGAAGACCCGGAACTCGGGCCGCCGTTCGAGAAGCGAGTGGCTCGCTACACGGAATTGGCCAAACACTGGGCGACCGGGCAACTGAACCGCATGATTAAGATACCAGCGACAGCGGCTGGCCTGGCGGCTCTGGAAGATCTGGCTGCCTGCGGAGTACCGCTTAATGTAACGCTGATTTTTTCGCAGCGGCAGTACCAAGCAGCTCGAGATGCCATTTGGCGCGGCGCTCAACGCTTGCCAGATTTGAAAAGGTTTAAAAGCGTCTATAGCATTTTTGTGTCCCGGCTAGATGTCTACACGCGACAGGCTTATCCGCACTTATCGGCCGCAGCACAAGGTCAGGTCGGGATACTGAATGCTAAACGTATTTGGCGGCTTAATCAGGAATTCTGGCGGGCGCATCCCACGCCGTTGAAACAAGAGATTGTTTTCGCAAGCACGGGTACGAAGTATCCTGAAGACCCGCCTTGGAAATATGTTGAAGCATTTGCCGGAAGTGACATCCAAACCAACCCGCCGGCGACCAATCAGGCAGTCATGCAATCGGGCATGACCTTCGCGCGGCAGGTGGACCAATGGCCGCCTGAGGAGGTCATACGGGAAATCGATAGTGCGGTCGATTGGAATCGTCTGGAAGAGCACCTGATGGCCGAGGGAATCAGAAAATTTGCCGATCCCCATAAGCAGTTATTGAAACTTATCGGCCAAAAGCGACAAGCTCTCATGGCATCGACGAGTTAGTCTCCCGCCGGGTGGCGGTCGTGATTTTGTGTACGAATCCTCGTGCAAACAAAGCGCGGAAGAACGTCCGGTACTCCCTGAAGGGAGCGCGAATTGAGTTTCGCCATTTTGAGAGGCGCTCCGCCCAGGAAATAATTCAACGCAAAGCGGGCAAGCTCGAGTTTTGCTATTTAGGGGTGGAATGATTCGACGCAAAGGCACAAGGAGATTTAACGCAAAGGCGTAGAGGCCGATGGCAATTCAATGAAGCGCGGGTCAACCGGCTACCCTGCGAAATGTGTGCTCGACGGTGCCGTTGTCTGTCGGCGGTACGTTCGATGCAGCAGCTCGCGTTCCTCCGTGCCCCTTGTGTCTCTGTGGTGCAATACTCCAGCGTACACACTACTGGCTACGAGAAGAAAGCTGAGTTTAGCCACGGAATTTCGGAGTCGGTGCTTGATACCTCCTGACTTTTCAAAAGGGTCCAGTGCAATACCGCGTGATTTATGCAGAGGTTCCTTAACGCAAAAGGCACTAAGGCGCAAGGAGGCAATGGACATGTACCTCTAGTTTTCGCCGCGCCTCTGCGTTGGAGTATTCTCCTGCTCGCTAACGGGAGCGCTTCCGTTGGTGCGGCTCGCTAACGGTTGCGGCTCTGTATAGCTGACCATCTTCGCAAGTGAATTCAAAAGTGATCATGCCTACCCGGGCTGACAGCCGCATGCGTTAGAGCTGCTTCCCATCTACAATCGAGATGCACACGCTCAAAACGCGTGTGCGTATTGATTGTAGGTAAGTTCTTCGCGCTAAGTACTCCGTTGTGATCGTGTTCGGTATGTGCCCGTTCATGGGAGTGAGGATTTGACGCAAACGAGCAAAGGCCGAGTAAAACCGACACTTGGCAAGATCCGGTAGCGGCTTGGTGACGAATTTCTCGCACAACCCTGGTGAATTTGGTGAAACTAGCTAACCCGAGCGGCAGCATTCTCATCACTGGGGGCCCATGTCGAGGCCTTGGGCAAAAATGGTTCTTTTCCAACCGACAGCGGGTGTTGCCAGCTTACTTGTTTTTTCCTCTGCGTCTCTGCGTTAAAAAATTTTTCACCTACAAATGCGACGCACACACCTCAAAAAAACGGGATACCTGACGGCTTAGTTCACGCGGGCGTTGGGTTCTCCAGGATCAATGCAGCAGTTCGTCCCGTACTAGAATGGCTTAAGATAAGGGCCGATTGAACGGCGTGTGTGTCCTCTAGGAAATCGTTGGCGATGACACGAACCGGACAGTCTGCTGCCGGCTGTTGATAATTGAGCGTCGGAGCAATTTTTCGGTGTTCAAATGCTAAGAGACTTACCGCCATCTCGACGGCCCCACTACCGGCTCCCAGGTTGCCAAAATAGCTTTTCGGCGCTGTAACCGGGATGTCGGCAAGCACTCGGCGTATGGCGGCTGCTTCAGAGCGGTCGTCCTGGATAGTGGCTGCTCCGTGGGCGTTGATGTGGCCTATCTGGTGGGGATGGTATCCGGAACTAGCCAAGGCTGCTCGGATTGCGGACTCGATGCCACGACCGTCGTCATACCAGCCTTTGGGACCGGCATTGAAACCTTGCCCCCATCCACGGACCACGGCGCGAATGGTGGCTCCACGAGCTTCTGCGTGTCCTCGGCTCTCGAGGATAAACGCCGCAGCACCTTCCCCGTTTACCATTCCATCGCGTTGCGCATCGAACGGACGGCAAGCAGCCGTGGGATCATCGATCCGTCGGGACAACACATCGGTGCTGCGATAGGCCAATTGCGTGGGATTGAGTCGAGTACCGGTGCCGCCCACGATGACCACATCAACCCAACCTCGTTGTAAGTACTGTACCCCTTCGATGATGGCTAACAAGCTGGAAGCGTCACCTGCTGTGATGGTATTATTGGGCCCACGGGCGTCGAAACTTATCGCCAGGTGACAAGCTGCCATATTCGGTAGATACATAAGTAGCCACAAGGGGTACAAACGAGACATACCATGGGTGCCCCAACGGTCGAAAACAAAACGGCCCTCGACAAGACTGGCTCGGAACGCCTCAGCCATATCCGACAGTGAGCTATATAACATGTCGCAACCGAAGCTGACGGCGATACGTTCTGGGTCAATTTGGCCCAGAGGCAGTTGCGCGTCGGCAACAGCCAAACGGGCCGCGGCGAACCCCGTTTGAATTTCCCGGCTCATTACCTTAATGCTCTTGCGAGGGACCACGTGATCTTTCGGGTCGAACTCTTCCAGTGGGGCACCGATGGGAATTGCCAAGGAGCCATCCGGATAATCTACCAGACGCCTCACTCCACTGCGGCCCTCTTGCAAGGATTGCCAAAAGGCTTGGTTGCCAATGCCGATCGGGCTTACTATGCCCATACCGGTTAGGACGATTTCGGACGATCGACTCATGGCCAATCACCGGGCCCTGGCTTGCGGCCCTGTGCTTTCACAACAATCCGGCAATCAACCCACCGCTCGGGTAGGATGGGGTTGCTGATTGGTTTTACGTATTTCGGGTCTTCCTATTGCACGGCGTTTTACTCGATATTGTTTGGGCAGGCTAGCGGGCACGGGGCGATCGGCAGCGTGCGTCAGCAAACGAACCCACGTCGCTTGCTCCTAGAGGGGCAAGTACAATGAGCCCGTGTTGGGTGGCGCTAAGGCTCGTTGCGTAAGGAGCTGCTCTGTGCAGTTGCATTTTCTGGGGGCGAATCGCCAGGTGACCGGCAGCCGTCACGTCCTGGAATACGATGGGAGATACGTGATGGTGGATTGTGGCTTGTTCCAAGAAAGGGAGTTCTTGGAGCGCAACTGGAAACCCTGTCCGGTGCCGGTCGAGCAGGTGGTAGCTGTCCTACTGACACACGTGCACATCGATCATTGCGGATGGTTGCCGCGGCTCGTGCAGCAAGGTTTTCACGGGCCAATTTACGCAACGGCACCGAGCACGGCTCTAGCTCGCATCATGCTTTTGGATGCGGCCAAAATCCAAATGGAAGATGCAGCGTATAAGAAGAAACGTCACCAGCGGGAAGGGCGGCAAGGCAAGTACCCTGAGGTGCCCCTCTATACAGACGAAGATGCTGAAGAAGCTTTGCGGCTGTTTCGACCCGTCCCCTATCGGCAGCCAATCGGCATCCTGCCGGACTTGGAAGTGACGTTCCATGATGCGGGCCATGTTCTTGGATCAGCGATCCTCGAATTACGGCTTTTCCGTCAGGGCAACGAAATGACGTTGGTTTTTTCCGGGGATATCGGGCAAAAGAACAAACCGATTATTCGCGATCCGGCCACCCTACGCACAGCGGACTACCTGATACTGGAATCGACCTATGGTGATCGTAACCACGAGGCGACGGAACGGATTATGGATCGCCTGGCGGAAATAATTGACCGCACGGTGGCCCGAGGGGGAAAAGTGGTAATTCCTACATTTGCGTTAGAGCGAACACAAGAATTGCTGTATCACATCAGCGAGCTACGCTATACGAAGCGTATCCGGAACATCCCGGTATTTGTCGACAGTCCTATGGCGGCCGATGTTACGGACGTCTTTCGGCAATTTCCTGACTGCTTTGACGAACAGATGTGGCAAAGGTTGATGGACCGGCAATCACCGTGGCATTTCGATGGGTTGGAATTTGCCCGCACGGTGGACGAATCCAAGCGAATCAACGATCACCGCGACCCGTGTATCATCATGTCGACGTCCGGAATGTGTACCGAGGGGCGCATCAAGCACCACTTGCGGGCTACGATTGAGGATCACCGCAATACGATACTTTTCGTCGGTTATCAAGCACAAGGGACGCTTGGCCGGCGGATCTTGGATGGCGAGCCGCAAGTTCGCATCCATGGACGTTTTTATCGTGTGCGGTGCGAAGTGGCTCAGATCAGCGGCTTTTCGGCACATGCCGACCAACAAGCGCTACTGGACTGGCTATCCGAGTTTGAGGAGCGGCCTCGCCGTACGTTTCTGGTCCACGGCGAGGAACAGGTATCGCTTGGTTTTGCCGACCTGATCCGCCAGCGTTACGGTTGGGAAGTTTCTGTGCCAGAATACGGCCAACGGTTTGCCCTTTCGAGCGAGCCACCAGATAAAATGAACTAGGAGGTGACCGGGGGGACAATGGATAGCGTCGCGATTGGAGCAGGTGCTGCGGAGCCAAGTTGCCGTGAAGTAAAATAATTTTTCGCTCTTGTTGTCGGCGTTACATGCTACGATACGCACATCGGTGTGAAACGAGTACCGATTTACGGAGAGAATCTGCAAATGCTCGCCAGAACGTTGGCTAGTTTTTTGATGTGTCTGGTTTGTTTCGTACCGTGCGTTGGATTTCACGGATCGGGCAGCGTCGTGTACGGACAATCTGCCGAGCAGGAGCAGTTCGAACAAATCATCCGGTGGAGCCAATTGTTGGACTCGGCCAGCTTCGCGGAGCGTACTCGTGCCATGCATCAGTTGCAAGCCGCTGGAATGAATGCATTTCCGGTGGTGGATCAGCTTCTCAACGACGGGACGCTCGAAGCGCGCGTGCGCTGCTTGGCTGTGTTGCGCTCCTGGTGTCTTGCCTCGGACGAGCAGCTCCAACAAGCGGCGGTACGGCGACTGGAATCGCTGGCAGAGAATCCCGTCCACCGAATGGCTGGGTTTGCCCGGGAGATTCTTGCGTGGCGCCGCCGGCTGATCCAGGAGGAAGCGATCGCTTTCTTTGAGCGGCTTGGCGCGCGTGTGACCGTGCGTGAAACGGCAGACGGGGTCTGGACCACCGTGCAGATATCGGCTGGTTGGCGGGGTACGGACGAGGATCTGTTTCGTCTACGCGATTTTGAACGTCTTACGTGGTTATCCTTGGAGCGAGCACCGGTAACTGACCGTGCCTTAGAGGCTGTGGAAGGGTGTGAATACTTGCAGTACCTATTGCTCGGCGGAACTCGTATCACCGCACAAGGTCTGCAGCACCTTCGAGGGCTAGCTCGCTTAGAACACCTATCGTTGCAAGATATGCCGTTGGACGGCGCTGCCTTGGAAGCCCTCGGACCAATGCCCCAACTAATCGCCTTGGGACTTGACGGTACACGCATTGATGATGACGATTTGACCGGTCTACAACGCTATCCGAATCTCAAACGCCTTTGGTTGGACGGCACTCCAGTAACCGATCGCGGGTTAGTCCACCTGCTTCCGCTTCAGGGATTGACGCATTTGTATTTAGCTCGGACGAAAACGGGTGGTCCGGGTTTGGAGCACTTGGCGGCTTTACCGGCGCTGCAACACTTATCATTGAAGGAGGTGGTGCTTTCGCCTGAGGGTATGGCCCAGCTGGGAAAGCTGCGGTCGCTGGTTAGTTTAGGATTGGATCACACCAACGTTACGGACCAGATGCTAGTCAACTTAACTCAACTGAACAACTTGCAGATCTTGTGGTTATCCCGCGCTCCTATTACGGATGCCGCGTTTGCCGAACTTGTGAAATTGCCGAACCTGCGGACGATTTATGCGCACGGTTCGCAGATCACCAAAGAAGGTGCCGACCAGTTTATGAAGCGGACGCAGGATCGGTGTCGCGTTCACTTCTAAGCGTCGGAACCACGATGGCGAACCCCAACTTGTCCCAAGGGTCGATGCAGCTCATGACAAGTGCGGAACGGCCTTGGATTGAACTTCAGAATGTTTCCAAGCGCTATGGGCAACTGACGGCGCTCAATGACGTATCTTTAGCGATCTATCCCGGGTTAACCGGACTGTTGGGGCCCAACGGCGCCGGCAAGTCAACCTTGATCAAGGTGTTGTTAGGGCTGGTCAGCATCACGGCCGGTACCGGACGCGTGCTGGAGTATTCGTTAGGGACACATTGGACAAAGATCCGTTCGCTCGTAGGGTATATGCCCGAAGACGACTGCTACATTCCTGGTTTAACTGGAGTGGAAATGGTTGCTTATGCGGCTCGTTTATCGGGTTTGCCCTCGACGGAAGCATTGCGTCGAGCACATGAAATTCTCGATTACTCCGGGGTGGAACAAGAACGATACCGGCCCGTAGAAACCTACTCGACTGGAATGCGCCAGAAACTGAAATTCGCTCTGGCCATCGTCCATGATCCGCCCGTATTGATCTTGGACGAGCCGACGGCGGGGCTGGATCCTCGCGAGCGTCACATCATGCTGCGCCGCATCCGAGCCTTAGGCCGCGAACATGGAAAGATGGTTCTGGTGTCGACGCATATCCTGCCGGATGTTCAGGCAACCTGTGACCGAGTCGTGATTATGTCGCGCGGTCGAGTGTGCATCAACGAGAGGTTGGACGTGTTGTGCCGTCCTGCTTCCCCATCCTGTTATGTCAAGTTGTTGGGAAACCAAGAGGCATTTGCCCAGCGCGCCGTAGAATCGGGTTTTCGGATCGAATGGCAGGAGGATGGTGGGTTGGTTGTACAAGGTATTGAGCCGTCGCAGCAGTCGATACTTTGGCAGTGGGCTGTCGAGGTAGGAGTGGGTATCCGGGTGCTGCGGCCCGCTCAAAACTCGTTGGAAAAGATCTTCGTTGAGGCGGTCGGTGAGGCCAAACATGTTGACGCGTGATCTGGGCTATCGTTCGTGGAAAGGCCAATACGCACCACGATGCGTTCGTTGGTGGGTAGTAGCTGAAACGGGCATCCGCCTGGCCTGGCGCAGCCGTTGGGTGCGGCGATTGCTGTTCCTAGCATGGGCCCCAGCTTTGTACTGCGGCATTGGGATCTTCGTTTTTGAAAATGCTGTAAAACAAGCTTCCGTGCAGCCCATTCACATCTTTTTACGCCCGTACTTCAATTCGGTCCCCGAACTGGAACAGATTGCTACGGCACTTCGTCAAGGAGAAACTCGGACAGCGCGCCATCACTATTGGACGTGGTTATTGTGGGTATTCTTTCGACATCCCCAAGGGCTCATGTTGATTATACTCGTCGGTCTCATTGCGCCGGACTTGATCGCCCGAGACCTTCGGTCACGTGCTTATTTGATCTATTTTGCACGTCCTTTAATAGCCTGGGAATACTTATGGGGTAAAATCGCTGTGCTGTGGTTTTATTTGTCTTTGATAACGTTGGCCCCCGCTTTGGCGCTATATCTGTTGGGAGTCTTCGTATCGCCGGACCTATCGGTCATCCAACACACGTGGGATTTGCCTTTGCGAACCGTAGTGGCTTGCATGGTCCTGGTCATTCCCACCTCGTGCCTGGCCCTCTGTTTTTCTTCGCTTACCACCGAATCCCGCTACGCAGCATTTGCCTGGTATGCGGTATGTTTTGGGGGCTGGGTAGCATATCTGGCCTTAGTGGCGACGGAAGTTTCCGATGCGGAGGTTGTGATCGGCTCCGGTTCGGATCGCTGGGCTTTTCTTTCGCTTTACCATGCACTGGGGCAGGCACAGAACGGCATTTTTGGACTCCGCAACTCATTCGGTATAAGCTTGCGGTATGGCTTAGGATTGGCCATCGTGACACTCCTTTCGTTATCGCTTTTGCACCGTCGGATATTATCCCCATTGCGCATATAATGAAAGTTCTTACGGCGTGCGGATGTATCCGATTCGGGGTGAATCGAGCTGATGATCGAATTCGAACAGGTTACCAAGTTGTATGGGGCAGTCATTGGCGTCAATGACCTGTCGCTTCGGCTCGCGCCGGGTGCTTACGGATTGTTGGGGCCGAATGGGGCGGGCAAGACGACGCTGTTGAATCTTTTGTGCGGTCAACTGCGCCCCACCTTAGGACACGTTCGCGTTTGGGGTAAGCCTCCGTGGCGTAACCGTCAGATCTTGCGGCGTATTGGGTTGTGTCCGGCACAGGATCTTGTCCTTCGGCACGTCAGCGGTTGGGAATGGGTCACGTACCTATGTCGGCTGCATGGCTTCGATTCGGCTGAAGCAGCGCGTCGGGCTGAGTGGGCCCTGGAGCAAGTTGGTATGACGGCAAGAATGCGCCAGCCGATTGGCTCGTACTCGAAGGGAATGAAGCAGCGCACCAAGTTGGCCCAGGCTCTAGCGCATGAGCCGGATCTACTGGTACTCGATGAACCGTTCGACGGCCTTGATCCCATCGGACGTTTCGAATTGACGCAGCTATTGCGTCAATGGACGAAACAACGCAGCTTGATTATGGCTAGTCATATTCTTTATGAGGTGGAGGCCCTATGTTCATCGTTTTTGTTGATTCACGGAGCGAGATTGTTGGCAGAAGGGTCAGCCGAGGAGATCCAGCGGTTGATCGTTCAGATTCCCACGGAACTGACGATCCATTGTGATGATCCTGCCGAGCTATCGGCCTGGTGCTGTCAGAGCCAGTTGGCCGATGGCATCCGCCGCGAGGGGGACAACCAGGTACGCGTGAGCACGCGTCGGCCTGGCGAGTTAGCTATGGAGTTACCCCGGTGGGCCATTGCGAATCGAGTGGCCATATACGAGATTACACCACCCCCGGATACGCTCCAGACCCTGTTTAACTCGCTCGTGCGACTCTATCGTGGAGAGACTCTGTGACGCTCATACGCAGCATCCTGGCGGTTCTACGCATGGAATGGCGTCGCAATCGCCCTTGGGGCCGTCTGTTGCTGTGGCTGGGGCTAATCGCATTTCCAGTTTTGATCATTGCCTTGCTACGATGGGCCATGGTGCGATCGCCCGATCCTCGGTTATGGACCTTCTCGTTGTACTTTCTGATTACCGAATTTACCACCTGTATGGGAATGCTGCTTGGTATGGCGCCTGCGATCCAAGTAGAACTGGAAAACCGATCGTGGATCTATGTGGCAATGCGTCCGCAAGGCAGGCATGCCGCGTTACTGGGAAAGTATGTATCGGCGCTACTCTGGACACTCAGCGCCTCGTGGGTTGCTTTGGCTCTCGCTTTATTGTGGGCCGAACCATTACAGCCGGCGCGTACCTGGGCGGTACTGGCGTTGTTATCGGGCTTTTCGGCTTTGGGACGTGGTGCCGTTTACGCGTGGATCGGCGTAGCATTCCCGTATCGCGCGATGATCGTATCGGTGGTCTACACGGTGATGTTCGAGTACCTGGTAGGTTGGATTCCGGCGGTGGTCAATAAGTTTACGGTTCAATTCCATGTGCGATGCTTGTTGATGAGGTGGCTCGAGTTGGAAGAGTGGATGGGAGGCGTACGTTGGTTTTTCGACACGCGGCCTGCGATCGAACACGTGTTGGCACTCGTGGCCTTTACCTTCGGCTTCCTCAGCCTAGCGTGGGTCTGGCTGGACCAGCGGACCTTTACTTCATCCCAGGAGGGCTAACCGTTCTGCTCCAATAGTACGGACTCGGCGGCACTCTTAGGTGCATTCGACAACTGGGCAACGGCGCAAGCGCGCGGGCAATGCTCGTGATCGGCGTTGCGGTACGATTTTGTTTGCGGGTATGCTGAATGGAGTGTAGGCCAGCGGACGCGCCCGTATCGTAATTAGGTGTCAGCATGATAGGTGTGCGAATTGCACAACGTGTTGCGTCGAGGTGGCTGGAACGGTTGTTCATCGAAGTCACCTGTTTTTTTATCGTGGCCGGCTTTGGGTTGATGGTAGGGCGAGCTACGGCCCAAGAGTCAGCGCTTGCCAGTTCCGCACAAAGAGAGGCATTGGAAGCGCGAGTCACTGCGCTTATCGAGCAACTTGGGGACCCTGATTTTGCGCGTCGCGAGCGGGCGCAAAGTGAGCTGGAACAGATTGGTTTGGACGCTTTTGACGCTTTGCGGGAAGCCATGACGCACGATGATATCGAGATCGCGGCACGGGCACGTTACCTCGTCCGGCGGCTGCAGTTGCGTTGGTATTCCGAGCAGGACCCTGTGTCGGTGCGTAAGTTGTTGGTGGATTATTCACGGGTGCCTCAAGCCGAACGCCGTTCCCGCATCGATCGATTGGCGCTGCTTCCCGACGGACTGGGATTAGCAGCGCTATGTCGCATCGTGCGTTTTGAATCCGACATCCGGTTGGCTAAGTATGCAGGTTTGCAACTGTTGCGCTGGGCGGATCCTGGTCCCGGACCGGAACGTGCGGCGCGTGCCGAACTGCTTGCCAGTCAACTTGCTTTTAGCCGCCAACCCGCAGCCCGATGGGTTCGCCTTTTTGCCGAAGAATTGGTCAACCCTGAGGGAACGGACGAGGCGTGGCTTAAGTTGCTGGCTGAGGAGCAACAGACCCTAGCAACGCTGCCGGATCGCACGTCGGCCGACTTGGTTCGAGGGTTGTTGCAATGGCGCATCGAGCGCTGGGTGGACCAACAAAAACGTTCCATAGCCCTTCCCCTGTTGGAACCCATGATGGACTTAGTCCCTAATCGACCCGAACAGTTGCGGGAAACGGTGGATTGGCTGATCAAGAACGAGTTTTTCGACGAAGTCCACCGTCTGGCGACGCGGTATTCAGCAACTTTCGATGAAAACCTGACATTGCTCTATCGCGTTGCTGAAGTGTTTCGCAAGCAGGGTGAGCATCAAAAGGCGAAAGAACGTGCCGAAATCGCTCGGGCCACGCTTGTGGATCAATACGAGCAGCATTTGGAAGCCGCTTGGCAACTGGAGGAGCGCGGCTGCTTTGATTGGGCAGAGCTGGAGTTCCAGCACGTGATCGAATCCGCCAGCGAAGGGAGCTTACCCAATCTGCGGGCACGATTCGCTTTGGCCGAAATGTACCACGATCAACTGCGACATCTGGACGCAGCTCAAACTCTGGAGCCGGTCGTAGAAGCTGCCCGCGCCAATCCGGAGTTCGCCAATCGGGTGCGTAATGCTCGAGGAGGAAACGAGCCCAGCGAAGTCGCAGCACGTATGCACTTTTTCTATGCCGAACACTTTGCGGCTCTTGATAGAAACAAGCAACGGGAACATCTTTTGCAAGGCATCGAGGCTTATCCGGAGGAAATCGATCTTTTAATCGCTATGTATCGGTTCCCCGAAGCTGACGAGGAATGGATGAAAAAAGTTCGAGACCTTATTCGCCAGACGTTGAACCAGTATCGAGACCAAATCCGGTTGATGACCGAACGTATGCAGCAGAATGTCGAGCCCAGTTTGGAAGACACCTTTCGTGCCTATCTGGCTCGGTTGCACAACCAGTTGGCATGGTTGATCGCTAACACGGAAGGGGACTTTGATGAAGCGCTCCGCAGCAGTCGTCTGTCGCTTGAATACCGTCCCAACACGGCGGCCTACTTGGATACCCTTGGGCGGTGCTACTATGCCAAAAAAGATTACGTCAACGCCGTTAAATACCAGCGACAAGCCCTGCAATTGCAACCTTATTCTGGACAAATGCGCCGGCAACTGGAATTGTTCGAAAAAGCGTTAGCTGAATCCAACTCGCCGTCCGCCCAGTCATCCCCCTAACTGAGTAGTCGAGCCAACCATGTCGTTTTTCCGTGGGCAATATTTCGGTACTTGGGCTGTAGTAACGTTGGTCGCTGCGGCTGGTATCGCACTTCGCGAACTCGAGATCGATCCCAGCGGTCAGCGGTTAATTCTCAGCCGCTGGAAGACCACAGTACCGGAATTGTGTTGGTTGCGAAGGATACTGGGACAATCATGTCCCGGATGCGGCTTAGGCCGATCGATAGTCTCGATCAGCCACGGTCAATGGTACCGTGCTTGGAAATTCCATCCCCTAGGTCCTCTGTCGGTAATCGGGATGGCCGGGTGGATACTACTCACGTCGACACGGGCCCTGGTTCGAAGTCTCTGCACATCATCAACTGGCTGCCCACCCAGGGTGCAGCATTAAGTGCGCCATCCGTTAGCGAAGGGAAGCATCGTGGTACGTGTTCAAGACGTTGAATTGTACGTTGCGGACCGCGGGACTGGAGAACCGCTGTTGTTCGTACATGGATTCCCCTTGGATCATTCGATGTGGGACGCCTCGATTCGCCATCTGGCCGAAGCTGGTTATCGAGTTCTTGCACCAGACTTGAGGGGATTCGGCCGCTCGACGGGGCCGAATCAGCCAAAGGTTTCGATGCAACAATTCGCTGACGATCTTGCGGATTTACTCGACGTTCTTCAAATCGAGGATGCCATCACGTTCTGCGGGTTGTCGATGGGAGGTTACATCGCATGGCAGTTCTGGAAACGGCATCGATCGAAATTGAAACGGTTGGTTTTGTGCGATACCCGTGCCGCAGCTGACTCTCCCGAAGCCGCTCAAATGCGACTCCAAACGGCCGAACAGGTTTTAGAGCAAGGACCGGCGCTATTAGCTGCGTCGATGCTAGAGCGTTTGTTTTCTGCTTATACACGACAGAACCGCCCGGAGCTTGTTCAACGGATGCGTCTGGTGATCCAGTCCTGTAGACCGCAAGCCGTGGCAGCCGCTCTGCGGGGTTTGGCTGAGCGGGAAGACTTCACCTCACAGTTGCGCCGCATCGATGTGCCTGTGCTGGTGGTTTGTGGTCAACACGATGCCATTAGCCCCGTTGCCGAAATGAACGCGATGGCTAGGGAGATTCCCCATGCGCGAGTCATTGTAATAGAAAACGCTGGCCACATGGCGCCGACCGAAGCTCCCGATGCGTTTCATCGAGCTCTGGAACAATTCCTCCGGGAAACTTCGAGAGAGACGAGTGGGTAATTAACGTTACGGTCGCATGACCTTGCGGGCAGTAGTACACCGAATACTTTCCGGCAAGTGGCATAGCGCGCCGCCATAGGTTTCTGCACTAGTCCCCGAAGATTTCCCGTCCGCTGGCGCTTTTCCTGGATTGAACTCTCGAAGTAAACCACACAACCTACAACGGCAGTGGCTCGTCGGCCCAATCGTTCCGACGCAGCTCCCAAAAATCACGCTGTTTCAGGGTAATTCGAACAACGACTGTACCTTTACGACGGCGTGGTCGTCTGGAAAGGTATGAAACGCTTGTACGAGCAGGCTGCACAAGCGCGTCTCGGTGTGGATGTAACTTACGGCTCCTAGAGCCATGCGCCCGCTGGAATCGAACTGATGGAACAAGCCGCGGTAATGGCCATCCCGAGTGAGTTCTTGTTGAAAAGCCCAAAATACATCTTCGGGCAGTATTTCCAGTTGGAAACTGGTCTGATATACGACACCGCCTTTACATTCAATCCGTTCGGTTCGTTCACCTCGGAGTCGATACTGCATCAACTGCCGCTGACGAGGCAGAGGTTGGTTCGCGGCAGCCGCCACTTCTGTTAACGTTAATCCATGGTAACGCCACGTGATCACATGGCCCGCACCGGTGATTTCCAGTTTTGCCTGATATGTCCCGCGTTCCACGATACCTCTTTGGAATACGTGGAACAGCTCCGGGTGCAACGACCTGGCATACACCGAAAAAACAAGCTCAGCAACTTTAGGTCGAACCGACAAAACGTCGTTTGATTCTCGTTTATGTGGCGAATTCATGGCTGAACTGATCCTTAGTCAATGTCGAATCTTCATTCTGAACAGGGCACATTATAAACCTCCAGTTGCTTGCCGACAAATGCAATTGTGTTCGATCCTGGCAACCGTGCAAGGCGCTCTTGACAAACTTGTTCAGACCACTATTGGTTCACAAGCTTTGTGAAGCATCTGGTCTGCATCTGAGCGTTACTTGCGGAGTAATCGTTAAGGGTTGGCTACTTGATTCGTTTTGGTCTGACGGTAGTATCCCGAACGCAAATGTCCTAAGGGAGAATTCCGATTTTTTAGAACTGGGAAGATGTGGGTACGAGTTGTGCTCGATGCGGAGTCTACTGTAAGACTGACGCTGTTTATTCGTGGGATGAGGCCGGAATGAGCCACGGTTGTATACCAGCCAGCTATTGGGAGCAATCCAAGCGGCCTTGGGTAAGTCTCATATTCATTTCCCCGTGGTTGGTTAGCTATGAGCTGGGTGTATCGTGGCTAGCCGATACGGCGGTGCGCAATGGAGCTGAAGCTTGGCTTCGTCATGCATGCAATGCTATGGGGTTGGGGCACTACGCTTGGCTACCGCTATTGGTGATTGCCTTGCTACTGGGTTGGCATTACGTGCGGCGTGACTCGTGGTCGATCGACATTACGTGCTTGGCAACGATGACCGTCGAATCTATCGGCTGGGCGATTGGATTGGTTATCCTTGCCCTACTATTGGAGCCCCTATGGAGAATCGAACGCATCAGTCTCGGGGGGGCTAACAACACCCAATTCCTGCAGCGATTTGTCACCTATTGTGGGGCAGGGCTCTACGAGGAATTCTTGTTTCGCTTATTGATGGTACCGGCCGCTGCCTTCCTGTTAGGGACGTTGGGAATGCAGCAGCCCGGTCGTATAATCGTCGCTGTGGTACTCACGAGTCTCGTCTTTGCTGTCGTGCACTACCAGGCGACGCTTCCGATGGATAACCTAAAACTCTATTTCTTGTTCGGAGAGCCGTTCTCCTGGAATACGTTCGTTTTCCGATGGGTAGCCGGAATGTTGTTTGCCGCACTCTTTGCTTTGCGCGGTTTTGGCATCACTGTGGCCGCTCATGCTTTCTACGACATAATCGTGGCCATCTTGTGAACTTGCCACCCAGCCTCAATGTCCGAGTAATCTTCGCGCTGATTCGTAAACGAGAGGCAATAGGTCGGCTTACGTTCACAATGTTGGCGAAGGTGGTATGGGCCAGCACTAGCTTTTTCGAATACCGGCTGTGATCTTGGTTATTGGGGGGAGGCCGTTTCCATTCGAGGTGGGACGGCTGGCCTGCCGACTGGCAAAATGCCCTATGAATGGACCTTGGACTATGCGAGTGGCAGGTTACCAGCTAAAATGAGTTTTTAGGGCTGGATGTGGAGAGTGGCTGATGCCGAAAAGTATCGGAGATCTTGAGCTGCTGGTACGGGAGCACTTTGCCAGGATCCACCGTGCAGCACTATTGTTGACTGGCAATCCATGGGATGCAGATGATTTAGCTCAGGAAACGTTCTTAGTATTTGCCCGGTCTTATCATCGGTTTGACTGCCGCAGCCGAGTATATACGTGGTTGTACGGGATTTTATTGAATCTGGAGAAACGCGAGCGTCGCCGTAAACTGCGGTATCGCCGGCGAATTGCTGAATGGCAGAGTCGCCGTCAAGCCTGGCCCGAAACTGCCCCTCCAGCGGGTTGGCAGTTGGAGTGGAGCGAATGGAAGGAAAGTCTGTGGGCACAAGTATCCTCTCTGCCAGACGCGCAACGACATGCGTTGATCCTGCGTTTTGGCGAAGGATTGCGCTATGATGAAATCGCGGCTATCCTGCGTTGCCCCTTGGGAACAGTAAAGTCGCGGCTCTATCATGGATTGTTGGCTCTGCGGCAACGGTGCGAACCGATGGAAGTTCGACGTAATCCGTAGCTGATGTCTCGCATGGCATGAGGAACCGGAAATGGACAGAGCCAATGACCAGTCTGCTGAAGAGCGTGTACCGATCGATGTCGATGGGCAGCTTGTATTGGATGAGGCCTCACGAGACGTGGCGGCGCGCTTGGCACACGAAGCCGTGCACTTGGCTGATGCCGCGCTACCGCATGCTGCCCAGCAACGCCTGTTGCAACGCTTGGCGCGGCGGCAGCGTCGTGACCGACTGGTGCGCGTGGGCGTGCTCTGCTTTTTTGGTCTGGCGATTGGAGTGGCAGGTGTCTGGTTGGGGCAGCGCAATTGGAGTGCTCCTGGCGGAGGATCGATCTCTGGTATCGCTGCAGAGCGACAGAGTAATAGCGTCGTGTCCTCAAACACCACTGCTGGCGGCGACTTCTCGAGAAGTCAAGACGCGGATTCCAAGCCGTGGCCTTATTTGAGCGTACAGGACGCACCAGCCGAAACGTTCCACGCCGCCAGCGATGCGGAAAAAATCGAGCTGTTAGAAATGGCTCTGGAACGTTATCGGGCGGCTGTCCAGGCGCAGCAGGAACGAATTCGCGAATTGGAAGCTGAACTCAACGCGTTGCGCGCTCGATTCGCGACAAGCCACCATCCGCCAAGATCGGCTAGCGACCTACCACCCGATAACCATGTACCCTAACTTAAAAGCGGGCCACGGAAGAAACCGGTCGACCAAACCTACAGTTTGCTGCTTGAATCCTCGGTACACGGCGACGGGTGGACTCTTCCAACATTTCCGATCGCTGGACGTATCGCCCGCGGCTATTGCCTGAACATTGTGCCACTTCAGAAAAGAGCGCGTTTACAGTTTCCAGTTAGATGGGAGTAGTCTTTTTCCAAGCGCCAGCAGCGGACTGGCCCACAACAGCATTCCGTTTTGGCGGAACAGGTTGCCTGAGCCGTGGTGCATGCGTCGGCAATTATTCGAGCATGGTTGGTGGTTTCGATACCAGGACAACGTTCGGGCAAACGCCCAACGAGTTCAATTACGCGCGGCTTTCCAGCAGACGTTCTTGGAGAACCGCTTGCCGCATCACGATTGCTTCCTGATAAACTTGCTCGTATTGACTGGCACTTCGGTTCCACGACCAATCTTGGGCCATGCCCGTCTCGACGATCCGGCTCCAAAGCTCGGGTTGCTCACGGAACATTGTCAACGCTTGCCTCAATGTTTCTTCAAGTTTGGAGAGATCGTACGTATCAAATACAAATCCGGTTGCCTTGCGGCTAGCCAGATTCTCCGGCGACGCGTGGCAGATGGTGTCCGCCAGCCCGCCCGTTGCGTGAACCACCGGGATGGTACCGTATTTAAGGCTATACAGTTGGTTGAGGCCGCAGGGTTCGAACCGACTTGGCATGAGGAACAGATCGGCGCCGGCTTCGATCTGATGCGCCAGGAGTTCGGAGAACTCGAAACGCACCCCGATTCGTCCAGGAAACTCGCGTGAGAGTTGACTCAACAGTTCCATGTACGATTTTTCTCCGGTGCCAAGAATCACCCACTGAACGGGCGCCACCGGGGCCCATCGCCTGAGGAGTTGAGCAATTAGATCCCAACCTTTTTGGTCCACCAAACGGCCGATCATTCCGACGACCGGCAATTGTGGGTCCACGGGCAGGGAGAAAGTCTGTTGTAATGCTTGTTTGCACTGGGCCTTGCCTTCCTTCCAGGTGGATAGGTCATACTGCATGGCGATGTATGGGTCCGTTTTGGGATTCCACTCGTCATAGTTCACACCATTGAGAATCCCGCGTAAGACAGCTTTTCGATGTTGCAGTACTCCTTCTAGCCCACACCCATGAGGCGCCGTACAAATCTCTTCTGCGTAACGTGGACTGACGGTCGTGATGATGTCGGCGAACACCAGGCCAGTTTTGAGCAAGTTAAGCTGCCCGTAGTATTCCATTTGCTTCCAATTGAAGTACTTCCAATCCAGTCCGGTAAGGAGCATATCCCAGTGCCAGAATAGACCTTGGTAAGACATGTTATGGATCGTGAACACGGTTGCTGTTTTTTCATAGCCCTGGGTATGCTCGTATTCGATTCGCAAATAGGCCGGGATCAAGCCGCACTGCCAATCATTACCGTGCACGATGTGGAAGTTGCTTCCTAACAGGCGTACGGCTTCCAGAACCGCGCGACAGAAAAAGACAAATCGTTCACAGTTATCCTCATAATCGTGTCCGCCCTCCCGATAAAGCTCCGCGCGATCATAGTATTCGGGTTGGTCTACGTAATAGACTGGGACGTCGTGATCATTCCGAGCGACCAAGAGTCGTCCAGAGACAGTCTTGTTGCCAATCGGAATGTCGAAAGACAAGCCGGTCGATTCGATGTTATGCCCGGCGCGGAAGACTGTGCGGTAAGCTGGGGTAACGACAACAACGTCGTGTCCGCGTTGGCGTAACGCTGCTGGCAGTGCGCGACATACGTCTGCCAACCCACCGGTCTTGGAAAAGGGTGCCACTTCGCTGCTGGCAATCAGGATTTTCACTGCCCCCGCCTCCGTTTTTCATCCCTACCGATCCGCTTAACCTGTCTGCCGAAGTACCTGTCCACACCGTAGCCTAGCTTACCTTAGCTTCTAATCTCCGATTTCCATAGATCACACAGTGTATTCCTATGCGTGATTGTAGCCTAGCAAGCGACGGAAGTGGCGATTGGGAGCAACAAGATTCCGGCATGCTCCTTTTATGATGTCGAGTTGAATCGTTCCGGTCGTTTGGAATCGATCGATCCTGCTGGAAAAAGCGAGCCGTGGCGGGCCGGAGCAGGGTTTGGAAATTGACCTTGTATCAGACGAGCCGCGGCTGTACTCTCTTGTGCCTTATAGTTGTGGTAAGGCGTTGGCCATTGTGAAGTGGCATTGTCGGCGATTCTAGGCGGATCGACGTTTCCAAGGTGCATAATGAGGAGAAGCCTATGTCTGTCGCTGTGGTAACCGGATCTGCTGGACTAATCGGATCGGAAGCCGTACGGATGTTGAGTACCAACGGTTACCACGTAGTCGGAATCGATAACGACATGCGCCGCCATTTTTTTGGCGAAGAAGCCTCGACGCGTCCGGTGCGTTTCTGGTTGGAGCAGCACCTACCCAATTATGAACACCACAACGTGGACATTCGCGATCGCGAGGCGATCGAAAAGATCTTTGCCCGCTATGCGGGCGATGTCCGGATCGTTATCCATACGGCAGCACAACCGTCCCACGATTGGGCAGCACGAGATCCGTATTGTGATTTTTCTGTAAATGCTACGGGCACACTTACGTTGTTAGAAACCACACGGCGTTTTGCCCGTGATGCTTCGTTTATCTTTACGTCAACCAACAAAGTCTACGGCGACAATCCCAATCGGCTTCCGTTCGTGGAATTGCCGACGCGTTGGGAAATTGCCGAAGATCATCCGTATTTTGAACATGGGATCGACGAGCAGATGTCGGTTGACCACACAACGCACTCTCTGTTCGGCGCCTCGAAATTGGCGGCCGACGCCCTCGTTCAGGAATACGGTCGTTACTTCGGGATGAACACCGTTTGTTTCCGTGGTGGTTGCCTTACCGGGCCAGCGCATCGCGGAGCACCTTTGCACGGATTCTTGGCTTACTTGGTTAAGTGTGCTGTTAGTGGTCAACCCTATACGATCCTCGGCTATAAAGGAAAACAAGTGCGCGACAACATCCACGCGCGGGATCTGGTCAATATGTTCTGGCACTATCATCAGGAGCCGCGACCGGGGGAAGTGTATAACGCTGGCGGCGGTCGACACAGCCACTGCTCGATTCTCGAGGTCATTGCGATCTGCGAACGGATCTTGGGTAGGAAGATGGACGTGCGTTACCAGGAACGGCCGCGAGTCGGCGACCATATATGGTATGTCAGCGACACCCGGAAATTTCGCTCGCATTATCCCGATTGGCATTACACCTACGATCTGGAGGCTATCGTGCGCGAGATGATTCTCGAAGCCCAGAAAGACCAGCCAACGCTGTCACCTGTCGCATCCCTCGCACCGGACCCCGCTACGTCAATTGCTCACTCAGCCCTCGGAAGTATGGGAACCATATGAAAATCGGTCACGGAGCTGCCGAAACGGCCCGTGGTCCGGGGAGGAGCTTTCATGTCTTGCGATTGACGTTGCCACGCGACAATTTCGTCTTGCTCTTTTAGAGAAAATAGGAAAGATATAGGGGCGCTGCCTAAGTGACTATTGTTTGATGATGTGGTTCGAGGTCACATAGCGAATTCGCTATACCTGTGGGGCGGCTCCTGGGAGGAACGAAGTAAGGAAACAAAAACATGAGGCAAACGCGGATACTTAGCAAGGCGTTAAGGTGCGTGGCGATTTTCCTTGCCGCCAGTTGGGTAGGCAGTATATCTCAGGTAGTCTCTCAGGATGCGAGCCAGGAAAAAGTATCCGATCCGTTAGTGGCAGCGATCGCACAGTGGGCGGATCGTTTCCAACCGGAAACGGCCGAATCGCTGGCTGCCAAGAAACATCAGGTCGTCCAGCAAGCTCAGCGATTACAAAAGTACCTAGCCTCCGGTGGGCGCTCCGTGCAAGAGGGCTGGAATCGGTTTTTGTATTGGGACGTGTTTGAAAAACAAATCGAACAGCCTACGCCGGATTTACAGGAGTTGAATCGCGTTCTTCAGCAACTTTATTCCGATACCCCTGGGTTGGAGCGATTGCCCTTTGTCGAGTTTCGCGCGGCGTTGCACCGGTTCATGAATGCCAGCCTCGTTGCTCGCACGCCCGATATGGCTGACCAATATCGTGCTAAGCTCAGCGCTTTGCAGCAGGCGATCAAACGTTTTCGTGAACAGGAGAATTGGGAAAACGCACAAGCTGTGGGTCGGATCCTCGGTTGGTTACACGATGCGGGGCAGGCAGCCGAACTGGTGGAAAAAATCCGCAGCGAATTGGCACGCCCGAATTTCTATTTGGAGATCTCCGCTCGGTTAGCACGCGCGAATGCCGAACAGCCAGTTCATGAAGAGCTTCCTGTACGCGATTGTATTCTGGGCACGTTTATACAAGGAACCGCGCAAACGTCTGGACAAGTAGCTTTGAACTTAATCCCGGACGATCGGCAGGCTCGCATGATGATCGATTTCGTGGGGACAGCAGTGAGCCGTAACACAGGGATCAATCGTGGCATGCGCGTCTATTCGGTGGGCAATACGTCCATCCGTGCCAGCAAACAGGTGATCATCACTGCCGACGGCATTCAGGTTGAGCCGGCCCAGGTTCAGTGCCAAACGGCAACAGAAATTACGGGTATTGGGCATCCGTCGTGCTTAGTTCGTAAAATAGCATGGTGTCAGGCGCAGCGGCAGCGACCACAGGCCGAACAGCAAGCCAACGTTCGAGCCGAACAGCGGGTAGCTGGGCAGATCGACGAGCGCGTGGAAGAGATGTTGGCAGAAGCGCGCCAAAAGTTTCAAGAAAACTTACGAAATCCCTTGGTGCGTCGAGGAGAGTTCCCTGCTGTATTTCGATGCCTTTCGACCGCGGATGCATTGAGTATTACCCTCTTGCAAGCCAATCGTGCTCAGTTGGGTGCGTGGCGTCATGTGCCAGCGCAACCGGCCGAAGCGGATTTGACGCTACGCGTGCATGAAAGCTTTGTCGGAAACTTTTCCGAAGCGTTACTGGCTGGGATAACGCTTACGGATGAACGCCTTGTACAGCTCCTGGAAGAGAATGATCGAGAGGTGCCGGAGGAGTTACGTATTACCCCGGATAAGGATCCGTGGTCCATCACTTTTGCGTCGCGCCAGCCAGTACGGGTAGAATTCCGGGGCGATACGATTACCATTACGGTTCGGGGACGCCAATTCACTCGCGGATCTCAAACCGTAACGGCCGAAATGGATATTTGGGCTACCTACAAAGTTGAACGCAACGCCGAGGGCATTCGTCTTACGCGGCAAGGCGACGTGCAAGCCGAATATACTCGCGGTGGATTTGAAAGTGCAGCACGCATCGCTGTCAAAACCTTGATGCGCAAGAAATTCGAAGCCCTGTTCACCCCGGAGTTTCAAGGGGAGGGAATTCAGCTACCGCGGCGGGGTCGGCAAGAGGCATCCGCCTCGGTGCCCCGGTTGAAGTTATCCGCTTTGGAAATGAGCGACGGCTGGCTATGTATGGGGTGGCGGTTGGTCGAAGACCGTATCGCCGCCGTGCTTCCCAAAGCCGATCGACCATAACGCAGTATTCGCGTCGTTTGGTGACCTTTTGCTACCGAGCAGCTCACAGCCGTTGTTTTCGCCACCCGGGGCGGGCCGTATCTGTTCCCGAAACATCACGGCACTGGAAATGGTACTGCTCAGCGGTGCGAGGAATGACGCGTGCGCACGATTGTCTCCCTGGCTTGATTGCTTGCGCTACGCAAGAGGAGTTGAGGTGTGAGTTGGGTAGAGGTTCAGTTCGATTGCTTGCCACTTCGAGCGATACCACGAATCGACATCCCGCTCGATGCGTCGCCCGGCTACCGTGCACTGTGCGAAAGGATCAAAAGGGCCATGGAGCTCCATGGAACCTTTAACACGTATTATCTCTATAATGCCCGGGCCGTTTATCATTTGACCAACGCCGCAGACGTCGGAATGCTGGAGTTTAGCTTCGAAGGAACCGTTTTTACCGATGATAAAGACCAGCGCACAGTGCGGGCGGATCTTGAAGTAAGGTTGTCACGAGAAACCGTCGATTGGTTGATCGAGCCGGTGGTCGAATGGTTTCGGCAAACCGTGATGCATACGGTGCTGGTCGAGTTTGATCGCTATATTGCTGCTGGGGATCTGGAAAAAGCTCGCCAACGGATGGAAACGATTCAAAAACAGATCGAACTACACGGTGGGTATTTGGGCATGTACTTGTGATCGATCGCACACAAACTTCGACTTTTGCCGTGTACTGGAAGTGTGGTACGCTGCACGGGAAAACTTCAATGCAAAGACACTCAGCAGAACTTATGCCAGTCAGAAGGGGAAATGATTTAACGCAAAGGCGCAGAGGCGCAAGCGGAAGTACCTGAAAGAGCAGAATAAAACGTGCGATCGTGTGGCATTGCGTTTCCGTATAATGTTTGTGGCTTTTCGTTTTTTTTAGAAAACGGCACGCTCCGTGACCACAACGAACAAAGCTACACGTGGCGATACGAATGGCTTGGACCACTACGAAACGAGATACGATTAGCCGAGGCTATGCCGATATGGAAAAAATCGTCTACCTCAGCCGGTGGCTTGCGCGTCGAGCCGAATGACGAGAATTGTTTTTTAGAAATCGCGACAAGTACTTTAACTGGCACAAAATGGCCAAACTTGCTCTGAGGCTTTCGGTCAACTATAAAACTTTAACCAATCCACCCACAGAGTCTCATGAATTTTGTGAGACAAATCCGCGAGCGTGGACAATCGCTGTAGCTTACGGGCTCACGAAGCTTGGACGGGTGCAAAAGGTAGCGAGGCGCCGGAAATCACCGCTGACCGCGTCGTCAGCCGGAATCATCCTCTGCTCCAGGGCGTGCTTCGTACGAGTGGCTACTGCTACCGGATGAAGCATGTGAACTGGCCGTCTTTCGGGATGTGGTTGACAGCCGAAACACTCGACGGTGCTGCCCCGTCCCGACGATAACACACTTCCAATTGACCCGCAGCGGTTGATCGCCGTCGGAGAACTCGCGAATCAGATGTCCTCTTCGCGTCGCCGGCGAATCGGGGGGAGGGACACGCATCGCTCGATGTAACGGTTCGTCGGTCACGAGCCGTCGGGCCACGCCACAATTAACGAGCCGCTGATAATAGCCCTCAGGCGAAAGTTCGTGATAACGGATGTCGATCTTTTTCTTTTCTGCCCACGAAGCATCGGGCTGAAGCTGGCCGAGCAAATACAATTTGGTGGCCCAGTCCAAAAGCCCGATAAGGGGCCGAACCGCTTTACTCAAACCCATACCTTCCGCGACTCGCTGGCGATACATCGACAGTAAGCGGAGGGTATGGTGCCATCGCTCGAGCACTTGCCATACCTCGTCAGGAGCATCGGGCTGGGAGGCCGCATACTGACGGCATACTTCGTAATAGCGCCACTGCACATCCAAAGCGGTCACCTCGCTGCCATCCGACAAACGAGTTGTACTTGATAGCGTTGGATCGGCGATCCAGCGTTGCAAAGCTTGTAGCGGGCGTTGCAAAGAGGGTAGTTTGTTGCCGTATCCAGCTTCAATCGCGTCGAGCACCAAAAAGGTCGTGGCAATTTTTAGGTACTCGGCATGCTCGCACATATTCGAGTCGCCCAGGGCGATTTGGAGTCGCTGCCGGCTGGAGAACAACGAGAAATAATGGCGCAGGCTGAAGAGCGTTTCTGCACAGAGCGCCTTGAAAAAATGCCCCATCGTGTACACCGGCCGGTCACACCAATACCCTCCAAAGCCCACGAGGCAGTTTATTGCCCCGGCTTTGTCGGCCAAGGCAAACTGTCCACCCGGTTGCACGTATCCTGCCCCGGCCACAATACACCGGCTCATTAAGAAGGCGTTCAATGCTTGGCGCGTTCTTCGGAAAGCAACACAAGCGCACAGGATCCACAAACACAGCGCCAAAGGTCCAGACAGGATACGCGTAGCATTCAACACCAGCCACTCAATCCAAGGCGGTGTGGGTGATCCGGATTCGCGACCCTCTGCCAGATCCCGACCGAACAGGAGTGTCGCAAATCTCCGGCGATCGGGAACCCATCGTTGCAAACAGAGGAAAAGTAGACCAGCCACCGCCAAGTAGAGGAACAAGAGGCCCACAAGCAAATAGAAACCGGCCCAGGCCACAAGTACCAAAGGCAATAGAAGGACTAACGCACTCCGCCAGATCCAATGGCCGAAGCCCGAAGCAATTACAACTTCGTAATTCTCTTGAGCACCGTAAACGTTTCCCGCCCCATCACGATCGTTCTTGATAAGCCAAAACGGAGCATGTGAATCGGAGCGAGCGGCGTTTTCGCCCACCAAACGATCCATCGCCCGTTGGTACGTCAGCAATTGAAACGGGCTACGACACTCGGGAGTCGAGACTTCAATCAAACCAGCCCCGCTTGCTGGTCGATCCGCCTCGAACCATATCGCTCCCCCGTTGGCTAGAAACCACCCGTCTTTAAAGTGATGGGCCCGCGCGATCGGCATGACTTGCCGCAAACGCTCAACTATCCGTTGATACCAAGCGAAGCGCGAATCCGAAAGGCGGCTGTCAGCCGCTGGCGTACGAATCGCATATTCGGTTTCTAAGCCGGCGAGGCGATTGAACACAGCCGCACTCGCTATGTCCTAAAGTCGGCCGATGCTTTATTCACCGCCATGGGGAGTTAATGTTTGTTCGATGTATTGCTCGGGCTTGGAAGAAGCATCGCGAGCGATTTCGAAAAGCGTCGCCTCTACAAGCGCTTCACGTACCGACAAATCTGAATCTTGCACTACCGACGTTGCCACGCGACTGATCGATTCCATAAAGACACCTCAATCGACGATTGACCCCGAACACCGAACACGGCTTGTTTTTTCATAGTAACCCACACTCTGGTCAATGACAAGAAGCTGGTTACAGCAAGATGGCGATTTGAAGGATACAGTCCGAGTGATAAGTTCTCGCTAAATGCGCGGGTTGCCAAACCGTCTAGACTGAATCCGAAAGCTGCGTGAATCGATTTTCCCCGACATCACCGATCGATTGGCGAAAGAACTAGTAGAAACTATATCGGTGAATCGGCTTGTCCATGACCGTTGTGCGAGCAAACCCTCAGCAGTGTTACACAGCTAGAACTGAGAACCTATCCAATCGGATTAGAGCGTCATACGAGTTTACCCTCCTTGGATTGCGGCGAAGGGCCACTGGCGAATATTTACCACCAACGGCAACGGCATTTGCAACGGCCCAATTCGTGCCCCACCGGGGTGTTCCGTCTGCCCACAACTCACAAGACGATCCTCAGGATGGCACAGGTTTTCCGAGGCAAATCTGCGTTTGCTTCAAGAAAACGCTCGCAACGTGAAAATCATTTCACCCGGAATTCGTTTTAAAACGATGGTTGGCTTAGAATACGCCGCGAAGAAGTATTGATTGGGAGGCCGCCCTTAGCGGCGGGACTCATTCCCCAAGTCTGCGCATCCCGTATCGTAGGGGGGACGAAACGTCTCCTACCACTTCAGGCTGTGGTCATCCCTCAGAGCTTTAGTACCCGATTCGCATCATGAGCTGTTAGAAGAAGCCACCGCCGCCGAAACCACCGCCGAAACCGCCGCCGAAACCTCCACCACCTCCTAAACCTTGGCCTTGCTGACCCGTGATGGCATTGAAGGTAAAGACATCTCCCACGGCGGAAAGCAGGGGCGAAGGGGTAACCCGCACGTATCGGCGATCTCCAGATACGACGGCTTGCGCAAAGAGCATCCTCCCTTCCGGTAGGATGGTAGGCGTGATTAGGAACCCACTTGCACGCCGCCGTGCGACCGGCCCACGCCGTGCAAATGTTAATGCGCGCGACTTGTTGAGACTCGTACTTGCCAAAGAATCAGACTCTGAGGCACCCACATCACGCAATTGTTGAGCCACAGCAGCATAGCCTAACCATTGCCGCTGTTTGTCTAGGTGCACCAATTGTCGCTCGGCGAGCGGTTCTGAACGGCGCCCGTTAGGAACTTCGAAAATAACCAGAGCATCTTTGTCACTTATAGGAATCTGATGCTTGAAATACCGAGCGTCTGGACTACCGTAGTGCGTAACAATCTCAACGGTAACCTTGCCTCCAGCCACATCACCCCAAACGCGCTTAATCAGCAATCGGTACTCGCCGCTAAAAGCCACGGGACACACATAATACTCCGAGTAGCCTTCGACGGGTGATGTGTTACCTCGGGCATACGTGTCGCCAACAATGATGCCACCGCCGCTGGACTGGCGGTTCTGTAACGAACAGATCTCACCGGACGGCTCTTGTACCAACAGATCCAAATCGGCGTCGCCCGTCCAGGTTACTTTGACGATGCAGTCGCGCCGAAGGGCCTCAGCTAATTGCTGCTCGATCCGTTTGGCTTCGTCGATTTGTTGCTGGGCCGTAAGATCCACCAACAATGAACGCGCAGCCTGATACGCTTTTTCGGCCACATGCCAGTGCTCTTTTGGCCAAGCGCGCGACAGAATACCGCTCGTTGCCCAAACCATTGCGTCCACGTCATGGAGTTCTTGGGCCAATTCTAGTCCGAACATGTACGGTTCCGGACGACCCGGGACCAAAACGGCAATCTCCCGAAATAACGAAAGTGCCGAGGTCTTTAGACCCATGGCAGCCATCACCTTTGCCACCTGAATTAACTGGTCCTCGTTCTGACCAAAATCGACTGCCGATAACAAAGCACGCTCGATCTCTTCTTGGCTGCCATCGGATAACGCTATGGACAGACTAAGTGCTTCATACATCCACGGCTCGACCTTGCCTGCAAGGATGGCAGCTTGGATCAATGCTGCTACCTGGCCAAACCGTTGTTCTTCACCCAATAGTTGCACCGTGTGGTGGATATCCCGCGGGCTGACCTCTGGATCACCTACTGCTGCCTGCCATGCCTCCAGCGATGCAGCAGACGCGGCTGCGCCGGAGGATGCGGAGATTCTTTTCGGCGCACGCGTCGCTACGGCTGCCTGACTGGACTGGCTACGACTGCGGAGAGTGTCGGTCGTTAGCTGCAACGGGTCGTCGACAACAAAGAAGCCACCACCCAATCCGCCAAAACCACCCAGCCCCCCAAGACCACCGCCAAAACCACCGAACCCTCCGAAACCACCACCGAACCCACCCAGTCCACCGAACCCACCCAGTCCACCGAAGCCGCCAAGCCCAAATCCACCCAATCCAGTAAAGCCGGATTGAATGGGTACCACCAAATCTCCGACCGGATAAACTTTGAACGTCATGTTGTTTTCGGCTTCTTCCGGAGTCGTGATTTTGAGAACTTCGTCCTTGATGATGTAGGTTAAATCATGCTCGGAAAGCATGATTTTCAAAGCTGACGCAAAGCGCACTCCCGTCAAATGGATAGTGATGGGCGTATCGGTCGGGATGGCTGCGTCGTTCAAGGCCTTCTTATCGATAATGATGGGGATTTGGTGATCTTCCGAAAGGATTTGGACTACTTCGGAAAGCGGCTGATTGTCGAAGTCGATGCTCGTGGTTTTCCGCAATTCCTCATAAATGCGTCGCTCGGAAGGATTGTCACCGGCTAGGTCAATCGACTTATACTTTGCTCGATCGCGCGTCAGCTTTTGCCAAATTTCTGCGGGCGGGTATTGGATAGGTGGCTCATCCCGGAAAGGAATTGCCGACTCTTCGACTGTGTACAAAGCATCGGCGAAGTTGCGATGCCTTAGATCGCGGAAGCGTTCCAGGCCTTCCATTTGCCGATGGAATCGCGCATTCCAGGTGGCTGCTTGTGCTAGAGCCGTATCGGGAGCCAATTGGTTTACCTCGACAGCGGTAACTTCATCCGCATCTTGAAACCTTCCCTCGGCCATCAAAGACTGGAAGCGTGCCATGAGCTGTTTGATGCGCTCTTCGCGTCGAGCGGTCTCTTCAAAGACGCGTTCGGCGGCGCGTGCTGCTGCTTGGCTTTCTTCGGCCAGCGCTCGTTGTTCATCGAGCTGGATCGCCAAACGGCTGGCTTCGCGAATAGCCGCCCGGATGCTATTCATCAACTGGCTCCGTGCCGATTCATCTAAAACCGGTGCTTGCTCGACTGTTTGAAGTAGTAATTTCAAACTCTCTCTGGCGCGGTCCGGTTCGGTGACGAACTGCTGCCGCAAGCGCCCCAGTTGGACTTGAACCTCGGCTTGCAATGCCTGCGCTTGGGCTTTCTGTTCTTGACTGAATCGCTCCAGGGCCTCGCCGGGACGGGCTCCCAAAGCATCCAACGACTGTTCCGTATTAGCTTCGCTCCCCAGTTTTAGCGGTTGGTCATCGGGTACCGGGGGACGAGGACGGTCTTGAGCCAACAACACATCGCGAGTCGGTGGTGGCGGGTCGGGATCGACCGGCTTTTTGGTAGCCGCCCTTTGTAGTGCGGCTGCCGTCGTGTTGTTCGGATCGCGTGCCAGTGCGGCTTGGGCTGCCTGGGCCGCCAACTCAGTGTTCCCCAACGCGATTGCGAAAGTGCCCAGTTTCGTCAACGCCTCGCTGTCAGCAGCCATCACCCGAGCCATTTCACGAAGTGCTTCGGATCCGGCTGTCGGTAAGCTCAAACCTGAATCCCCGGCTGCCCATCGCACCAATTCGGCTAGAAAGCTGAACTCATCGCTACTGGCCTCAGGAACCAAAGTCCACTGCCATTCGACTGGGTGCGTAGCCGATTCGCAACGCACACTGAGCGTGCCTGGCTCGCGTGCCGACAACCGACCTAAGACGATCGTATCGCGATCAGCACGCAACGGAGGAAGCTGCTGAGGGAAAAAGGCAGCGACCGCTGCTGGCCAAATTGATTCTACAGGCCAATAGACTGCCGTGCTTGCGATTTGAGCAAGCGCTTTACCTGCTCGCTCCGCAACCAATTCGTCCGTATCCACCAAGACATTGCCACCCGTGTGATTGGCCAGCACAGACAGTAAGAAAACGTCACGCTGAGGGCCAATGGCGAAAGCATTGATTGCCACACGCGCTGCACGGGCCTCATTTACCAATTTCCTCAGCCGCTCTGGCGTGATAATGCGCATCCGGCTCTGACCATCGCCGATGTAAACTAAAGCCCGCGAACGATCCGGTTGCCCCTGGAAACTTGCCACTGCCTTCGAAATACCGGAGAACAAATCCGTCGCTCCTAAGGGCGGTCGTTTCTCTAAACGGTCCATAGCGGCTTGTAAGTCCGAAGAACCCTTCGTAGTCCACCCAGAGGTCAACAACACCGCCCGTACGTCTACGGCCCACAACGCTATGCGATCCTGTGACCCGAGATGGTCAAGCATCGATCGCAACGCACGCAAACTATCCTGTCGATACGTTGCTACCTGGCTCGCCGACGTATCAACGAGGATCGCTACATCTATTGCCGACTTGCCCTCAGCCGAGGGTACGGCCAAACTCAACGCGAAACAACTCTCACCGGTCGCGCTGTCATATGTCGCCATACGACAGGTGGGCCCAGCGTTACCCGGCAAATCCTGGCCATTGCCGAGCTGAGCAATCGCCACGCAGCTTACAATCAGCCACAGCCACGTACTTGTCCGCATACGGCTCGTCTCCGACTTGTATTGCGATCTAACGCACCACGTGCGGCGTCGCGATTCCCAATCGTCAACGACACGCTCCCGACGTGGGGAACTAACCAGCACTCTCAAACAACTTCCGTATTGTCTAAAGCCTTACAAAATCATTGTATTTACAGTTCCGGCACCTTGCTACCAAAAAATCAGAGTCTTCTTGCTTTCTTGGGCTGTCCAGAAACTGACCAAACCTAGCCCCCAGCCGCACACCTTGAGTCGGTACGCAGACCGACTCAAGGTGGCTGCCCTTTGTGTAGCCTCGCCTCTCTGATCCGACCCCGCCGTGACAAGACGCTATGAAAGCTCCGGTGCCCGTCTCGCTCGTGGAGCCCCCAATCGACGATGCGCCTCACTTTACGCCAGCAACAATTGTGCCGAAAGCAACGCATCGCCAACCAACGCTACGTGTCGGGGCCTATGGAGCCACTGCCGGGCCAGAAAACCGTGGGCCGGGATAAGAAATAATTTCAACGCCGATTTTTTACGGTAAAAAATAAAGGCACAGCATGGCGAGTGCTGTGCCTCTAGGGAAGATGATCTACCTAAAAGCTATATTGTTTCACGGCCTCATTGAGGCTGCGGCTGAGGGCGCTATCGAGAAGTAGCGGTCGGGTGTCGACTCGTGGCAACAGGTGTTGCATTTTGCAGCACCGTGTCTATTGTGTTTGCAGCATTTTGCAACAAGAGGGCCACCCAACGCAACGTGACCACAACTTGCTTACCCATACGAACCGACAGCTCGGTAAGCGACTGAACGTCGTTCGTGTTCGATAGATTGTCCGGACCAACATCGCTGGTGGCTATTACCGTGGTAGGTATCCGCGATGCGTTCGTTACTGCCGGGGACTCTTCACGCTGCATCGTGGACCCACAAGAACCCTTAGATTGCTCTTCTGGCCACGCATACCATTCCGCGTCTGTCTCTATTTCCGTCGAAGATTCGGGCAACTCAACGCCCGCGTGTGCTGAAAAATGTGCCGGTTCTCTCGTTCGCATGGCGTCCCAAGCTTGCCGCAGTGCATGCCACGTTTTGATAACCATGGCACCGTTGGCGAACACATCGCTTAGCTTTTGTCCGAATTGTTCCCAACCGTCCAAGATGCGTTGAGAATAAGAGTAGTACCAGCCAGCGAGTTCGCAGTGTAGTTCCTCCATACTCGCTTGTATAAAGACGTAGTCGATCGTCGAAACCGGTCGGTGTACCAGCCGGAACCAAACCCAACGCGGCAGCGAAATAGCCCAGCGATACAGGTTCTGGCCATCGAGTCCCCGCGCGTTCAGCTGAGGCCTCTGCAATCCCAAAACGTCCGCCACTTGATAATTCGCCTCGGATAAACGACAAGCTTGACCGTCGTATACGCGAATCCAAGTCCCAATCGGGGGATCTTCCGGCGAAGGCTCCACCCCAAAGAATAAAGGAACCTCTGCATAATTCGCCCGTATTGTACGGAACCTTTTAACAA
>CAYRMD010000037.1:0-47131 GCA_964425225.1 uncultured Pirellulaceae bacterium | reverse complement strand
CGACTTGTTAAAAGGTTCCGTACAATACGGGCGAATTATGCAGAGGTTCCTTAAATTGCGCGAACTATTTTCCAAATACGGTCGCGCTCCGACGCCTCGCGCGTTTCTATACGATGCTTCTGTGTTTCGCACCTTGTATAATCAAGCCAGAGAGCTACGTGTCCCGATGATGGTGAATTCACTTACCGGTATGTCCCAGCTGTCATGCTGGATAATCAATCGTGGAACAGGACACCGGCATCGCAATGAAACGTATAAGTACCGACTTCCCGATTTAGAAAGTCCGCATAATCCCGAAACCGATGTACTGAACGTTGACTTAGAACTTGACGTAAACAATGCGGCTCCGATTGACCACGCCTATTTGATCTTTCGCGAGAACCAGATGACGCAGTTGGCAAATCACGAGCAGTATTACCAAATGGTGGCTGCAGGAATATATGCGGCGCTTACCAAGAGTGTAATTGAGAGGACTCAGATAAATCAGCGGTTTTCCTACATTGGAATAGCGACGGCTACTTTTGAGGTGAGTGCCGTTACGATACGGCGCTATTTCGAGTCGCTTGCGCGATGGGTTGCGGTAAAGAAACTGTTGGAAGTAGATAACAAAAGAGTAACCGAGGCAGTTAGCGAGTTCTGGGAAAAAACCAACTTGAGCGTGCCTAGCTGGAAGCAATTCTGGGAAAGCTATCTCCCCAACGCGCAGGGCTCAATGCTCCAGCGTGTCCTGGCACGAATCGACGCAAAACTGAAGTTCAAACGAGATGCATTAGACCGAGCGCTCCGGGAGCAAAAGGTTAACGACGCACAGCGCTTGGCGGAAGGCATCAAGCGACCCGAGCCGGAAGCCGTTGATCAAGCTTTCGGGGAGATATTGCGTGAAATTGGAGATCCCATACAAGTCGCCGTCCAACTGGCTCAGAGGCTCCTCGAAGAAGGCAAATCGGTTTGTACCGTGGAAGAGTTTTTCCGACGAGTAACAGAGGGTCTGCGTTCGACCGCTTCAGAGATGCCTTCCGAGGTAGAGCCTCTTCGGATTGATGTCACGCAGCTAGTGATCGAACTCTCGGGGCCGGAATGGATTTTCGGGCCGAGATTTAGCGAAGTCGAACAACGGAAAATTCGGGAGACGGCTCGTGACACAATACCGCGCGCTCAATACACAGAGATCCGACGGAAATTCCGTGAATTGTATCACGCTTGGGCTGACCAGTTAAACCGCTTCGTTGCGCGCCTGGGCGATTGTCATGAAGTTTTAAACCGCTTGGAGCGTCAAATGCGACATGCGTGTGAACGCGGAATCACTGCGGCAGGTGCCAAAAGCGCTTTTGAGCTTCTATTCGGATCACCGGAAAAGCCTGAAGAAGCGATAGGCGAGCAGTTCTCCGAGATGCGCTTCTATCGCCGAGAGTTAAAGCCGCTGTTAGCGAAAGGCCAAGACGAGGAATTAGTGTCCGGATGCGTGAGTATACATTCGGATGTTCTGGCATCCCTGCGTAGGGCCGTTTTCCAAGGTCCTGCGGATAAAGACCAGCTTCGGCGGGAATTGGAAGACAAAATCGAATCCACGGTTGGTATAACAGCGGATTTCATTTTGGACCATTTTTCGTTGCGTCGTGTCGTGGAGCAAGTACGCGATGCGTGGCGTCGAAGGCTCCGGGAGAATATGACTGACGATGAGCGCTATCACCTGGAAGAGCGATTCGGTGAGATTTTTGGCTTTAAGCCGGAGCGACGTGTCGATACGGACGAAATCGATTATGACTTTCCCGAAACTGATGACATGCTTTGCCATATGGCTGCATCGCTCGCCAGAACGTGTAAGCCATTTTGGGTCTTGCGCGGACAAGCTGACGAAAAATTCAGTGTGCACATTTTCCTGCCGAGCGATGAGGAAAAAGCTACGCTGCAGGACCGAATCAAGGAATATTTGGGCGAGCTGGAATCGCAGTACGTTGAGATCGATGTGATTCCGGAGCTCAGTACCGCCGCAGGTAACACTGGAGTGCTTAATCCGTTTTTAATGTTGGCCTACTCTACCCAAGGTGTCGACGATTTGGAAGAGATAGAGTCCCTTAAGTACTTCAACGAGCCAGAGGTGCTGGATCTGTTACGCAATACAGAAAAGGAAGATGCAGAGACAATTTTTTACGGCGGAAGAAATGGCGGCCTGGGATATACCGACCCAGTCTATGTCTACGATTACCGACTGCGGAATCTGCGATGGTGCCCATGGGTTTCCAAGGAGAGCATCCATGAACGAAACCGTAAACTGGTTATCCAAGCGTTGTTCTACGCGCTGTTCCCGGGCACCGGAGACATATCGCAGCATCTACGTAATATACGGGAGCAGCTCAGCAACTTGAATTGGCCCATGCCGTTGATCAGTTTTGATAGTGGTAATTGGTATCGATTTCAAAGACCTCCACTCATGTTACGCAATGGTGATATCTGCGAAGAACCGGACATGCGCAATTTGGAAGGATGGGGTGAAGGAAATGCCGTAGCCCGCGAGCGGGGATTGGTAAGCTGTTTCCGAGTAGTAATGGGCGAAGATGAGAAAAAAGGAACCTTGGGAAGACATTACCGTGATCGAATACTTAAGGAAGCCGAGGTCTTCTGGGAGCGAATACTCTTGAAGATCAATACCGCTCGAGTCACGCCGGACTTCAAGCGAATGATCGAAGACTATGAAAGTTGGCTCAAGCAGCGTTTCCACGTAGTTGGGTCTAATGCTGATGAGCAAACGCGCGACATTTGGCAAGAACTGATCCGATTTGCTAACACGATGCTCGTGTGATCAGAGAAGTATTAGCGAGCGAACCGATGGCTGACACGGTTAGTCGTATTTTGTTAATTACGACCGACGAGGCGTTCGGTCGGTTGGTGCAAGAAAGTGACTTGCCGCATTTTTTTTGCAAGCCTACATCTCCACACGAGTTACTCGAACGGCAACGGCTTCAGGGGTGCGTCCACCTTTCGCTCGATTGGTTTGATCCATCCAGCGCGCTCGGCCGACAACTAAGTCAAAACGAGCGAGAGACGTTGCTTTTCCGTCTGGGTGGGGAAACCATCGTTTACTTAGTGCTACTTTCGAGTTCGGTATCCAGTCAGCACCAGCCGCAGGATAAAGTCAGACAGTTGGCCAATGGCCCATCCGAATCGGTAAATCGACAAAACTCTGACGAGCTACATCAGTACTTAGATAAATACCGATTCTTTCAAAAATGGTTAGCAGATTCCTTAGGTGATCATATTGCGCATGTACGTCATATACTGGCGGTCGTGGCCGCGAGGGATTTAACGAAAAGCGAGGACGATTTGCTGTCTGAGATAATAGACCAGCAGACGAACAAGCAATTTCACGCAATTTTTTTAATGACCCGCCAGTTGGAGCCCAATGACAGACAGTGGCTCTTGCACGCTGAGTACATATGGCCCTATCCTGTCGGGAGCCTCTTGCTTGTCTTAGTACAAGATCCTACCCTGCAACAGCTGCATATTGAGTCGGGCATTCATGGCTGGCGAGTCTTTCGTTTGACGACGGATTTTTGCAGTCGGACTGACAGCCCGAAATCGGCCGGAGCCCGGCGACAGATTTTTCGCGACGTCTTCATGTCCCAACGGGGGACAGAAACTATGTTCCAGGTCGCGCCGCTGCCTCAGGTGGATTCCCCGCGTGAAATGCTCCAGTTATGGGAACGACATGCGCCGAACGCTGCAATGCCCCCGTACCTAATCCAGGATGTTACATCCAGGTTTTTTGCCAGCGTGGCTAAAGAGCCGGGGAACCTATTGTCTTGGTTAGAACCAGGAACGTCATGGGTCCAGGACCAATGCGGTAGCTGGGAAGATGCGATGCAGGGGGCGTACGACGTTCTGGCACGCAAGGCGCAGATTCTCAAACAGTTGCGTGAAATCCAGCGGACGATGGACAAGCTCATGCGCCGCGAACGATGGTGGATTTGGCCTTGCATCGCCTTAGGCATACTACTAATAGCAGAGTGGGTAACCATGCTGCTTAACTTGGCCCTTGACCAGGGAGTTACACTCGCTTTAAGTAGTCTCCTCCTTGGCGGTCTTCTTTCGGGAATGGTCTTTCTGGCTTGGCGAATGCAGCGTAAGGGTGAGCTTGCTGCCCTGGGAAGAAAACGTGATGAACTCGGATCCCAACAGAAGCGTCTGGCAGTTGACTTGAGCCTTACGGCGCTCAGACTTAAGCGCCGAGCCCATCTACAGGCGGGCTGTTTCTACTGGTACCGTGAATTGAGTGAGCTGGTGCAGTTTTGCCGTCGATACGATGACATCCCTCTGTTGAACGAATGTGTCGCCGTTTCCAACGAACCTGATCGAGCGACACACGATCCAGCTCTTGTTGAGGCGCGCGATATCCGCCGAACAATGAATTGGCGCTACTCTGTTCCGCCGGAAGACGTCTACAAATTGCTGGAAGACGATGCTTTAAAAGAATGGCTGGAATCCTACAAAACCCGATTCGTTTGCGAGATTTGGCAACCTTTTTGGAACGAAGAAGAGGCGAAGCATCGTGCGAACGCCATACAATGGCAGTTTCCCAGAGAACGCGTGCGCGGGGTATTAGACGAGTTTTTCAAGCATTTTCGGGAACAATTACAACATTGGATGTTCGGCCGGTTTTTGGAGCGATATGGTGAAAACGTACAGCATTACTACTCTGAACAATATAAAGAGCATGTCGCCCATGCAAATTATTTCGGGTTTCTTAGTTGTCGGTGGCCGGCTGGGTATCGACCCGTGAATGAGATTCCCCAGGCACAACTTTTGGTGCACCAAAGCTGGAAGCAGGCTGACGCGTTTCAGCAGCAATGCGGATACCGCGTCGCTCCTGTGAAGAAACTTAGCTTCGTTCCCCATGGGCTTCCTCTGGTTGGACTAATGTTTGAGCGATCGCCGTGGGCAAAGATAAGTTGCCAGGCTGCGACCATGGCCAACCAGTCACTAAACCATAACAAGGAGTAACATTTCCGAGAAAAACTTCCGAGCGCTTGTTCCCAAAGCAGCGATCGCTGCGAGGAGCAGATCATCGTCCAGTTTTGGTTAGCGTATTATGCGGATACAAGGCAATGAAGTTGCGCGAGGCTGCTATAATCTTCTTCGATAGTGCCACCCCTAACGCACGGCAGTTAGACGCTGTCGAAAAGAGTCAGGAGCTCCACAGAGGGATGGCGACGCGTTTTTCGGATTTCACCCTGGCTGAAAAGATCGTGCCCGATTCGGTTAACTGTTTGTTGGTCATATGCGGGCCGCAAGGCTCCGGCAAAACCGCGACGCTTATCGCTTGTGCTTTTTTAGCTGCGGCGGTGCACGGTCAAGCGGGACTGTTGATTTGTGCCGATTCTGCCGCATGCCAAAACACCTACCTCCGGCTTCAGCAGGTGCAAGAGCAACTGGCCATGGAAGAGCTCGTCGGAGTCGGTGTGTCCAACACGCTCGAATGGAATACATGGCTGTCCCGTGATAAACAGGTTCCTCACCTGTGGGCGATGCCCTTAAGCGATGCCTGCAGTTGGTTCCTCGACAACGCGTCTCACAGGGCCTCCCTTCGCCGTATCGAATGGATCGGTTGGGACGACATTGACCGCGCAAAACAACCGGCAATGAAAAAACAGCTTTTGGCAGCAATTCGAGACCACAAGAACCAAAGGATTCAAGAAGCGCTGCCTTTCCAATTAGTCCTGTCCTGCTCAGAATTAGGCAGCGACGGATTAGACTTGGCGAAAAGCGCGGGTTGCTCGAGCTTCCAACCACACGAACATGTCGTTCTTCTCACGGGGTAGGCTAGATTTTCTTGCCCGATGTTGGGCGTGCGTGCATTTTCGTGCCGTCAAGGGTAGGTACGCTTGCCCCTGTTCGGTTACACTGAAGCAAACGGCGCGTAAGTACGGCTTGTTACGTCCGCTTCTCAAGAGAGGGTTGCATCATGACGCTGCAGGAGGAGGCTTGTTGGGTAGGATTCGACCTAGGTGGCACGAAGATGTTGGGTGTCTTATTCGATAACCAGTTTCGACCGCTGGCTCGGAAGCGCAAAAAGTCCAAAGGCCATGAAGGTGAACTGGCCGGTTTACAGCGCATCAGCCAGATCATCGAGGAACTACTCGAGGATGCCGAACGCGGTCCCCATCACCTAGCTGGAATTGGCGTTGGATGTCCAGGCCCGGTCAATTTGGAAGAAGGAATAGTGCATGAGGCGGTTAATTTGGGCTGGAATGATGTGCCGGTGCGTAAGCGTCTGGAAGAGCGATTTGGGTGTCCGGTCAAAGTGGCCAATGATGTAGACGTGGGGGTTTACGCCGAATGGCGGTTCGGCGCCGCGCGCGGCGCACGCACCGTCGTTGGTATTTTTCCTGGAACCGGCATCGGGGGAGGCTGCGTATATCAAGGGAACATTTTACGCGGTAGAAGCGTGTCGGCCATGGAAATCGGTCACATTCAGGTCCTGCCGGATGGCCCTCTATGTGGTTGTGGCCGCCGGGGATGCTTAGAATCGGTCGCCAGCCGGCTGGCCATTGCGTCCGAAGCAGCGCGCGCCGCGTTTCAGGGTAGGGCACCGGAACTGCGGAAACTAGTCGGCACATCCATCGAACAGATCCGTAGTGGCGTTATTGCCGAAGCGATCCGTGCCGGTGATGGGACGGTCCGACAGATCGTCCGCCACGCTGCTCGGGCCTTGGGTATCGGCGTGGCTGCCGTCGTTCACCTTTTGGCCCCTGATGTGGTCGTGCTGGGAGGAGGTTTGGTCGAGGCGCTAGGCGACTGGTACGTCCAGGCGGTGGATCAAGCGGCACGCGAAGCTGTAATGCCGGCCTATCGCGATCTTTTTGAAGTCAAAGCGGCACAGCTCGGTGACGATGCCACGGCTCTGGGGGCAGCCGCCTGGGTACAGAAGCATCACGGGGCACCCGAGCCGGTTGGTTGAATGGGGAAACAGGACGCGTTCGTGTCCGAATCGAGCCCCATTTTCGCGGCCAGCTTCCCATAAGGCATGTGATCGTTTGAAGCGTCTATGGATGCGACACAGAACCCAACCCCGGCCGATGGTTCACCGCTTGCGGCGGCTGTTATCGACATCGGTACGACTTCGATCCGCATGGCGATCGCCGAAATTGATTCGCGCGGCCATGTCCGCAAGCTCGAATCGGTAACGCAAGGGGTCGGCCTGGGCAAAGATACGTTTACCACGGGAAACATTTCGCGCAGGACCATCGAGGAATGCGTGCGGGTATTGCGCAGCTACCGTGCTCTCCTAGAGGAGTACCAAATCACGTCTCCCAACCAGATTCGCGTAGTAGCTACCAGTGCCGTGCGCGAAGCGCGAAACCGATTGGCATTCTTGGACCGCATCTACATCGCCACGGGATTGGTAGTCGAACCTCTGGATGAAGCAGAAGTCAATCGCATTACGTACATGGGAATCAAGCCACAGTTGAGTCAAGACCCCGAATTGGCTGGAGCACGTGTCTTGGTAACCGAAGTAGGAGGCGGAAGTACTGAGCTTTTGATGGTCCGAGGTGGGGATGTGGTCTTTGCCGCTACCTACCGGCTAGGATCGCTTCGTTTACGAAAATCCATTGAGAACCCGCATACGTCCTCGCGCAGGATGCGCGAGCTCATGGAGACGCATATCCGGCGAGTTGTTCACCAGGTACGCAAGCAGGTGGGGGGATTGCTGCAGGGTGAGTCCGTAGAGTTGGTCGCTTTAGGTGGCGACGTGCGCTTCGCTGCATCGCGTCTGGTAGAAAATTTGGGCGCGCACAACTTGGTACGCTTACCCGTCGACCCGCTTGACAGTTTTGTTCAAGAGATTTTGAGCCTTTCGGATGAAGAGATTGTGCATAAGTTTCACATTGCGTTCCCAGAAGCCGAGACGGCTGGGCCCGCACTGTTGGCCTATCTGCATTTGGCGAAAGCTTTCGAACGGCCCTACGTGTTGGTCAGTTCGGTCAACCTGCGGGATGGTCTACTCCAGGAAATGGCTGCGGGCCCTGACTGGTGGCGTGAGTTCAACGAACAAATCATCCGATCCGCCCTCGATTTAGGCCGTCGGTACAACTTCGACGAACCCCATGCACGCCATGTAGCCCATCTTTCACGGATGTTATTCCAGCAATTGAGATCCCTACATAAACTGGGACCTCGGCATGAATTGATCCTGTACGTGGCCGCCCTGTTGCATGAAATTGGCTTGTTTGTCAATGTCCGTAGCCATCACAAACATGCATTGTATTTGATTCGCAACAGTGAATTGTTCGGTCTGAGCCGTACGGATCTCCTGTTGGTTGCCCTAACAGCACGCTACCATCGGCGCGCTTCGCCACAACCGACCCATGAGGATTACGCCGCCTTGTCGCGCCAGGACCGCGTAGCTGTCACATGCTTGGCTTCACTGCTGCGTGTGGCCATTGCCCTGGATGAGTCGCGAAGCCAGCGAATTCGCGAAGTCCATTGTGAATTGGAAAACAATACCGTGATGATCTACGCCGCGGGTGCGGAGAATCTAGCGATCGAGCAGTTTGCTTTGAGACAGAATGCAAGTTTGTTCGAGGAAACGTTCGGAATGCACGTTCAGGTTCTACCGCAGCGACCGGGCGACAGTGCCTAATTCAGTATGTACGTTCCGGCAAGTTGCGGGAGCCTCGATCGTCGTAAGTCGTGTCTATCATGCAAAACAGAATATGAATGTATCCGCCCATTCGGACCAATCGAGGTTCTTTAATCGTGAGTTGAGCTGGCTGGAGTTCAATCAGCGAGTTTTGGATGAGGCCTGGGATGCACAAAATCCGTTACTGGAACGTGTGCGTTTCTTGGCTATTACCAGTACCAACCTGGACGAGTTCTTTATGGTACGCGTTGGCGGGCTACAGATGCTCCGCGAGCAGGGAAGCACGCTAACCGATCTGGCGGGTTGGACGCCCGAGGAACAGTTGAAACGCATTCTAAAACGATACCACCAGATGGTGGACGAACAATACCACTGCTTTTTGCAGGAGCTCGAACCACAACTGGAAAAAGAACAAATCCGGCGCATCGAGCCCTCAAAGGCCACACCTTACGAAAAGCAGTGGATCGAGACTCTATTTGGGGGCGAACTGTTGGCGGTGCACACCGCCATGGCAGTTGATGGCCCGGAGCGTTTCCCTCAGCTCATGGCATTGTCGCTTAACATTTGCGTGCGGCTAGCGCCGGCTAAAGGATCCAGCAACCTCCGCTATGCGATCATCCCGCTAGGACGATCACCGAAACGATTCTTGGCACTTCCCTCGGAGGCTGGGTACACCTATGTGCTCTTGGAAGATGCCATTAGTATGCTCTCGAAACATTTCTTCGCGGGTCAGGTAGTCGAAGAATGCGTGCCGTTTCGTATCACAAGAAATGCCGATTTAGCAATCCAAGAAGATCAAGCCTCTGATCTGCTCTCCGAAATGATGGAAGTCCTTAACGCTCGGAAAGTCAGCCCGTGTGTTCGCCTGGAGATAGCCGCTCAGGCTAGTCAGGACGTGTGTCGCTTTCTCCAGGATTGCTTGTCGGTGCGTGACGAGGACGTGGTGCGTATTCCCGGGCCTTTGGATCTAGGGGCGTTTCACCACCTGGCGGATCTGCCCGGTTTTGAGCGGCTAAAATATCCGCCGTGGCCCCCGAAGATGCCTACGGAAATCGATCCCCGATCGTCGATGTTCGAGATTCTAGCGAAACGACCTCTGGTGCTCTGCCATCCGTACGAAAGCTATGAACCGATCGTTCGGTTGTTAGAAGAAGCTGCCGAAGATCCGGATGTTTTGGCGATCAAGCAGACGTTGTATCGTACCAGCCGACAAAGTCCCATTGTGGCAGCTTTGCAAAGGGCGGCGGAAAAGGGCAAACACGTCACTGCCATTGTCGAATTGCGGGCGCGCTTTGACGAACAGCGCAATATCGAATGGGCCCGGAATTTGGAGCAAAGTTCGGTTCAGGTGATCTACGGAATCAAGGGTTACAAAACCCATGCGAAGCTCTGTATCATCGTGCGGCGCGAGCCGCACGGGATCCAGCGGTATGTTCATTTCGGCACGGGCAACTACAACGAAGTGACGGCTCGTTTGTACAGTGACATCAGCTTCTTGACGACGGACGAAGATTTAGGCGTTGAAGCCAGCAGCTTCTTTCATGCCATCAGTGGTTACGCGCAAGTCCCAGAATTGCGGAAATTACAGGCTGGTCCGCTGGGACTGCGCGAGAAATTGCTGGAGCTGATCGAAGGAGAAGTCCAACGCAGGCGACAAGGTCAAAAAGCGATCATTCGGGCAAAACTCAATGCTTTAGTGGATCCGCAGATTATCGATGCCCTTTATCGAGCCTCCCAGGCCGGCGTGAAGATCCAACTGAATGTTCGAGGTATCTGTTGTCTGCGTCCGGGGGTAGCCGGCTTAAGTGAGAACATCCGAGTCGTGAGCATTGTGGATCGCTTCTTGGAACATGCCCGAATCATTAATTTCTACCACGGTGGTGACGAACTGGTCTTTATCTCGAGCGCCGATTGGATGCCCCGAAATTTCGATGGACGTATTGAACTGCTCGTACCCATCGAGGACCGCGCGTGTCGGGCAAAAGTCCTGGAAATCTTAAAAACCTATTTTGAAGACAACGTGAAGGCGCGTCGCCTGCGGCCGGACGGCTCGTATGTACCGGTGCGTCGCGCCGGGCCCCGCATCCGCAGTCAAGAAGTGCTCTATCAACGTGCCTGTGAAGCGGTCAGTCGGGCCGAAAAATCCCGGCCCGTTGCCTTCGAACCATTTCGGGCGGAACCACCCAGTTGATTATGGGGCCTAGCGTGTACAATTTGCCGTGACTTTGTAAGGAATTCCTCCATGAGCCGTTATCTATTGCTCCTGCGACATGCCAAAGCCTGCAAGAATCAGGATGACTGGCCCGACCACGAACGTCCCCTAACCCGCACGGGTAAACGTCAAGCTCGAGCCGTTGGAAAACACCTGCGTTCCCTGCCATCGCAACCAGAACTTATCTTGGCCAGCACCGCGCGGCGCGCTCGGTCTACAGCCCGTCGCGTTGGAAAACGCCTTAAACCAAAACCCCAGCGTCTTCTTTACCCTGAGCTATATCAGGCCAAGCCTGAGGACGTACTCAAACTCTTACAAAAAGTCCCCGGCAACCCTGAGACTCTCTTGTTGGTCGGTCACAACCCGTGCTTCGAACAGTTGGCAGCACATCTCGTAGGTCAACCGGTCCCGCTGCCAACGGCTGGTTTGGCACGCATTATGCTCCCCATCGACAATTGGAATGCAGTATCGTTGGACGTCCATGGTGAATTGCTTGACCTTTGGAGTCCCCCGGAGGAGTCTGTTGAACGGCAGGATACAGATGCTTAGGGACTCATCCCTGCGAAAAAAAGATGGGATTGGCAAAATAACGCGGTGAGCCGAGCCGGTGGAGTTCCCTGGTTTTCCAAATTTGCGCATGGTGCCAAACGCGCTATGTTGCCATGTTGCCGATGGAGCTGAATTGGCCTTGTTGGTCACCGGCCGCCAGATTACAGTCGCCTTTTGGCACTCAAGAGCGCAACGGGCGAAAACCAAATTTCCAACCAGAGCTGTAACTGTATTCGAGCGTCGTAGGATGGTACAAGATGCCAACGTCCTGTGGGGTAGAAACGCGTTGCAAACCATACGAGCCGATCAGGTGCTACAATGACCTTTGTCGGCATAAGGCGTTTGTCGGAAGTCCGGGTGCAGAGCCCTTGTGGCTTGGTCGATATCGGTCCATGTGGTTGTTATGGCTGCGGCGCGATGGCAAAGGACGGCTCATTTTTGACACGGATTCACCAAGCCGCGCGGCCGAACGATGGACCGCCTGCAAAGTCAACGTGCTCCTCACGGATGGCTGTCGTTTGGAACCAGGCTCAGGAAAGTGCTACTTTGGGACTTGCCTCGAAACGGTGCGTAGTGTTGATTAATCAATGGGTGGGCTAACGGAGGATACCCATCGCTTGTAAAAGGAGTGGACTGGCATGTACGTATATGGCCCTATGCAGATCCACGGACCGCAATCGATCCAGCCTCCGCACCGGTCTGGTGCTTCAGCGGGTTCGGCGGAGAACGTGTCGCCTACGATCGACCAATTGGACATCTCATCTGAGGCGCAGCAATTGAGTCAGGCCAGGGACAGCGCTCCGTTCCGCACCGAGCGGGTAGCAGCGATTCGAGCCCAGATCGAAGCCGGCACGTATGAAACCCCCGAAAAGCTTGAAATCGCGGTGAGCCGGTTGCTGGATCGATTGATGTAAGACCGCTGTGCCTGTTGTGCTGGGTAGTGGAAATGCGCTTTTCGTCGCGGCTCGCTCGATGCTCGTGCTGCGTGTCAGCGTGCACTTTTCGCTCAACTCTGCTGTGCCGGTGGGTAGGCCGCACGTATACGGCTACCGCTTAGTCGCTTATAATAGAATGGTGTGATGCGAGTCGGATCGGGCGGCGTGCCAACGGATTGTTGTTAGCAAGCCAAGTTGCGGTACTGCTATGACTGTGGCGGAATCTCAATCATCCATCCCAAAAGAACCGGACTTGGGAAAAGTGCCTGTTGCGCTTTCTCCGCAAGAACGGTTCGAGGAGTATTTGCAAAGTAAAGGGATGCGGAACACCGAGCAGCGGCGCGCGCTGGTCGACTTGGTATTCAGTCATCACGAGCATTTCGACGCGGATTCGCTCATCGAACGGTTGCCCCGGCGTGGTCAGCCTGGTTTTGTTAGTCGCCCGACCGTCTATCGAACCCTCAATGAACTGGTGGATGCCGGATTGTTGCGGCGATTTGAATTGGATGGGCGTGCTGTTTACGAGCACGATTATGGCTACCCGCAACATGATCACTTGTATTGCAAACAATGCCGTCGTTTGATCGAGTTTCGTAGCGACGAGTTTTTGCGCTGGCGCGATGAGGTCGCGGCGCAGCACAAGTTTCGCGTTCTGGGGCATCGGCTCATCATCACGGGTATTTGCGAACAGTGCCGTTTGACGCGGCGTCGCCCAAAACGGCGACAAGATTTAGTCTAGGCGGACGCGTTGGCGAACAACTCACGCCCCGAATTTGCTCAAGCGCCCCGCATTCGCCAAAGCTAACGTCATTAGGTATTTGGCTTTGAAATGGCCTAATCCGCCGCGTATGGCTGTGCCCTCATGAAACTCGCGATGGCCATCGGGCCGGCAGCAGTTGGACACCAGGAGCGTCGGTACAGGGTGCCAGCTATGGCTACGAAGGAAACTGGGAGTACTATGGTCTCCTGTCACAATGAGTACGTCGGGGGCTAAAGCTGTGATACGCGGCAAAGCAGCATCCAATTGCTCGATTCTCCGGACCTTCTCCTCGAAGTTTCCGTCTTCGCCCGTGCTGTCGGTGTACTTGTAATGCACGAAGAAAAAGTCGAAGTCTAACCAGTGTTTTTCCAGCAACTGAAGTTGTTCGTCTAGTGTCTGACAGGGGCCCAGGACGTGCATGCCCACCAAATGGGCCAGGCCCTTGTACATTGGGTAAACGGCAATGGCCGCGGCCTTCAATCCGTAGACCTCTTCATAGGTGGGTAGTTCAGGCCGCAGTGCAAAGCCGCGCATCGTTAAGAAATTGGCTTTTGGATGTTGAGCCAAAATGGAACGCGCTCGGTGAAGAAATTCACGAGCCAATTGGGCTGTCCGGCAGCTCGGCTCGTCGGCCCCTTCTGGCTCAAGCGGTGCTTTACCCACAGCTTGAGGATCCGTATCGGTCACCCGATCACCTAAACCCGCAGCACGAAACACCACCACGAACCGATGCTCCTTTACCGGTTCGACAAACACCTCGGCATCGGCGACTTTGATGGCTTTTAAGGAATGCACTAGCTGGGCCGCTTCGTCTGAAGCGATTCTTCCCGCACGTCGATCGATAATGTGACCGGATGCGTCCAGCGTGCAAAAGTTACACCGCACCGCGACGTCGCCAGGTTGTAAGGCGAATCCGATCCCGGTGGCCTCAAGCGCACCGCGGCCAATCCGATACCGGATTGGATCGTAACCGAAAAGTGCTAAGTGCCCAGGGCCGCTTCCCGGGCTGATACCCGGTGCCACCGGAATAGTGACCCCTTGAACGCCGCGCTGGGCCAAGGCATCTAAGTTCGGCCGTCGGGCGGACTCGAGTTCCGTTTTGCCGCCAGGCTCCATGGGCAAACCACCTAGTCCATCGGCGACCAGCAGCACGATTCTTGTCGAGTTGCGTACAAATAATTCCCGTGTCAGAGCATGAATGTCCATGGCAAACCTTTGCGTTTTTCGGAAGCCAGGGCCTTTACATCCCGTAACGCCCTCCGAGATGCTGATGGCTAATCGAAGCATCTGCTCGCAAACGAATATTTCCGGCTTTCGCGCGATAATTCTCGAAGCTATGTTACGCCAACTTTGGGTTACGACAAAGTGGGGGCTCAATACGGCGACGTAAACCCGTAGCAAAGTGAAAACGAACCGTCTATGCTGATGCAAGGCGGATGAGGGCAGGCGAGTGCTTTGTCGTATGATATACGATTACTGAGCTATCCTCGTGCCAACTTCCCCCACGATCGGTAAAGGAGGTGCAGGAGCTAATGAACCCGTTGATTCAAGTCGACCCGACGGGAGCCATGGTGCGCGGGACCGGAATCCAGCGCCAAGATTATGAAGGGCTTTTTCCCAGGCTGGCGGAGTTGCGAGACGAGGTGGCGGTCACCGACATGGAATTATTCCGATCGGGTGCGGTTCCACCGGAAAAGCGACCACTGGATGCTGCCTTCCTGGACCTCCCCGAGCGGTTGTTGACCGAGTACCAGCAAACTCGGCACGTCAGCCAGCTCGACAAGGTACTGCGCGTCGCCCATCGCCTACAAGAATCCGTGGATCGAGTCGTCTTGTTAGGTATCGGCGGGTCCTATATGGGCGCCCGCGCTTTGATGGAGGCCTGTTGTCAGCCATATTTCAATGAATTGCCGCGTGGTAAACGAGGGGGAAAGCCGCGGCTGTACTTTGAAGGGAATAACGTTGACAACGACGCCATGTGCGGATTATTGGAACTGCTTGGTGCAGGGCGCCCCGCACGTTCTCTGGAAGATCGCTGGGCAATCATCGTCGTTAGCAAAAGCGGTACGACCCTGGAGACCGCCATCGCTTTTCGTCTGTTCTTGGAGGCCCTCGAAGCCAGTGTCGGAAAAGAGCACGTGGCCGAATTTGTGGTGCCTATTACCGGGCCGGACAGCCAATTGGAGAAAATGTGTCGCGCGATGGGATGTCAGGATATTTTGCCCGTTCCGGATGGAGTCGGAGGCAGGTTCTCGGTTTTATCGGCCGTTGGGCTGTTGCCCGCGGCTGTACTAGGCATCAACATTATGGCTCTCTTGGAAGGGGCTGCGGTTATGACAGAACACTTCCGCAAGGCTCCACCAGGAAACAATGCTGTCTTGGATTATGTAAATGTCTGCCATTGTGCTGAACAACGAGGGGCGACGATACGCGTGCTGTGCGTATGGGGAAAGGCTTTAGAGGCGATCGGATTCTGGTATGATCAATTGTTAGCCGAAAGCCTCGGAAAAATGGAAAAAGGTGCTACGCCCATTACGGCGGTAAACACGCGCGACTTGCACTCTCGCGCACAGCAACATCAAGAAGGACGTCGGGATAAGCTGTTCACGAATATTATCGTCGAACAGTGGCGCGCGGACCCCGTACGAGTAAGTCGGCGCGAGAGCGACGAAGATGGGCTCAATGACCTGGCCGGCCGCCCGGTGGCTGAAATCATGAACGCCGCTGTTTGGGGAACGAACGAAGCTCTGCAGCAAGCCGGACGCCCCACAGTGGACATTCGGTTACCGACAATCAACGAGTACTATCTTGGGCAGTTATTTCAGATGCTGATGCTAGCCACGGTGGTTGAGGGGCGATTGCTGGGAATCAATCCGTACGGTCAACCGGGTGTGGAGGCCTATAAGCGGGCTATGCAGCGCCGCTTGGGGCGATAAACTCTCCAGGACACACGACCAACACGGGTGGCAAAGGTGGATCGGTTCATGGGAAGCAAGGTTAGCGTTATGGGAACCAATCGCCGGCGTTGGATGCAATCGGTTTCGGCGGCAGCCCTCGTGGCGGCAGCCCGCCGGGCGGCATGGGCAGTGGCTGAACGACAAGAAACAAGGCGAGTCGCTCTGGTGGGCTGTGGCTGGTATGGCAAGTGCGATCTTTTTCGATTGATTCAGGTGGCTCCGGTTGAGGTAGTCGGCCTGTGTGATGTGGATCGGCGGATGTTGGCACAAGCTGCGGAAATGGTTTCCAAGCGCCAACGTTCCGCGAAAGTACCACCCACGTACACGGACTATCGGCAAATGCTGCAAGAACAAGAGCCGCAAATTGTCCTGATCGGTACGCCGGATCACTGGCACGCCTTACCGATGATCGCCGCTGTGCAAAAGGGGGCGGATGTCTACGTGCAGAAGCCCATCAGTGTCGATGTGGTGGAAGGTCAGGCCATGGTAGCTGCGGCGCGCAAGTACGGGCGGGTGGTGCAAGTCGGTACGCAGCGCCGTAGTACGCCACATCTGGTTGAAGCACGCGACCGCGTCATACGAGAGGGTCTTCTTGGGCATGTCGGGTACGTCGACATCTGCTGTTATTATTCCATGGGGCGTAACGCGAAGGCACAACATAGCGCGCCACCTGACTACTTAGATTATGAAATGTGGACCGGGCCAGCCCCAATGCGTCCTTATAACTCGCTGGTGCACCCACGTCGTTGGCGGCTGTTTACTGAATACGGCAACGGCATCATGGGCGATATGTGTATCCATATGCTCGATATGGTCCGCTGGATGCTGGGACTCGGTTGGCCCAAACGTATTAGCTCTTCGGGTGGCATTCTCGTCGAGCGAGAGAGTATCGCTAATATACCTGACACGCAAACGGCTGTTTTCGACTATGAAGATTTGCAGGTGGTGTGGACCCATCGCACCTGGGGAAGCCCGCCAGATCCGCGCTACCCGTGGGCAGCGATATTTTATGGTGAAAAAGGGACACTCAAGGCCAGTGTCCAACGTTATGAGTTTATTCCAGCGGGAAAATCGGAAGCGACACTTTCCGGCGAGCCACTCTTCGAGCTGGAAAAGTATCCGGAAGATCGTGACGAGCCGGACATTGAATTACATGTTGCCAGCGCGAACCGCCGTCATCAACAGGACTTTCTCCGGGCGATCGACGAGCGAGGTCGGCCCGTGGCAGATATCGAAGAGGGCTATATCTCGAGCACGTGCTGCATACTGGCAAACATCGCCCTGCGCCTGAAACGCACACTCACGTGGGATCCTCAAACCCAAAGCTTCGTCGGTGACGAAGAAGCTTGCCGTTTGTTGTCGCGGCCCTATCGCGCACCGTGGGTCCATCCGACTCCCGACAACGTGTAGGTCGGTCGCTGTTCGGAACATGGCGTGCATTATTGTTTTTTGTTTGCGCCTTTGTGCCTTTGCGTTCAACGATTCTAACTGCTGTCGTGCGGCCGCGCCCGTGTTACGCTACTCGATAGGAGTACCTCGCCAATTGGCACTTGTCGACCACGTAACGAGCAGCATTTCGTGGGATGGGAAAAGGTGAACTTCCATCAGCCGTGTAACGCCGTCGGAGAATCTAAAGGACAATCCCAACGCACATACCACCTCCTATATCGTGTTTATATCATGGCGTTCAAAGCATTTCCGAAGTTGCATTACTGATATGCCCGCTACCCACCATAAGTGGGATTGTTTATGAATCGCCGTGCGCCTTACTGTCGATTATGGCAATTAGGTTTTTGGATCAGTTTCCTAGCACTGTGCTGGTTGTGGATGATGTATATGCATGAGTTTGGACACATACTATTTGCGATATTCACAGGAGCGCATATAAGTCGAGTCGATCTTGCGCCGTGGCAATTCTCTTATACACAACTAACATACAATCCTTACCCGCTCGTCGTAACTTGGGCTGGGTTGTGCATCGGGGCACTGATACCGGTGCTGATCTGGTGGTGCTGGCGGCGATGGCAGTTAGCGGGAGAATACTTGGCTCGTTTTTTCGCTGGCTTCTGTTTGATTGCTAACGGGACCTACTGGGCCGGTGGAGTATGGCTGGAAGCCGGTGACGCAGCAGATGCTGTGCGGTTCGGGACTCCGACCTGGGTCTGTGTTCTAACCGGAGTGACATGTGTGGTGGTGGGACTTTACTTTTGGGATGGATTAAGAGGCCATCTCGGACGGGGCAAAGCAGACGGGCATGTGGATCCTCGTGTGGTTCTGGCGTTCTTGGTTTTGCTGGTCACCACGGTGCTGGTGGCTACGGCACTGCATCTGTTGTGGAATCGGTAACTAACGAAAGGGGTTCACCAGGTTCCCGCATTTCGCGTGACGAGTACTCCTCGGTGCGGCACTTCCGAGCCAATTGAAATCGATAGCCGTATGGAGAGGAGGTTCGAGCTATGCCAATTCTCGGCACGGGTTCTGAGCGGTCGCGTAGCGGTTTTTGTCCGCGTTCGTGAAGTACGCTGTTTGCGATTCGAATGAGTTAGGGCAGACCGAGCGTGAAGAATTGCGTTGTCCCACTTCAGCACTTCGGTTTCACGAGTGCTGGGGTGGCAATTGCCCTTTCGACGTGCTGAGTGATCCAGTAAGCTTTCGGACGCGTGTCATGTACAAGCTGGCGCGGAGCGGGTCAGGACGTGCCGAGTATGAGGTTTGCAATACGAAATTGGTTTTTGCTGTTGTTGGTTACCGCCTTAGTTAGCGGCTGTTGGGCTTGGCGTCTGGCCGAGCCACTTCTAGGCTATGGTTGGCTGCGGGATGGAGTGGTGGCTGCCGTGCTATTCGCCATGGCGTTGCCGTTGGATTCCAGTACGCTTTGGGAGGCGGTCCGGCGCCCGTGGGCCAGTCTGCTGGCAATCGTCGTCAATATGGGGGCAGTGCCCCTGATAACATGGGCTTTGGCGTGGATTTTTCCCACCGACCTTCGCCATGGACTATTGGTTGCGGCTGCTACTCCGTGTACCTTGGCCTCCGCATCGGTGTGGACACGCCGCGCCGGGGGAAACGATGCCGTGTCACTGATCGTGACTGTGGTGACGAACCTGTTTTGTTTCGTGGTGACGCCGTTCTGGTTGTGGATCGCCACGGGCCAGTATCGAGCGCGAGAAGCGGTTGCGTTCACTGCGCTAGGCCGAACGTTGGCTTTTTTGGTGGTGGTACCCATGGTCATGGCGCAGCTACTGCGTCTTATTCCACGGATTGCCCATTGGAGCTCGCGGCGCAAGATCCTGCTCAATACGCTTGCCCAAGGTGGCATCCTGGTGATGGTGTTTCTTGGTTCTATCCACATGGGCCGCATGTTGGCGAATCGGTCTGCGGCAGCCGTAACGCTTTCCGTGCTCGGGACGGTCCTAGTGGTCGTGCTCATCCATCTCATGGCATTTGCTTTGGGCATCGCGGCCGGCCGGATGCTGGGCCTTTCGCGCGCCGACCGCATTGCCGTTGGATTTGCAGGCAGTCAGAAGACCCTGATGGTGGGTATTCGCGTGTCCTTGGACTTGGGAGCGAGCATCCTGCCGATGGTTGCCTATCACGTAGCGCAGTTGATTCTGGACACGCTGCTGGTGGACTATTGGTTCGTACCTGGAAGAAGGCAACACCAGAAGAAAAGGGGCACCGTCACGGATGATTCCGCCGCGTGTGCTGGCCGTGCCTCTTGCTCGGAAACGGCCTAGGATTTTTCCAACTGCGGAAGTAGAATTCCCGCGGGTGATTATCCTATTTCGGCTCACGTGAGTGCTTGAGTCGATGCGGCGGAGGATCGTGTTCGCGCGGCGGAAAACCCTAATGCCTTGGGGTGGGCGGACGTACGAGTGAGCCGGGGCGGGATGCAGTTCGATCAGGAACGGCAATCGGATCGGGTATGTTGCGTTACTGGACAGCCGGTGAATCGCACGGGCCGGCGTTATTGGCGATCCTAGACGGCTTTCCGGCTGGGTTATTGCTGGATAGCGAGTCGATAAATGCCGATTTGCGGCGGCGTCAAGGTGGCTACGGCCGTGGGGGACGACAGCGCATCGAGGAGGACCGCGTCGAGATTCTCTCCGGGATTTGGAAGCAAACAACGCTCGGGAGCCCGATCGCATTGCAAATCGTAAATCGGGATGCCAAGTTGGAGCGCCTGGAGGATTTGGGGCGTCCCAGACCTGGTCATGGGGATTTGACAGGTGCTTTAAAGTATTTGGGTTCGATCCGCGGCGTGCTCGAGCGCGCCAGTGCTCGCGAGACGGCCGCTCGAGTCGCAGTCGGGTCCCTCACCAAACAACTCTTGGCGGCGTTCGGTGTGGAAGTTCTCGGTTATGTCGTCGAGCTAGGCGGCTTGCGCCTGGGAGTGCCCAAGGGAGCGATTCCGGAACATCGGGCACTACGCGATCAAAGCGAGGTGTATTCGCTCCAACCCGAGCGAGATCCGGAAGTCAAAGAGCTGATCGATCAAGCCGGGCGGCAGGGCGATACGCTCGGTGGCATTGTCGAAGTGCGCGTCGAAGGTTTGCCTTTCGGTTTGGGAAGCCACACCCAATGGGACCGCAAGCTCGATGGACGAATTGCACAAGCCGTGATGTCGGTTCAGGCCATCAAAGGCGTCGAGATTGGGCTTGGATTCGAAGCAGCTCGACGACGCGGGTCACAAGTCCATGACCCGATTCAATTCGATCCTCACCAGCGGAACCTGCCGCACTTGGGCTATGTGCGGCCTACGAACAACGCCGGTGGGTTAGAAGCCGGAATGACCAACGGTCAACCTCTTGTCGTTCGAGCAGCCAAAAAGCCGATCAGTACTTTGGCACGGCCACTGGAATCGATCAATCTACGGACCAAACAGCCCGAGCCAGCAGCTTATGAGCGCAGCGACGTTTGCGCCGTACCAGCCGCAGCCATCATCGTCGAATGCGTGGTGGCGTTCGAAGTGGCACGCGCTTGGACCGAAAAGTTCGGAAACGACAGCATGACCGAGATTCAGGCTCGCTACGAACAATACTTGGAATTGGCCCGACAACGCTAGCCGTGGGATTGCCACGAGTAGGTCGCATGGAGGTGTTATCGATGGCTCGGTCGATATGGCGCTGGATATACCGGCTTGTATTTCTCGTGGGCATTTTTGGGCCAACCTGTGGCATGGTCTGGTGGGCGATCGCTTCTTACCAACAACGCCGTCTGGATCGTTGGGTCCAAAACTTGGAATCTTGGTGTGGCGACCAGTTCGGATTCAAGGTGCGTGTCGGGCACGTAGCGCGAAACGAGCGTTTGATTCGTTGTCAGCATCTGACCCTGTCCGATCCGAACACAGGTGACGAGGTAGCCGGTGCCCAGCAACTACATCTGGCGCGCGACTCGCAGTCCACCTGGCAAGGAAGAATCGCGTACCTAAACCTGCAGCCCCGTTTTCTTCGTCATGGGACACAAGCGTTGATCGAGTGGTTCCGTCGGCCACGCACGCCTTTACCTCCCTCGGTCGAAATGATGGTCGAGCACGCGACCCTATACGATCCAGATGCGGCGTATTCCCTTTCGCGCCTTGACGCTCGATTGCACCCGGCTGAAGGTGAACCCCTGCTGTTGAGTTTTTTCCTCGATGGTTACGCTATGAAACATCCCGCCAAAATCCGGCTATTGCGCAGCACTTTTGATAATGGCGGACTTCACGTGATCGTAGATACCCAAGGCAACTGGTTACCGACGCGTCTAGCAGCAACCTGGATGCCGAGCGTCGCTCGACTAGGAAAAGATTGCGAATTTTCCGGCATAATGCACCTCGTACTTAGTTCGAATACTTGGCACGTAGAACAACTCGAAGGAACCTGGCGCAACCTGGACTTGTATCAGTGGATCACCGAACAATTTCCCCATCATCTATTGACCGGTCTGGCCAGGCTGCAACTGCAGAATGCCCGCTGGAGTGAGGGACGCGTCGAGCAGTGTGACGGCCGGTTCGAAGTAGACAAGGGTATAATCAGTCGTTCGTTATTGTTGGCGTTAGAACAGCAGCTAGATGTTCGGGTAGATCCCAAGGCGTTGCAAGAAGATCGACTCGAATTTGAACGACTGGTTACTAACTTTCACCTGAGTCATTCACGATTGACGTTGAGAATTCCAGCGGATGAAAAAGCGGCCATTTATCAAAAAAACAATATCCCGGTGGCCTGGTGTAAAGATCGATCGGTGCCTGCAGTAAATCTAATACGTGTATTAGTTCCCGACTCGATACATCAAGTCCCGGCTACTCGACAGACAGCATTATTGACCAGGATATTTCCGATACCTGATCTGGCAACTGAAAAAAAAGATTTGCGTCCTAGTCCACCTGCTTTAAGGTTGAGCGATAAATGGGCTGAGGAATCCAGGAATTAGGCGTGGGCAGCGTCGCGATGATGTGCGTTAATCGTCAACGTTTGACGTTGATTGGCGATGCTCATGCCTTCGGAAATCGCTTCACTCGGGCAAATCATGGAAAACCAAGGGTAAGATAGGTGTGTCACATTATCGTTCAATACAAAGGAATTTACTTCGGTAAGCAATTCCCCTGAAGACTGATATTGAAAGATTGGGCGGTTCAATACCGGTCTTAATTCTTTGATATATTTTCCTAGCGAAGGTTGACATACAAAGACGTCTTGTCTTTTTGAAACCTGGAAGATTCACTCAAACGATTCTCGGATTCGAGCTGTAGGGCTACTCGACCGGTGGAACGGTGAGTCGATTCGGATGACGGTGCCGTCGGTGGAGGTTCTTGAAGGATATATCCCTGCTTACGTACACTACAGCGAGTGGGGTTTCCTGCGAGTTGTCGTGGGCGTGTGTTTTGAGTCGATGGGATTTCTCAACACAGGTACAGACCCCGGATCTCATGACCATGCGTGACGGCATTATCGGAAAGAGGGTGGCGGGATGAGTATCGACGAGACGCTGCCAGCCGATTCTTCGGGACGTTCGCCCGTCGAAGAAGCGCCTCACTTCGGTGGACTGTCTGGGTATCAGTTGCTTGAGCTCATTGGCCAGGGGGGCATGGGGGAAGTTTATCGAGCTGTTGACTTGCGCTTGGGACGCGAAGTGGCGGTGAAGCTATTGCGTCCTGAATATTGCGAGGTGTCGCGTGCCTTGGATCGCTTTCGATTCGAGGCGAGGATTACGGGTCGATTGCAGCACCCCGGAATACCCGCAGTGCACGAGCTGGGGTGCTTGCCCGATGGACGGCCATTTTTAGCGATGAAACTTGTCCGTGGCAGGACTCTTCAACAGTTGCTTACCGAGCGCGCCGATGCAGGGCATGAGCGTGGCAAGTTTCTCGCGATTTTTGAGCAGGTATGTCAAGCGGTGGGCTATGCGCACGCGCAGAGGATCATTCACCGAGACTTGAAGCCAAGCAATGTCATGGTAGGTGCGTTTGGCGAAGTTCAGGTAATGGATTGGGGTATTGCCAAACAATTGGATGTCGGTACTCCTTGGGATCACGGGGAATCCTCGTCTGCTCGATTGGTTCGGGCCCACGAGGACACGCAATGGACACCGGTTGCTGTTACCCAGGTCGGTTCGGTCCTCGGTACGCCTTCCTACATGGCTCCTGAACAGGCCAGGGGAGAAATCGACCGGTTGGGACCCTATAGCGACGTGTTTGCCTTGGGAGCGATCTTTTGCCAGATTTTGACCGGAGAACCACCGGTCACGGGAAGTTCGGCGGAACAGGTACGCCGACAAGTCGCCGCTGGGCAATTAGCCGCGGCATACGAGAAGCTGGAGCGATGTGCCGCGGATCCAGAATGGATCGACTTGTGTAAGCGATGTTTGGCGGTAAATCCGGAAGATCGTCCAGCCGACGGCGCATCGGTAGCCGAAGCCGTTGCTGCCATTCGCCAAGCAGCGGAAGAACGGGCTCATCGCGCCGAACTGGCGCGTGCTCAAGCAGTGGTACGGGAAATCGAGCAGCGCAAAAGGCGGCGCGTCTGGATCGGATTAGCGGTATCGTTGCTGGTAGGTTTGGTGATTGCAACAGGACTGGGTATACGCTCAGAACTTCTGCGCCGCGAGGCGGTAAAGGCACGTCAAGCGGAAGCAGAAGCTCTTCACCAGGCCCAAAAGCGCTTGGCGCAAATCGAGAAAGGTAATCAAATCATCACGGCTATTTTCGCTGACCTGGATCTGAACCGCGTTCGGCAAAGCGGGGAACCCTTGGAAGCAGCATTAGCCGGCAGACTACGAACGGCCGCAAGTCAACTGGAAGGCGAAGCCGTTGGTGATCCGGTGACGGTGGCTGCCCTTCAACATCGTTTAGCCCAATCGTTGTTGAGCCTGGGGTATGCCAATGACGCAGCGGCTCTGTTTGAAAAAGCTTATGGTACGCGCCATGCCCAACTGGGTGAGGATCATTCCGATACGCTCGAAACAGCACGCTTCTTGGGGATGGCCCACACTCAAGCCGGTCGCGTCGAACAGGGATTAGCCATCTTGGAAAGGACACTCAAACAATCCCAGGAACTTCTTGGCCAAACGCACCCTGCAACGTTGAAAGTGATGAATGATCTTGCTTTAAGCTATTCGCAAGCAGGACGTGTAGCCGAGGCAATTCCACTTCTGGAGGAGTGTTACCGATTGACGGTCGACAGATATGGAATCGATTACTCCGAATCGTTTTTCACGCTCAGCAATCTGGCTACGGCTCATATGTCTGAAGGGTTGGCCGAGTTGGCGATTCCGTTATTGGAAGACTATGTCGATCGCGTCGACGACATGTTGGGAAAAGACCACCCGTATACGTTGGGTGCAATGAGCAATTTAGGGCAGGCTTATCTCTTACTGGGTGACGCATCACGTGCTGTGCAAATCCTCGATGAAGTAGTACGCCGTCGGCGCAGCACCCTGGGCAGGCAGCATCCGGATACCGTGCAAGGGTTGGTCAAGTTGGCCTCCGCCTGCTGGGCTGCGGGCCAGATGGAGCGCGCCGTGGACGTCTATCGGGAGACAGCGGAGATCCTCCAAGCCGATCGATTCCGCCCGGCGTTTGCCACGCAAGCTATGTATCAGTTCATCACGGCACTCCGGGCACTGGGGCTAGCTACCGAAGCCGAATCTTGGTGCCGCAAATGGCTGGAAAGTGTTTTCGAGCAATACGGTCCAGCTTCGGCGCTGTCGGCTGATGTAACAGAGCTCCTCGGCGACATGCTTTACGAACAGCAGAAATATGCGGATGCACTCGCTCTTTATCAAAGAGCCTGGCAGGTTCGGCAGTCATCCGAAAAAGACGTAGCACGCCTACAGACCCTCGTCGGGCTGATCAGCGTCCATTTGGCTCTGCAGCAACAACAACATGCGGAGGTCTGGGCCGACCAGTTTGTGCAGGAGGCTCTAACGCTGCACGAAGAGTTGTCCGATGAGAACCGGCGCGTGGTGCGTCACCTAATCGACGAGCTCAAAAGTCGATTGGAAAAGCTACAACAAGTCGATTGGTTTGCACCGCGATTACAACAATTGGAATCTAAAATTACCTCACCGTAGAGCGTGGCTTATCGCCCTGTGGAAATAAAACGGCACCGGTACTTAGGATTGGGGATCGTACCACCATAGTCCCTTGCACGAGGGAGCACGCGATGTCGGAGGGTGCGCTAAATATCGAGGATCCCAAGGCACTTACCCAGTATCTGCTTGAATCGAAGCGTATTCGTCCTGACGAACGCGTGACAATCCAACCGGTGCGCGGTGGAGTTTCGAACCGCACCGTGATTGTGGAACATCCGCCGCGTCGCTCATGGTTCCTTAAACAGGCGTTACCGAAATTGCGCGTACCGGTCGAGTGGTTTAGTTCGCCGGAGCGCATCGAGCGCGAATGGCTCGGGCTTCGGATGCTGCGCGGCCTGTTAGGCCGAAAACACATTCCGGCTCCTGTGTTCTTCGATAAGAAAAACCATTTTGTCGCTATGCACGCTATACGGCGCGATGCTGTTAGTTGGAAAGAGCAATTGATGCGTGGTAGGGTGGAAGATCATTGTGTGCAGGATTTTGCTCTGCTGCTCTCGAAATTGCATATCGCGAGCTGGAAGCAGTCGGATATTTGGCAGGAGCAGCTTCAAGACTGCAGTAATTTTGAGACACTTCGACTCGAGCCCTATTATGAGTATACGGCTACGCAAGTCTCCGAGGCGGCTTCGTTCTTGAGGCAGTTGGCCGAAGAAACTCGCACCGTTCATCTAACAGCGGTACACGGCGATTATAGTCCGAAAAATGTCATTATTAGTTGTGGCAATTTGATATTGGTCGATCATGAAGTTTTGCATTGGGGCGATCCAGCCTTCGATGTGAGTTTTGCCATGACCCATCTTTTGAGTAAAGCACATCATCTTCGGTCGTTTCGCCAAGAATGTCGAAATGCTGCCCAGCTTTTTTGGCGCGTCTACCGCCACAGCGTTAGTTCTACGCCGTGGTTTAGGGGATTCGAAGAGCGGGCAGTGAGGCATTTGTTGGCCTGTTTGTTGGCACGAGTTGCTTGCCGTTCGGTTCTGGAGTACCTTTCGCCTGAAGAACGGGAGCGTCAAAAAGCGGCGGTCGTGGCGCTCCTTCGGCAAGGCCCACAAGGCATCCCTGAGGTGATCGAGAAGTTTTTGACACAGATCGCCATGCAAGAGGAGTCCGCATAGTCCATGGCGGTCATCGAGCGCATCGATGCACGAGAGATTCTCGACAGCCGGGGTCGACCCACTGTCGAGGCGACGGTGCTCCTTGGCGGTGGTCACGTCGGAATTGCTTCTGTCCCCTCGGGTGCGTCGACCGGTGCAGCGGAAGCGATCGAAGTCCGGGATGGCGATCCGCGACGCTTTGGCGGGTGGGGATGCCTCCGAGCTGTCGAGCACATCCGCGGAGCGATAGCTGAGGCACTCGTCGGCAAACGATTGGAACAACAACAGGAGTTGGACCGCGCGCTGATAGAGCTCGACGGAACACCACAAAAGAATCGGCTTGGAGCCAACGCTCTTTTAGCGGTCTCCTTGGCCTTTGCCCGGGCCGAAGCCAGCCGTCGCCGCCAGCCGCTTTATCAGTATTTCACTGAGCTAGTCGCGGAAGTCCCTCACCAACTCCCCAGGCCAATGATCAACCTATTTAGCGGAGGAAAACACGCCGGCGGTCAAGTGTCGATCCAGGATGTCATGGTCGTGCCGCATGCGGCAACCTTCGAAGAGTGTTTGGCCACGTGTTTTGCCGTTTATCAGGAAGCAGCACGGTGGTGTCGTGAGCGATACGGCACACGGCCGTTAAAAGCGGATGAGGGAGGTTTAGCACCCGACTTCGCGACGAGCGAAGCCATGCTCGCCGACGCAACATACCTGATTGCGCGGGCCGGTTTCTTACCCGGACGCGACATATCGTTGGCTATGGACGTCGCGGCAAGCCATTGTTGGCACGGTACCGACTACATCATCGACGGTGTGCCACATAGTGCCAACCAACTGATCGACAAGTGGTGGGAGTGGAGCGAACGTTTTCCCTTGGTGAGTATCGAAGACCCTTTGGCTCAAGACGATTGGGAAAGCTGGCCGCCGTTGTTCCAACAGCTCGGGCAGCGCCTATTGGTCATTGGCGACGATCTGTTATGCACGCAACCCGACCGAATTCGGCGAGCGATGCACCGGCAAGCTGCCAATGGTCTCCTTTTGAAAGTCAACCAAATTGGAACGCTTACGGAAGCGGCCGAGTCGCGACAATTGGCGTGGAAAGCTGGTTGGCATGTTTCCGTTAGTGCTCGCAGCGGCGAGACCGAAGACAACTGGCTGGCGGACCTGGCAGTAGCCTGGGGGCATTCGATCAAAGTCGGCTCGCTGGCTCAATCGGATCGATTGGCCAAATATAATCGCCTGCTGGCCATCGAAAGGCAAACGCAATGGCCAGTCTGTCCCGTAGCCGCTCGTTAGCAACATGGTGAGCCTAACGGACTGCACCATGCCGCTGTGCTGCCGCATGGATCGATAGAAGTCCAAGTCTTGGTTGCAATCGAATATGCACTGTCCGATAATAGGCAACGAGTGACGGACCTACCTTGAAGGAAGTACGATGTGTCGTGAAGGCCTTCCCGCACGCGTCGGCTTCCGGAGTTCGCATCAATTCACGAGTAAACCAGCGCGAACCGTCATGCCACACGCCAAAGTCGACACCATGGCAGGGTTTCTTGTACGCGTGATTGTGGGTTGGTTGGTACTAGCCTGCTGTGCTCGTGGCGAACTGCCACCGGCTGTGCCAGTCGATTACCAAAGTGAGGTACGGCCAATCTTGGATCGGTATTGCGTTCGTTGTCATGGCAGGGAGCGGCACGAGGCAGGCCTGCGCTTGGATACGCGACAGGGCATTCTGCGCGGCGGGAACAGTGGTCCGGCTGTATTGCCCGAAGCGCCCGGCGAGAGTCCTTTGGTGCGAGCCATTGGTCGCAACGATGTTCGGTTTTTGCCCATGCCGCCGGACGAGGAGCCCCAACTCGATGCTGCGGCCCGTGCTGTGCTGGAAGCTTGGGTAGTGCACGGAGCTCCCGGCCCCGACCAGGAGGAGGAAGCTCCTGTCGTTCGGACGTCGTTGCACTGGGCTTTTCAGCCGATTCGCGCCGTGCCACTGCCACAAGCGGACTCCGAGTGGGTTCGCCAACCGATAGATGCTTTTCTTTATACGGCGATGGTTCCCCGCGGGCTTCGACCTGCTGAAGAGGCAGAGCGTGAAGTACTGTTGCGTCGCGTGTACCTGGATCTAATTGGCCTTTTGCCTAGTCCCGACGAGGTGGATGCGTTCTTGGCGGATTCGAGCCCTGATGCGTATGAAAAGGTGGTCGACCGACTGTTGGCCTCCCCGCATTACGGTGAACGGTGGGCTCGCCGTTGGCTCGATCTGGCGCGATACGCCGATTCCAACGGCTACACGCGCGATATGCCTCGCCAAATCTGGCCGTACCGCGATTGGGTTATCAACGCGTTGAACCGCAATGTCCCGTTTGACCAATTCGTAATCGAACAATTAGCTGGCGATCTGTTGCCTTCACCGACGCTCGATCAACTGGTAGCAACCGGTTTTCATCGCAATACGTTGTTCAACGAAGAAGGTGGAACGGATCCAGAACAGTTTAGGGTCGAGCGCACCGTCGATCGTGTGAATACGACAGGAACCGTATTTTTGGGACTCACCATCGGCTGCGCGCAATGTCATGATCACAAGTATGATCCGATTACTCAAAGGGAATATTATCGATTATTTGCATTTTTTAATAACGCGGATGAGCCGGAGATTGACGTGCCGACTCGCGAGCAGATCATGGCCGGTGAACCGGAGCGGGCAGAAAGGTTGCGGCGCGAGATTGTCGCTTTGGAAGCTCAACTGAAGGATCTTCAAGATGAAATCGAGCAAGCGGAAATCGAATGGGAGATGCAGTTACCCGAAGAGGAAAAAAGCAAGCTCCCATTTCAAGTGCTCAATGCGATCCAGTTGGCACGCCAAGATCGGACTGCGGAATTGAATCGTCATTTGTTCGATTATTTTAAGCGCTTGCCTGCTACTCGGCAGCGATTCCCGATTTTGGAAAAGATCGAACAGGTGCGGCGTTCGATGCCGACTTTTGCCAAGTCGTTGGTGATGCGCGAGCGTGCGGCACGGCGCGCTACACACATAATGATTCGAGGCGATTTTCTTCGACCTGGAGCCAAAGTCGATCCTGGAGTTCCCGCAGTGCTGCCGCCATTAGAACCGCGTCAATCGACCGCCGATCGTCTGGACCTTGCGTGGTGGCTTGTGGATCCGCGTAACCCTTTGACCGCTCGCGTGACAGTGAATCGCGCCTGGCAAGACTTTTTCGGTAAAGGGCTTGTCGAAACGGAAAACGATTTCGGTACGCAGGGCTCCCGGCCGACGCACCCGGAGCTATTGGACTGGTTGGCCAGGCGATTCCAAGAAGATTGGGATTTGAAGAAATTGCATCGACTGATCGTTACTTCGGCGGCTTATCGGCAAAGTTCGCGTTGGAGCGAGTCTGCCATCGTGGATCCGCGCAACGTGTGGTGGGCGCGTCAAAGCCGTCTGCGCCTCGATGCAGAGTTGATCCGTGATGCGGCTCTGTCGGCCAGCGGCTTGTGGACCCGGGTGATCGGTGGACCAAGCGTCTATCCACCACAGCCCGAGGGGGTATTCGATTTTACCCAGGATAAGAAGCCTTGGCCCACAGCTACCGGTGCTGATCGATATCGAAGGGCGATGTATACCTATTTGTGGCGTTCCAGTCCCCATCCAGCGTTGGTGGTTTTTGATTTTCCGGATGCCAATGCAACGTGCACACGCCGCATTCGATCTAACACACCTCTGCAGGCGTTGGCACTGGCCAACGATGTGTTAATGATCGAAGCAGCACGGGAACTTGCGCGTCGCATCGTTCTTGATACGAGTTTGGCATCGGATGAGCAGCGGGTCATTCGGCTGTTTCGACAGTGCCTGGTTCGGTATCCGACGGCAGAAGAGTGCCAGCGGTTGCTGGCTTTCTATGCGGAACAGGCGGCTGATTTTTTGGCCGACCCGCACTCGGCAACACGTTTTCTAGATCAAACCAAGCTGGAGGATCCGCAATTTGCCGCGCAGTGGGCTGCGTGGACCAGTGTCGCACGTGTGCTGATTAACTTGGACGAGTTCGTCACTCGCGAATAGGTTTTGGGTCCGTATAAGTGACTGGGAGATGGTGCCGTGGAAAAGCCAGTATTACCGGTTTCGGCTGACCAAACAGCGGCTTATTCCTTAGGAGCCTGGAATGCGACGCGCCGGCAGTTTCTTGAATATGGTCCGATCGGCTTGGGTGCGATTGCGTTAGCATGTTTGACCCATGCGGATGCATCGGCTGCCGTACCTGTGCTTTCGCCTTTAGCGCCTAAAGCGCCTCATTTTCCCGCTCGAGCACGCAGTGTGATCTTCTTGTTTATGGCGGGCGGTCCCAGCCAATTGGATCTTTTTGACTATAAGCCGAAATTGCGTGAATTGCACGGGCAGGTAATTCCGCCATCGTTTGTCGAAAATAAGCGGTTTGCATTTATCAAGAAAGATGCCACCTTGCTGGCTTCCCCCCGCAAATTTTCTCGACGTGGCCAATCGGGAGCTGAAATGAGCGAGTTGTTACCGCATCTACATGCGGTGGCTGATGAGTTGTGTATTATTCGCACGATGGCCACAGATGTTTTCAACCATGGTCCGGCGAAATTATTCATGAACACCGGGTCGCCTCAATTCTCGGGCCGGCCTAGCATGGGTTCGTGGATCACCTATGGCTTAGGAAGTGAATCCCAGGAGTTGCCGGGATTCGTGGTGCTGCAATCGGGTCCGCGCGGACCTCGGGGTGGCGCAGCACTATGGGCCAGTGGGTTTCTGCCCACTACCTATCAGGGGGTTCCGTTTCGATCCCGTGGTGAGCCGATCCTGTATCTTGCCTCTCCTGCCGGTATCGACACCAGACGGCAAGAGGCTTTTGTTCGAACAGTCCAAGACCTGAATCGGCTGCGGTTTGGCCACGCCGCGGATCCGGAGATCTTGACTCGGATTGCCTCGTACGAGTTGGCGTTCCGCATGCAAATCAGTGCCCCAGAACTGATGGATTTGTCGCAGGAAACCGAGGAGACACTTCGGCTGTATGGTGCCGAACCGGGCCGTGTGTCGTTTGCCAACAACTGCTTATTGGCGAGGCGGTTGGTAGAACGCGGTGTTCGCTTTGTCCAACTGTATCACACCGATTGGGATCATCATGGAAACAAAGGCACCGATCTAGGCGAAGCCCTTGAAGCACGGTGCCGAGAAGTGGATCAAGCCTGTGCGGCGCTGATTATAGATCTTAAACGACGTGGTTTGTTAGATGAGACGTTGGTGATTTGGGGCGGTGAATTCGGCAGGACTCCCCAAGGTGAGCCAAGGGACTTCATGGGCCGGGATCATCACATCGAGGCGTTCACCATGTGGTTGGCCGGTGGCGGTGTACGCGTCGGACAAACCGTCGGTACCACAGATGAAATCGGTTATTATCCGGTCGAAGATCGGATCCACGTGCACGATCTCCAAGCCACGGTGCTTCATCTGTTGGGTCTGGATCATACTCGCTTGACGTTCCGTTTTCAGGGGCGGGATTTTCGCTTGACGGATATTGGGGGATGCGTCGTGGATAAGCTGTTGGCTTAGCCACGGACAGACTACGCTTGACGTTTGCCATATTGTGTACGCTCGGGCGGGCAACGCAGCGGTCGTACCGGCGCATCGGGCCGCAGCGGGCGCAGGGGCTATCGTACGAAATCCAGCTCTTCGGTTTTATGTCGATTGCGCCTCTGCGCCTTAGCGCCTTTGCGTTAAATTCTTAACCTCGAGGGTGAAACCGTTGGTGCACGCGTTTCAGACGCGATAAATCGACGTGGGTGTAGATTTGCGTCGTGCGAATATTGGCGTGGCCTAACATTTCTTGAACTTGTCGTAGATCGGCTCCTCCGGCCAGTAAGTGCGTCGCGAAACTATGGCGTAGTGTATGCGGCGAGATCGTAGGCGGGAGTCCGGCTCGTGCAGCATACTTCTTGATCAGCTCCCAGATCGCTTCGCGGCGCAAACGTCGGCCACTTCGTGATAAGAGCAGCCATTCTGGTGGCGTTGGCGTGCGAGCTGCCAAGGTAGGTCGTTCCTGTTCCAAGTAGTGGCGTATGGCCTCGACGGCTTGTGGGTGGAGCGGTATCAGGCGTTCCTTGTTGCCCTTGCCTCGGCAACGGCAATACCGTTCATTTAGGTAAGTATCTTTGACCGTCAGATGCGAGCATTCCGAGACGCGACATCCCGTGGCATAGAGCAGCTCAAGTAACGCGCGGTCTCGGCGCCAGAGCGGATCGCTCGGCAGAGGAGCATGTAGGAACTGCTCGATCTGTTCCACGGAAATCACCGACGGCACGCGTTCCCAAGTCCGCGGTGTTGACAGTAACTCGACGGGATTGGTAGCCACTCGGCCCTCAAGTTGTAAGTATCGAAAAAACATTCGCAACGAGACTACGTGGCGTGCTACAGAATTGGGTGCCAATTTTCGGTCGCAAAGCCAACCCAGGTAGTCGGTTAGAAGCGACGTGTCGACTTGCTCCAAGGGCCGTTTGCCCAACCACTCCCAAAAATGCCGCATGTCCCGGCGATATGCCTGAACGGTGTTTTCCGATAAGCGACACTCACTGCGCAGGTAATCGATAAATGCTTCGCCCCAGTAGTCGTGATCGGACGGCTGCTTAGAAAATGAGGCTGGGTTTTGCCCCCCTGCCTTTTTCTGAATCGTGACCCGCTTCGGATCGAGGTCCGCCACTTACGCGCTCCTCCCAGCCATTGTCGAGGGTCTGTTACCGTAGTTCGGTTGCAAAGTGGAATCCTCTTTGAACGTACTCTATGGCTGAGCAGTCGATGGACAGCGGCACGTGTTATCGGTGTTGTTACTGGATTCTTTTCCATTAACGGAATATTCGTTTTGAGTGTTACAATGCTAACTATCCATGATGAAAAGTGGATTTTTTCAAAAAGCGCTGCACTGCTAGTGATTCGCCGCCGGGCTCGGATACCCTTTCGAGCAAGAGGTACTCAGTATGTGTGATAGGATTGGAAGGTAGATTGCCATGAGGAGAAAATTTCGGACGGTATAGGTGAGTTGTGGCATTGGAAGTTAGAAGAGCGCCGGCAGAGAAATGAGTGGCTAGCGGGTATCGCGAGTGGGCCGTACGAATGAGCCATGCGAGCTAAAGCGCGCTGGATTGCCAAGCAGCCACGTAGGCTCCTGGCGATTTAAAATCGGATGAGGCTGATGAACATACTGGTGACCGGAGGGGCTGGTTACGTTGGCTCTCACGCCACACGGGCCTTGTTACAACGGGGCTATGAGGTGTGGGTCTATGACAATCTATGCCGCGGGCACCGTCGTGCTGTGCCGGAACAGAAGCTGATTTTTGGTGACATCGCGGATACTCGCTACCTGGCGACGGTGTTGCGCGAGCGGCGGATCGATGCCGTGATGCATTTCGCTGGATTCACGTTGGTGGGTGAATCGGTAGCCGACCCGGCTCTATATTACACGAACAATTTGGCCGCCGGCATTAGTCTGTTAGAAGCGATGCGACAAGCCGAGGTGGGACGTCTGGTTTTATCCAGTACGACTGCTACGTATGGTATTCCCGAATCGATTCCGATCACCGAAGATGCACCGCAAAGACCAATCAATCCCTACGGGTTTACCAAATACTGTTTCGAGCGCACGTTGGTCGATTATGCTCGAGCTTACGGTTTGGCTGCCGTCGCATTGAGGTATTTTAATGCGGCCGGCGCCGCCGCCGATGGCAGTTTGGGAGAGGATCACGACCCGGAGACTCATCTTATCCCTCTGGCACTGCAGGTGGCGTTGGGTCGCCGTGAAGAATTGGTGATTTTTGGAAACGATTATCCTACCCCGGATGGCACGTGCATCCGCGACTACGTGCATGTGGAAGATTTGGCCGAAGCACACCTGGCGGCACTCGAACGGCTTGAACCAGGGAACGTGTTGCAACTGAACTTGGGATTGGGCCATGGATACAGTGTGCTGCAAGTGATCGAGGTGTGTCGGCAGGTAACCGGGCATCCGATTCCGGTCCGTATTGGGCCGCGTCGTCCCGGTGATCCTCCGATGCTCGTAGCCGATATCCAGCGGGCGCGTCAGGTGCTCGCGTGGAAGCCATGCTACGAGCGGATCGAAGACATTATCGCTACAGCTTGGAATTTCCACCGGCGATTCCCGTATGGTTTTCAGGATCGATAAGAAAGCCATGGAAGCTGTTACCGGCCCAATGGCAAGTGCCGTATGCAAAGCTCGAAACTGCTGCTTTATCTAGTTTCAACAGCAATCGTTAACATCGGCCTCGGTTGGCTGTTGGCGCTACTGTACCATCGAAGGGTGGCTCAGACTTTTAAAGGAAGTGGCGGTTTTGAAGAACCTAACGAGTCGCGGCTTCCTGATGCTGCGTGCTTGGTGGAAGAGCTTGATCGCGCGGTCCGGCAGTGGGCCGCATGGGGCCAGGTACCTGTCAGGTTCCAGAGTTTGGGCGAGCAATTACGGTGGAGTTTACTGGTCGCCATATTGGGGGGCCAGCGGCGGCTTTTGGAGCTCGATCGACAACTCCATCTGGCCGAGGGGCAGGCCGACGCAAAACGCCCCTTAGGTGAGGCGCTCCAAGCAGCCTTCCAATTAGCAGCCATGCTCCATGAAGCGGGTGGGTTAGCCCGGCGCATAGCCTTGCTCGAACCGCAGGCACAACTCGATCAGGCAGGTGAAAGCTGGAGCGATTTGGCGCGACATCTGACAGAATTGATTGCTCAGTTCACGAGGCGTTCTGAACAGATGCCTTGGGCCCGTACGGAGGAGACGCGTGATTGTCTAGTGAACGTCTCGGAACTGATTCACGGGTTGCGGGACGAACTGCACGAACAGTTGGCACGCATGGGTGACCAGGTAAAACGGTGGCGGGAGCTTCCGGACAGCCTGCTGCGTGACTCTTGGTCCGGCCTATGGAACCGGTTGGGCTTGGAATGCCAAGTGAACGCTTTTTGGGAATCGGTCTCACCAGACTGTCCGGTATCAGCGGTCTTGGTCGACGTGGATCGCTTTCGACGTGTTCAGCAACAACGCGGTGTGTACCTGGGAGAGCGTCTAGTGGATGCCGTCGCTCAGCTCGCAATGGATCAGCTCCGTTCGGAGCGGGGTTTTGATCGCATGGGGCGGTTGGGAGGAGCCACTTTTTTGGCAATGCTCGGCGGAACGCCTCTCAGCGACGCCGTGCGGGTAGCCGAGCGGCTGCGCCAAACGGTAGAAGCCTCTTCGTTCGCCGTGGGAGGAATGTTCTACGAGCTGACCGTCAGTTGCGCGGTGTTGGGCTGGCAGCGAGGAGAACCGTTATCGCAGGTGCTGGGACAACTACGAGCAGCCCTGGAAGAAGCTCGCCGCTCAGGACGGAACCGAACTTGTGTCAGCGAAGCGAACCAGTTGCGCGTCGAGGCCGGCGAACCTCAACACGTTACGGGGAGACTGGTTCAGGTATCGCTGGAATCGAATTCGGCAGACCTGCTGGGGGAAGGCATTGGCTCGATGCTCGAGGATCCGCAGCCGTCTCCAGAGGCTAGCCGGATGGATGATTCGACCTCTATTGGTCGATACTGAGCTCCAACCACGCGATCCTGGCCGGCCAAGTCACGAAGCTTTTGCACATGTTGCCAGTGCCGGTTGCCGACAAATAATCGCTCCACGCGGTCAGCCAGCATGGGGCTGATTTCGAAGATCAACCATCCTTCCGGCTGCAAGAATTGGGGGCTATCGGCAACCAGTCGTTCAATGACTTCCATGCCGGTGGGTCCGGCTACCAATGCCACCCGAGGTTCGTAGCGGCGAACGTCAGCCGGCAATTGGGTATACTCGGCTTCAGACACATAAGGCGGATTGCTCATCACGAAGTCAAACCGGGTACCCGATGGAACGCACGACAGCAGATCACCCAAAAGGAACTCGATTCGATCGGCGACGCCATGATGGAGGGCATTTTGGCGAGCTACTTCCAGAGTTTCCGGAGAAATATCGATCGCCGTAACGCGGATATTGGGCAAGAATTTTGCCGCACAGATGGCTAAAACTCCGCTACCGGTTCCCACATCGGCAAGATGGATCAAGCGACCTTGATCGATCAGGGGACGTGCTCGATCGAGCACCGCCTCTAAAACTCCTTCGGTTTCCGGTCGTGGGATGAGCACAGCCGGAGTGACTGTGAAGGAAAGCGAATAGAATTCTTTGCGGCCGATCAAATAGGCGACCGGTTCGCCTCGTGCCCTGCGCCGAATGAGTTCTTTGAACTCGTTACGTTGTTCGGCATCCACCTCGTCACCATAGTGAGTATAGAGTCCGATACGCGGGCAGTGACGGACATGGGCCAACAATAGTTCCGCATCGAGCCGTGGGGTAGCCGAACCATGCCGAGCTAAGTAGTCGGTGGTCCATGTCAAAAGGCGGCCTACCGTCCAGGATTCGGGTGCCGCGGTCATGGAGGCAACCTCGGAAACACGTTCAGTCCAAATCACTACCCATCTGGTCTCGCAAGCTCTGGCGATCGTATTCGATTAGGGCATCGGTAATCGGTTGCAAGTCACCGGCCAAGATCTGGTCCAATTTGTACAAGGTCAGTCCCGGCACGCGGTGGTCCGTCACTCGGTTTTCAGGAAAATTGTACGTTCGAATGCGTTGGCTGCGATCGCCGCTCCCGACCATGCTCCGGCGTTCTTCGGCGCGTTTGGCTTCTTCTTGGCTTCGATAGTATTCATAAAGCCGCGATTTCAGTACGCGCAGGGCCTTGGCAAGATTCTTATGTTGGCTTTTTTCGTCCTGGATAGAAACCACAATGCCCGTAGCATAATGTGTCAAGCGTACGGCCGAAGCGGTCTTGTTGACATGTTGACCGCCCGGACCGCTGGCACAGAAAATATCCTTGCGGTAGTCTTCTGGCTTTAAATCGATTTCCACATCTTCCGGTTCTGGCAGCACGGCGACCGTAGCGGCCGACGTGTGGATGCGGCCTTTGGCTTCTGTTTCCGGTACACGTTGCACCCGGTGCCCACCGCTTTCATACCGCAGTTCCCGATAAACCCCCTCACCTTCGATGGCCATGATGACTTCTTTAAAACCACCGAGCTCGGTGGGACTGGTGTCGAGCACTTCAACTTTCCAGCCCTTACGATCGGCGTGTTTCTTGTACATTTCGAATAGATCGCGCACGAAAAGTGCTGCTTCTTCGCCGCCGGTACCGGCACGGATTTCCATAACACATCGAGTTCGGGCGGCATCTTCACCGCCAACCGTGAGGGTCAGCAGTTCATCCCAGATCTTCTCTCGCTCCTGCCGCAACTTGGCCATTTCCTCTTCAGCCAACTGTCGTTCCTCGGCATCGTGGCTATGAGCCAACGCGGCTAGCTCAGTCAATTCCTGATTGATCTTCTTAAAAGCCCGGTATTTGAGCGCAATGCGAGCCAGCGCTCCATGTTCGCGCATCAAAGCACCGACACGGGCCGAATCGCTAAGAACGGCCGGATCTTGCATCTGGCGTTCCAACTCTTCGAACCGAGCTAAGTTCTTTTCCAGCGTTTCACGAAGCGAAGAACTTTTCGTCATGGGCGAATTCTGTTCGGGTGGGCATCAATCCGCCGGATATCGAAAAAAAGAGCGTCGTGCTCCGTAGGGGGACATCCCGCACGACGCCTTCGAATGAAACGCACCTACCGCGTTTTCTTCTTCTTCGGCTGCAGGCTGCTAATCGCCGTAGAACCAAATTTGTTCTGGAACTTCTCGATGCGTCCGGCTGTGTCCACGTACTTGAGTTTACCGGTAAAAAACGGGTGACAGGAACTGCAAATGTCGACCTTTAACTCCTTGCGGGTACTGCGGGTAACGAACGTTTCCCCACACCCACACCGAACCACCGTTTCGTAATACGGGGGATGAATGCCTTTTTTCATGGGTTGGATCCTCGCGAGTATCTGCTGGCAGAGCTCTACACAAATCTGGAACAGCCCATCGCAATTTATCCGATTCAGGGCTCACGAGGCAAGAGGAGTGGACGTGCGATAAGTCCGTGTCCGACCTTGTGTGTGCATCGTGGTTGTAGGTGGAGTTTTAAAGTACGAGGCTGGCCATGGCGGAAGCTTGCCTATTTTCCGCGGCAGGAAGGGAAGCGAAGTATCTATCGTAATGCTCGAGGAAATGGTTCGGTCAATAGCCGGGCCCGGCGTAGCTGCGCCTTTTTCGGCCAACCCCAATGCGAGCCGATGCCGGTGCTTCTTGGCAAAGGCGCTACGTGGAACGAAGGCCCAACAGAGCCGCGACCGTAAGAAAGCTGCCAATCGCATTCAATGTACAGGCGCTAAGGGGCAACGGCGCTAAGAAGATACCATCTAGCGTCCATCTCCTAAAAGCGTCTTCGTGTCTTTGCGCTTGTCACCCCGGTGCGTTCATATTGCCGCTGCAATCACGAAGCACACGTGCCACTGTCCAACCTAAATTACGACTTACCATTCTGCGCGGGCGGTTCACTTACGATTAAACGCACACAGATCGCTTGCCGAAAGCACCACGAGCTCGGTGCACCTCGGTAACGCACGATCGGTAGCGGCTGGTTCCCAACCCGTCCCGATCTAACAGCGTGGCCCGATTCACGTGGTGCCGCTCCCTTAGGGTCGCGGCTCTGTTGGGATGTTGCTCGGTAGAACGCTTTTTTAAAGAATGTTTGCGGGCCACCTGTCAGGTCTTACGCATCTGGGGAAACAAGGTGGACCTAGATCAGATCTCCCCCGCCGCGGGAATAGTCGCACAAAAATCAAAACACACGTCCTAGTAGCAGCGTGCTCGCCTTGAGCACAGGGCGAGGTTTGATATACTTTATCATTTGCGGCGCTTTAAGATTGAGAACGGCAAGAGTTCGCCGCAAGGTGGACACCAACACAATGTGCCTTTGTCGAAAGTTGCGATCCATTTTTGAGTTTTGCTCGGGAGCACCCAAAAATGGCGGAGCGTTGTGAGATTTGCGGCAAGACATCCCAAATCGGCAATCAAATTGAAACCCGTGGTAAAGCAAAGTATTTAGGTGGAGTGGGTAAGAAGATCACGGGCATTTCGCGGCGCAAGTTCCGACCCAACTTGCAACGCATGAAAGTAACATTGCCGAACGGTACCACCAAAACGATGCGCATTTGCACGCAATGCCTACGCGGCGGTGCAGTGCAAAAGGCCGTGCGTCGTAAACCGTTTAGTCTGGATCATGTGGCTCATGGCGCGTCTGCCCCCAGTTAGAGGCGAGGCGTGCTTATTGGATCCCGGGAAAATAGTTGTCGGTTGGCCGGATAGATGGGCGAGGGAACACAGGTGCCCGTGGAGATTACCGCTGAGTGGGTGCGTCAGATTGCCGATCTGGCACGCCTGGAGCTCGATCCGGAGCAGGTCGAGCGTTTGAAGGACGACCTTGCTGAGATCTTGGCTTATGTCGAGCGGCTAGAGGAGTTGAATACCGAGCAGATCGAGCCAATGGCGCACGCTCTCGACTTGTCGAATGTTTGGGCTGAAGATGAACCCGAGCCGTGTCTTGCGCGTGAGGAAGCTTTAGCCAACGCGCCGAAGCAGGATGGCGAGTTTTTTTTAGTGCCGCCGGTACTGTAAATTCGAAGAACTCCCATTAGGATCGCTCGCCAACGGTGCCCCACGGCAGCCGGCCTATCCCGTCGAAGGAAGTGACAGCCGTGTGGTGGGATCGCTCAGCGACGAGTGTGCTACGCGACTTGGCTGAGGGTCGCATTACTTCCGAAGAATTGGTTCGAGCATCGCTGGATATGATCGACCGCACCGACCAAGTCGTGCGCGCTTTTCTCCTTGTGCGGCGCGAACAAGCTCTTGCCGAGGCACGTCAAATCGACCAGCGGCGCCGTCGCGGCGAGAAACTCGGGGTGCTGGCCGGCCTGCCGATCGCGGTGAAGGATGTGCTGTGTACGCGGGGCGAACCCACCACCTGTGGTTCGCGCATGTTGGCTCAGTTCCGACCGCCGTACGACGCCACCGTCGTCCAACGTTTGCGCGCCGCGGATGGCGTGCTTATCGGCAAGACGAATCTCGACGAGTTCGCAATGGGAAGCTCCACCGAGAACTCTGCTTTTTTTCCCACACGAAATCCGTGGGATCCCACGCGGGTTCCAGGAGGTTCCAGTGGAGGTTCCGCAGCGTGTTTGGCAGCCCGGCAGGTGCCCCTAGCTGTGGGAACCGATACCGGTGGGTCGATCCGTCAGCCGGCTGCCTTTTGCGGTGTCGTAGGATTGAAACCCACTTATGGTCGCGTCAGCCGTTACGGATTGGTGGCCTACGCCAGCAGTTTAGATCAAGCCGGCCCAATGGCTCGCACCGCCGAGGACGTGGCTCGACTCCTGAGTGTGCTGGCAGGTCCGGATCGGCGAGATTCAACCTGTGCCCCTGTTCCTGCAGAAGCCTACCACGAGGGGCTCGAGGCACCGTTGGGACCGATGCGAATCGGTCTAATACGGGAACATTTTCGTGAGGGACTCCGGTCGTCGGTGGTTACGGCCATTGAACGAGCCATCGCCGTGTTCGTCCGCTTAGGAGCTGAGCTTGTCGAAATCTCGATGCCCCATGCCCGATACGGAATCGCTGCCTATTATGTACTGGCTCCGTGTGAAGCGTCGAGCAACCTGGCTCGCTACGACGGAATGCACTATGGTTTGCGCAGCCAGGAGTCTCGAGCTGTCGAGTCGAGTGGTGCCAAAAAGCACGGAGCCGAACCAGCAAGCGATTCGCCTTTGGTCCGGCTGTATCGAACAACTCGCAGTCAAGGATTCGGTTTGGAAGTAAAACGCCGTATCATGCTCGGTACCTTTGCCTTGAGTGCCGGATACCAAGACCGTTATTATGTGAAGGCTTTGCGCGTGCGGCGGCTGATTCGAGCCGATTACGAAGCGGCGTTCCGGCAAGTCGATGTGCTCGTTGGCCCCACAACTCCTTCGACTGCTTTTCGATTGGGTGAGAAGCTGGCCGATCCGCTGGCGATGTATTTAGAAGACTTATTCACCGTGGGAGCAAACTTGGCGGGAGTCCCGGCGATTTCTATACCCTGCGGATTCGATGAAAATGGGTTGCCCATCGGCATGCAATTGCAGGCTCCCTGGTTTTGCGAAAAACGTTTATTACAGTTGGCCTATCATTACCAACAGCATACCGATTGGCATGAGCGGAGGCCGGCCTTGTGAGTCAGACGCCGCCCTATCAAATCCTGATCGGTTTAGAGGTGCACGTGCAGCTTTTAACACGCACCAAATTGTTCTGTCGTTGCCCGACCAAATTCGGTGCGCCGCCCAATACGCAAACGTGCCCGGTCTGCCTCGGCTTGCCCGGAGCACTTCCCGTCATGAATCGCCGGGCCTTTCAGTTGGCGCTCCGCACCGCCGTGGCACTCCATTGTAGAATTCCGCCGCGGACCAAATGGGATCGGAAAAACTACGTCTATCCGGATTTGCCCAAGGGCTACCAAATTAGCCAGTATGACCTGCCGTTAGGCACCAACGGTTATTTGGAGATCCAGGATTTGCAGGGGCGATTTCACCCGAAACGCATCCGCATCCGTCGCGCTCACCTGGAAGAAGATGCGGGCAAGAGTTTGCATGATGAAGCATCCGGGGTGCAGGACAGCCGCATTGACTTGAACCGTGCCGGCACGCCGCTGTTGGAGATCGTTACCGAGCCGGATATCCACTCGCCGCTGGAAGCCAAATCGTTTTTGAGCGAACTGAAACTGTTACTTTTGTACCTAGAAGTATCCGATTGCAACATGCAGGAGGGCAGTTTGCGTGTCGATGCCAACGTCAATCTGCACATACCGACCGATACGGGAACCGTCGCTACGCCGATCGTCGAGGTTAAAAATATGAACAGTTTCCGATCGGTGGAGCGGGCACTTCAGTATGAAGCCCAGCGGCAATACCTGGAATGGCAGGCGACCGGGCTTACCAAAGAGCAGGCACCCAAGCAAACCCGTGGTTGGGATGACCAGTTGGAAGTCACGATTGCACTGCGTCGCAAAGAGGAATCGAGCGACTATCGGTACTTTCCCGATCCAGACCTGGCCGAGGTGACGATCACCGGTGAGCAGATCGAGCAAGTCGAGCGCGAATTGGAGGAACTCCCGACAGCATTGCGCAGAAGGCTCGAACACCAATACGGTCTGGATGCTTATAGCAGTGACGTACTGGTCAATCAAGGACGAGCGCTTGTCGAATATTTCGAACAGGTGGCGCAACTAAGCGGCGACCCTCGCAGGGCGGCTAACTGGATCCAACAGGATGTCCTGCGACTTCTCAATGAACGCCGCATTAGTATCGAACAATACCCGGTGGCAGCTTCTGAGCTGGCTGAACTTCTGCGTCGAGTGGCAGACGGTCGGCTGATTGGCAGTCAAGCGCGGGAAGTGCTTGATTGGATGGTCCAGCACGGTGATAGTGTCGTCCAAGCTGTTGATGCTTTAGGAATCGAAACACTGAGCGGGGGTGAGTTGCTGGAACTGTGTCGCCAATTGGTGGAAGCCAATCCGCGTATCGCGGATGACGTGCGCGCCGGCAAACGACAAGCGGTCGGAGCCCTTGTCGGCCAAGCCAAGAAACGGAATCCCAATGTCAATCCGGCTGAAGTCCAACGCATTTGCTTGGAATTGATCGAAAAATGCCAGTGAACTCCGATGCGCTGGATCACTCTTACAACGGATTTCGGGTTCGATAGTCCTTATGTCGCCCAAATGAAAGCGGTACTGGGCCGCCGCGCTCCGCAGGCGCGCGTTGTGGACTTGACCCACAATATCACGCCGCACGATGTCCGGCAGGCCGCCATTATCTTGCATGACAGTGTCGGTTGGTTTCCGCCGGAAACCGTCCATGTTGTTGTCGTCGATCCAGGAGTCGGAACGCAGCGGCGCTTGTTGTTGGCACGATTAGCGAACCAGTGGTTCATTGGGCCGGATAATGGGCTGGTCAGTCTGTGGGCCGAACGGGATACCCCAAGTCTAATCGTGGAACTGAATCGGCCAGAATTTTGGATAGGAGACGTTTCTACTACCTTCCATGGCCGGGATGTCATGGCGCCGGTTGCTGCGCATCTTGTCAACGGAGTTTCGCCCACAGCCATGGGTTCGCCCCTCGATGCATGGCAGCGCTTGGATTGGCCCAAACCAACATGGGATGGGCAAACCGTCCGAGGAGAAGTCTTACTGGTCGATCGTTTCGGAAATCTTCTGACCAACATCACGTCGGCTATGGTCCAAGAGCGACATGCTTGCTTCGTCAGCGGGTGGCTGGACTATCGCCATCCTTTTCGGATAGTTCGAACGTACGGTGAGGCTCCCTCCGGATCACTCGTGGGGTTGTTCGGTTCCCAAGGTCGATTTGAGGTAGCCATCGTGCAAGGCAATGCAGCTGCCCGTTTAGAGGCGTCCATCGGTACGCCGGTGGCCGTCGACTGGTGCCCGACGAACGCATGATATATTTGGCTGTGCAACGCAAGACCGAGTACGCAACGTTATGTTGAGTAGATCGCTGACAGATCATCTGAAAACTGCTCGAGCATGGCTGGGGCACGCGTCGAGCTTTCTGGCCCCTCGTCGGAGCGCGCTCCGATGGAATTCGTATAGGGCTTCGATCGAACATGCTGAATCGTATCGCTGAGCGTTTCGGCTACTTGAAATGAGGCATGGCCGTGCGTGCGTTAACGGTCAGCGCAGCTCCGAGAGAATGTGCAGTACCATCATCAGTCCGGAGCAAAAGGGGAGCCGACATTCAAAAGCGGGCTTCGAGGAGGTGAAGAAACGCGAAGGTGCAACGACATCAAGGTGCGCGCTGGCGATCGAAATGTAGAGGCAATGTTCATTGCGCCTTTGCGCCGTTGCGTTGAATTATTGTGCCGCTCCCTAAAGGTCGCGGCTCTGTTGGGGGGCCACTCGCTTTCAGTCACAGCTCTGTTGATCCGGTCACCAGCACACGTCTGCCACCAAGTACAACGGGACCACGTATCGAGTCACAGCAGGTTAGCCGGAAACCGGTAGACGTACTTTAAGCCGGCGAAACTAAGGAAAAACTTCAACGGCGATCACCACGCACAAACAACATCGCCTTTCTGAAAATGAACTGTTTTTAGTGGAAAGAGCTCCAAGCGGCGAATTCCGCGGCTGAGGATGCGACGTGGATCACGCTTCGAGCATATCGGAGGATCCATCCATTGGCCGTCACGTAAACCCGAATTCCATAAGCCCAACGCGTTTATACAATAAAACCAGCGATTTGGAGGTGGCTCGATCTCAGGCGCCGACGCGTGTCACATGTGCCAATCGGATGAACAACTGGTGCGTGACAATCGAGGACCGGTAGCGGGTTAAAGGAGACTATTGTCGTGTCGGCTCGCGTCACAGGCAAAGTCGTTGGGTTCACCGAATCTGGCGACTTAATCACAGACATTTCCGGAGAACAATTGCGCAATGCTCCGAAGGGCGACGTCGTTCGCGTTCGTTGTGGTCCACACGAGACGTTCGGATTGTTCGATGCTGAGCACGAGGAGCCTTATGCCACCTTTATGGCGGTGTTGGCTCGGGATGGGTTCTTGCATTTGCGCGTCGTGGGCATGAGTGCTCGGGAATTGTTGGGCATTGCGCTGGATGCCGCTGTCACGGTGGAATGGTAGGCGTATGGTGAAGGGCATGGATCGGTTACAGCGACAGCGATTCGAGCACTGGGATCGGGAGCATGTCTGGCATGCATTTACGCAGATGCAGGAGTACGAGCCATGGCTGATTGAACGAGCGGAAGGTTGTGAGTTGGTGGATGTCGATGGTCGTCGATGGCTCGACGGTGTCAGCAGTCTTTGGTGCAACATCCACGGACACAATCACCCGGTGTTGAACGAGGCGCTGACTCGCCAGTTAGAAAAAGTGGCCCATGTTACGTCGTTGGGGATGGGCAACCTTCCGGCCGCCGAGTTGGCGTATCGGTTGGTGGCATTGGCGCCGCCGGGGTTGAATCATGTGTTTTTCTCTGGCGACGGAGCGTGCGCAGTGGAAGCCGCTCTGAAAATCGCTTTTCAGTACTGGCAGCAGTGCGATCCACCACGACCCGAGAAGCGGCGCTTCGTCGCTTTTGACGATGCGTATCATGGCGATACGCTAGGTGCAGCCAGCGTCGGCGGTGTGGCACGATTCCACGCGTTGTTTCGGCCATTGTTATTCGACGTTTTGCGATTGCCGGTTCCCGACAGTTACCGACGACCGCCTGACATAGCGCTTTCGGATTTGGCCGATTACTACCTGCAGCGAGTCGAAAGCTTGCTCGAGCGCCATCATCAAGAGATCGCTGCCGTCGTTGTCGAGCCGCTCATGCAGTGTGCGGCGGGAATGATTCGCCACCCGCCGGGCTTCTTAGCGGGTCTTCGCCGGTTGACGGAGCAGTACGAGGTGCTGTTAATCGCCGATGAGGTGGCCGTCGGGTTCGGTAGGACTGGTACGATGTTCGCGTGCCAACAGGAGGCCGTGACGCCGGATATTCTCTGCTTGGGCAAGGGGCTTACCGCAGGCTATTTACCGATGTCGGCCACGATGGTGAGCGAACCGATTTATCAAACTTTTTTGGGAGACTATGCATCCGGCCGCATGTTCTATCATGGGCATACCTATGCGGGCAATCCGTTGGCGGCGGCTGTCGCGTTGGCTTCACTGGAGGTCTTTCGGCGCGACAAAGTGCTCGAACAACTTCCGGCCAAGTGCCAACGTTTGGCTCGACACTTGGAGCGCATTGCCGCGCTGCCGCTGGTGGGTGATGTGCGGCAATGTGGGTTAATGGCCGGTATCGAATTGGTGCGCGATAAGAAAACGGCCGAGCCGTTTGCTTGGGAGGAACGCGTTGGTTGGCAGGTATGCCAATTGGTGCGACGCCGCAATGTTTTCCTGCGTCCCTTAGGTTCGGTAATCGTCATTATGCCGCCGCTGGCGATCAGGTCAGAACAGATTGACCAATTGATGGATGCTGTCTATGAGGCGATTGCCGAATTGGGTGACCGACTCTTGAAAACCGGCGGTCAAACTTGAGGTTTTAGCATTTCCCGCTATGCGTTTACCCGGATTGAATCGCCGTTCCGTCGCAACTGGCGCACCGTGCTTCCCATGAGCCTGTCTGAAAGGTACTTCGGGCCGGTTATGTGGCTCTCGATCGCAGGTGGCACGCATAGCAAAGCGCAAGCAGGCTATTATCCCCCTTTTGTGTCTTCTCGATCTAAAGATGGGACGCGGTTCATGATTAAGGTGCGGATTCGTACAAAGAGGGGCGATCCGGCTACAGCTCAACAGAGCCGCGAAAACGTGAGGGAGCGGCCTATTCCCTGCAACGCAAAGGCGCAGGGAGATTTAAGGAACCTCTGCATAATTCGCCCGTATTGTACGGAACCTTTTAACA
>CAYRMD010000036.1:0-47373 GCA_964425225.1 uncultured Pirellulaceae bacterium | reverse complement strand
ATCCATCGAGCCAATACGCTCGTTTACCGCCAGTTGATCAGACGTTCCTTAATTCCCTTTGCCCTTGGACTGCTCATGACTTAGCCTAAATCGGCCCGCCGGGACCGGGTATCCCAGCGTCGCTTCTGCGAGTTACCAATTTTTCTTTCATGCTTCACGTCCTCTTCACATTCCTCCCTGATACTGTCGGGCGAGTTTGAAAGCCGGGAACTCAAGGGAGCAAAGCACGTACGACCGTGAAGTACGAAGGAAGGCGGCGATGCAATCTATCAGCAAACAAGTAAGCATGCATGACAAAATCGCCCGTAAAAGGGCTGCGCGTCGCGCGTTTACCTTAGTGGAACTCCTCACGGTAATCGCCATTATCGCCATGCTCGTAGGACTGTTGATGCCTGCTATTCAGGCGGCACGTGCTGCGGCCCGCAGGGCAACCTGTCAGAACAATCTGCGGCAACTGGGAATTGAATTCGTAGCCCATGCGGATCGAAAACGCACCCTGTGCACGGGGAATTTCGATTGGCTATTGGATGGCTGTGTAACCGAAATCGGTTGGGTTGCTGACCTTGTTCAAACCGGGGTCCCCGTTGGAAAAATGTTGTGTCCCTCGAATACGGCTCAGGTATCCGAGGCCTATCACGCATTATTAAACGCCGAGGTTTCGCCACATACAGCCTGTGTCGACTGGGCAGGTTCTCTGCCTCGAATGGGGCAGGATGGGTCGCCAATCGTCAACCCGTGTCGGCGTATCGTCGACGGTGCATTGCCGGCCGGGACGGAAGAGCGACGACAGTTGGTCGAGGGGGCAATTTTCAAAAAGTTTTTCAATACCAACTATTGCGCTAGTTGGTTCTTGGTCCGGACTGGGGCATTGCTGGATGCCTCGGGAAACTTGCACAGCAATCGTCCGGGATGTCGTCCCCATATTCGCGCTCGGTATTCTACTGTCGGACCACTGCCTCTGGACGAATTGGACCGGTCGCCGGCTCCGTCTTCGACGATCCCACTGCTGGGTGATGCCCAAGCTGCTGCAGTAACGCTTCCTCAAGATATTGGTCCCTATCCATCCGGCACAGAACTGGCCAAGTCCATGACCTCCGGGCCGTTATTGGTAACGACGCTTCAGGTGCCCAGCTTCGCAGCGGGGACGCCGCAAGCCGGCCCATCGGGTTGGTATGCCGTGTGGCTACACCATACGCGACAAGATTATCGGGGCTTTTCGCCAGTACATGGGGATGTGTGCATGATGCTATTTGCCGACGGCAGCGTCCGAGGGATCGTGGACTTAAATAAAGATGGTTTACTCAACAATGGTTTTCCCGCTAATTCCCAATCAGGATTTGCCGACGACCGAGTAGAGATTGAACCGCAAGAAGTCTTTAGTCTGTTCTCCTTGCGCGCATCCAGTGGCTATTAGAATTCCGAACAACGGGCTGGGAGTGAAGTGGAGCATCGCTTTTACGAATAAGGAGGTCGTTATGAAAAAGTAGTCGGGTGGCTCTATGAAAAACCAGGCAACATCGTGGCAGTGAGGTTTAAGGTCCAGTTAGGTTCATCAACGTAATGGAGGGCAACAAATGAAAAGTAGATCAAAACACAAAATAGTGCGCGGATTTACCCTGGTGGAGTTACTTGTCGTGATTGCCATCATCGGGCTACTGGTAGCTCTCTTGCTACCGGCTTTAAGTCGCGCACGCGAAGCGGCTCGGAACGCTACCTGCAAGAACAACTTGAGGCAAATCGGTCTGGGGATGCAAATGTTCGCTGATAAAGACCCTCAAGGCCGATTTGCTACCGGAGCCTGGGACTTTGGCCGAGATGGTTGCATGGACACTTGGGGATGGGTTGCCGATTTAGTGAAAATTCAAGCCGCCAACAGCGAACTGCTCTGTCCCTCCAATCCGCTGCGCGGGCCGGAAAAGCTCAACGATATGCTGGGCAAAAGCAGCAATGAGGGGAGGGACGGAGTGCCGCCGGAGCGCATGGTCTCAGGTATCTGCGGAGCTAGCCAGTGGCAGGGTATTTCAGCAGGGGGCGCTTCGGGATTCGCCGGGACAGACAACAATTCGCCGGAGCGAGCTGCCTTGGTGTCTCGAGCACTCCTGGGACAAGGTTACAATACCAATTACGCCGCAAGTTGGCACTTGGCTCGCAGCGTGCCTCGCTTTAACTTCGTGGCAGGTACTCCGGCACGCATTGTGACAGTCGGAGTGCCGGGACGCAAAGGACTCAAGGGACATGATACGACACAGGGTGGGCTGTCTCGACGCGTTTTGGAAACCAGTCCGGTTATTAGTTCGCGAGTAGCACTTCTGGGGGATGCAGCACCAGGTGATATCAATGAGGCGATTCTCGCATTGACCTTGGGCTTCGGTCCGACGCTTCTCAACGGCTCGGGTGGTCCGGATCCATGGGCAGCTACATCCAATGAGCTTAAACGTTACATTGAAGCCGGGTCGCTCTTGTGTGAAGCCATGAATGATGGGCCGGCATTTTGGGATCCAGCCGCCCAACGAGTGCGACTCATCCCTCAGACCTCCGATTTGTCACAACAAGTAGCCTATGAAGTGGCTGGAGTCATCCCACCGCCGACGGGGCCAAACGGCAATGGCGCATATCTTCAGGACACCCGCGATTGGTATGCCGTTCACGGCGGTGGTAAAAACGCTACGTGTAACGTGCTTATGGCCGATGGCTCGGTCAAAGAATTCACCGATCTCAATGGCGATAAATTCCTCAACCCGGGATTTGCGGTACCAGAGAATCTCACAGAAAACGAATACGCTCTGATCGGTTATCGGGACTCAACCGTCGAGTTGCCGCCGACAGACATTTTCACGGGAGTATTCCTGATCAACTTGCACAAGCACTCGAAGTTCGAAGAGTAAGCCCCCGCTGTCAGTTTCAAGCCGGTGAGGACCATGAGGGTCCCTCACCGGCACCTCGTCTTATGTGGCCATAGTGTCGTCGCAACGTGATTGGAGACGATTCAGACAAAAGGTGTGTTAGATGGGCCGATGGTGGATTTTCATTGCGACCGGCATAGTTATTCTCGGGGGTACTTGCGGCAGCGTCATTGCCCTCGCACGATTTGAATTCCGACATCCACGTTATCCTCAATTGCGTTTCCTCGTTACGCGCGATGGGCAGGTACTGCTCGATCCCAAAAGCCAACTGTTGCCGTTAAAAGGGAAGGGGACTCCAAGAGCGTATGTTCCACGAAACGAACGTAATTTCGGAATTTTTCCGCCTCATACCGTGGGAGAGCTGACGTTTGAAATACACAACATCGGTTCAGGAAGTTTAGTACTGCAAAAGAAGAGTACAAGTTGTCGGTGCACGGTCGCCGAGCTTTCTCAAGAGATCGTGTTACCGGGACAGTCGGCCCATGTAACCGTGGTTTGGAACACCGGAAACGTTACGGATGATGACGAATATCGTCAAACCGTTCGACTAGCAACAAACGATCCTCTACGTCCGGAAATCGAATTTGCTGTGTGGGGGCAAGTACGCGAGCTCTTGCAGTGCGACCCGTCAGAGGTTGTTTTTGACAATTTAAATCCTTATGAGCAGCGCACGATCACGATCACCATTTCTTCCAGCGACGGAAAACCCTTTCGCTTAACCGGAAGTAAGTGGTCTACTAACGTGCCCGGCCTGTCCGCGCGGTTCTCAAGGGAAAAGAAGGAAGGCGATCGTTTTGTACAGCTTTCCGTAACGGCTGATGGCTCGATCCCTCCCGGGGATTTCAGGACCGTGCTGGAACTAGAAGCAGTAATTGAAGGGGGAAACCGGTACCGGTGGGAACTGCCGGTCCGAGGACAACGGCTCGCGCGCTTTGCGATCGTAGGACCTGCAATTGATGCTGATGGTACCTGTTCCCTAGGCGCTGTTACGCAACACGTTGGCAAAGAGTGTGCGTTGACCTTGCGCGTGCGCGATCCAAATTATTTGGAGCCGGATAGTATCTTGGCCAAAAGTGAAATCAAGGAATTGCAAGTCACCCTTCGTGACGCAAGCCCTAATATATCCGGTCTCTATCAACTGCTGCTGTGTGTACCTCCCAATGCTCGCCAGTGTAACTATTTGGCACAACCAGCGAGCATAACGATTTACTCAGCAAAAGATCCGAAAGACGTACTTTTAGAGCTTCCGGTGCGATTCGCCGTCATTCGGGCGCAGTAGACATTGGTTCTAAACGGAGAGCGTACGCGATGGAGGAAAAAGATACAACCAAGTCGTTCGCGATTGTTAGCAGCCAGATATGGAGCGGTGTCAAGGATTGGTTTGACGCTATGGAAAACATCGACGCTCAAACTCCATACTCATGCTTTGGGCTAAAACCGTACACCGCTGACCCTAGTATGATCAACGCACATATAGCTGCTGTGCTAGGCCACCAGCAGCGAACCGATGATTCGCAGTGCCCCAGAACCGGCCAGGAGCGAAGTAGGTATATCAAGCTGAACGCTGCGGCCAGGATTCTGACCATTCCGGAGCTTAAATCGGTGCTGGATGCTTACTTGAGGCGAAGGGAGCAGCGCCAGCGGTTTTGGAAAGAACAGAGTCTTCCACCAGTTGGACATTCCTTGCACTGCCTGGTCTGTGATAAAGAAAATCCCCCTACAGCGCGACATTGTGGAAATTGCGGGCAACTCTTGTGGGATATTTGTTTGACATGCGATGCGATTAGCCCAGCCGCACAGAAATGCTGCACCGCATGTGGTTCACATCGATCGGACGTATGGCGGCGAATCACAAAGCAATTCGACGATGAGCACCACGAGGCGCTCGAAAAATGGCAATCGCAGAGGCACGAAGCCGCGTTAGCGATTTGGTTCAAATGGGCCTCGCTTCAGGACTGGAAGCGCCATGATTTGGCACGAGAAGCAACACGCTATTGGCTTGAACACTACCCATTATGGGTCGAGTGCAAGACACACGTATGTCAAGTATTAGAACAAGTAGAAATAGCAGGAAAACGAGGAGACTGGAGGAAACAGTTGGAACTACTCGAACCGCTTCCTGCCACGGTCCTTCCTAAACCTGCGATCGAGCTACTACAACACCTACTTTCAAAAAAGAGACAAATCGTTGAATATCAGTCGCAGCTGAAAGTTGCTTTAGAAGAAAAACGCTGGAAGGATTGCGCACGACTGCTCGATGAACTGCTGCGCTTAGAGCCAGAACTCAAATGGGCTAAGAAACAAGCGGAATTCGTCCGTGATCGGTTGTTGACTGAAGCAATAAGTTATTTTCAACAACGAAAGTGGCGAACAGCCGAAACACTCTTAACTTATGTACCCAACAGCGCGCAGAACGACATCAGCCGGCGCTTAATTGATTCATGCCGCAAGTTGCAGTGGCTAGAGATGTACATGCAAAACGCTCCAAACAATGATCCGCTACGAAAGATGCTTCTGCCAGTGGCTAAGAAGCACGGAGTCGAATTGGTAGTCTCACGAGCGAGTGTGAACAAGGGCAGTGGCGAGCACGACTGCCAAGCACGAAATCGAACGCTACTTGGAATTGTGCCTGAAATGATTCGCGAGCTGCCGTCGATAAATGGCGTAGGTAACGAAATCAAAGAACTGCCGAATCTAGCCGCGTTTGTACCTGCAATTGGGCTTGCTTTAACAGTTTTACAGCCGGGCCAGGCAATTCGCCCTTTGGCTAACCGGGAGTCGAAAACACGGCTCCCGTGGTCGCTGGCTAAGCATCCCGGCGCTGCTTGGGGAATCGATCTTGGAACATGGGCGATCAAATGGGTACGCGTTGCAGCCCATAATGGCGCGTATTGCGTTACCCACTTCGGACATCTGCCACTTGAAAAAGCAAGTGAACACCCTCAGCACGACGAAGGCTTCGACGCCGCGAAAGCTCAGCCACTGCTCGAACGAATAAAACAAGAAATCTCCAATCAGGGTCACGCGTCGGAGCCTATCGTCTGTTCATTGCCAGGGCACTCTCTTGTGAGCCGTTTTCTGATGCTTCCACGTGTAGAAAAGCAATTAACCACTCTGATGCAATTCGAGCTAAAAACGTGGCTGCCGTTTCCCATAGATGAAATTGCCTGGACGTTTCATCAAGGCATATCCGCGACGGACGAAAATACCATGCCTACCACGCTATTTGCAACCCGTAAAAAGCTAGTCGATCAAATAGCGGATCAAATGCAAAGCGTGTTCCCTAGACGTCGCGTGGCTGTGCAACACGCTGGGCTGGCAGCGAGCGCAGTACTGCGCTCTATGGGGTTCAGCTTGGCCCGACGGACCAATGAAGCATACGCCGTGTTAGACCTTGGTCATTGTCAGTCACTCCTGACCGTCGTAACGGCAGAGCGAGTAATCTGTCGCACACTGGTGTATGGCGGGAGCCTCGTGCGAAAGAGTTTGATTAAGGACCTGAAAATCTCAAAGAATGACGTCGAATTTATATTACATAACCCCCAAAAATACCGTGACATCGTCGCCGTGGCGTTGTGCATAACTAACGGCCACCTGAAATTGCTACAAGAATTAAATCAGATCTTTAATACTTTATGTTCAGAGAATATACCTACACCTCGCAAAATGTATTTGTGCGGAAACCTGACTTCTATTGTGGGGCTAATGACAGTGTTTTTAAGTGGGAAGCTCGATTGGACGTTAGGGTGCGGCAGTGGTAACGGCCAAGAGCACGCATGCGAAGAGGCGTTTGTATGAGAGCAATTGCGTCCAAACTGAACTGTGGCATCGATAGTATGATTATTAGAAAGTGTATCATCATGCTTATGCTGTGCTGTATGGGCATGGCGGGATGCGGTGTTCATTCAGAGACGGAAATGAAACGCCATGCAATTCGCCGCATTGACGAAGATGAAGAAGATGGCTTGAAGGATGAGCGGATACACGACGGGAGGGAGACTCAGAACGATGAACAGTTGCGAAGTGAAATAGACACGTCTTCGAGCACGACGATGCATGGACCGGAAGGCCGCGCCGGGATCGTAGGTGAAGGAACACGCCGGGTGGATATGCCAGGGAAGAATGGGATGGCTCGTCTAAGTGTGTCAAACCCGAACCAGGTGGTTTTAGAGCAGAAAAGCAGTCTTGTTGCCAGCCAGGTACAAAACGACGGACCCATTGGGGCCGTGGCGCTTTCCGCCAAGTCTCAGTCGCTCTCTGGTAAGGAAGAAAGAGCGAGGATATCGGCCGAGAGCGAGTTCGAGTCAAACGTCCCGTCAGAGGATACCGGTAAGACACCTTTCCACACAAGCTTTAATAATTTAGAGAAGATCGCGGCTGCGCTACAAAAATATTATGATCAGCACGGAGCCTATCCACCGGCTAGTATTAGTGTTGGCGGACGGAAACTACTGAGTTGGCGCGTATTGCTACTTCCGTACCTAGGACACGAAGATCTATATCGTCGGTTTCGACTGCAAGAACCATGGAATAGCAGCCATAATCGGCGCCTATTGGATAGTATGCCGGATGTGTACCGCGTCATGGGACGCACAGGGCATCGTACAAACTACGTAGCCGTCGTGGGAGACAGTTATGCCCTGCGCTGGACACACGGCCGCACCTTAGACGAGTTCGGCGACGGTCCTGAAAACACAGCACTCATCATTGAAGTTCCGGACGAACTGGCAGTCCCGTGGACCGAGCCGCGCGATTATGAGCCACCGCCTCAGACCGCAAGACTGGGAGCCAGTCGCGACGACGGCTTTTTTGTCATTTGGGCATCGTGCGAAGTAGGGTTCGCGCGCCAAATATCGTCACCCGTTGTCCTGAAATCGATGTTGACACTCGACCATGGAGAACTCTTTTTCTCTTCCGACGTCGCTGCCGATGTTCAATCGTTGCTTGAAGAAGAAAAAAGGCATGCAACATCAGACGAATGAGGCAACGCAATAGGATGGTAACGGGAAAGCTCTAAGCCATTTCAGAGATCTAAGGGTAACAGGGGGTGTTGATTCAAGCACTTACAGCAAATCATTAAGTCACGCCGTATAGAAGATCTCGCGGGGCCGGATGCTAATGAAACCAGGTACTACGGATGCACATGATCAATAGTCTCCATTGGTTGATACAAGTAGCACTGCTGCCGAGGGTACGTGTGAGCAAGACGGCTAACGTCTCCCGTTAAGTGCTCTGCCTATGTAGCCATGTTTCCGGAGGCGATTGACAGCGCAAACTGAGGCAGGCGGAATGCAATGCGAAGCTGGGACGCGGCACCGATCGAAAACCAGCGTGGCAAAACCGCTCATTCGTTAAAGGTTCGATCCACGATGGCACAATAAACCAGCGATGCAAAACTGGTTTAAGGTCTGTTAATAGTTGTGCGTTCGCCTTGAATCCGTATCGGCGTTTGCGCCGTGTCCCCCATAAAAGCGTTGTACTCAGGCAAGGAGCCCTTCGACCACGGTTCCGTGGACGTCGGTCAAACGATAATCACGACCTTGGAACCGGAATATGAGCCGTGTGTGGTCAACGCCCAGGCAGTGCAGGATCGTTGCATTCCAGTCGTGGATGTGTACCGGGTCGCGGACGATGTTGTAACAGTAATCATCGGTTTCGCCGTACGTAATTCCAGGTCGGATTCCGCCTCCGGCCATCCACATGGTGAAACATCGTCCGTGATGATCGCGCCCGTAGTTATCGCGGGTCAAGGGCCCCTGGCTGTACACGGTGCGGCCGAACTCACCACCCCATAGCACGAGCGTCTCACCGAGCAAGCCACGAGCCTTTAAATCTTGAATCAAGGCAGCAGTAGGACGATCCACATCCGCACACTGCCCGCGGATCTGCCGCGGCAAATTGCCGTGTTGATCCCAGCCACGATGCATTAGTTGCACGAAGCGAACGCCGCGCTCGATCATGCGGCGCGCCAAGAGACAATTACGCGCATAGCCACCGTCGACTTTGGAATCATTAATTCCGTACATATCCAGAATGTGTTGAGGTTCATCGGAAAAATCTGTAAGTTCAGGCACCGACGTTTGCATCCGAAATGCCATCTCGTACTGCGCAATTCGTGTTTGGATTTCAGTGTCACCGACCTCTTCGCCTGTAAAACGATTGAGCCTTTCCAAAGCATCCAGCATCCGGCGTCGCGTCAAGCGATCGATTCCCGGGGGATCCGATAGATACAGGACCGGATCTTTGCCCGTGCGTAAGCGTACACCCTGATGTTGACTGGGTAAAAAGCCGCTACCCCATAAGCGTGAGAATATAGGCTGATCTGTTTTATTGCCGCTTCCCTGAGAGATCATGACGATGAAGGCCGGAAGATCGGCGTTTTCGGTTCCTAATCCGTAGCTAGCCCAGGCTCCCAGACTTGGCCGACCCGGCTGTTGCGAACCGGTTTGGATATACGTAATAGCTGGATCGTGGTTGATCGCTTCGGTGTGCAGCGACTTGACGATCGCAATGTCATCTACAATTTGAGCGATGTGCGGTAATAATTCGCTAACCCAAGCGCCAGACTGACCGTACTGGGAGAATTGAAACATGGGAGCCACGCATGGGAAAGCTTTTTGAAACGCGGTCATCCCAGTCAGGCGCTGACCCATGCGGACGGAAGCCGGAAGCTCCTGGCCATGATATTTTTGCAGGGCGGGCTTGTAATCGAATAGATCGATGTGAGATGGGCCGCCCGACATGAACAGGTAGATAACGTGCTTGGCGCGCGGCGGGTGATGGGGTTGTGGCAAAATTCCCTTGACCGAGCGCTCACTTGTCGCGTCGGCCCACAAATTTGGTTTAAGCAGACTTGCTAACGCGACGGTACCAATGCCGGTGGACGATTTGCTGAAAAAATGGCGCCGCGTCACAAGCTTTTGCCACTCTTGATACCAACCTTGTTCCCAGGTTTCTCTCATGGGTCACTAGCCTCGACAAAGGAGTTGATCCATGTTCAGAATCACGCTACAGACGATGGTCCAGGCTGCTACATCGGCTACATCTAGGCTCGTATCTCGAGGGGACTCGCCTACACCCAGCAAAGCTTCGGCCTGGGCGCGCTGCCGTTCGAAGTGCGCGCGTTGTTCGTCGAGCAGCCGAGCCAGAACGTCCAACTGTTCGCCACGCGGCTCACACAAAAGGGCCGTGCGCCATAAATATGCTAGCCGTTGCTGATCTGAAGCGCCACCCTCACGGAGGATGCGCTCTGCCAAATGTCGAGCAGCCTCCACGAAGGTTGGATCGTTCATGGTGATCAGGGCTTGTAGCGGTGTATTGGTACGACTGCGCCGCAATGTACACGTTTCTCGGTCCGGAGCATCGAACGCCGTCATGGTCGGAGGCGGTGAAGTGCGTTTCCAGAAAATGTACATCGAGCGCCGATAAAGATCCGTGCCGTGGCTTTGTACATAGGTCTGCGCCGTCCATTTTTTGCCGTCTTCCCGGTAAGCCAACTCTTCCCACAAACCAGGTGGTTGATAGGGGTAAACACTGGGACCACCAATCCGGCGATCCAAAAGTCCACTGAGTGCTAGAGCCTGATCCCGTAGCAGTTCGGCTTGCAAACGAAAGCGAGGACCACGCGCCAACAGTCGATTTTCCGGGTCCCGTTGATACGCCTGAGGGCCGACCGACGACGTTTGCCGATACGTCGCCGAGGTGACGATCAGCCTCACCAGGGCCTTGATGTCCCAGGCTCCTGAACTGCCCGTTCCTAAGGGCGCGGGTGACGGCTCACGAAACTCGACTGCCAGCCAGTCCAATAGCTCCGGATGGCTGGGGCGTTCCCCCTGCGATCCGAAATCTTCAGCCGTCTTAACAAGCCCTGTGCCGAAAAACATCTGCCAATAGCGGTTTACCGTGACGCGCGCTGTTAGCGGTTGGCGAGGCGAAACGAGCCATTGCGCCAAACCCAGACGGTTAGCTGGAGCACCTTCGGGCACGGGCGGCAAACTGCTCGGAACCCCCGGCTGCACGACGTCGCCCCGACGGTCATATTGGCCTCGAATCAAGAAGTACGTCGTGCGCGGTTGAGGCATCTCCTGCATGATCATCGTGGTTGGCAATGACGCCTCCCAGGCGCGACGTTGCTCGCGCACGGATTCTAGCTTGCGACGCACCTCAGCGGCATGAACGGATACGTTCTGTCGAAAGAACGAGCGCACCAAGTCACGCTGTTCTTTTGTGCGCTTTTCGGTAGAAACCTCGAGTGCCACGGCTACTTCATTCGGTATGTCGAGCCCGGCCCGTGGATCACTGGTAATGAGAATGCGCGGCCGTCCAATCACGTGGCGCGCGTAGATCGATTCATAATGCAGTCGGATCCGCAGGCGCGTTCCTCCCGCGAATCCAAACGGCTGTTGGGCTACGAAAATGGCCCAGCGTGACTCTGGTTTTTGATGTCCATCCACGGCCCAGCCACTCTTCGGGTCCTGATCGATGGCCGAAGACACGTCAAAGTCGTTTTGCGAATAGTCGGCTACAGCCCGCTTAAATCGGACCTCCCGCCAATCATCCTGTCCTGCCAAGGGTTGGTATTCAGCTCCAAAATGTGTCAACACGAAATTCGAATTCTCCGACCGCCCTGCACCGCCGCTGGCGAACGATGCGTCGGCTAGAGCTTCGAGCCGAATCGCCCGTATCAGCTCTCGATCGCTTTCTAAAATCAGTTCGTGTACATCTTGTTCCGGGTTCGATCCGTAAAACAGAACCGAGGCGTCTTCCAAAATGCGAAACGACGCACCATGGCGCGAACTGACGGAAGGCGGCTTTAATGCAGTCCACTGAACATCGGGCCCAGCGGCCTTGATTGCGGCTTCCCACGTCTCTTGCTCGTGATCCCATTCCGCATTCTCAGCCGTCAGTTGCTCGTGTAGTTTTTGTTCTTCTTCTTGCCATACAGCCAACTGCCGTTCCTGTTCTTGATCCAATACGGATATGAACGGTGCCGCATTTCCTTGAGATCCATCTAAACCCTTCTCAGGAACATTGTTGAAGAATGCATACAACTGATAATACTCGCGCTGGCTAATCGGATCATATTTGTGATCGTGGCACTGCGCACAGCCCAAAGTCAGTCCCAAGAACACGGCTCCAGTGGTATTCACGCGATCGACGACATAAGCCGTGTGATATTCTTCCGGAATCGCCCCTCCTTCGAAGTTAATCATGTGATTCCTATTGAACCCGGTGGCGATGAGCTGGTCTCGTGTGGGGTTCGGTAATAGGTCCCCGGCTAATTGTTCGATAACGAACTGGTCATAGGGCAAGTTGCGGTTGAAGGCGTCAATGACCCATTTGCGCCAGGCCCACATCTGGCGACCACTGTCAATGTGATAACCGTGGGTATCTGCATAGCGAGCCGCATCGAGCCAATCCAGAGCCATCCGTTCTCCAAAATGGACGTTGGCAAGCAAGCGGTCCACAAATCGTTCGTACGCGTCCGGGTGGGGATCTTCAACAAAGGCGCGGACCTCCTCCCAGGTGGGAGGCAACCCGGTCAAGTCCAACGCGACGCGGCGCGCCAAGGTATATCGATCGGCTTCCGGAGCTGGCCGCAGCCCCTCGGCTTCCAAACGTGCTAAGACAAAATAATCGATGGCATTCCGTGGCCAACTGCGATCTTGCACAGAGGGTAAGGCAGGACGATTCGGAACAACAAATGCCCAATGCTGGGCTGTGGTTGCACCTTGTTCGATCCACCGCCGCAGTAGCTCACGCTCCTGATCCGTCAACTGCTTGCCGGATTCCGGCGGCGGCATGCGCTCGGAAGACTCCTCCGCGTAGATACGTCGCACGATCTCGCTGGCTTCTGGGTTGCCTGGTACCACCGGATAACGACCGGTCTGAGTCGGTAGCAGGATGGCCTTCGGGTCATCTAGTCGCAACCCGGCCTGACGTTCCTCCTGATCCGGACCATGACACCGAAAACACTTGTCGGACAAAAGAGGCCGTACCTGCCGTTGATAATCTACCGTCTCAGCCGCCCTGATGACGAGCGTACTAGCTACGAGGCTGAACCAAGTGGCGATCGCCTGCAGTGGTATCTTGCCGAACATCGCTTGCTTTGCTCCCACAGGCTTGCAGAAGGTATCCCAAAGTTGGACGATCCGTGCGAGTTTTAATATATCGCGCCCAAGGGCATCCGCGAACCCATCGCGAACCGCGCTGGGTATTTCGCCGCTCCACTGTGTCCTGCACTTATAGGTAGAGTACAAGTACAACATAGTAGTGGATGCAAGCGCAAGCTTTCATCGCGGATCGTCGGTCCCGAGAGGCTCACTACCGGAGGCGTTTCTGGTTGGTGATCCGTTAGAGGGCGATCCGTGACATGCGGTTGGCGCTTCTTATGTATGACGTCGCCTACGGCGAATCCTCGCAAAGGTGGTTCAACACCATTTCGCGATCAAGTAGGATGCGTGGGAGATAATATACATTTTTTGGCGCGGGGTAATTGTGCGGTTCCTGCTCGTGAAGCTCGGTGATCGATCCGATGGACCCAACGACTCTTATTCAAGGGCTCGATCCATCTTGTGAATCGTATGCAGCACAGTTCGTGGATCGCCTCCTGCAAGCGGCCTTAGCCATTGGGGCCAGCGACGTGCATTTGCAACCCCAGGGCCAACAGCTTCTGGTGCGGTGGCGACTGGACGGAGTCTTGCATCAAGTGGGTGAGTTTCCGCGCGGAAGCGTTTCGGATGTAGTCACCCGGTTGAAGGTGATCTCCGGTTTGTTGACCTATCGGACCGAAGTGCCCCAGGAGGGCCGCGTGAGGACAGAATGGTTGGCAGTGGATGCGAAGCGGGACGGAGCAGCTCCGAGCGGCGCGAACGTGTGGCCGGAGATGCGTGTAAGCACGTTTCCGACGATTCACGGGGAACGAGCGGTTGTGCGATTCTTCACACGCGAGCATCGTTGGGACTCGGTCGAAGAGCTGGGCTTCGATGCTTCGATCACCACCGCACTGCTTGCCTACTTATCGTCTACGTCTGGAGCCTTAGTGGTCAGTGGACCTGCTGGTAGTGGCAAGACCACGACTGTTTATGCCTGTCTTCGGCAAATCGCGCGGCGAGATGGCGGTGGGCGCAACCTTGTGACGCTCGAAGATCCGGTAGAGCAGGTGCTACCGGGCGTGAGCCAATCGGAGATAGCGCCGGAGGCCGGCTTCGATTTTGCCTCCGGAGTACGCTCGCTGATGCGCCAAGATCCGGATGTCATTCTCATTGGTGAAATCCGCGACCGCGCAACGGTGGAAGCCGCGTTGATGGCGGCGTTGACCGGGCATCTTGTGCTGACAACTTTCCACGCCGGAAGTGCTGCGGAAGCCGTGATACGTTTGGCGGAGATGGGTGGCGAGCCGTACGTGGTGCGTAGCGGTTTGCGTGCTGTGCTGTCGCAGCGGCTCTTGCGCGTGCTCTGCTCCTGCGCACAACCGGCAAGCGATCCGGTTCACTTGGCCGGCTTTCACCTACAACGGGCAGCGGTGGCTGTGGGCTGCCCTGCCTGTTACCGGACCGGTTATCGCGGTCGAAAAGCGATCGGCGAATGGATCGACATTTCTCATCCGCTCATTGGCCCGATGATTTTAGCACAGACCGATACCGATTCGCTCGTTCGCCAGGCGAAGCAAGCCGGGTTCGTGTCGCTTGTGGAAAAGGCTCACCAGGCGATCGAGTCCGGTTGGACAAGTCCTGAGGAAGTTCGGCGTGTATTGGGATAGTACTGACTCGGTAGAAGTGCAGGGTTGCGTCGGATATCATACTGGCGGCTTGAGTGCCGCCCCGTATAGGATGCGAGTGGGATTACTTGTGGTTGGATGAATGCTAGGCCTCATGAGCACGATGGACTTTTGGAACAATAGGATAGGTGAATGAACTGTGGATGGGCCGCGTGAAGGTGCATGTTCTTTTCCGCATCGCCTGACCGCTGAGGAACTCATTGCCTTCAATGAGGAGATTCTATTTGCCGCACGAATCGGACTTCCTCTGGAAGAGGGCTTATTGCGAGCAGCTCGACGGTTGCACGGTAGGGCTGGACAGATTGCCGGGGCGTTGGCAGAACGCCTCACCGCCGGTGAATCGTGGCTGCACGCGATGCAAACGGCGCCGCATCTCTTTCCCCCGTCGTACCAGGCGCTGGTGGAAGCCGGTCTGCGAACCGGGCGATTGCCGATGGTTTTAGAAATATGGCTGGAGATACTTCGGCTAACGGCACGGCTCCGGTCCGCCTTTCATGTCGCGCTTGTGTATCCGATTCATTTAGCTGCCCTAAGTTACTGTGTGATAGTTGCATCATTTCTAATTATGTTAAGACCGATGGTGGACCTATACATCGACTGCCGTATCTTGCTCCCCCCGGCAGCTGGTTTGGTAGAGCACGTGGTTGAAACTCGGTGGTATTGGGCTCCGGTAGTACCAATCATCTTGGTGCTGTTCTTCCTCGTGGTCAGCCGCTTCCTTGGCGCTGGGAGACTTTGGAGACAGTTGTATTCGCCGCGAGGAATGATTAAAGCAAATAGTGAAGCGGTGTTTCTCAAGGTGTTGTCCCAGTTGTTGGCAACCGGAGTATCTTTGGAGGAGGCACTTCCCTTGGCGGCCACCACCAGTGCAAACCGATCGTTGATCGAGGATGCCGACCGATTGGTGCAGTGCATTCGCCAGGGGTCGCGCCGGTTGCCACCTCCCGTGCGTAACGGTTTGAGTACCAGTGTGCGGATGGCAATCTTGAGCGCGGGACGTCGTGAACAACTTCGCCAGCTAGCCGACCGACGGGTAGACGAGCTGATCTGCCAGTTGATGTGGCAAATGAACGCGCGCTTGCACGTTCTGCCGTGGTTGCTGGCGTTATTATTCGGAGTGCCGTGTTTGTTGCTCGTAGCGTTTTCCATATTTGTTCCATGGGCTTGGTTACTGCAAAGAATTTTAATTGCACCGTAGACAGTTACATCGAGCAACCGGAAATCGGCCTATATTCACAAAAAGCGATGCGTGATATAGCTTGCAAAAGTGTGAGTTCAGCTCGGCCGTTACGAGGACCGGCTGGTCTCCTGGTTTGCGGTAAGGCGTGCTCGACGTGTTCGATCGGGGAGGTGCTGTTGTGGCTTTTTATCACCTTTGGTTACGCACGTCGGACGGACGGGCAGTGGAATTAGTGCGCGAGGCGCAGAGCGAGCAGGACATCCGACGATGGGCCGAAACGCAACAACTTCTGGTTCTGAGTATTCGACCGGTCGAGTCATCGGGTTCTCGCCCCATACGAATCGTTGCCGAGGAAGCGGACCAATTACTGCAGGAGATATCCCAGGCTAGGATTGCCGAGCTACCCCTGCCCGAAGCCCTGGAGGCAGCAGCCGAAGCGACCGAAAACGCGAAGCTGGAAGCGGCTCTCCGACAGATTGCGACGGCCTGCCGCTCGGGTGATTCGCCGGAACGAGCCATTCGAGACGTGGTACTGCCAGAGAGGCTACGCGATATGCTGTCTGCTGCTGTGGCCGCGGATTGTCCCCCTGCGGTGTTAGCAGAATTATTGGAAGCACTTGCATGGCGCCGGCGGTTACGCCGTGCTGTTTGGAGTGCACTTTTCTATCCGGCATTCACGGCGGTCGCGGCCGTCTTGATCGGATGTGTCGTTGCAATGTACATCATAAAGTTTTCGTTCTGGCAAGAGCTTGGGCTAATGAATTATGGGCGCCAGTTAAGTTATCTGCTGGGGGTAACCCGCCCTGTCGTGATCCTGACCCTAGTTGGTTCCCTCGTCATACTTCGCTTGGGTGTCAAGCCCTCCACGTATGAGTGGTTGCTTGTTTCGGCACCGCTATTTGGAGAGATCTATTTGGGGGCAATTTTAGTACCGTGGCTGCGCGTTATCGGGAGGCTTTTGAGTGCTGGCGTACCAGTGGAACGTGCCTTGGACTTGGCAGGACGCCTTGCGGGAAGCGCACTAGCCGAAAATGGCTCACGGCTAGTCACGGCCAAAATGCAGAGCGGTGTTACGTTAGGCTCAAGTTTATCGGAATGGTACGCGCTACCGCGGTCCTGTACTGCGTTTATCCGGTGGGGGGAAGCTGTAGGACAGGTGGAAGAGGGCATTCTACAAGCTGCCTTGTATCTGACGGGCAGAACGCAGCTAGCTGCGCAAACGGTGCCGTACGTCGCGACACCTGTATACTTGATTGTGTTTACTACTATTGCCCTTCAACCTTTCATACTTGCCTTTGGTGTGATTCGCGTGATCTCGTGATGGTTTTTGCTATCGTCGCATCGATTCTTGGCGTTCCGCTCGCAGGGCTACTGCTGCTATGGATAGCGCGCGCTATCACTATTCGCCATAGACGGGGGGGATTGCGCGTCGTGCTGCTAAGGGGCTTAGCATCGGTTCTCCTATGTGCGTGGCCCGCGCTAGAAATCTTTACCGTTTTGATAGTTAGTGCCTTGTCGTTCGGGTCACCCCGAATGGTAGCTGCCGGCAAATTTTACGGAATGTTGGCCGTTCCGTTCATAGCAGGTGCACTGATAGCAGTCGTTGTTATCATCTTCTTTTTTGCCATTGCTCATTACTTTCGTGCTCGTGCTGCACAACATCTGCTGGTTTGGACCATCCAGCGAGCAGTGCAGGCAGCCGTACCGCTGTCTACCGCCCTGCATGCGCTGGCGGACGACCTTTACGCAGGATGGTCGCGTCGCCTACGCCGGGTGGTTCGATTACTAAATTTGGGAAACCCACTGGACATGGCGATCAAGCGAGGGTGGGGCAAGACCACCGTGGACGGGGAGCTGGCGATTGCCGTTGGAACTCGTTATTCGAATCTCGCGGGTACCGTAAAGTGCATTGACCCTACGGATACGTCGTTGGATTCCGCCATAGAAGCCATGGTACGGTACCTGTGGTATGCGACTGCTCTGGTGGGGATCGCGTGCGGATCGTGCACGATCGTCTTTCCCGCGCTTGCGGACATGTTGAGGGAGTTTCGGAGGGACCTCGACATTGAATTCCAGCAGCCATTAGCCAGTCCATTTGCTGATTTCTTTTTGCAAAAGTCGTTCTTTTTGAAAGAAAGTAGCGGAATGCTACTTTCCATAATTATGCTAGCTTTTGTGGCAGTCAGTATCTGTGCCTTGCTCTATTATGGCGGAATCGTGACTGGACGTGGACCGTTTTGGGCCTACTGGGCAAATTCTCTGGATCGTGCCCGGATCTTGGATCAAATAGCGCAAGCTATCGGGCAAGATCGGCCAGCATGGGAATGTGTTCGCACGTTGGCGGAAATTTACCCCAAGAAACTATGGCGACGCCGATTGTCTCACGTGGAAGAAGCCATGAATAAGGGTGTGGATTTGGTTCATGCGCTGTACCGAGGGAAAGTTTTGACCCGGAGCGAACGGAACGCGTTCCTCAATTTAGAAAAGCGCCCCACAATAGCCGCACATCTACGACAGCACTCCGTTTGGCTGCGGCATCGTTTTATGGCGCGGCTAACTTTGTTTCGCCAGTGTCTGTTGACCGCTAGCGTACTGGTCGTGGGTACGGTGGTGGGGATCGAAGCGATGGTACTTTTCGACTTTTTGGTTTGGTGCGATCTGGTTTTGGCTGTAGCGAGGTAGCCATGAAAAGGGCACCACAATCAACGCGTGTAGGGAATTTAACAAGCGAACTGCTCGTAGCGCTGGCGGTGATGGCGGTCGTAATTGGCCTTGTCGCCCATGGGAGCATTCAGATTCGCCGATTGGAACGCCAACATGCTGCTAGCTTGCGAGCTATCCTGGCAGCAGAAAATGCCCTGGAATTGTTGCAAACCGTTGATTGGGAAGAACTCAATACTCGAAACGCAGCTTCTATCTTAGCCGCACGCTCAGCCGCGTGGAACGTTGATCGTATCGGCGTCGAAGTCGTCAGCCAAGACGGAACTCCCAGCAGTAAAAGGATTGACATTTGGGTTCCTGCGTCGTCCGGAGCCTTAGAAGCGGACGTGCGTCTGTCGACATGGAGATTCAAGCAGTGAACAAGATTCCATGGAATGAAAGCCACGATGGCTGGATTGGGCCCGGTGGCCGGATCGTAGCTCGAGCGCTTCCAAGAATTTGCCGGGTGCGAAACCGACGGGCTTTCACATTGGTCGAGTTACTGGTCGTAATCTTTGGCGTCAGTGTGATCCTGTCCGCTGCGACGATCATGGTCTCGCGTCTGCTAAAAGAATACCAACGCATGGAGAAGCTTTACGTCACACGTTACGAATTACTCCGCCTGTGCCAGACATTGCGCCAAGATGCCTATCACAGCGTACAGAGCGACTTCGAACCCGGCCAACTTACCTTTCATATTGCGCAAGCCGATGGCGATACGAGACAAGTCGTTTATCGAGCCGATAAAGACCAGATTTCGCGGTCCACGGACGAAGGTCGTTTGCAGTGTTTTGGTATTCCGGGCAACACGTTTACGTGGAAAGTGTTCCCTGATGGTACCGCTGATTTGACGTTCGGTGACGGACAGGCTTCCTGGGTCGTGTGCCTGCCGGTAAGAAAAGAGCCACGCCGCCCTGAGCCAAGATGAGGTGTTCGGGTTATGGTTGTGAAGGCAACAAAATATCGTGGGGTAATCGCTGTTCTCGTCCTTGTACTGTTGGTACTGGTCGCTGCATTGTTGCATATTAGTACGTTTCGGCACCTGAAACTATTGAGGCAGGAATGCGCTTGGATCGTAGCACGGCAACAATACTGGTTGACTCGAGCCGCGCTCGAGCGTCTGCGTGCGCGCTTGTCCGTTGATCCGCATTTCCGGGGAGAAACCTGGACCGTATCGCTTCCCGAAGAGGCGCTTGGTGCACAAGGTGTGGTGAAGCTGGCAGTTCATGACCACAAAGATGCCCTACTTGTCGATGTGGAAGCATCCTCGGGTGATACAAGAGTGGTAACGCGCTATTTTGTATCGCGAGCGGATTCAGGAATAGATCTTTTACCGCTAGAATGAATGCTGGCAAACGAAAGGAGTAACGCGATTATGACTTTTTCAAAATACCTTCGGCCAAAATGCACGGCACAGTTGATGTCGGCGAATGGGTTTACTTTGGTCGAGCTTCTCGTTGTGATTGCCATCATCTCTATTCTTATTGCGCTTTTGTTGCCGGCTGTCCAGGCGGTTCGGGATGCCGCACGCCGGGTGTATTGCGCAAACAACCTCGCTAACTTGATCATTGCGGTACATCACTATGAACTAACCCACCGTTGCTTTCCGGCTGGAACAGTCGACGAAAAGGGACCAATTCGCAGTCTACCTTCGGGGTATCATCATAATTGGATCACACGTATTTTGCCATTTATCGAGGAAAATAATGCGTATAAGCTCATCGATTTTCGAGTCGGAGTTTATCATCCCAGTAATACGGCCGTTTATAAGCATGATTTCGACATTATTCACTGCCCGAGCTCCGTTGCTAAATCGCACGATTACGCGGGCGTTCACCACGATCAACTGGCTCCAATAGACGAAACGAATAACGGGGCCTTTATATTGAATAAATTTCTCACAACAGACGAGTTCACCGACGGCCTGCGCCATACGGCATTCATCGCAGAAATACTTGACGGCGACTTAGATTCAGGAATTGGGTTGCGGTGGATGTCTGGTACTCGAGCAACGTTACGAGCGATGGTCCCCCCTCCCGTAAAGCATCCGCTAACAGCAGGTGGAGGGCTGCCGCCAGAGGAAGTGAAGCAACTTGCGGAAGCGCAAGCATTGGCGGATGCAGGATTTGGTTCGCAACATAAAGCGGGTTTCCAGTGCGCCTTCGGAGACGGAAGCATACGTAACCTGTCGTCATACATGGATTCGAATATCTGGCGACGCGCAGGTAATCGGCACGATGGAGAACTAGCCGGCCGATGGGAACAGTAAACATATACCCACGGCCCCACAGGCCACAGCACTACGCTTTTTGAGAACAGGAGACGTTACAGCTAGAAGACACTATTGGGCCAAGGCGAGCTAGGGTACTACGGAGCCGTGACCTATGGTGAACGAGAAACCTAGGGTGAGCAGAGTCCTGAGATTAATCGAAGGATCGCTATATCGGCTTGGACTTCACAGGCTTCGGCACGCGGGCCTTCGGATTATTTCGGGATTGGTACTGGCTTGGATTGCCGTTTTTGGCATCGAAGGTGGGCTAATGCGTGCAGACGAACCAGGGATCGTTGTGCAAGAGTTCGTCTATGAGTCGGCTCCGTTTCCTGAGTGTCATGCTTCTACACTCGTAGAAATCGCAGACGGGCTGCTAGCGGCCTGGTTTGGCGGAACACGAGAGCGACACCCAGACGTAGAGATTTGGTTGTCACGCCGCACCGCGAACGGATGGTCCTCAGCCCAATCGGTAGCCGACGGGGTGCAGTCCGATGGTAGCCGGTACCCTTGCTGGAACCCGGTGTTGACCCGCACGCCAAAAGGAGAAATCTGGTTGTTTTACAAGGTTGGCCCGAGTCCTAGTCGGTGGTGGGGAATGTGGCGCCGCTCCCGGGATGAAGGAAACCATTGGTCCGAGCCGATGCGTTTGCCAGAAGGTATTCTCGGCCCGATAAAGAACAAACCGGTTTGGCTTGCAAACGGACAGATGCTAGCCGGTTCCAGTACCGAGCATGATGGATGGCGGGTCCACATGGAGTGGACAGACGATGAGGGGGGCCACTGGCAGCGATCCGATGTGCTCAACCCGGGTGACGCGCCGGAAGCGATTCAGCCGGCCATTCTCGTACATTCAGAAAAGGTGCTCCAGATTCTGTGTCGAGCTCGTTCTGCCGGGAGGATTTTAGAAGCCTGGTCGCGGGACGGTGGTCAGACTTGGAGCGCCTTAAAAACGACGGTGCTGCCGAACCCCAACTCTGGAATTGACGCGATTACCCTCAAAAACGGTACGCATGTGTTGGTCTTTAATCCCACCACCCGTGGGCGCACGCCTTTGGATGTGGCTATCTCGGACGATGGAAAGACATGGCGACGGGTAGCACGCTTGGAATCCGAAGCTGGTGAGTTTTCCTATCCGGCTGTCATTGAAACTGCTGATGGGCTGGTGCACATCAGTTATACGTGGAAACGGAAGCGAATACGGCACGTGGTGTTGGATCCGAAAACGTGGCGCCCAAGTGAGCCGTTGACCTTTCCCTAGTTTTAGCCGGTGTGCCCACCAGGGAACGTACAGGCGCTGCTGGATCAGGTGTGACAGCATCTTAGATTGTGTCGCGCGGAGACTGTCAATGCCGGGCGAGCGATTTGTAACCCTTGGTTGTTCTGTATGCCGAAAGTGTTACAATCGCGAGTTTGGTTTCGGCCGAGCGATTGACCTATAACGAGGGATAATAGTCAAAAATATGGCGATTTGGCACTGGCTAAGCGGAAGGATTTTTAACTTTGTCCACGGACATAACTTGGTATACAACACCTGCTGGGAAGACCCGAGTTTGGATCGCATTGCGCTACGACTTGGACCAACGGATACCGTGCTGGTGATCACGTCGGCCGGTTGCAACGCGCTGGATTATGCTTTAGCGGGCCCTCATCACGTTTATGCCGTTGACATCAATCCGCGGCAAAATGCTCTCTTGGAATTAAAACTGGCAGCTATACGATGTTTGGAATACCCGGACTTTTTTCAGATGTTCGGCAGAGGTTACTGGCCGCACGTACGGCGCGCTTATCACGGGCGGCTGCGAACCGAGTTAAGCCAGTGGTCGTGTGAGTATTGGGATCGCTACATATCGTTTTTCGAGAATCCTCGCCGTTCGTTTTATTATCGAGGCACGTCTGGGGCATTTGCCCGCTGGCTTCGCGTTTATCTGGATCACGTAGTCGGACTGCGGGATGCCGTGAACCGATTGATTGAAGCTCCCACATTAGAGGAACAACGTGCCATCTATTTTGAACACGTGCGCCCCCGCATCTGGACGCGCACCATCCGTTTCGCGCTCAATCGGAATAGCACACTGGCCATGTTGGGTGTTCCACCCGCCCAGCGGCGACAAATCGAAACGCAGTATCCCGGCGGCATTTTGCGTTTTATCGAGGATTGCTTGGATGCTGTTTGTAGTGAAATACCATTGAAGGATAATTACTTTTGGCGAGTGTATATCACGGGCCATTATACGCCGGAATGTTGCCCGGAGTACCTAAAAGAGGCGAATTTCGAACGCTTGCGCACGGAAGCCGTTACGCGAATTAGCGTTCATACTGCCTCAGTCCAGGCATTTCTTGAAAAACATACCGGCAACATATCGCGCTTTGTATTGTTGGATCATATGGACTGGTTGTCGGATCGCTTCTTTCCGTTGTTAGAAGCCGAATGGCAAGCAATCGTCGATCGCGCAGCTCCTTGCAGTCGACTCATCTGGCGGTCCGGTGGATTGAAAACCGATTACTTGGATCGCGTTCAGGTGTGCTATCGTGGAAGGCGGGTAGGGATCAATCAACTTTTGTGTTACGATTGGGAATTGGCGCGTGAATTGCACCGGCAAGATCGTGTGCATACCTACGGCAGCTTCTACATAGCCGAACTGGCAAACTGAAACCAACGCGCATAGACGGCAGCAACATAAGCGATGGGATTTCTATCGGACCTAAAAATCCTTTACCACATGGCGCTCAAACCGATCCGCGGCAAGGATCACGCGGCTCGCTTGGAGAGTTTCTACGCGGGGCAGGCCGAAGCCTACGACGATTTTCGTCGCCGGTTCTTGCACGGACGTCAAGAGATGGTCTCATGGATCGAGGCCCCGGAAGGGGGCATCTGGATCGATATGGGAGGTGGTACGGGAGCCAATTTGGAATTCTTGGCGGATCGCATTACCCATTTAAAGAGAATCTATGTGGTGGATCTGGCTCCCTCGCTTTTGAAAGTTTGTCGCCGCCGGGCTGAGCAAAAAGGCTGGCATCATGTGGAGGCTGTAGAAGCTGACGCCACCTGCTTCCAGCCGCCCGAAGAACAGGTCGATGTGGTTACGTTTTCCTATTCGTTGACAATGATTCCCGACTGGTTTGCCGCAATCGATAACGCCCATCGGTTGTTGCGTCCGGGAGGCACGATTGGCGTCGTTGACTTTTATATTTCTCGCAAATACCCACCCAATGGTTTAAAAAGGCATAGCTGGTGGACTCGTGCGTTCTGGCCTTTTTGGTTCGGCATCGACAATGTATTTCTTTCACCGGATCATGTGCCCTATTTGCACCGCCGGTTTACGCCTTTGCGGTTCGAAGAACGCCGCGGCAAAGTTCCATATCTGCCTCTAGCGCGCTCGCCCTACTACATCTTTGTCGGCAGAAAGTCCCATAACTGAGCAAGCCTGACGACGCTTCAGCTTTCCGTCGCGACTTTACACACCTGCTACATCGCTAGATCGCTTGGCAAACGGGCCAATAAACCCCCGCGCATTCTTGGCCCTATTCTGCCCGCTTGCTCGGCCGTTGGGTCGCGCATCAGCCTCTTGTTGTCTCTGGGTGGACATCCTTCTCCATTAAGGGACTCCGCGCGGGTCAAAATAATCCGGCTCGTTGCCGGGCTTCCATTTGATATTGCATCCGATACTCGGGCGCTGCTCAGCCGGAACCGATTGACCAGCTAACACCGCATCCACCGCCCGACGGAGATCCTGACCAGTTACCGGTATTCCGGAGTCGGGGCGACTGGAATCGAACTGGCCTCGATAGACCAGTTTACGATCACGATCGAAAAGGAAAAAATCCGGAGTACACGCAGCTCGGTATGCTTTTGCTACTTGTTGGGTCTCGTCATAAAGATACGGGAATTCATAACCGCGCCGCCGCACTTCCTCGACCATTTTCTCAGGGGCGTCGTCTGGGTACGCCTGAGCATCGTTGGAGTTGATCCCAACAATTGCTAATCCCTTGGGCATGTACTCGCGAGCAAAAGCTGCCAAGGCGTCTGCCAAGTGTTTTACGAACGGGCAGTGGTTGCACATGAAAATGACTAGCAGAGCGGGCTTATCTTGAAAGTCGCTTAGCCGTACCAATCGCCCATCAACGACGTTCACCAATGCAAAATCCGGTGCCGGCGTGCCTAACGGCAGCATCGTGCTGGCAGTCTTTACCATCGGTAAGATCCCCTGTACACCTCGTCGTTTCCCTAAATGCACCGTTACCTGAACCAATAAATCCGTAAAGATGGGGCCAGCTCGCAAGCAGTGATTCAGCCCTATGCTAACACGCCTTTTGTGAGCCTACTAGAGGGCAAGGGCTGGCGATGCGCTCTTAGGCTTGCGCCGATCGATGCTTTCCACCTATGCACGAAGAGCGTTTGGGCCGAGGGGTGTGTGAGCTTCGCGTTTCTGTCGATGCTGAACCAACCGACTTGACAAAGTCCTCGCCGAACGTCGATTGACCACGGCCCCTTGCCGCCGAACCGTGAGGACAGCCGAATCGTGATGGTAACGTCGCCCTTCGGCGCGTTTGGATGTACTAGGCATTACGAGATGATTATGCGCCCGGCCGCATGACGAGACGTCGCTTGTGCTTCCCCGAGAAGTTCGAAGTCGTCGATGCCGTCTTCGAGCTTGACGCTACCGGTGGATGCCGGTGGGAAGCTTTTTGCACAACAGACAAACGCCGCGTGGCTGGGGTATGAAACCTGTACCATCGATCCTGACACAACGCTTAGGACGCCCCGGCTTCCGGCAAGCGGAACAGTCGTCGCGCGTTACGGGTGGTTTGAGCGGCCAGTTCTTCTAAGGTGATACCGCGAATTTCGGCTACGCATTGAGCGGTGTGCCGGATCATGGCCGGTTCATTAGGGCGCTGGCCACGGACGGGTTCGGGAGAAAGATAGGGAGCATCGGTTTCCAAGAGTAATCGATCCTCCGGAATGCGGGCCGCGACGTCGCGCAATTGGACGTTTTTCTTATACGTGACCATTCCACTTAAGCTAATGTATAGACCCCAGGCCAAGCACTGTTCTGCCAATTGCCACGACCCGCTGAACGAGTGCATGACCCCAAGGATCGGGCTTTGCGAGGCGATCGGATGTAAAACGCGCTTGATATCCTCTTCTGAGTCCCGCATGTGAATCACGACGGGTAATCCGGTCTGTTGTGACAACTCCAGGTGCAGTTGAAAGTAGCGTATCTGCTGTTCAATACTTGCGTAATTCCAGTAGCGGTCCAAACCCGTTTCTCCGAGGGCGACAACTTTTCGGTGCGCGCAGAAGCGCACGATTTCCTGCCAATCTTCCTCGCGAGCTTCGTGGCAGGAGTTGGGATGAATACCAACGGCGGCGAATACTTCGGGAAACTGCTGGGCCAGAGCAAGAACGCGATGGCTAGAAGGCGCGTCGGTAGCGACGCACACCAATTGGCACACGTCAGCCTGGAGTGCTCGAAGAACAACGGTAGCAGGGTCGGAAAACTGCGGGTCGTCTAAATGAACGTGGGTATCGACCAAGTGCATGCAACGCAATAGCGTTTACCGGGCCTGTACGACATATTCAAAACAGGTATCGAGCTGCTTCTAACGACGCATTCCAAAAGTCGGTCCAGCCCAGAATCAGTAATACGAGGGGGGCCGTTAGTGCAACGATGAATGTGCTGCACAATATAGGTAAGCGAATCGGGCCTCGCGTATCCGGTTCTGGATCAAACGTCATACACTTGATTACGCGCACGTAATAAAACAGGCTGAGAAACGTGTTGAAGGCTCCGACGATTAGTACCGCGACCAAGTATAGATCGCCCGTAGTTGTATAGGCCTGGGCGAGTCCAGCGAATACGGCGAACTTCCCGATGAAACCGGCAAGCGGCGGCAATCCAATCAAACTGAACAGCATGATGCCAAAACATACGACGGTCACAGGAAGCCGGCGAATGAGCCCCGCATAGGCAGCGATCTCTTCACTGCGCATCGCGTTGCGCAAGAAGGCGACCACGGCGAAGGCTCCCAGATTCATGAAAAGATAAACGAAAATATACATCGCCAATCCCGCTGCGGCAGCTTGAGCCTCAAGCGGAGAAACACCGGCTAATTCCACGGCTGCGGGAACCGCCATCATCATATAACCAGCATGCGCGATCGTCGAATAAGCTAACAGCCGCTTCATGTTGGTTTGGCCGTAGGCAGCCAAGTTCCCGAAGGTACAGGTGATGACTGCTAACAAGGCCACCAGTCTCGCACAAAAACTTCGTACCGGTTCCAGCCGCTTATTAGCCTGGTCGGGGACCGAAGTCGAGGTTTCTGACGGAGCCGCTTGTTCACGTGAGCCGGATTCGGCTACGACCGACAATCGATCCTCGACGCGGAACCAAGCCACTTGCTCTCCAGTTGCCTGAAGTCTAGCGGTACGCTCACCTGGCCGCTTGGTCGCACTGGCCAACTCGGGCGAAGCCACGGTCGAAAGCCCCACCACGACGCGAACCAGAAGGGCTAAAGCGGCGGCTTTGGAGGCGACACTTAAGAAAGCTCCCACTTCAGCGGCAGTTCCCTCAAAAACATCGGGACACCAAAAATGAAAGGGAACAGCCGACAATTTAAAGGCGAGTCCCACACCGATCATTAATCCACCGAATACCAGCGCCAGGAGTTCTCCTTGCCCGGAGCGTGCCATTTCCGCCATGTCCATTTCCGCAAGTCGCAGAGCAATCGACGGTAGATGTACCGTTCCGGTTACCCCAGCGATAAGGCTCACACCGTACAACATCACTCCCGCAGTGCCGGCTCCGTAGACCGAGTACTTGAGGGCGGCCTCACTGCTCAGGCGGTGGCCTCGAAGCATTCCTGCCAGCACATAAGAAGGAACGGTTGCCATTTCGACGGCTAAGAACACCATCAGCAGATGGTTAGCCGATGCCATTAGACACATACCGAGCGTCGCACCGAGGACCAGCGTGTAAATATCCGTTGCATCCGCTCGGTGGGGCACTTCCGTCAAACGTGTAAAGACAATGAACAACACGGCAAAAAGTAATAGGACACTGCGCATGAAGACAGTGAATGTATCGTAGACAAGCATTCCCGTGAAGATTTCCATGCGTACGGCTGAGGTAGGATCGTCGGGTAATAACGAGCCGGTCAAATGGCGCCAGGGAGCCGTCCACACCAGTGCCAATACCGTCCCAACCAAGGCCAGCAGGAAAGCCAACCCAGTACCCGTGTGGCGGGCAATAGCCCGTTCGATTCGATCGCCCCAGCGAAACAACCGAACAATCAATAACGCAACGATGGTTGCGCAGAGAGTCACTTCTGGGAGGAATGCTATCAACGAAGAATCTGCCGTGATCCCCGGCCCGGCCGTACCTTTTGCATCGACGATTGCCAGCCGAATTGCATCGAACAACGAGTTTGCCACGTCTTGCCGCATGGTTGTGCCATTATTGCCTACAGGGATCTACCAACTCACGACCGAGCATCCGGTTGTTGGGTCTTAAGTGCTCCTACCGCTGTCATTGCTCGGCTAGCGCCTGACCCAAGGTGGGGCCAGTCCTCTGGACCGTAATTGCCGATTGTGTAGTTCGCCTTGTCCACTCAGCTAACTGGCCCACTTGCCGCTCGACGGTCGGTGCCATGTATTCAAGCAGCGACGGGTGGTTCACCACCGGAATCCGATAGGGGAACACGCCGAATAAAATGGCAGCCACGAACAAGGTGCCTGCAATCAGGTTCTCCCGGAACGTACTAGGCGTCAGGTGCTCTTCATGGGGCCCCTTGTACTCGGCGCCCAAATAGACCCGTTGGATGGTCCACAGGATGTAGGCTGCCGTCAGTATTACTACGGAAGCAGAGATAATAGCGAGCGTTGGGTCGTAATTCCAAACAGAGAGCACGACGAAGACCTCACCGATAAATCCGCACAATCCCGGAAGACCCAAGGCGGCGAAAAAGATTCCGATGGATAGTGCCGTGTACACAGGCATCTTGCCGAAAAGTCCGCCAAACTCATTCAGATTCCGGTGATGCACCCGATCGTAAACCACGCCGACCATAAAGAACATGCCGGCTGAGCTAATGCCATGCGCAATCATCTGGAACATCGCTCCCTGCACCCCTTGATTCCAATAGTCGGGATTGAAATTCGTAAAACTGCGTGCCGACCAAACACCCAATCCCAGCACCACATAGCCCATGTGGCTGACCGAACTATAGGCAACCAGGCGTTTGAAGTCGGTTTGCGCCATGGCAGCAAAGGCCCCGTAGACCATACTGATAACCCCGATCAAACAGACCACATAAGTAAGGTCGTAACCGCCATAGGGACAAATCGGATAACAAATACGAATAATCCCGTAGCCACCCATTTTTAACAGGATTCCAGCCAGAATCATGGAAATCGGGGTTGGAGCTTCGACGTGAGCATCGGGCAACCACGTGTGAACAGGAACCGAGGGAACTTTGATGACAAAACCGATGAACAGCAAAAGGAACGCCCACCATTGTAAACTTGGACTAAACACGTCTGTATATTGGGCGAGTGCTTCTAAAGCGAGTAAGTTAAACGTATGCATTGGCCGGGCTCGTTCCACCGGCGGGAGTTGCAAGGTAAGATCGTCCCGAAGTGCTTCTTCTGGATTCGGCACCAACAGGACCAACGATTGGCTCGCTATTGGGTGCTGTTCGATGGCTTGCTTTAACGAACCAAGGGTTGCATTACCGGCTAGAACGACGTGAATCTGGTCGCCTGGATGGTTTTCGCCATTTTTAGGTTCGACATGGACCTGGGTTTGGCCAGAGGGAACGTTTCGGATCAGAAGGTACAGGGGGTTTTCCAGCGCGCCGCCGGTGCGCACGCAAAGCGCTCCCTGGTCACCGATGCGCGTTACCCCCAGTTGTCCTTCGACACGCCGGTTCATGTGCAGCCGGTTCCATCGCACCGGAGCCTCGAACGGTTCGCCAATCGTTAGGCGTCCTTGCGGGTCGATGGTTACTTTGCGTCCCCCGAACAAATCAGATTGCGTTACCAGTTGCCGCACATCCGACTGGAAATAAAGCAGGAGGATAGCGACAAGCATCAAGACGCTGCCAACCAATGTGTAGAGAAAGAACTTGATGGCAGCGTATTCACGTCGTGGCCCACCCCAAACACCAATCAAGAAATACATTGGTAGAAGCATCACTTCCCAAAATACATAAAACAGAAAGAAATCCAGAGCCATGAAGACGCCGAGCATGCCAGTTTCTAATAGTAGAAACAGGATACTATATGCCTTTACATATTTAGTTACTGACCAACTTGCTCCAGCAGCAAGAAGAGTAACAAAACCTGTTAACGCAATCAGCGGAAAACTAATACCGTCAACTCCCATGTAATAGTCAATATTGAACGTGGGTATCCAGCTTATATTGAACACATGTTGCATATACCGGGCTGCTTCGCCGGAAGTGTCCAAGCGGGCCGCTGGTCCGAGAAACGTAAACACGATCAGAGCCATCACGGCGGCCGAGAACCCGACGGTAATCCATCGGATGGTCTCGGTCCACGTGCGCGGAATGAAAGCAAGCACCAGCGCACCGAGAGCGGGCAGGAATACGATGGTGCTGAGCAGGGCTAAATACAGGTAGCTTGTCATGGACATGGTCATACCAATTCTTGTGCTTAGCGAGCTAACGTCGGATTCCACAGAAAGCTAATCAGCACGAAAATGGCTAATGTGCCGACTACGATAAACATAACGTATTGGCGCAATCGCCCGGTTTGAACTCGGCGGAGCGAAAGCCCCAGGTCGTAAGTCCACAGTGCCGCAAGGTTGACCGAACCGTCGACAATGGCACGGTCGGCAAGTCGATCCCACCCACTGGAGAAAGCCGCCGTCAGGCGCGCGATCCGGTCAATCAATCCATCGATCCACCGTTTATCCAGCATCGCAGCACATCGGGCTAGAACGAGAGCTGGCCGCACGAATAGATAATCATACAATTCGTCAAACCACCACTTATTCCACAACAACCGGTATACCCGCGGAAACTGGCGCCGCACATCCTCCGGATTGAGATACCCTACGCCATACATAAACGTTGCCAGTAGAAAGCCTCCTAGAGCGGTTGCGAAAGCCAGAAGAGTAACAGGAGTGGCATAGGCATGGCTCGCCGGTTCTGCTGGCCAAGTCAAATCCCCCAGCAAGGATCGAGCACCAGGAAGGGTTCCGACGGGCCGCGCTTGTTCCAGCATGTTTTCCAGCGTGATCGGAATAAAAGACCAAACCCAGCAGACAGCAAACAGAGCTCCGATACCTAGACCCGATCGTTGCAGCCAAATCGTCCAGTTTGCCGAGCGTTCCACAAGCCAGTACGCTAAAACTACCAGCCAAGCGAAAGCCGCTATAGCGGCAAACAGCATTCCGTCACCGGGTTGCCATGCGACGCCCACGGCCAGCACGGCCAGTATCGCTAGAGGCACCCACATCGCTGGGGGCGCTTCATGCGCGTGCTCATAGCGGTGGTGATCCCTAGGCTTACCAGCAAATGTCATATACCAAAGCCGAAACATGTAAAAGGAAGTTAAGGCCGCGCCGAAAGCAGCTAACCCAAAAAAGATAGCCCCCCATCCTCCTCCGTTAACCGAAAAATATGAGAATGCCTGCTCGAGGATCTTGTCTTTGGAATAGTAGCCGCTTAGACCAACCACAAACGGAATCCCGGCGCCAGCGATCGCTAAACAGCCGACCAACATGGTAATGGCTGTAATGGGCATTTTTTTCAACAAACCTCCCATGAGCCGCATATCATTTGTGTGCACGGCGTGGATCACGGAACCTGAACATAAGAACAACAGGCTCTTAAAGAACGCGTGCGTTACCAAATGCATCATGCCGGCCAGCCAACCTCCGACCCCGAGCGCCAACATCATGTAGCCAAGTTGGCTCACCGTCGAATACGCCAAGACCCGTTTAATATCGGTAGCGGTCAACGCAATCGTTGCAGCCAAGAACAGCGTGATACAGCCCGTTACGGCAATAACCCAGAGCACTTCCGGTGCAAATACCGGATAAAACCTGCCCACTAAGTATACGCCGGCGGCCACCATGGTAGCCGAGTGCACCAGTGCCGATACCGGCGTAGGACCTTCCATAGCATCGGGCAACCAGACGTGCAGAGGAAATTGGGCGCTTTTCCCGACACATCCGCAGAAGATCCCGACGCCGGCGATAATCAACAGCCAATAGCCATAGGGCAAGCCGTATCGGTCGGGAGATTGGCGCCAAGAATCGATTCGCTGGTCAATCGCCCGCTCAATCGCCTGACCGGATGCCCCAGGCATATTCTCTACCAGTTGGTCAATCTCCTCGCGCGCAGCCCATCGCACCATACCGTCAGCCGGACGTAGTTGGTAATCGTTTTGGGGCGACCGCAACAGCGAAAAGATACCCGGACGCAACTTTCCATGCTCATCCGGAATGTCTCCGAACGAGAATGTTCCCAACGAGCTCCACAACGCCATCAATCCGACAATAAAACCAAAGTCACCTACTCGGTTGACGATAAATGCTTTGTTTGCCGCATTTGAAGCACTTTGCCTTTCGACGTAAAACCCGATCAGGAAATACGAGCAAATTCCGACGAGTTCCCAGAAAACGAATACCATGGCAATGTTACCCGAAAGCACAAGTCCCAGCATGCTAAAACAAAAAAGCGACATGTATTGGAAGAATCGGGCGAAGCGGCCGGGACGGTGCAAATGATGTCCATCATGGACGGTCACCTCGTGGTCGGTAACCTCGTGCTCCTCTTCATGCATATATCCAAATGAGTAAATGTGGATGCACGATGCGATGAATGTCACCATGCAGAACATCAGCACGGTCAACAAATCGATATAATAACCAATCGAGATTTCCAAAGTACCGAACCGACCGAGGGTCCAGTAGTTGCCTGCACGATAAGGCGGTGGCGGATTGGCACCCGATGCGGCGTGCGTGTGGTCCTGGCTATGGGCGTCTTGGCTTGGAGGATGGGATTCTTGGCTTGCGGGATGGGATTCACCAGCTGGTTCGACCTGCGTCGTAGCTGGCTGAGCGCGCCACGCTACGGGTCGCAAGAAATACGGTGAGTCTTGACGGCTAGATGCGGATTCACTCGGCAAGGAATCATCCGCGGCCGATCCATGCAACGCGTGGTGTTCTGTGGAGCTATGGTGGTCTGCAGGCTGGGGGAAGTGAAAAACGCACCAAATACCCAGTGAAAGGAACGACAACAAGGCAGAACCGAGGATAGCTACCAGCGCAATCCATCCTCCGACCACCTGCTTTTTATAGTAAGCTGCAGTGGCAAAAATGATAAAAAACGACGCCAGGGGTAAAAGCGTTGCAATACCGAGCAGGATAGGAAGGGATTCCATCGTTCGTCACGCTATCCTTTCAACTCGTCAGCTCGATCCACATCGATGGTGGCAAAATTGTTATAGAAATTCAACGCAATTGCCAAGGCGACGGCTGCTTCGGCGGCTGCCAATACGATCACGAACAGCGCCAGCAACTGCCCATCGATTCCTAACGATTCGTGTCGCAGAGCTGGACTGCCGAAAGCTACGAAATTCACGTTGGCGCCGTTCAACACCAATTCGACTCCCATGAGGACACCCAGTGCGTTTCGCTTGACCGCCATACACACGACGCCGGCCACAAACAGCACGGCTCCTACCGTCAGGTAGTGCGAGACACTGATGGGAGCGAGCCAAGTCATCAGGACGGTTCCCTCGAGGAAGGTTCCAACCGGCGGGCTCGAGCTAGGTAGCCGGCGCCGATTAAAACGACCAACAAATGCACCGATACGATTACGAAGGGTAGAGCGTAGCCAGATCCTCCGTCGAAGCGGACACCCGTCAGTGCCAGCCCGAGTCGACTGGTGGATTCTACTTGCCAGGCCGGTACGTCGCTCGGCGGCGCTGCATGCCAACCGGGAACTACCCATGCCACGTAACTTAACAGCATGAGTAAGGAGCCTCCCAACACGGCTGCAAGGATCCACTCACCGGCGCGCGTACGGATCGAAACGAATCTGTGTTGTGCCGTAAGCATGACACCGAAGATCAACAGCACCAGCGTACCGCCTACGTAGATCATGAATTGCATGGCTCCGACAAACTGGCTGCCATTAAGCAAGAATAACCCTGCTGTAGCACCCAGCGATAACGTCAAGTAAAAGGCCATATGCACGATGTGATTCGACAAGACGACCGCCAGGGCAAAACCACAGGCCACCGCGGCAAACAGGTAAAAAAACACGGCTGACCAATCGATCGGCGCAAACGTCATGAACCATGCTCCTGTTGCGGGGAGAGAGAATGATCGGCTGTGGCCGCTGCCGAATCGGACTTGGGCAACCACCCTTCGCGCACCTCGATGCTGGCTTGCGGCGCGCCCCACTGGAGTCGGTGCAACGGCAGGGGATTGGTATGCGGGTACAGTTGGAACCAAACTTCGGCTAAGAAGCAAAGCGCCGCTAACGGCACGCAGTACTTCAAGCAGGTTGTCAACACTTGGTCAATCCGCAGCCGAGGTAAGGTCCAACGGATCCACATCATGATCGTAACCCCAACTACGGCTTTGAAAATCAAATTGGCACATCCGGCTAAGTTTGCCAAGTAGGTCAGCCACGCTGCGTCGGGAGAGGAGCCCGTAACGGCTGCCAACAGAGGAATTAGTCCTTGGCTAACGATCGGAAACGGCCCATGCCAACCACCGAAGAATAAAATCGCGGCCAAGGCGGATACCAAAAGCATCGACCCATATTCGGCCATGAAGAAAAAGCTCCACCGCAAACCCGAATACTCGGTATGAAAACCCGCCACTAATTCACTTTCGGCCTCGGCTAAATCGAAGGGGGCACGATTCACACTAGCAACGGCACAAGTAAAGTAAACCCAGAAAACAATAAACGCTGCCGGGTCGTGAAAAATGAACCAATTGGTAAAGAAACCGGCCTGTTTATTGCCAATCGTTACCAGGTCCATCGAGCCGGCGATCATCACCGGCACGACGATGCATAGCCCAAGGGGAACTTCGTAGCTTACCACTTGCGCTGCTTCGCGCATGGCTCCGAACAGTGACCATTTGGAACCCGAGGCATATCCGGCAAGAATGACGCCGAAAACTTCTAGACCGACGATGGCCACGATGAAAAACACGGCCACATTCAACCGCTGGCCAACCCAATTGTCGGCAAACGGCAAAGCGAGCCAACCGCAAAAGCTTGCTGTAAAGCTCACATAGGGTGCGAGTCGAAACAGCAGCGGGTCTGCTTCTTTGGGAACGATGTCCTCTTTGGCCAAGAGCTTGATACCGTCGGCTAGGGTTTGAAGCCAACCGAATTTTCCGCCGACGCGTGTCGGGCCAAGTCGGTCCTGAATGCGACCGGCCACCTTGCGCTCCAGCCAAATAAAGAACAAGGCCCCGGCAGCCACCAGGTTGATGAGCAAGAAACATTGGATCAAAGCGACGGTCGTCCACGCCAACCAAGACGGCCAGCCGCACGTAACCTGGAAAAACTCGACCACCTTCGTTTCCTCAGTTCAGTGCCACGATGCACCAGCCAACCGTGCCATCCGATTTCTAGCAAGATTCTGGAATATGCCACACGGGTCGCCCAATCGGCAAGCCCCTTTAATGCTTAGGCATATACCTGTCGGTTGATGGGCCAACCCTTCGAGGATTCTCCGACGGGTCGGCTCTTACGATAGCAATTCCCACGGCAGTCGAAAAGCCACCCTCGGGGCTCCCGGTTTGCCGCTTTACCGATCAATCTCTCCCATGACGATATCCAGCGAGCCGACGATTGCAGGCACGTCGGCAATCAGACAGCCGCGGCACAACTCAGAAACCACCGACAGGTTGCAGAAGGAGCTGCTGCGAGCCCGCACGCGCCAGGGAATCGAGGATCCGTCACTGACGATATAGAAGCCCATTTGACCGCGCGGAGCTTCCGTCTCCAAATAGGCCTCTCCTTTGGGAAGCTTTTGGTTCAATTTAATGGGGGTGCCCCAGTCCCCCTTAGAACGGCTATAAAATTCGATTCCTTGTCGTACCAGGTCCATCGATTGGACTACTTCTAACATACGGACGTAGAACCGATGCCAGCAGTCACCGAGAACGGCTTCTTTGGGTACCGGAGGATACTTATGATCGCGCGGATAGTGGCCGTCTTTTTGGACGACCACTTCAAAAGCATAGCCGTCGTACATCGACGTATAGCGCGGTTCCCCGTCGCGACGTAAATCAAAATCGACCCCACTACCACGGAGCACCGGACCGGAACATCCGTAATCGATCGCCATCTCTGCCGGCAAAATACCGATACCCGCCGTACGCTTAATAAAAATGGCGTTGGTCGTCAACAACGCATGGTATTCGTCGATGACCGGGGCAAACTCGTCCAAGAATTTTTCACACTTTTGTAGCCACCCTTTTGGTAAGTCTGCTGTTGCTCCGCCAGGGCAAATATAGCTATAGGTCAAGCGGGCTCCGCAGGCCTCCTCAAAAAGATCCAATATCTTTTCCCGTTCACGGAAGGCATACAGAAACGGGCTAAAGGTACCGAGGTCCAGCCCATAGGCGCCCATACCTACCAAGTGGCTAGCGATCCGACCTAACTCGCAAATGATCACCCGCAAATGGCGCGCTTTTTCCGGCAATTCGTACCGCAGCAACTTTTCGACGGTCAACGACCATCCTAGGTTCATGTTCATTCCCGCCAAATAGTCCATGCGGTCCGTGTATGGAATCCATTGCCGGGGAGTAAGATTCTCGCCGATCTTTTCAGCACAGCGATGCAGGTATCCAATGTGAGGTTGTACTTCGGAGACGACTTCACCATCGGTGCGCAACACGAGGCGCAACACTCCATGCGTGCTGGGATGTTGCGGTCCCATGTTGACCAGCATTTCGTCCGTGCGGACGTCGAATTCGACTACACGTGGATCTTCCAGCCGCATCGCCATCATTGCTCCGGCCTTTCGTCAATCGCTCAACCTTCCAGCCGATTACCGGAAAGCTTAGCGCCAGTTCACACCGTGGTCGCGAATCCCATGATACTCTTTGGGCATCTGATAGTCTTTGCGCAACGGATGCCCCACCCAATCTTCTGGACACAGAATTCTGCACAAATCCGGGTGGCCGACGAATCTGACACCCGATAGATCATATACCTCGCGCTCGTGCCAATTGGCCGTTTTCCAAACACTGGTTACCGAAGGCACTTCGGGCAATTGACCAGGTATATCGTCTTTCCAGCGTGGTAGTTTTACCTTAAGGACAAGCGTGTGTTTTTTCACCGTGCTGGACATGTGGTACACCAGTTCGATATGCGGCTCCCAACCGGTTTTGGCCGCCTTTTTTGGATCTGGTTCACAATAGTCAACTGCGGTGATGCAGTTCAAAAAATTAAATTGCAGATCCTTTGCGGTTTTTAAGTATCGACAGACTTCTACAAGCCCCTCCGGGGCCACCTCGATCCAAGGATCGATCGCTTCCAAATTCGCTCCGGTGATCTTATCCCCGAATTTCTCTTTCAGCCGATCCAGCAATGTTGGACCACTCATGCTTAGCTTCTCGCTTTCACCGTCCCGACGTCAGACTATATGAAGAATACAACGCACCCAACTGGCTCAGTCGGAACCGCTGCCGGCAGTTCCTGCGGGTCACGGCGTTAATTGGGGTTCCCATCGGGTAACTGGTGGGGGTTCATAGGCGCGAGGCTCGTTAGCCTCCACTTGCCGCTTGACCGACCGTACCCAATTCAGATCGCCGCGTTTCCACACGTACAAGAACCCCACCATCAACACACCGAAAAAGACAAGTATGTCGACACAGGCAAACCAGGCAAGCTGACGCATGGACTGCTGGCATGCTTCATTCAGGGCTTCTGCCTGAGCGTTCGATGCAACGGTCGAGACCTCTGCCCGAAGCACGTCAGGGCTTACTCCTAACTCGGTCAATACACCCTCAGCGTATGGCGTCCACTGCCAATTCTGATCCACCTGCCGCAAGGCGGGCCTTGGATCGGTGGCCAACTGCGCTGCTTTGCCAAAGACGATCGCCCAGGGGAAAAAGAATGCCACTTCCACGTCGAAAATGATAAACAGCAACGCCACGACATAGAATCGCAAGTCAAATTGTACAAAGCTCGAACCGACCGCTGGCTCGCCACACTCATAAATCTCCAGTTTTTCCGGGTACGGATTTTGCGGGCGCAACAGCCAGCCGACCAATAAGTTCACGAACAAGAATGCGACGCCTGCAAACGCGAACAACGCCAAATACCCGACTAATGTCGTTGACACATGCAGCTCCTCGTACCCTTCCGGTATCCAACCGGGTAGCTAATGCGGAATATCTTGGGCATTCTAGAAAACTAGGCCGTTTTTGCAACTGCCCTACTGTAATCCTTTGGGTTGCTCGGTACTCCAAAGGGGGCTAGTTACTGGTCCATGTGCTCGGATCAAGTCGGAAGGCACGTTGTTGGCCCGCGCAAGACCTACGCGCCACAGCCCCTGCAAAACATCCGCGTATTTGGAAGTCCAGCGTTGCGGACTCTTGATGCTGAGCAGCTTTTTCTGAGCGATTCGCTGCTTAGGTTGGCTAGTTACAAGGGAGAACTTAATGCAAAGGCGCCAGGGCGCGATGCTGAATCAAAATGACGAGCCCCATCCATGCTTAAGCTACTTAGAGCCCTTTCCCAAACGGCCCGGTCCGATGGACTAGATCCGCCTGCGACGCGAACCTAGCGGGTTAAAGGGGCCGGTTTCAAACTCGCCGCGAGTTAACAATACGTCGCTTGAACGGCCGTTTTTTTCGGCGTGGGTGGCACTTTTCCGATGCATTCGATTTGTGTTCAGGGAGAAATCCAATCTGACGACCAACGATCATACCAAACCTATTGTGGTCCTGGCCCAAGCAGACCGCGTGTTGATCCTTGTGTTATCGGCGGGTCGTGTTGGCAACAAGCGCTCTTTTATTCCAAAAGCAGATACGGCTCGTGAGCAATTACAACCAATTTACGGACGGGCTCTAAGTCGAATGCACAGCCGGGTCCCGTTGAGCCGAGCAACCATCGAGAATTCCGCAGAACGGTTGGCAGTTATCGATCGCCAGGTGCGTTTGCTCGCTTGGGGTTTCCTGTTCAAAAAAGGGCGGGGTGGTAAGCGTGTCGTCACCGAAGCTAATTCCAAGAGCACGTGCGGCTTGAACAGCCGATCCGCGAACATCCACCCGCGATAAACAGCGAATCGCTTCGAAAATCGGTACACTGGTGATGTGGGGGGGCTGGTAGCAGACCATCTCTCCAAACTTTTTCTGAATCACCAATCGAACCGCATGAGCGCCGAATTGAGTGGCGAGCACTCGGTCGAACGCGGTCGGTGCTCCGCCGCGTTGCAGATGCCCGAGGACCACCACACGCGTTTCACGTTGGAGCCGTGCTTCAATTTCTGCCGCAACGACGGCTCCGATACCTCCGAGTCGCGCCTGACTGCGCTGGCTTGCTGCTTTGACGGTTACCATTTGGCCATTGGGTAAACTGGCCCCTTCGGCAACCACGATGATCGTAAATCGCTTGCCCTCGCGTTCGCGATCCAGGATCTTCTGACACAAGGCTTCGAACGTCCAAGAAATTTCCGGTAATAAGATAACATCACTTCCGCCAGCGATTCCGGCGTAGAGGGCGATCCAACCGGCATGACGCCCCATCACTTCTAAGACCATAACTCGCTCGTGGCTGGCGGCAGTCGTATGTAGTCGGTCCAGCGCGTCGGTCGCGCACGCTACCGCACTGTCGAATCCGAACGTGAACAGAGTTGCTGATAGATCATTATCGATGGTCTTGGGTACCCCGACGACCGGAATTCCGTACTCGAATAACTGGTGGGCTACGCTCAACGACCCGTCACCTCCAACGCAGATCAGACCACGCAATTCCAATTGTTCGCAGGTGGCTTTCACCTCGGCCAAGAGCACAGGATCCAGATCGACTCGTTGATCGACACCGGCCCGGGCCCCAAACCTCCCTTTATTGGTGGTACCAAGGATTGTACCCCCTTGGTGGAGGATTCCGGTGGTGTTCTTGCTGGTAAGGGGTATGTAAGTAACCGGGTCGGCTAAACCCTCAAAGCCCTTTAAGAAGCCGAGGATCTCGTAACCGTGTACACGCGCAGCCTTCACTGCTCCGCGGATCACGGCATTCAGACCAGGGCAATCACCACCTGCCGTTAGGATTCCGAGGCGTTTGCCTTTCATGTTTCGGTTGACCTGCCGTGGGAAAGTTCGTGTCCGAAGTGCGACTGTAGGGGCGACGTACGGCTGATGGTTCCGGCTTAGCAAGTACCGTGATTCAGCCGATAGTTGCGCAAATATAGGTTGCAGGCAAGTCGGCTGAGAAAAAACTGAGTCTTCGAAAATTTGCTGATTGTATCGGTTTTATTGGATAAGTCGACTTTTCGGTGCCGAAATCCACACAAGTACGACGCACCGGCAAAGCCCAGGCGAAAACCGGATTCTGTCCAGTCGGGTGGGTAGTAATTTTTTCGGGAGGAGGGCGACCGTGGGATGGTTTACGCGCCGCAACCGGCCTACTCAAAGACCAAACCGTGTTCTTGGCGTAGAACGCTTGGAGTCGCGAACGGTGATGTCGTGTCCCGCGCAGGTGGTAAGTCCTGAGTTGACGGCGCACGAGGTGTGCCGGCTGTTGGAGCGTGCTGCTGCCGCCTCAGCCAGTGAAGATGCGATTATCGCTGTGGTGGACCGCAATGGTAGAATTCTCGGGGTACGCGCCGAAGCGGACGTGTTGACTACGTACAAAGTGGGTCAGGTTGACCAGCGGACAGCGGATTTCGTATTCGCGATTGACGGGGCCGTAGCGAAAGCTCGGACGGCAGCCTTTTTTGCTAACGACACGGCTCCCATTACATCACGAACCGTCCGATTCATTAGCCAATCGACCATTACGCAGCGGGAGGTCGAGTCAAATCCGAATATACCGGACCCGGATTCGCCGCTGCGCGGACCGGGTTTTGTAGCACCTGTCGGATTGGGCGGTCATTTTCCACCGGACATTCTCCACACGCCTGTAGTGGACTTGTTCGGAATCGAGCACACCAATCGAGATAGCTTGTTGCACCCGGGTGCCGATGGGATCAAAGGCACAGGCGATGACATCATTCTTAACACACGTTTTAACATTGATCCGGCGTTTGTGCCTCCGGGAAAAGAGTTGTTCACACCCGAATCATACGGCTTTGAATCGCGAATCTTGGTCACGGCTCAATCGCGGGGGATTGCCACGCTGCCGGGAGGAATACCTCTGTACAAGAATGGACGCCTCGTGGGCGGTATCGGTGTATTCTTTCCTGGTCCGAATGGCTTTGCCACCTTTGAGCAAGGCTTCATTGCAAACGTAGGCCAGACCTCCTATGAACGAACGAATGCACCTCGCGTGTTGGAAGCCGAGTGGATCGCGTTCGCGGCTGCTGGCGGAAGCAGCACCGCGCGCGCCAAAATCGATACCATCAATGGCGTACCGGGATTGGCCGGATTTGATTTGCCCTTTGGCCGCATCGACCTTGTCGGGGTAACACTCGAGATCTTCGGACCGCACCCGACCCGGTCGAATCGTATGTCGGGTGTTCAGACGCTACTACGTGTCGGTCAGACTGTCGGTACAGGGGACCCGAACAGTGGAGCCGACCAGTTTGTGCATCCCGGTCCAGACGGGGATCCCGCGACATTAGCCGACAACGTGCTTTACCGTGCAGGATTGCCGTTGCCTGACGGTTGGCTGGTTATGCCGCACGGGTCCGGTTCTTTGACGGCCAGTGATGTGGAGCGGATCATCAATCAGGCGATTGCCGAAGCAGATCGCGTCCGCGCTCAGATCCGCCTGCAATCCAACGGCCGTCCTGGGGCTCGCACACGCATGGTATTTGCCGTTACGGATCTGGACGGCAAAGTCCTGGGTCTCTTTCGGATGCCGGATGCCACAGCTTTTTCGATTGATGTGGCCGTAGCCAAAGCACGCAACATGGCGTATTTCGCCGATCCGGCACAAATCGTCAGTGTCGATCGAGTGGATGACAACAAGGACAGCATTCCCGATCCATCGGTACCATTAGCTGCTGCATTGACAAGCCGCAGCTACCGATTCTTAGCTGCCCCCCGCTTTCCATCGGGAGTGGAGAATTCGGTACCCGGAGCATTTTCGTCGCTGAGGGATCCGGGAATTAACCCCGCAACGGCCGAGAACTCGGGCGCTCCCCTTCCGGCATCGACCTATTCTTCGTCGACAACGAGCGCCCTGTTATTCGACGCCTTCCATGTGGGCCGGAATTTCCGGAAACCAACGCAACTAGAAAATCAAAACGGCGTGGTGTTCTTCCCGGGTGCCACCCCCATCTATAAGGGCACCATTTTGGTAGGCGGCTTCGGTGTCAGTGGCGACGGAGTCGACCAGGACGATGTCGTGACTCGGTCCGGTGCTAACGGTTTCTTACCGCCTCCGGCGCTACGAGTAGATCGATTCTCGGTTCGAGGCGTGCGGCTACCGTTCTTAAAATTTCCTCGAAATCCACGCGGTTAAACCGCTTGGCTGGTAATGCTGGCCAAGCTGGAAGGGATGCATAGTGATCGACCGTTAACGCAATTGCATCGGAAGACGCAATCGCTGGCCGTCTCGGATTAGATTGACAATTACCGTTTCGCCGACGTAATAATTCTTTCGCACGTACCGCCAAAACTCGCGCACGTTCATCTTCAGATCACGATCATCGAATCCCAAGATGATATCCCCTTCTTGTATTCCGGCAGCTGCGGCTTGCTCGGACACCGTGGGCATAACGCGGAATGCCAATTGAGTTGCGTCTAGACCCAGGGCCTGTTTTTCGTCTGCAGTCAAGTCGGGTCCGAAAAGCCGTGGTGATGCGATAAACCGGTACAGTGATGCTCGCCAGGTGATATCCCCTCGCCGCCAACCTGGAGATAATTCGAGCAGCCCGCGATGGAGATTCTCATTTCGAGTCCAAATCAGCTCACACACGCCGGAATCCGGAGCACTATCCAGTGCAAATTGTGCGTCGGCCAAGGAATGAATCGGTACGTCGGCAATTTGCTCGAGTCGGTCTCCAGGCATCAACCCCAATCGGGCGGCAGGTGAATCAGGTTGGATGCTCTCTACGACGTTTCCGCGGTCCACCTCGAGACGAATACCCAGGTTGTCCGGTAATGGATAGCGATAAACCGTTCGCTCATTCCAAAGTCCTGCCTGGCGCTTCTGGGCATCGAGGACTTCCCGAGCTTCGTGGCAGTGGATGCATCGGCCAAATCCTTGAGCCACCGTATAGGATCGCATAACAAGCCGGTTAGGGGCGCGACGCGGTGCAACCCGATGTGGAGCCTTCTCGACGGTTTGTAAAACGCTCAACATCGTATAGCGAAGGCCTTCAAGCGATTGGCGAGCGTCTGGACTAGTGGCGTCCCGCGCTCCGTAGCGAGCGTAGACTTGTCCATCCGCGTTCATAAAGAAAACGCAGAAGGTCAGGTCCAGATCGAATTGGAACAAGTTCAGATCCAAGTCGTCGATCTGGCTGAGTCGAACTCGCACAAAGCGCTCGGCAATGTCCTGTATATGGCGAAGACGGACAACCTGCCCGTCGAATTCACTGCATGCCGTTCAGGGAATACAGCGAATCACGACCATCAGCGGGCGGCCCGTGTGCCGTGCGCGATCGAGCCCCTGCCCCAGGCTCAAAAGCCAGCCGTAACGGCGCGCTTCGGTTTGCCAGTCGCCTTGGCCATAAACGGCCTGAAAGCTGACTAACCCGAGCGCTGCACACAGCACTACTCGCCACGTGTGAAACCATTGGGGGACACTCATGCACATGTTCTCACAGCAAACATCCCACTATGACCCAATCGGTCTAGGAGCAATGCTCCTGCGCCAAGACCAGAAACGTGAATAATATTATTTCTTACCTTATGAAAGACAAGATGGACAACGTTGCCAACAACCGCTAGGATTCACTAGGGCGCTGCGGCAAGCAGGATGGATAGAAGCTCGATCATCACGGTAAACCATATCCGGAAACAGCTAGAACGTATTCTATCCGAACTCCATGGAGCAGGAACAATTGTTGCCATCGATTGATGAGCGACCGCAAGCGGATGTCGTGATTTTCGACGGGCAGTGTGGTTTTTGTCAGGCCCAAGTGCGGCGTTTGGCACGCTGGGATTGGACGGGCCGATTAGCCTTCGTTTCGCTCCACGATCCGCGAGTACAAGAACGTTATCCGGATTTGACGCACGAGCAGCTTATGCAGCAGATGTTCGTCGTCGATCGTTCGGGGCGGCGGCACGGAGGTGCTGCGGCTATCCGCTACTTGTCGCGAACCTTACCGGCGTTGTGGTGGTGCGCCCCGCTACTTCATATTCCCGGAACGCTACCGTTATGGGGAATGTTATATCGATTCATAGCACGCCGCCGCTATGCTGTTTGGAGTCGCCAAGCCTCCTGTTCGACCCAGTATTGTGCAGCTCATGTCGGTTCAAAAGAAGAAAAACTGGTGGCATGTCACTCTCGCGAAAACGTCGCGGCGGATCAACAAAATAAATAGGGAAATCGCGATGGGTTCGTCTCTTCAATACGTGAACGAATCGCGATGACCGTACCCTGACCCAAGTCTCCGGTAGCGGCGGGTTCACGCGTAGGAAACAAGGTGCTGGGCTCAACGTCAGTGTTTCCCCTGCGACCCCAGCGTCATTAGGTCACGCCGGAAAACCGTTCTACAGAGCTGTTTTTGTCAGAAGGGCAACGTAACGTTTCCAGCAAGCATCCGTTGCAATGCAGCCCCGCCCGTGACGCCGTGGCTAGTCTTTTGCAACGCAAACGTACTGAGACGCAATTTAGCCAACATAGCGCAATGGCCTGCTCGACATGAGCATGCTTGTGCAACGCATAGCTTGGCCGCAGTTGGTCGCACGCGGCCCCGGGGATCAGAGGCTTAGCCGAGCTTTTGGTTTTGGATCGTCGAATGGGGGCGTTAAGGCAACTTGTGTTCTAGAAGCAATGTCGCTTGACCGTCAGCATCATCCAACCGATACGGAATCTCCCATACCACGCTTGCGGCGCGACAGATTCCCTGATCGGATTGGCAATAATAACAAACTAGCGATACGAACAAGTTCCCTTCGCCAGTGTTAGGAGCCGATAAGTCCAAAGTAATCTGTGGTTCGGTGGGCGCTGGAAGCTGGGAACGGTAGCCGAAAGACGAGCTGGCTAATCCCAGCTCCGATCCTTCTGCTTCGATCCAAAGGTCGATCGGAGCTTCAGGGCTCAATTTCCAGTCGGGCGCAACGTTTAAGTGAACTTCAAGGCGCACCTGACCTTCAGCAATTCTCCAGGTTGTCTTAGGCAAACGTATCCGCGGCGCACCGGTGAAATCGGGTTTGGTGGGTTCTGGAGCAGACGGCGGCTGAAGTCCATCAATCCGAAGAGTCGTTACCCGACCGGTCTGGAGATCAATGGTGCGTATCAGATGATTGTTCGTGTCGGCCACGTACAGTATGTTTCCGGCAAGCGCCAGTCCACCCGGCTCATAGAATTCAGCCGGATCGTCACTCGAACCCGGCTTGCCCGTTCCGGCTAGCGTGCGCGTATAGCCAGTTTGAACATCAACCTCCTTAATCTTGTTGTTATACGTGTCCGCCACGTAAAGTTTGCCATTGTGATAGAGCACCGCCAAACAATGCTGTAACAGCACTTGCTCCCTTTGGCCATCTTGATCGCCGAAAGTAAACAGCCGGGCATAAGGTAGATGAGACGTGCCCACGATCGTGCGAACCTGTCCAGTTGGATCGAACGGTACAGCGCGAATGGAACTTCCTTCGCTGTCGGCTACATACAGCCATGTACCATCGGTAGTCAAGCCACTGGGCTGGGCGAAGGATGCTGAGCCCAATTCGTAGGGACGTGGCGGTAACAACGGTCCGTCAACGATGTCCTCGCGAGCGTTCCCAGCATAGGGACCAATTTGTGACTCGTCTAACGGCATCTTCCAGATTTGATGAGGCCCAGCCATAGCGATGTACAGAGCCCCGTCGTGAACCAACAGATCCCACGGACTGTTCAAAGCTGTCTGCCGAGGCGGTCCCATCCATTCGGTTGGCAGCGGACTTAACGGGGAGAGGGACTCCAACCCAGGCCAGGGACTCCGCCCCTGTTGCCCCGTACCCGCTATGGTTACAACCTGCCGTGCCTGAAGATCCACCTTGCGGATCAAGTGGTTTTCCGTGTCAGCCACATACAACGTTTGACCGTGCAGGGCCATCCCCTGTGGCTTGTTAAACGAGCACGTTTCAAACGAACCGTCTTCCATTCCGGAACGACCAGAACCAATGACGTCCAACAACGTACCGTCGAGCGTCGCCATGACAATCCGATGGTGATTGCTGTCGGAAATAAAAAGTCGATTACCAACCGGGTCGGCTAATACTTTTCCCGGAAACCGCAGTGGCGTCCGGCGACTTTGGTACGCCAAAAGTGGAAATCGCAAGACGGACCGATCCAACTTGCCCTTCGCTTCATAGTACGGAATAGCTAGATTCAAAACCTGTTCCAATTCGTCGGCCTTTACCTCACCAGCCCGCGCCCAAATGGCTTGGCCTTCTGGATCAATGAGCACAAGAGTCGGCCAACTTCGCACGCCGAGCGTATCCCAGTACACGTGATCTCGGTCATTAAAAACCGGATGTTCGATGTCGTAACGGAGAATCGCCGCTGCAATGTTGTCAGTGATTTGTTCACTGTCAAACTTAGCCGAATGGATGCCAATTACCACCAGTTCGCGAGGATAGCGACGTTCGAGTATTTTGAGTTCCGGCAGAACGTGCATGCAATTGATGCAACAGTAGGTCCAAAAGTCCAGCAGCACGAATTTGCCGCGTAAATCGGCCAGTTTCATGGGCCGACTGTTTAACCAATCGGCCGACTCTGGGAATTCAGGCATGGCTAACCGTCGCGGAAACGGATGGTCAGATTCGTCGAGCTCGCCTGGTGACGGTCGTTCCTCGGGTCGCGTTGCCATAGTACTCCCCTGGTTCTTGTCGGATACATCAGTCTGGCTGGCTTCGTTCGGCGTATCGGAGGAATTGCGTGTAAGCGGTGACTTCCCCGACTCTTGCCCACCTGAGTCGGATACGCTCGGTGGTTGGGAGCTTTCCGAGCTTGACAATTTCGATGAGGAGTTTTGGGGCCCTGACGCCCCTTGGCGTTGTGCTTGGCTGCCGCATCCACCGAGAAGTTGGACCAGCAGGACCACCGCAGCGATGCCCCCCAATTGCGATTCACGGAGAATTTTCACCAGACTCTCTCCTCGCGCTTGCTGTCGACCTACTCCTTGGTGAGATTGCCATGATCTATGTTACCAGCGTGCTGCCATATTAGCTTCCCGGTACTTCCAGGAAAACAGCCGTTGCGCACATCTGTATTA
>CAYRMD010000035.1:0-47856 GCA_964425225.1 uncultured Pirellulaceae bacterium | reverse complement strand
CCGTGTGATGTACATATATACATATAGCAAGCCGATCGTCAAGGGGCTGGCCGGCTTCAAAGCGTGCCCGTGGATACCGAGCACCCGACAAGTTCACCCGAGGTGCGTCGTGACCGTAGATGAGTCGACTGTGCAACCTTCTGGTTTTTCATGCTTGTTTGACGTTCACCTGTACGGTCCCTGATTCCGGGTGAGATTGGGATGAACTGGGGAGACGCAAGGGTGTAATGACGCTAGGCGTGCAGGCATGCGACAGACACTGGACGCTACGTTCGTTGCACTTTTACGCTTTAGTGCCATTGCGTTAAATTACCCTAGCTACCTATTAAAAGGCCTTTACCAGGATCCACGCATTGACCTCATACGTGGTTACATCGGGTCGAGTTGCAGATGGCAGATTTACGGTCGGCACGCCAAACTAACGAATAGTCTCACCTGCAATTGTTGCCAGACCCAATAGGCCGGAGGGGCGAGTAAAGTGCGGAAGACTTCCAAATTCGCGGTCGATGCGGTATATGAGTAAAGACCTGTCACGGCTAAGATAGCTATCCGTGGTGGGAGGTATCTTTTTTCCGGTCAGGAGTAACTTATGAGGCACGCTGACTTTTCTTTTCCGCAGTCGGATTCACTTGGGGTAGCCTATTCGCGGGAGCTGTTTCAACATACGGAATATGTCGTCCGGCGCAAAGTGTTCCAGCTATTTGGTGCCTCCTTTTATATCTACGATCCTAGTGGAAACGTTGCGTTCTATTCGCGTCAAAAAGCGTTTCGACTAAAAGAAGATATTCGCCTCTATACCGGGCAGGACATGCAAAAGGAAATACTCGTATTAAAGGCCCGCAGCGTTATCGACTTCTCTGCCACCTACGATGTGCACGACGCTACGCTAGGTACAAGAGTAGGCTCGCTACGGCGGCGCGGCATTAAATCGTTGTTGCGTGATACCTGGGAGTTTTACGATTCCAAGGATGAGTATCTTGGACAAATTGTAGAAGATACTCTACTGGCAGCACTCGTCCGCCGATTTCTAATCAATCTCATTCCGCAATCTTATACGGGTACGATTGGTGAACAAGTAGTATGCCGCTTTAAGCAGAATTTCAATCCCTTTATTCAGAAAGTCAAATTGGATTTCTCACCAGATACCCGCGGTTTACTCGATCGGCGTTTAGGAATCGCCGCAGCCGTACTGCTGTGTGCCCTTGAGGGGCGACAACAATAGGTTTCTTATGCCCACGACTTAACCTCTTCAGAGCAGACAGCAAGCCCGCTCCGGCTTTAAGGCGATCGAAGTGTGCGTGATGCATGTTACGAAGATAGATAGAATTAATCAAGGAGTTGCAAGTAATGGCAGGTGCTGATCACGGCGCCGAGCGGCGAAAGGGTAAACTATGGCCGAGTCCGATCCGGACTGTGGTTCTGTTGGACATAGTAGTGGCTGTTGTGGCGGCCTACACTTTTGGATGGCCACCGGATCCGGCTGTGCGGAACGTCGTTGCGATGGTTTTGGGCCTGGTAGCGGCCGGTATCGTGTGGTACTGGTTCTGCTGGCGTAGCGGTTATTCGCGGTGGATCCGAACGACAGCCGCCGCTTCCGGGTTTGCCCTGTTGATCGGTCTGGTTGCGACAGTGCGGATTGATGGCTTTTCGGGTAATCTGGTTCCGCGCTTTCGTTGGGCCTGGCAGGTTCCTAGGGATCAGAAGCTGCAGCCGGCAGCAGCGGCACGCGGCGGCGCCGCATTGGACGCGACAACGCCCTATGATTTCCCACAATTTCTTGGCCCGCGTCGCGACGGTAGGTTGCCCAATGTACAGCTTGTGCGAACCTCTGCGACTCCACGCCCTGTCTGGCGACAACCGATTGGAGCTGGTTGGTGCGCTTTTTCCGCGGTCAACGGCTTTGCGGTTACCATGGAACAACGCGGACCCAACGAGCTTGTTTCCTGTTATGAGATTCCTACCGGACGGCTCGTTTGGAGTCATGCAATATCGGTCCGTCATGAAACGCTCATGGGAGGTGTTGGGCCGCGTGCCACGCCCACGATTCATTCCGGTCGGGTTCTCGCTATGGGAGCCACCGGAATATTGCGATGTCTGGAAGGCTCCACCGGCAATCTGCTTTGGAGTCACGATGTACCGGCCGAATTCGGCTTAAGTCCGGGCGAAGAATCCAAGTATGTCGCATGGGGACGCTCGAACTCACCTCTGGTCGTCGACGATCTTGTCGTCGTGCCAGCCGGAGGTCCCCCAGGTCGTTGCCGGTCTCTAGTAGCCTATCGTCTCGAGGACGGACAGAAAGTATGGGAAGCCGGCTCCGACCAAATCAGCTATAGCTCGCCTATTCTTGCCCGGTTGCAAGGAAGACTCCAGATTCTGGTGGTCAATGAAGCAGCCGTATCCGGGCATGACCCGAAGACCGGCGAGGTGTTGTGGAGGTTCGACTGGCCGGGCAATAGTCACGGGGATGCCAATACCTCCCAACCACACGTGTTCGCAGATACGGTGCTCGTTAGCAAGGGATATGGTGCAGGGCTGGCACGCTTCCGCATTTCGGGAAGAACGGGAGAAAAAATCTACCACAATCCACGCGTATTAAAAACGAAACTCACTAGTTTTATTATTCACCAGACACATGCCTACGGATTATCAGATGGCATATTAGAATGTGTCGACTTGGAAACTGGCCAGCGCCGCTGGAAAGGGGGACGATTTGGACACGGTCAGATTCTGCTGATAGGAGAGTATCTACTGGTATTGAGTGAGCGCGGTGAACTCGTTATGATAAGTGCTTCGCCGAACGCATATCAAGAACATTTGCGTTTCCAGGCGCTCCAGGGACAAACCTGGAACAATCTGTGTTTTTATGAAAAATACCTGCTGGTGCGCAATGCCCAAGAGGCCGCCTGTTATGAGTGGGATGTGTCCTGGCAGGTCACTGCTCCTGATCGTGCTCAGCCAGTAACCAATCTTCTAGAATGATTTGCTGCACAAGCGGTGCGCGTAACAGCGACGCGCGTCGCGGCAAAATAGCGTGGAGCCAGGGCCGTCGCACCATGTGCGATAGGGCCCTCATTCCAAAGCTTGAGGCTGTCTGTTGCCGAATGTTGTCGCTCAACCGCTGTAAGGTAGCCGGTATGATGTTCGGTTCGGGGCCTACGTGAATTACTAGATCGATACCCAGAGCCAGAATCTGATAAATTGCGTCCCAAAGTCTTTGCGGATGATCTATCCATCGATGTAGAATTTCGCGACAATTGTGATCCTCGTAACTTACTTGTCCGGTGACGAGCGACAGAACGGGTGGTCGTGGTGCCGGAGCCAATACCGGCATGCGTAACATCTGGTGGGCAGCTCGGTCGGCAATACAACGCTGCCACACAATAGGCGTATGAAGGGGAGGCCACCGGTAGCGGTTCTCATGCACGACCACGCGCGTACCCAATTTTTGCGGTGCCAGTTCTCGAAAACGCGCCACCGTTTGACCTTGACCAATGATGAGCACGGTATTGGGTGTCAGGATCGCGGAAATGCCGATCGTACCGTGGCCTTCCAAGTTGATTTCTTGGCAGAGTCGTTGCACCTCGCGTTCGGCAACCACTTGCGTTTTAGAAAACACCACGGCCAGGGTTACGTCATGGGCTAAGGCGACACTATCGGCAGCCAGGGAGATGGGGATCCGTAGGCCCTCGGCTGCCGGTAGTAGCCCCGTGGCGATGAGAGCCGAAAGTTCACCCAGGCTATAGCCGAACGCCAAGCGGGCACGGCGGTAATCCACCTGCCACACTTCCTCCAAGGCGCGCAGTTGGGCCAGCGAAGTACCCACGACCAGCGCGATAGCTTCGTCATAACACTCTAGATTTGTTTCTTGTTGCTGCCGCACTCGTTGTACCAGATCGACCGGTCGCCCCACGGCGTCACTACACCAGCGACTTGCCTCGTGCAATGCATGTTCGAAAATCGCCGCGTAGCGCGGGTCGGCCAGCAACCGAGCCGTGCGCCCCAGATTGGTAACGTTGTAACCGCGAAACGCGAGGGCCGCGTTCGGCAATCGCTGCCGCAACTGCTCAACTCGCATGGTAACCGTCCTTATCAGGTTCAGTCCGGACGTTCCGCCGCATTGGACCCGTGCCCTATGGACATCATAATGAAACGTTAAGCGCAAAAGTGCGGAGAATCGTCACAAGTTGTGGAACCAGCAAGGGGCGCTATGGCGGACACTTCTTTTTCGATATCGGCAACAGCTCCTGGACAACTGGATGATAAAGTCGCCGTCGTTACCGGCTCGTCCAGCGGAATTGGTCGGGCAATCGCCCTACAACTCGCACGTGCCGGAGCCCACGTGGTAGTTCACGGCGGCCACCGCCGCGATCCAGCCGAAGAAGTTGCCAGCCTAATACGCCAATGCGGTCGGAAGGCTACGGCGATTGTGGCCGACCTACGCCTGCCGGAAAAACGAGCCGAATTGGTCGATCGAGCTTGGCAATTCCTGGGTTGTGTCGATATATGGATCAACAATGCGGGTGCCGACGTGCTAACCGGCGAAATCCGGCGATGGCCCTTCGTCCAGCGACTGCGGCTGTTGTGGGAAGTCGATGTTGTGGCGACAATCGAATTATCGCGAGCAGCTGGCGAGAATATGCGCCGCGAAGCGCGTCAACCCGGTGAGAAACTTCTGTTGAACATGGGGTGGGATCAGGCCGATGTCGGTATGGCCGGAGACAGCGGCCAGATGTTCGCGGCCATCAAAGGGGCCATCATGTGCTTTAGCCGAAGTTTGGCCCAATCCCTGGCTCCCGAAGTTCGCGTGAACTGCTTAGCGCCGGGTTGGATTCGGACCGCTTGGGGCCAGCGGGCATCCGATTACTGGCAGCAGCGCGCCTGCCGTGAATCTCTATTGGAACGATGGGGAACTCCCGAGGAAGTTGCGCATGTGGCGTGTTTCCTTGCGTCGCCTGCTGGCTCCTTTGTCAACGGCCAAATCATTCGGATCAACGGTGGCCTGCGTCACGGTTTTCCGGAACTAGGACCCGATACTGAGGGAGCAGCCCCGTAACCGGGGAGGTATAGGCTATGGTCGAGGCCGGTTGGGTAACCGGTTCGATGCCCCATATCCATTTTGTCACCGGGCGGTTAGCCGAATCCGCGTTGCGCCAAGTTCTCGCAGAACTCGCACCGAAAGTTCCATTCCAATACAGCGTGCAAGTTCTACCGATAACTGTGGCAGCGTTGATGACGACGCGCTGGGTCGCACCGCGGCTGGAAGTTCCTGCGCAAACCGATCTTGTGCTGCTGCCGGGCTACTGCCAGGGCGAATTGCAGATGGTTCAGGCCAAGGTGCCCCAAGCGCGCGTCGAACGCGGACCACGGGATCTGCGAGATTTGCCCGAATACTTTGGCCAACCCTCCACCCCCACGGACTACGGCCGCTATGAAATCCAAATATTGGCGGAAATCAATCATGCACCTCGCTTGACCATCCCCGAGGTACTGCAGTGGGCTGAACATTATCGTGCCAGCGGCGCGGACCTCATTGATCTAGGCTGCGATCCGGATGGGCCCTGGCAAGCGGTTGCCGACTATGTGCGGGCTCTGCGCGATGCAGGATTTCGTGTATCGATCGATAGTCTGGAGCCGCGCGAAATCGCACCGGCCGTCAAGGCGGGCGCCGAACTGGTTTTGTCCGTCAATAGTAGCAACCGACATGCTGCACCAGATTGGGGGTGTGAGGTGGTCGTGATCCCCGACCGGCTCGACCAGTGGCTTCGGTGGGAGGAGACGATAGAGTATTTGACAGTTCGAAACGTCCCGCTGCGGCTGGATCCGATTCTCGATCCAATCGGCTGTGGTATCGGGGCAAGCCTCATGCGTTATGCCCAGACACGACAGCGCTATCCGGATCTACCTATGTTGATGGGGATCGGAAACGTGACGGAGTTGAGCGACTGCGATTCGGCGGGATTGAATCTGCTACTCATTGGATTGTGTCAGGAGTGGGGTATCGATCGCGTGTTGACAACCGAAGTGGCCCCATGGACACGGTCGGCCGTCGCTGAGTGCGATGTAGCCCGACGACTGGCAAGCTTCGCCGTCCGCCACCACTCGCCTCCCAAACGGCTGGATCGACGATTGATCATTTTACGCGATCCAAAACTCATTACTAATGGACGGCAGTGGCTCGATGAGTTAGCCGCACAACTGCGGGATCCCAATTATCGGATTTTCGCCGAGGAAGGAAAACTTCACCTGATAAGCGCCGGTGTGCACCTGGAGGATACGGATCCTTATCGTATCTTTGACCAACTCGCGCACATGGGGCCGGACGGCAAGCCGCCGCGCAACCTAGACCTTTCTCATGCTTTCTATCTGGGATTTGAGCTGTGCAAGGCTAGCATCGCACTTGCCCTTGGAAAACAATACCGCCAGGACGAACCGCTGGATTGGGGATTGCTGCAACAAAACGAGGTTTCTCATTTCGGGCGATACTCCGTTCGGCACGAGTTCTCGGCTGGGATGCCGGAACCGAATGTCTGTGAATCCGGTGGAGGCATGCCGCCGTCTATGTGATGTCAACCTGTGATGAGGGAACACGTCATGCCAAGCGCTACAGGTACCCCGGGAAGCTTAGCCATGGACAGCCGGTCGGCGGGCAGCGTGTGGTGGGTCGAGGCTTTACCTGCGCACTGGACGGCGGTCGAGTGCTTCAAGCGTCTGGTTGACCGTCCGGGCTGCCTGTTCTTGGACAGTGCCATGCAACATCCGTGTGTTGGCCGGTATAGTTTCGTAACGGCTGATCCATTCGCCTGGCTACAAGGGGGCTTGGACGAGGCAGAGGCGTTATTGGGTGAGCTTCGGCGCCAACTGCGTCATTGGCGTTGTGAGTTGCTACCCGGATTGCCCCCCTTTCAAGGAGGTGCGGCAGGTCTATTCAGTTACGATCTGAACCGACATTTCGAAAGCATTCCAGCCACACGTTTTTGTGATTTTCCCCTTCCTGTACTAGCCGTCGGATGCTACGACGTTGTATTAGCCTTCGATCATCAACAGCAACAAGGTTGGCTGATCTCCACAGGAATTCCCGAAGAGGATCCGGAGCAGAGGAGGCTTCGAGCGCAACGGCGCGCCCGAGACTTCCAGCGTTGGTTGGAACGTCCCGCGCAACCGGTACTGGACCGACTGGCTGAACCCAGACCGTCAGCTGAACCGGTGTTACAGTTTCCGGTGTATGGTTGGCCTCGGGTGACGAGCAATTTTTCTCGGGACGATTACCTGGCAAGTGTCGAGCGCGTTATCGAGTATGTTCGAGCGGGCGACGTGTTCCAAGTCAATTTATCCCAGCGCCTGCTCTGCCCGGCTCACGGTAACTCGGCCGAACTTTACTTACGATTGCGCGAGGTCAATCCGGCCCCCTTTGCTGGCTATTTCGATCTGGGGAGTGCTCAAGTCTTGAGCAGCTCGCCGGAACGCTTTCTTCATGTCATCGATCGGCGCGTCGAAACGCGTCCCATCAAAGGAACCTGCCGGCGGCTTCTCCAACCTGAAGCCTCTCTGTTCGCAGGAGATGCCCTACGGGAAAGCCAAAAGGACCGTGCGGAGAATATCATGATCGTCGATCTACTGCGTAACGATCTTTCCCGCGTGTGCCATCCCGATTCTATCCAAGTTACCGAACTCTGTTCCTTGGAAACCTACCAATACGTCCTGCACTTAGTATCGGTAGTCGTTGGGCAGTTACGCGACGAAGTTGATCCACTCGGTTTGTTGCGCGCTGCTTTTCCAGGAGGTTCGATTACGGGTGCTCCCAAAGTGCGGGCCATGGAGATCATCGCAGAGTTGGAACCAACGCCCCGAGGAGCCTACTGTGGTTCGCTCGGCTACTTTGCGTTTAACGGGTCTGTCGACCTCAACATTTTGATTCGCACGGTCACTGCAGCCTCCGGCTGGTGGCAAATACCGGTAGGCGGTGGCATCACGATCGAGTCCCAAGCGACAGCCGAATACCAAGAGACCCTCGATAAGGCCGCCGGGATTCTGGCCGCGTTACATCTGGACGGTTGCTGAAACGTTACGCCAGAGTACGTGAAGGCACGGCTGCCCTCGGCTGTCGAGCCGGTCATAATGAATGGGACGGTCCAAGCGAACGCATCGGCTTCAGAACAGTTTTTAGCCCTCAACACCCGTATGATCCTGGTCATCGACAATTACGATAGTTTCGCTTACAACCTTGCACGCTATTTCGAGCGTCTAGGTAAGAAAACGCTCGTGGTGCGCAACGATGCTATTCAACTGGCCGATATCGATCGGCTCACTCCCGAGGCCGTGGTGCTTTCACCCGGCCCATGTACGCCGCGTGAAGCCGGCATCTCGCTGCAACTTGTCCGGACGTTTGCCGGCCGTTTGCCAATATTGGGAGTGTGCCTTGGTCACCAGACGATCGCGGCAGCCTGGGGCGGCAGGATTTCTCGCAGCCCAGAACCGATGCACGGTCGCAGCAGTTGGATTTATCACCAACACGACCAACTGTATTACAGAATCCCGTCCCCATTCCTGGCAGGTCGCTATCATTCGCTTATTGTCGACCGTCACGATCTGCCTGAAGAACTCGTCGTGACGGCCTGGAGCGAGGACCAACTGGTAATGGGGCTGCGCCATCGGGATTTTCCAGTTTGGGGAGTTCAGTTTCACCCAGAATCGATATTAACCGAATGGGGCTACCAGATATTAGCGAACTTCCTGTGCGCAGCAGGCTTAACAGAGTCGACGGCCCTGTGCAGGGAATTCGAACGAGAACTGGACAATCGGCAGCAGGTGGCACGGCGCGTAGCGACGCTTACACCTATACCTTTTTAACGTGCGCAAAGCAGGTGGGATCGAGTGATTATAGAAGGTATCCTCAGCACACGTGACGAAAACGGTGAACCTCATGTGGCGGCGATGGGGCCGTGGATAGACCCCGATGGTCGCCGTTTACAACTACGTCCGTTCCCCTCTTCACATTCGTGGCAGAACTTGCAACGAGAGCCATATGGCGTGTTTCACATCACAGACGACGTCGAGCACTTAGTATGGGCAGCGCTTGGCGGTTGGCCGGAAGCACCGGTAGTGCAACCGGCTCACCGTATCCCGGGATTTGTGCTGGGATCGGCCTGTCGCTGGTACGAATTTCGAGTTGTCGAGGTGGATCAAAGCCAACCGCGCATCGCGATTTCCTGCGAGATAATGCACATTGGGCACTTGCGCGAAATGAGCGGTTGGAATCGCGCGCAGTTTGCTGTCCTCGAGGCCACCATACTAGCTACGCGACTCGATTGGATGGATCGACATCGAGTCGAGCAGGACCTGGAGCGATGGCGCCTGTTGGTCGACAAGACGGGCGGCCAACGCGAGCGACGGGCTATGCGGTTCGTGGAAGAGTACATCACCAAGTACTACCGGGACAAAGAGGGCCGAAACGCTAGGTGTAGCACAGACCGGAAAGATAACACCTAGGAAGATGTTTGGGCACGAAGCTCGACCCTTTCCAAGTGAGCGTCTCGGCTGCATGTCGAACATATCTTGAACATAGCGGGCTGTCGCACGGGGGGCCTTGGCTCTTGCAGAGCCGCGAACGTAGGGGAGTGGTCCTTGGCGAATCGTGCGACGTGGTTTCATCGGGGCGAGTTGGGAGCCCGTCCCAACGAGGGTTTGCTTTCCGTACGGTACCCGCGGCTACCCGGTTCGCGTCAATCTCCTCGACGCATGGCACTCGACTTAGGTGTATGCGTTCCAAAAACGCACGATGGGCTGTAGGCCGCTCATGCCCACACGGAACGCACCTAAAATCAAGGCATACAGCTACTTTGCCAAGTTACGAGCCCATCCCAAAATACCGGTAGCGCGGAAAGTGCCCGACGCCGATGCGAAATGAAGGAAGGCAAGGTAGCTTTCTACGTCCTTTTTTCAACGAATTAGTCGTTATCGGAAGAGTTTGCACGAAGAATGCGTTCCTTACCTGTTCGTAGTGATCCCATTGATCGGATCCCAAACTGTACGACAACCCACGGGACCGCATGAATGCGGTCCCTACGAACGCGGCTCCGCCTTCACCAAACATGTATTTGATATTTGAGATGGGCTCTTATTGGCAATGGCGGCACCGCTTGAGCGCACGTACGCAATCACTTCTTTGTTCTGTTTCCTTTCGCATCTTTGCGGCTTTGCGCCCGTGCGGTAAGTCCCGCTCCATGGTAGAACTCGAGCTTAGCCCTGCTGGGCGGCCAACGTTTCATGGACGCGTAGCAGTAGGGCTTTCGTGGCGCGGATTCCGGCGTATTCGTCCAGTTTGCTCCCCTCGTATTCGATTCCTACATAACCTCGATATCCGGCATCGAGAACGATTTTCATCATACGGAAATAGTCGGTATGAACCTCATTACCCTGTTCGTCAAAGTCATGGCTTTTGGCGCTGACTCCCTTGGCAAATGGCATCAGCTCTTGCACCCCCAGGTAGCGGTCGTAGTCGCCGAAGTTGCCGAAGTCGGGCAACGTGCCGCAATTCGGTAAATCGACCATCCGGATGACACCCGCCAGCCATTTCCCATTGGAGGATAGACCTCCGTGGTTTTCTACGATCACATTCAATCCCAAAGGAGCAGCCAATTCACACAGGCGTCTGAGGCCGTCGGCCACTAGTTTTTGTTGTTCTTCGAAGGAGCCGCGTGAATGCGCGTTGACACGGATCGAGTGGCATCCGAGCGCTTTAGCCGCTTCGAGCCACCGGTGATGATTTTCGACGGCCTGGCGTCGCTGGGATTCGTCCGGATCGCCCAACTGTCCCTCCCCATCGATCATGATCAGTAGGCTACGGACACCCAAGTCGTCTGCCCTTTTTCGCATTTCCGCCAAATAGGCCGCGTCGCCTGCTTTATCCTTGAAAAACTGATTGACGTATTCGACAGCGTCTAAGTGGAACTCTGCCCTCGCAACTTTGGCGAAATCCAAGTGGTTTAGTTTTCCGCTAAAAAGGGTCCGATGCAGGGACCACTCGGCCAGCGACATGCGAAACAGCGGCTTTTTCGCTTCTTGTGGATGGGCGAGCCCCGTTACACAGCAAGCACCTAACCCAGCCATGCCTGCAGCCATAAACCGTCGACGTGATAGACCCATGATGGTTTCTCCTATGATTCTTCCTGAACGCCGCAAGAATACGTTTTCATAAAATGGGAGTTCAACGGGTATCTACCTCAGCTGGCACACAGCAAATACGGGATCGGCCACCGTATTGCAACCATTACACTCGCGACCACTCTGCATGGCAACAGGGTGTCTGGTGAAAGTCGAGGATCATCCATGGACGGGTGGCTCAGTCCCAGCATTCCCTGTAATTGATTGACCGAAGACGATACGGCTGAACTAGCCGTGTAGAACGTAGCAAGATATACTCTGAGTAGGGTGGGAGAAGGGACAATCGCACGAGGTGAACTAACCGCATCAAGCACGAACAGGAGTTACCAGGAGAGCTTCATCCTTTGGGTAGGTGCGAGTTTCTGGAGGTATCGAGAAACAGTGCACGATAGCAAGCATCGCGAGTCTCTGGTTGAAGAGTCGGCGGTTCTGGTTCGTGTTGTCTTGTCATCCGAAAACTCGTTGGAAATAGATCCTCTGGAAGAGCTAGCCGGATTAGCAACTACGGCTGGTGTTCGCATCGTGGGGCGATTAATACAGAAGCGGGAGGCTCCCGATGTCGGAACGTATTTGGGGCGGGGCAAAGTGCAAGAATTGCGGACCCTTAGCCAACGCACCAAAGCCGACGTGGTCCTGTTCGATAACGATTTGAGTCCTGCTCAAAAGCGCAACTTGGAACGAGCGTTGAATCTTAAAGTACTCGATCGAACGGAATTGATTTTAGATATTTTTGCGACTCGGGCGAGGACGCACGAGGCGCAGTTGGCAGTCGAGCTTGCGCAGCTTGAGTATGCTCTACCTCGTTTACGGCGCATGTGGACACACTTGTCCCGTCAGACGATGGGGGTAGGCATGCGGGGACCGGGTGAAAAACAGTTGGAGGTCGACCGCCGGCTGGTTGAAAAACGCATTCATGATTTGCGGCAGGAACTGCGGAAGATCGAGCGGCGTAAGGAGCGCATGGTCGCGTCGCGGCGAGCGCTACGAAGCGTCTCTTTGGTCGGTTACACCAATGCTGGCAAGAGTACACTAATGAATGCGCTGACCGACGCCGGCGTCGAAGCCGCGGATCGGCTCTTTGCGACGCTCGATACGCGGACGCGCCGCTGGCAACTTCCCAGTTGGGGACCGGTGCTGTTGAGCGACACGGTCGGTTTTATTCGTAATTTGCCGCATCATCTGATCACCAGCTTTAAAGCGACGTTGGAAGAGGCGCGACAAGCCGATTTGCTTTTGCATGTAGCCGACGCTTCGAATCCGCTGGTCACCGAACAGATCGCGGCCGTTTACCGGGTCTTGGAGGAAATCGGTATCGATACCAAAGAGACGTTGCTCGTCCTCAATAAAATTGACCGCCTTGCCTCACCGCTAACCCTGGACAGCCTCCTACGCTGTTATCCGCACGCGATCCCTGTCAGTGCTCAGACCGGCCAAGGCTTGGATCGCTTGGCACACCGGGTCAGTGAAATGCTCAGCCGATCGTTCTGCGACGTGGACGTGGAAATGCCAGTCAGCAACGGTTGGGCCATGGCTTATCTAGCCGTCCACGGTGAAGTATTGTCGCGATGTTTTCAGGATGACGATCGAGTCGTTTATCATTGCCGCATTCCCATCGAATTCTTAGGAGCACTTCAGCGTGATCCGCAGGTTGTCGTGCGCCCCCATCAAACGGCGGCCGTCGGAGTTGAGGAGGTAGCTTAAAGGAAGGTACGGCGTGACAGGATGCTTTTTCCGGCGCCGACGCCAGTTGTGTGGCGCACGGTGGGTAATCACGGGTGCTTCGCGAGGTATTGGCAAGGCTCTGGCAATTCAGGCGGCACGCAGCGGCGTGCGCCTTTTGCTCGTAGCCCGGTCGGCACCAGCTCTTGAAGAACTGTCGCTACGTCTCAACGATTCCCCACAGGTGCATTTACTGCCTGGAGACGTAACCTCCTCGGAATGCCGCTGCCGTATTGCCGAATGGGTCCAATCCGAATGGGATGGTTGCGACGTACTGATCAATAATGCTGGCCTGGGTTCGTTCGGTCCTTTGGCAGCAGCTCCCGAGAGCCGAATACGAACGGTCATGGAAGTCAATTTTTTTGCGCCGATCCTGTTAACCAAGAGCCTGCTGCCTTGGCTCCGCAAAGGGCAAGACCCGCTGATCGTCAACGTCGGCTCGGTATTGGCGTACTGTGCCGTGCCCTGGAAGGGCGAGTACTGTGCCGCTAAGGCAGCGCTACGTGCGGCAAGCGATGCCTGGCGTGCCGAACTGACCGCTGGGGACATTCAGGTGCTGTTCGTATCGCCGAGCACCGTCGACACCACGTTCTTCGACCACCTGGCAAACGGCAGTCTACGCGCCCCCAAACGCCGTGGTGTTCCGCCGGATGTTGTTGCACGTCGTACGCTCCAGGCTATTGCGACCTTCAAGAGCGAAGTAGTCCTTACATGGGAAGCCCACGCGATGATCTGGTTATCACGACTTGTTCCGGGACTCCTCCGGCACGCCCTTGCCCTATATGCCCGACGTAGCCTAGGAAGCTTGACCCAGGAAGACCCGTAACGGTCGAGGTGTAAGCTAAAGTTGCTTAGGGAACGAGTTGCCCCAGCCGGAACACTGGCTTCTAGATAACCCTACCCCGATTCACGACGGGGTAAGTTCGTCACGCTTAGGGTAATCCGGGACCGGACAACGCTCCGGGGATCAGACTAACCTGGCCGTGAGAAATGTAACGATGATGCCGGATTTTCGAGTCGGACAGACGTCTGCCAATCGCGTCGTTGGTAGCTCGCATCCTACCGGTGCTAGCGTTGGCAGTCCTCGCAATCCAGCACCGGATCAAACGCCCGATCCCGATCTAGATCGCCTTTTGGAACGAATTGAGCGACTGACGGGCAGGACGGTGCGCGCACCGACGGTCGCCTCAATAGATCCACCGAAATCGGCGAATGCCGACGGGGTAGTTTCCCCTGATCCGTTCGTGCCCCGTGTTAGGAATTCGCTTCGCGAAATGGGCTTAACGGAAAGCGACGTCGAAAGTCTCGTACTGAAGTTCTTATTGGCCCGGGGCGATGCCTATGGCCGTGAAATTGCCGATCAGGTCAAATTGCCGTTCTGTTTGCTCGATCCGCTGTTACGCGAATTAAAATCGGATCAACTGGTGGTCTATCGGGGTGCCAATGAGTGGAACGATTACTTGTATCAGCTTACGGATCTGGGCCGGGAAAGAGCCCGGCGGTTCTCGCAGTTGTGTACCTATTTTGGAGCCGCGCCGGTCTCTTTGCGCGACTACGTCCAAAGCGTTGAAGCGCAATCGCTGCGCCATCAACGGGTAACGCCTGCGGATCTTCAACGAGCGTTCGCCGATCTTCTGGTTTCTCCATCGATGCTTGATCGACTGGGGCCGGCCATAGTGGCGGGGCGAGGTCTTTTTTTGTTTGGCCCACCGGGAAACGGCAAAACCAGCATTGCCAAACGCGTCTCGCAAGTATTCGGCAAAACCATCTGGATACCCAGAGCCATTAGCGTCGACGGTGAGATTGTGCGGGTATTCGATCCGCATAAGCACCGTGTCGTGCCTCTGACCAACGAAGGCAGTTCGCTGGAAACCGGCACGATCGACCGGCGATGGGTTCGTATCGAGCGGCCCACGATCATCGTAGGAGGCGAACTTACGATGGCCCATTTGGAGATTACCGAAAACCCCGTAACGCATATCTGCGAAGCGCCACTGCAAATGAAAAGCAACTGCGGCACTTTAGTGATCGATGACTTCGGACGACAACGGATCCGAATCGACGAATTACTCAATCGCTGGATCGTTCCCCTGGAAGAAAAAATCGATTACCTCAGCTTGCCAAGTGGCAAAACGATCCAAGTTCCCTTCGATCAATTGATCGTTTTCTCGACCAACCTGGAGCCGCGACAACTCGTCGACGAAGCCTTCTTGCGACGCATAGGTTATAAGCTCGAAATACGCGACCCGACCGAAGCGGATTTCCGGGCGCTCTTCCGCATGCTGACCGAGCGGTTGGGGATGCCATATCGCGACGAGGTGGTGAGCTACCTCATCGAAAGATATTACCGGAAAACCGGAAGAAACTTTCGCTATTGCCATGCTCGTGACTTGTTAGCCCAGATCAAAGCCTTCTGCCAATACGCTGGCCGTCCCTTAGAATTGACACCAGAATACATCGACATGGCGGCGGAAAGTTACTTTTCCGTGATATAAAAAACGATTCAGCGCAAAGTCGCCACAGGAAGGCAAAATGGCGGTCGGTGGAATTTTGGTGTAAAAGACGGGTCATCGCGGAAGCTTGCCTATTATCTGCGATGGGAATGGAAACGAGGTATCTATCGTAAGGGTAGATCAAATGGTTTGGTCATTTGCCAGGCCTGAAGTAGGGATGCTTTTTTCGGCTCAACCCCATCTGAGCTGATGTGGGGGCTTCTTGGCAAAGGCGCTGCGTCGTGCGAAGACTCAACCGAACCGTGACGGTAAGGGAACGGCCGATTCAATTCACCGCAAAGGCGCGCAGGCGAAAGGAGATGTACTCAAAGGCGCAGAGGCACAAGGAGATTTAAGCAAGCTCGGATCAACCGACTGTCCTGCGAAATCTTTGCTCAATGGCGCCGTTGTCTGCTGGCGACACATTCGATACGGCAGTTCCCGTGCCTCCGTGGCCTCTGTGTCTGTGTGGTGCAAAACTCCAGCGTACACACCACTGACCACAAGAAGAACGCTGAGCTTAGCCAAACCATTTCGGCGTTTGTGCTTGATGCTTGCCGACTTTTTAAAAGGTTCCAGTGCAATAACGCTGAATTATGCAGAGGTTCCTTGAATTCTGCCGCCCCTTAGGGTCGCGGCTCTGTAAAGCTATCCCACCTTCGGAAACGATAGGGCGAACCCCCGGAGTGATAGCCAGATGCATTACAGCCACGCGCTACCGACAAATGAGACGCCCACACGACGTGGCTAAGTGATTCGAGCCATTTAACGCAACGGCGCCAAGGCGCAATGAAGATGACTTCAGCGTCAATCGCTTAACTGCGTCTGAGCGTTTTTGCGCCTTTGCGTTTCCCAAGTCGTCTGGGTCTTGCCTACAACGAAGGAGCACACACTGTTGTAATGATCCGACCTCGCTCAGCGTGCAGGTCGCAAGCGGTTAGGCAGCTACTTGGGACGCGGTTTTCTGCGTAAACGGCTCGTTAGCTCGCGCGTTGTGGACACTCTCTCGGAGGATTGGTCCCACTGTACAAGGCGACTGATGCAGTATTGGTTCATGCTCATGCCGTGCGCGGCAGCTTGGGCACGTATAAATTCATGTACCGAGGCAGGCAAACGTACCGTGATCATCCGCAAAGGTTCCGACGGATGCGCCTCGCTTCCGGCTTGTTGCCGCAAAGCCTGGAGCATAGCCATGATCTCGACGGCATGTGGCGATTGCTCAAACTGCCGGCGCGCCGTACTGTCCGGGAAAAGCCGTGCCACGACGCCATCTACTCCCAAAATCTCCCGGAAAAAAATTAACCAGTTGGGCGACTGTTCGTAGAGCGCCTTGGCAACTCGGCGACATTCTTCCAGCCGGTCGCGAAAGATCTCCTCGGATAACGGTTGTCCCTTAGTCGACTCCGAGGGTGGAACGCCAACGTGTCGGCCATCGTCGTTCCTGCTTTCCTTCGTCGGCTTACCGGACGTTGCCCTCGGCTCGGCTTGTGTAACCGATGTGTGCCTAGCGTCGCTTGCCGTTGATGATGTGATCGAGGACTGATTCATGGTTGGCAATTTCGCTTCCTTTCGGTTCTACATCCCCTGGTAACCTCCCCGGCTGACTGGCGACGGACCGGTTGGCGAGTTTTCTGGCCGCTTTCGGGGAGGCTCGCGCGATAATGCTAGCAGGCGGTCAAGTCTTGTGTCGTAATCGTTTGCTGGACAAAAACTTAAGGAAAAGTTCCTGGGTTGTATATTTTGTGAGCATAGGTGCTCATATATTGGGCGGCCCCGCTATGCCTAAAAGTTAGGCACTTGCACTTCTTGCAAAAAACTAACTGTCCAGTCTCGGTCTTTTGCGCCGCGGCTTATTTTCTTGTACTTTCGCCCTTATTGGACCAGGAAGCCTTGCATTGTTGAGATACTCTCAGCGCGCGGATTGGCAAGAGGTCAGCCGGCGAGGAGCAGCTACCTGGATGCGCCAGACGGCCCGAGCAGGTTCGGGGCTTTTTTTCGGTCCATCAAAGCTGTCTCTGGCCCGTAGGCGTCACCGGGGTTTGAAGGCTCGTGCTTCCCCGGAAAGTGATGACCGGTGCAACCCAGGCGCGAAACAAGGGGCCGGCCATGAGCGTGGTGACTACCGCCATGATGACCAATGTCGCAAACAGGGAGTGGCTTATGATGCCGCGTTCCAAGCCGATATTGATGATGATTAATTCCATAAGGCCGAGCGCGTTCATGGGGATGCCCACACCTAGGGACGCGGGCCACCGTAATCCCGCCCAGTAGGCAGCGACTGAGCAGGCGGCGCCTTTTCCCGGGATACAGTACCAACAGACAGATTCCCCACGCTGGGGCTGTACTGAGTAATCCGATTTGCGTGTCGATGCCCGAATAGACAAAAAACAGCGGGAGCAATAAAGCAACCGTCAGGGGTTGAAGGCGGCTAGAGACTTGGCTTTGGATAGGACCGCGAGGGATGATCGCGCCGGCCACGAACGCGCCGAAAACCGTATGAAGCCCCATCGCATGGGTCAGCCATGCGCAACAAGCCATAATCGCCAATGCCGCGGCCAGACCTGTGTCGGTCAATTGCTCCTCCCGTAGAAAGTACTGCTCGATACGTTGTAACAAGGGCCGCACAAGGCACGTGGCAGCCAACAGGAAGGCTACGGCGCCGGCAATCGTGATGAGCGCTTGCTGCCACGTACCATCAAAACTCGCCAGTACGACTGCTAACAGACACCAGGCACAGGCATCGTCCATAGCGCCGGCTCCCAGCGCAACCGTACCCATCGATATTCCAGATAAGCCATGGTAGTTGACGATCCGAGCTAGCATGGGAAAAGCCGTAATACAAAGAGCGGCCCCGATGAACAACACCGCCTGGAAGCACGTCGTTTGGGAGGAGAACATTTGGCTTGATCCGTGCAGCCAATAGCCGAGCAAAGACCCGAACAGAAAGGGACAAAGCATGCCGGCTAGTGACACACTCAGCGACGTGCGCCAAGAACGCCGTAGTATCTCAACACGAAATTCCAACCCGACGATAAACATGTAGAGCGCCAAACCCAACTGGGAGACAGGGTAAAGATAAGACTGGCTGTCGGGCGTCTGTTGCGAAGGATCCCAAGGAAACAACCAATGCTGCGCCTCGGGCCAAATCGCTCCTAGGACTGACGGGCCAAGCACAACACCAGCAATCATCTCTGCTACCACCTGGGGCTGGCCGAGAGGGCGAACACAATAACCTACCAGGCGGCAGGTTATAAGGACGACGACTAACTGCAAAAAAACTGGATGGCTAACAACGAATTGGTCATACAAAGCCGCTCTCTAAGTTTTCCGGGATACCGTTGATCTTAGTACGCGTTCCTTGCTGCTTCGACAGCCGACGTTTAAGTCCAAGTGGCTATTTACGCAGTCAGGCCCGTTTGGCCCCAATACCAGGCGAGCCCATCGGTGCGACGTAGTTTGCCAGACTGGCCAGGGCAAATCGAGTGGGGTAGCCGTGGTTGGGTTACAGGCAATAAACAGGCAGTTACTACTCTGGGGAATTACCAATTGTCTATCGAACGTTCGCTCCTTCTGCGCCCGTCATCCTGTCATGGCTGCAGAAGCAAGGGCAATCGATATGGCTCGGCTTTTGCTAAAGGTCGACTTCCGCAATGCCGTCGCTAAAAGTTTTCACGCGGTGACTCCCGTTCTTAGTTAACCGTGCCAAGCCTGTATGGTTTTTGGGTAGCGGAACGTAGAATACATATAGCAGCAATTGTAGAGCAGTTCATAGGTTCGAATTTCCCGTAAACAGGATCCGCAAGGGCAGACGGTCGCTAGTCACTTGAGGTGACTAGAGGAAAGTCCGGGCTCCACAGGACAGGGTGGTCGGTAACACCGACCGGCCGTAAGGCTAGGGAAAGTGCCACAGAAAATAGACCGCCTGGCGGCGCAGGCCGTCCGGTAAGGGTGAAACGGTGCGGTAAGAGCGCACCAGCAGCCGGGGTGACCCGGTTGGCTCGGCAAACCCCACCCGGAGCAAGGCCAAGCAGAAGGCTGTCGGCTCGAAAGAGTCGCACACGGGCTGGTCCGGCTCGCTGCCTTCGGGTAGGCCGCTTGAGGCGTCGAGCAATCGGCGTCCCAGAGAAATGACCGTCCGCGGTTCCATGCTCGGACCGTGACAGAACCCGGCTTATCGCCCTTGCGGTTCTTTTTTTGCGCGCGGATTCGATTTCCTATCCGAACCCTCTGCAGCAGGAGAGGTAGGCTTGGGATGCCATTGCCTCATGCGAAGCGCTATTCGGCAAAGAGGGGTTTTCGAAGCCAAGGCGCTAATGGCACGTTTTGCAATTTAGAACGGAAGTGGTGTAGTGCTCAGCCTGCCGGGTTTAGTCCACCGGATGCCGACTGTTCGGTAATATGCACGGGGCAGGTGCTTGCCACGCTACCGGTGGAGCTTGCACGCCGAGTGCTGGGGTATCGGGCCGTTGTGCGGCGATGGGACCGAGCTCGGTACGTTGGCGGAAATGGTCCCGCAGCGCGCTCCGTACTTCCCCGACTAAAAAGAATGAACTCGTCAGGCACACACCGGTTTGACCATCAGCCTCTGCCAGTGCCATTTGCCAGGCCAAAGCCGGATCCAATTGAATGTCGATCGTTGGTCGAAGGTTTAATTGTTGGCTCACGCGCTGGGCTATGGCCTGCACTTGATCGGGAGACGCACAACGCGGATTAGTGGTAAAACGCGTTATGATCACGCGCTCTGCGGCTGGTAGGAGCTCGCCGAGCATGGACGGGATGTCCTTGTCGCGACTGAACGCTACGACAAAAGTCCACCGCTTGGACCAAAAGGCTTGTAGCGTCTTAACCAGGGCCGCAATGGAGGCCGGATTGTGTGCCACGTCGAGGATTACTGGTGTCTTCCAGCAAACCACCTCTAATCGCCCAGGGATTTGAGTTTCCTCGAACGCCGTACGTGTGGCTTGTTCACTGACCGGCCAACCCAACTCAACGAGCCGCCTCAGAGCACAGTAAGCGGCCGCGGCATTTTCGCACTGATGGAGCCCCAAGAGTCGCAAATGGAAAGGGGGCACGAGCGGTTGGCTTGTCCCTGCCGGCTCATAGTACTCGAACCACTGGCCATGCCACGGTTCACCGGGTGTCTCCTTACAAGCTGCGTAGGAGGTCTGACGAGCGTCGAAGTGCACACCAATTTCAAAAATGGGCGCGTGAAGGTCATTTGCCTTGCGCCGAATCACATCTTGAGCTTCATTGGCGCGGACGCTGCTGACAACCGGTGCGGCGGATTTGATGATACCGGCTTTTTCCCAGGCAATGGCCGACAGAGTGTTACCCAATTGCCGCGTGTGATCTAAGCTGATCGATGTAATGGTACACAATATCGGCCGGCATACGTTGGTCGAATCCAGGCGTCCTCCCATCCCAACTTCCAAGACAACGATTTGGCACCCTTTGCGGGCAAAATAGCCGAACGCCATTGCCGTGGTTATTTCGAAGAACGTCGGGCCGCGTTCGCCATGGGCCGCAGCCCACCGGTCCATTTGATCGACGGCCGGCCGGACCCACGCGACTTGTTCCACAATGTCTTGGGGCTCACATACTTGGGCATTCAACACGTAACGCTCTTCCAGGCGCTCTAAATGGGGCGACGTATACAAACCCACTCGCCATCCGGTACGGCGTAACGCCTCGGCAATTAGGATAGAAACCGACCCTTTACCTTTGGTGCCCGTTACATGGATAGCAGGCAGCGATAGATGCGGATCGCCTAACAACCGCATTAGCCGATGCATACGGGCCAAGCGAAAATCGGCCGTGCGGTACGCCGCAGCGGTGCGTTCATAGTTGATGCGACTCCACAAATAGGCCAACGCCTCTTGATAGGCATCGTCGGTTGACTGGCTTACCCTTGTCGAGGGGCAACTCATCGGTGGCGTATCCCAAAACTAGCCGCTGGTACCGAGTGTTTGCTCCAAGTAGGTCGGTGAACCGTTCCTAGGCGGCGTTTACATCAAGTAATTCGGTTAAGCAATCCTTGCGAAAGGCTCAAGCGGCTTTTATAGTTGAACTCAGTGCCAGGTCCAAGTGGCCCAGCAGTTTAGCGGAAGTAAGGCGGCGAACCAATTGGCCGTCCATTGCGTAGAAACGTTTCGTGCGTCCACGGTAGCTTGGCCCCGCAATACCACTCCAGAAGGTAATTTATTTTGCACCGATAGTGGTTGTTTAAGGGGAACAGAGTTCGTTAAGAAATCCAGACTTATTTTGAGGTCATCGACATGACTGTAGCGACCGATCAAGCTGGAGGGACAGATCAACGACCGGCCACAGCCGCAGCGGTTCAGACGACACCCGAGGTCGTGATTGAAACTCGTGGTCTAACGAAGGTATACCGAGATTTCTGGGGTCGGCAGAAAGTTCGGGCGTTAAAGGCACTCGATCTACAAGTCTATCGTGGGGAAATTTTTGGCCTATTGGGACCCAACGGATCCGGAAAAAGCACCACCATTAAATTGCTCTTAGGTTTATTGTTTCCCACTGGCGGTCAGGCATTAGTTTTTGGTAGGGATGCTACGGACGTTGAAAACAAGCAACGAATCGGGTATTTGCCCGAGGAGTCCTATTTATATAGGTTTCTGAATGCCGAGGAGACTCTCGATTTTTATGGTCGGCTCTTCAATATCCCGGCCAAGCAGCGCCGCCAGCGGGTTGCCGAGCTAATCGAATTGGTAGGGTTAGGTTGGGCCAAACGACGCCAGCTCAAGGAGTACTCCAAAGGTATGGCGCGGCGTATTGGTTTGGCTCAGGCTTTGATTAACGATCCGGAGTTGGTGCTTTTGGATGAGCCGACCACGGGTTTGGACCCCATCGGTACGCGGCAAATGAAGGACATGATCCTGGAGCTGAAGGCACGGGGAAAAACAGTCTTGATGTGCAGTCATCTGTTGGCCGACGTCCAGGATGTCTGTGACCGCATTGCGATTCTGCATCAAGGCGAATTGAAGGAGCTTGGGGGAGTCGACGACTTGTTAACGGTACAGGACGTGACGCAGATTCGAGCTCGTGGTTTACCCAAAGAGGCGGAGGACGAGATCCGTGCGGTGATCGAGCGCTACGGCGGCCAGTTAGTGGCGATGGAACACCCCACCACGACGCTCGAAGAGCTATTCTTGCACATTGTACGAGAAGCCGAGGCTCATCCGGGTCGGCGCGTCAGTGGTACGGCGCGGCCGACGGAAGGAGCAGCGGCGATGTCCTGAAACGAGTCGATTTACCGATAGTTCATGAAGTTAGGAAGTCATCCGGTAACTATGCCACCGGAAGGTTTGGTGTACCAAGCGGCGTGGTATTAGAGGACAGTGGTATTAGAGGACAATGGTAGTCGAACGCGAAGTTTTGCCGTTTCTGGAATGGTTGCTGTTTGGACCCCAAGGTGTCGGGGCGTTGTTTGTTTTTGTATTTCTCGTGGCTATCGTAGGCTTACTGGCTATTGCAGGGAGCTATCTGGTTGCTTCGATCCGCTATGGCCCCGTGGAAGGGTTCTATTCTGTGGCCCAAGCCATTGCCGGTGGAATCCCGGACTTAGTACGACTTTCCCCTCGGCGCGTTGGTGCGATGGCGTATTTGGCTATTAAGGAATCGATCCGGCGTCGAGTTCTGGTAGCGTTTGTTGTTTTTGCGTTGTTGCTGCTGTATGCAGGTTGGTTCTTGGACATTAAGAGCGACCATCCAGCACGGCTTTATCTTAGCTTCGTGGTCACGGCGACGAATTATTTAGTCCTCTTATTGGCACTCTTCTTGAGCACCTTTAGTTTGCCGAACGACATCAAGAATCGCACGATTCACACCGTCGTAACAAAACCGGTTCGAGCTTCGGAACTAATCCTGGGTCGGACGATCGGATTTGTGATTGTCGGGAGTGCGCTTTTGGTATTGATGGGGCTCTTTAGTTACGGATTCGTAATTCGCAATTTGGCGCATCGCCATGAATTGGAAGCCGCACCCGAGGAGATTCTGGCCGCGTTGGACCGGGATGGGTATTGGGAAGGTCGAACGACGCTGAGCCGCATGCATCGTCATCAGGTACGCATTGACAAGAATCAGTTGGAAGCTTTGGGTGAAGTAACGACCGAGCTGGAACGTGGGCACTGGCACACCTTACGGCTGGTAGAGGATCAAGGGCGGCGGCGGTTTGTGGTCAGCGGCCCTCGGGGCGACCTGCAGGCTCGGGTCCCTATCTACGGCAAACTCCGATTCTTGTCGCGATCGGGTGGTCCGGGCAGCGGCGTAAATGTCGGTAATGAATGGACGTACCGGCAGTATATCGAAGGCGGTACCTTGGCGGCAGCTATTTGGACTTTCGAAGGCATTACCCCGGAACGGTTTCCCGACGGATTACCCTTAGAACTTAATATTCGGATTTTCCGTACCCACAAGGGTGACATTGAAAAAGGGGTAATGGGTACCTTGTTGGTCAAGTGTCCAGATCGGGGACGGCGCATCCACAGTAGCACGCCGCGGAATTTTTACGCCCGAGAATTTGCCATCGACCGGCAGTTAATTCCCAGGAAATTGGAAGCGATCGACAGTGAAACCTCGACGGTAACGGAGGTCGATCTTTTTGATTTGGTCGACAACGGAAAGATCGAGGTTTGGTTACAGTGTGCCGAGCGCGGACAGTACTTCGGCATGGCTCAGGCGGATGTCTACCTTCGCGCTGCCAATCGGCCTTTTTCCTTAAACTTCGTGAAGGCATACCTTGGTATTTGGCTTCAGATGGTCTTAATCATTGCCTTTGGGGTGGCCGCCAGTACCTTCCTCAGCGGACCAATCGGCATGATTTCAACGCTCGGCGCGGTGATCCTCGGCTTTTCCTCGCAGTTCGTTGTAGGAGTCATGGAAGGCGCCATTCAATCGAATCCCGTCTTAAACCCGATCTTTGGCACAATGATCAATGAAGAACGTGCTGTGCCCGGAGGTGGACCGATCGAATCGCTGATCCGGCTCGTGACCCAGAAAAACGTCATGATCGATTTGGACCTGCCCAAGGCTGCTGAATTGACGGTCAAGAGTGTCGACGCGGTGCTGATGGCCGGAATGATGGCCTTCACGCGGATGATGCCTGACTTCCGCTACTTCCACACGGCCGACTATTTGGCCTATGGCTACAATATCGGAGCGGATCTCATTGCCCAACAATTGGCTGTGGCTCTGGGGTATGTCCTTGTTTTAACCATCGCTGGATATTTTTGCTTTAAGGTACGGGAAGTAGGCGCATGAACTGGAATCGTCCGTTCGAGCGTAAGGTGGTGTATGGCACGTTGATCGTGTTGTTGTTGATACCGTTGTTCCAATTGGGGCAACCGGCCAGTATGGATGAACAGGGTAGTGTACGTTCGGGAGGATGGCTGGCCAGGGAGCGGCATCAGCATGGGTTGTCGCAGGCAAGTTTGGGAGAAATCGATCCAGCCAGCGAGTCGATGAAGTTAGCGACGTTGGGGATGCGCGGTGTCGCGGCAAACCTATTATGGACCAAGGCGAACGAGTATAAGAAAAAGGAAGACTGGGACAATCTGTCTGCAGCCCTAAATCAAATCACCAAATTGCAACCGAATTTCATCACCGTTTGGGAATTTCAAAGTCATAATCTTTCGTATAATGTCTCCGCTGAATTCGACGATTTTCGATATCGTTATCATTGGGTAAAAAAAGGAATCGATTTTCTTATACAGGGAACGCTCTACAACGCCAAGGAACCACGGCTGTATCATACGGTGGGGTGGTACTTTGGCCAGAAAATCGGTCGAGCCGACGAGCATCGGCAGTTCCGAGAGCTGTTTCGGCACGACAAGGACTATCATGCGACGCTCTTGCCGTACGTCGATATTGAAGCGCCCGAAGCATGTAGTCGGCACGATCAGTTGCCGGACAACTGGCTGGTCGGACGGCTTTGGTATATCAAGGCTCAAGCGATTGTCGATGCCGGCATTCGCATGTTGCGCGGGAAGAGTCCGCTGATCTTCCATTCGGACCGGCCAAAATCGTTTATGAACCATGCGGAAGCGATCGAAGAGGAGGGGCACTTTGGCGAGGTGGCTCGGGCGGCCTGGGCCGACGGGCATCGCGAATGGATGGAGTATGGCGATCGCGAAATTCCTTCCTCGTGGGGTGTGAATATTCGCTTGAATGATTATGCTCGTGTGGCCGAAGATGTAGCACGACTGGAAGCACAGCTTTTGAGTCTGGCTCCCGATGCCCGGGAACAAATCGAACGCGAGCGACGTGCGGCACTAACCGACGAAGAACGTCAACTGCTCGATACGCCGATCGAGCAACGCATTATGCGATTCACGGAACACCAATGGCAGAAGGTCATGGAAGTAGAATCCCGTCTGCGTATCAGCGACGAGGATATCTGTAAGAGGGTGCCAAGTGACAAACGAGTCGACGCGGACCGAATCGCCCGCAAACTCACCTCAGCTCGTACGCTCCTGGAACGCATCGATCGATACCGAAACCAAGTGAACTTTACGTATTGGAAAACGCGCTGTGAAGCCGAACAGACCGATATGGCTTTAAAGGCGCGGCAGTTCATGTATCAAGCGCGTCGAGACTGGGACCGTGGGAATCTGGAGAAAACCAAAGAGGACCTTGACCTGGCATGGGATTTGTGGGGTCAGATCTTCGACCAGTATCCGGCTCTCAAAGAGGATCTTGCTGCCACTGACTTGAGACGCTCCATGGAACTGTACCGGTTAACCCTGTCTCAATTGGGTGAGGAATTGCCAGTGAACTTCAAGCTAAAATGGCTGTTCGATGCCATTTCGCAGCCAGAACCTCGCTCCGAAGATTATGTGCCTATTCAGCCAGGGGCGCCTTCGTCGTCGGGCGCCAGTGCCGGAGGAAAGGCTCCTTAGCTCGCCTCCTGCCGTTTAAGTCGGCTTGTGGCATTTAGAGCCTATGCCACAATACCGGTAGAGGAAAGTGTTTGACGCCGAGCCGAAATCGAGGAATGTAAGGTAGTTTTCTGCTTTTTTGATTTGTCGTGACACGATTCATCGGGTCGAAAACTGTACGACAAGTAATAGGACCACATGACTGCGGTCACTACGAATGCGGCTCCGCTTTCACCAAGCATGCATATTGGAATCGGCTGTTAGAAAAAGTGTAAGGCACAGGCGCGTCATCGCAAAGGCGTATATGGCGGACAGCACCAAGACCAGACGGCGTGCCTATCCCGTCTATCGTTGTGCCCCCGAGCATGGGACGATGTTCGGCGCGTCACGCTCCTGTACCGCTTAGAAGTCTCGCCGTTCGTGGGGCGCGCCGTGCCGCTCGAACTTTGCAATTTGCGTCGGCTTCTGGCTTCGGCGCCGGTTTCGATGTACACTCGGTTTGGTCCGATAGCTCGTCTCATACCGAGTAATTGGGTGGATCCGTCACCCGGTGTGCCATGGAAAAAGGTAGAGCATATGTCGGTGCCCGAGCGCGTTGTTTCCCTGCTTCCAGGGGCAACCGAATTGGTCTGGGCTTTAGGAGCCGGATCGCGGCTGGTGGCGGTAAGCCACGAGTGCGATTATCCGCCGCAGGTTCTGCAATTTCCCAAAGTCACACGTTGTTGGATCGATACGTCAGCGTGTTCGCGCCAGATCGATCGGCAGACGCGGTCGTTGTATGAGTCTGGCCAGCCTCTCTACGCGTTGGACGTGCCGCTTCTGGAGTCATTGAATCCCGACTTGGTAATTACTCAGGCTCAGTGCGATGTTTGTGCCATTGGGGACAACGACGTTCGTGAACAACTGGCTCGATCATCGCGCCTGCGTAATACCCAGATTCTGGCCTTGCATGCTCGGTCGATCCTTGATCTATTCCATGACCTGGATCGGGTAGCAGACGCGCTAGGCCTGAAAAGGGAAGCTCAACGGTTGCGCTCCGAGTGGCAACAGCGCCTGGAGCGTATGCGCACCTGGACCGCAAGGCAAGCGGTCTCTCCTAGAACGGTATGCTTGGAATGGCTCGATCCGCCTATCTTGGCAGGCAACTGGATGCCGCAACTGGTGGCATGGGCGGGGGGAACGTATCCGGATGTCCCCGTGGGAGAGCCAAGCCGCGTTGTGGATTGGGTGTGGCTGGCGCAATGGCAACCCGATGTACTTATTCTCATGCCGTGCGGCTTCGGCCTCGAGCGCACGTGGCAGGAAATTGCGATGGTGAGCGATAAGCAATTCTGGGAGTTAGATGTGTGGCGTCAGGGACACGTTTGGGCCGTGGATGGCAACGCATATTTCAATCGTTTGGGGCCGCGACTCATCGACAGCCTGGCTTTACTAACTAAACTGTTGCACCCCGAGTTTCCTGAGCAAGAGGTGTGCTGCCAGCCGGGTGTATATCGGCAAGTCGTGCCGCCGGTACGAGTACCTGAGGATGGCTAGTAGTTTACGCGCGGACATGCGGCGTGGACAAAATTATTCAAAACAAAGGCGCTAAGGCGCAAAGACGCCACAGAACGAGGACCATGACGACCCGCACAGCGACCTCACCTCGTGACGCCGGCGCGCCTGTAAGTTGCAGCACAATGGTGATTCCCGCGGAAACTGTCACGATTTATGACAGGCAAGCGCGGTGTGACGAACGCGGCTGCCTCAGAAACTCGAACGAATCCTTTACACCCCCGGCCGTCAAGGAATGGAAGTTCAAAGCGGTTTTGAAAACCTAAAATAGGCTATCTGCTCAACGCCGCCCGACTTTCCGCAACGATTCGCTCCGCATGCCTGACAGGGGACCGTTCTGAATACATAATTGTTAAATGGAGGGTGCCCCGTTGATCCAAGGATCACGGTTTGCTGGGAGTCGGCGATCGAAGCGTCGTCCGAGAACGTGATTTAAACAGGAGGTGTGCCGATGCCGACGTACGTCTATGCGGTGTTGAACGACGACGGTTCGGTCAAGGAATACTTCGAAATAGAGCAGCGGATGACGGACCCGCCGCTTGAGGTTCACCCCCAGACTGGTCAGCCCGTCAAGCGTGTGTACTTGCCGCCTCACATTTCCGCGGGGAAGTGGACCGAACGCGCTATACAGCGCAACATGGCCGATGATCGTAAGCTTGAGCGTTTGGGCTTTACTAAGTACGTTAAGACCGATAAAGGCTACGAAAAGGTCGTGGGAAAAGGTCCCGAGCGAATTCGCCGCACGGAATAGTTAATAGGCGCGGGCGGCAAGTAGCTGGCCACGCCAAGTGCCCGCGAATGGAGGGGAGCCGGATCGGCGGTGGGCCTCCGCGTGGCTGGAAAACGGCGGGTCTGGCAGGGCATCCATTCTGTCGCCATCGCGTGGGGGGCAATACAGCGACCATTCTTGTGATTTAAATACAAAGGTGTGTGCGCGGCTGCCAGCCGCACGGTTCCTCTATAACATCGGTTTATGGACACTTCGCAGCGAATCAGGACGAACAAGCGGCGCGACGGTACTTTTCACTTTCGATCGAGCGGCCTATCATGCAGCCTGGTACGAGAGCTGGAGCCGAGTGGCGGCATACGACGTGAATATCCCAAGAGATGCCATTGTTACATACTATGTGAGGGGAATGGGGCTTTCTTCGTCTTGTATGCGCGCCAGATGCAACAAGGTGTAGTGATGAACGACGCTTCGCCATTACTTTCGCGGGTTGACGAGCAACGTATTGTGCGGGCGGTCCGCGAGATCCTATTGGCCATCGGCGAGGATCCGGACCGGGAGGGGTTACGAGAAACGCCCGACCGCGTTGCGCGCATGTACGCGGAGCTTTTCGGTGGGTTGCATGTGGATCCTCGTACACACCTAAAGAAATTCTTCACGCAGCCGTATGATGAAATTGTGCTGGTTCGGGATATCCATTTCCACAGCATGTGTGAGCATCATCTATTACCGTTCATGGGGAAAGCCCATGTAGCGTACATGCCGAATGGGCGTGTCATCGGTTTGAGCAAATTGGCACGTGTCGTTGACGCGGTGGCTCGTCGGCCGCAGGTACAAGAGCGCATGACCGAAGAGATCGCTACGTTGTTGGAGAGCGAGTTGAACGCGAAAGGAGTCGCTGTGGTGGTCGAGGCAACTCACACTTGCATGACGATTCGGGGAGTGCGCAAGCCGGGAAGCATATGCGTCACCTCGGCTATGCGTGGTAGATTTCGCTCGAATATTTCCTCACGGGCCGAAGTCATGCAGCTTATCTACGGAGAACGGCGCTGAGAAACGGGGCGAGAGTCAACACAACCTACCGAATCTAGATAAGCTAGTTCTCAACCTAAGATGAATGTTCTGGACACACTCTTAATCGCCTTGGCCTTTCGTGTTATCTTCGGCGTCGCATCTGCCATGTTGGCGACCCCAGCGCGTTGGGTTCCCGCCGGATTCTTCCGCGTATATCTGTGGGTCTTATTAGGCATTAGCAGCTTAGCTTCCGTGGTGTCCTTTAGTAGTCACGTTGAAGAATCGGCAGTGACATCCGGACGTCTGGTAGCCTTTCTCGCATTAATCCTTGCCGTGCTCAGTTACGCTGGATCGGTCGCGTGGCTCTATGAAAAGAGCAAGGTCGGCAAAGGACTATTGGCGCTTCAAGTGCTTATCACATTGTTCGCCGGCGGATACGTCGAAGCCTGTACGGCATCAACCCGATGGGGAGCCGCATTGCGGATAGTGCATATGGCCTCATCCGGCGCGTTACTCGGATGGCTACTGACTGCCATGCTCTTGGGACACTATTATCTGAACTGGCCAGGCATGCAACTCGATCCGTTACGCCGGCTACTGGCCGGTGTCTTGGTAACGGTGGGAGTACGAGCGTGCGTGGCTGCCACGGGTTTGATCTTCTTTCCAATGGACTGGAACCGTACCTCGGCCATCCTTTGGGGGTTACTGGCTCTGCGGTGGATGGCGGGAATTGGCGGACCACTGGTTACGGCCAGAATGGCGCAGCTTTGCTTGCGGATACCTAACACCCAAAGTGCTACCGGAATCCTCTATGCGGGAGTCGTCCTCACGCTGCTCGGTGAGCTCGTCGGTGAGCTTCTTGCTACGCGGTGAGGCTCGACCTCAAATGCCGTAATCGACCGTGCTACCCCATGGTCGACCAAGCCGCCACGGGGACCGAACCGGTTGCCGAAATGTGTGTGCCTCCGCGACGTACGAGCCGACCCGTGAATTGTATGCGATTGCCTTTGCATCCATGGCTCTCTTGGAAAAAAGGCGGCTTGTGGTCAACAATACCTGCTGATGAGGCACGGATCATCGAGAGCTTTACTTTGGCCAGTACCACGATACGTTTTATATAATCGTTCGTCCCCCAATCCGATTTCGACTGGGACATGGGGCGAATCTATTGAGGAAGTGCCAACCCCTCAGAGAAAAACGGCTGTTCGAGCCACGTGGTCGTGGCACGGGGCGCACTTTGAAAGCCGCCCGTACAAAGGAAATAGCTCGGAACGTGTTTACCCGGCGTCGTATGGAGGATGGTATCGCGGCATCATGAAAAACCCTGGTGTATCGACGAGGCGGCCGGAAAAGCAGCAGGGCATGACAAAGGGGCAAACTCCTAACCTGTACGGGACTAGACTTCCCCCTAGCCGAATCGGGTAACTATCGGTGACAATGGCTTTAGGTTGTCAGTATAAGTTTAGAGGGGAACGGATATTGTCGATAACCCGAGCATGGGGCGAGGTTACATCTGACCGATGAACGTTTCGTTTCGTTGTCCGAAGTGTGATCGCTCGGTGCGTGCAGTACCCGGGGATGGTGTCGTGGCCTGTCCGGCTTGTGGCACGGAAATCCAGTCGCCACCTGATGCATGGCATGAGAGTTCTTTACAGCGGTGTCTGGTATGCCCGAGCCGCGAACTGTATGTGCGGAAGGATTTTCCGCAGCAATGGGGTTTGTCCATCATCATCGCGGGTTTCGTCTTTAGTAGTATTGCGTGGGCGTATTATCAGAGCCTGCTCAGCTTGGGTATTTTGATTGGGACTGCGTTGCTCGATGCTGTTCTTTATTGGCTCGTCGGCAATGTTGTCAGTTGCTACCGTTGTCATGCCGAGTATCGCGGGTTACCGGATGGCAAGTATAGTCCCTTTGATCTGGCGGTTCACGAGCGACACCGTCGGCAGGCCGCCCGGCAGTCGACAGTTGCGGCTGGCCGGTGACAGCTTTCGGCCGGCAGATGCGTTTTCGACGGGCGACCGTAACGCGAGGCGAGGCTGGGAAGAGCCGACGTGGATTGGTGTGCGTGGCGACGGGTAGTTGGTTGGGCTTCGGTAAAGCTGGGTCGCGGTGGGTAAGCCTCTTGATCGGGGGAGCTGTGCAGCCGCTATTTGTTGATAGAAGCGAGTGACAAGGAGAGCGGCGTTGGAGCGGGCGCGTGTACAAGCCGACCTTCGGGGTGCGTTGGCCTGCGAAGTTTTGGCGGATCCGGCAGCGCTAGAGCTTTATTCTTCGGACGCTTCCATATTCCAAATTACGCCGTTGGTGGTGGTACGCCCTCGTTCGACTCAAGACGTCGTAGCCTGCATGCAGTATGCGCATGAGCACGGATTACCGGTGCATGCTCGTGGTGCGGGTTCCGGCATTGCGGGTGAATCGCTGGGTACGGGGATCGTGTTGGATTTTTCATGCCACATGCGGCGCATACTGTCGATTGGCGCGGATGAGGTAACGCTTCAACCGGGCGTCGTGCTTGCGCATTTGAACCGCGTGCTCAAACATCGGGGCCAACTGTTCGGTCCCGATCCGTCGACGCGTAGTGTCACAACCATGGGAAGCGTCCTGGCATTGGACGCTTCGGGTAGTCATTGGCCTGTTTACGGTTCGGCCAGACGCCATGTGCGGCGCTTGCGCGTAATCCTGGCCGATGGTACGGAAATGGAAGTGGATCGGTCAGTACCCTTGGCGGACGACACCAACGTACGCCGCCAAGAATTGACCCAACGACTGGCCGAGTTATTGCGTCGCGAGGCAGGGACGATCCGAGCGCACCAACCGCGCAGCTTGATTAATCGCGCTGGCTACCATGTTGATGGGATCTTAACCGAGGAGTCACTCGACCTGGCATCGTTGATTGTTGGCTCGGAGGGTACGCTGGCGCTGATTGTCGAGGCGACAGTGGCTATCTGCCCGATGCCGCGCTATCGAGGCTTAGCGCTATTGTTTTTCGACCGTTTGGAACAAGCGGCACAGGCTGCTCTGGAGATTAGCCAATTAGGCGCGGCAACCTGCGACCTCATGGATCGGCGGCTGATGGCGTTGGCTCGCGAGTCGGATGTGCGTTTCGACGCGGTGCTTCCGCGCGATGCTGAAGCTCTGCTCTTGGTCGAATTTGCCGGGGACGAGCCTGGGCCATTGCGCCACCGTTTAGAGACGATGGTAGCTCGATTACGTCGCCGCCGTCGTTTGACTTATGAAGCCCGGATCACACTTGATCCCGAAGAGCGCAATTTCTACTGGCGTTTGGGGCGGCGTGTGGTGCCCATGCTTTACCGGCTGCGCGGCTCGTCGCGCCCTTTGCCTTTCGTCGAAGACGTTGCCGTGCCGCCGCAAGAGTTGAGTAACTTTTTGGTGACACTGCAGAACGTCCTGAAACGCCATGAGGTAACCGCGTCGCTCTTTGCGCATGCGATGCATGGACAGATCCATATTCGCCCCTTCTTGGATCTGTCGCGGCCGGACGACCAACGGAAAATGCAGCCGCTGGCTGAAGATTTATACGATCAGGTGCTGGCTGTGGGAGGCACGATCAGCGGCGAGCATGGTTTGGGGTTGAGCCGTACGTGGTTTCTGCGCCGTCAATTCGGTCCGCTCTACGATGTGTTTCGCGAGGTGAAGCGGATTTTCGATCCGCAAAACATTCTTAATCCTGGGAAAGTGGTGGCCGGCGTGCCACAACCGCTTACGAAAAATCTTCGCTCAGTGATATTGCCGGCTGCGGAAGTTGGGGCAGGTTCTGCACCATTGCCGCGACTGCAACTGGCCTGGAGTCATGATGAAGCGATGTATGCATCGCGCACCTGCAACGGCTGTGGGCGGTGTCGCACGCTGGCACCCGAAGAGCGGATGTGTCCGTTGTTTAGGCTGCTGCCGCGTGAAGAAGCTTCGCCTCGAGCCAAGGCGAACCTGTTACGAGGTATCCTCACGGGGCGGCTGGACCCCAAACTTCTTTCCAGTCAAGAGCTGAGAGCGGTGGCAGACCTCTGTTTTCATTGCCATCAGTGCCGCCAGGAATGTCCCGCCTCGGTAGACATACCGCGGATTGTCACCGAACTAAAAGCGCAACATGTTGCGGCCAGTGGCTTGCGGTTCGCCGATCGGTTATTAGCACACCTGGACCAACTGATTGCTTGGGCAGGCCGTTTGTCGGCTATCACGAATTGGGCTCTTGGTCAACGCCAAATGCGTTGGGTCATCGAAAAGCTCACCGGAATTGCGGCGACGCGTCGGTTGCCGCGCATTACTTCACGTAGCTTTCTTCGACGCGCTCAACGACGACGACTCAATCGCTATCGCCGCCAGGGTGAACACAAGGTCGTTTATTTCGTGGACATCTACGCCAATTGGTTCGATCCGGAATTGGCCGAAGCTGTGGTGGCCGTTTTGGAACATAACTCCGTATCCGTTTCTGTCCCGACAGGGCAGCAGTGGGCTGGAATGCCCCTTCTGGCTGTTGGAGCGGTGGAACGGGCACAGCGTGTTGCGCGACGCAACGTCACACTCTTGGCCGAAGCGGTGCGTCAAGGGTATCGGATCGTGACCACAGAGCCATCGGCCTTGATGTGCTTGCGCCATGAATACGTGCAGTTGCTTAATGACGATGATGCACGTCTGGTAGCCAATCATGCGATGGATGCATGTGAATACTTATGGATGCTTCACGAGCAGGACCAACTGGCATTGGATTTTGCCCCCTTACGGGTAGTAGTCGGCTATCATTTGCCTTGCCATTTGCGCGCGTTTGGCCCGACATCGGCCGGTGAGAAACTCCTGCGTCTTGTTCCGGGGCTGGCCGTACAGCACTTAGAATGCGGCTGCTCGGGAATGGCAGGGACGTGGGGATTAATGCGGCGTAATTATGGAGCCAGCCTTCGCATCGGATGGAACTTGATCAGTGGCCTCCGTTCGGCACAACTTCAGGCCGGAAGCAGTGAATGCTCTACGTGCCGATTGCAAATGGAGCAGGGAGCCGGTAAGCCCTCGCTACATCCGATAAAACTCCTCGCTCTGGCCTATGGACTGTTGCCGGACACGCCGGATCGTTGGATATTGCGGGGTAGCGGTGAATTGGTAACGTAGTCCATGACGGGTGGTTCGTCATGATTGTGGAAGTAAAACTATTTGCTGCCGCACGGCAGCTTATAGAACGGGATAGCCTTCGGCTGGAGTTGCCGGACAATGCTACGGTGGGCACGTTGCGAGCAGTGCTCAAAGAACAGTATCCTGCGCTTGGTGTTTTGGCGGACTGTTCGCTAGTTGCCGTCGGGTTTCAGTATGCAAGCGACGATGCGCCGCTGGTTGGCGATAAACCGATCGCGTTGATTCCGCCGGTGAGCGGCGGGTAGACAGTCGCCGCAGTGGTCCATCGCCGTAGTCCATCGAGGGTGACACGAGCAAGAGCCATTCCATGTACAGCATCACGCGAGACGCAATCGATCCTGGAGCGATCCTCGAGCGGGTGCGCTCCCCACTGGCCGGTGCCGTGGTGTTATTCCTGGGTACCGCCCGCCAGGTGACTGACGGGCGACAGACCTTGGCACTCGATTACGAGTGTTACGAGGAGTTGGCCGAGCGCAAATTGGCCGAGCTTGAAGCCGAAGCACATCGTCGCTGGCATTTAGTTGCCTGTTGTCTTGTGCATCGGGTGGGGCACCTGCAAATTGGTGAAATCAGTGTGGCGGTGGCGGTCAGTGCAGCGCATCGCCGCCCGGCATTTGAAGCCGGACAATGGCTTATTGACACACTAAAAGAAGTCGTGCCAATCTGGAAGCAGGAGCACTGGGCGGACGGAAGCAGCGAGTGGGTGCATCCGGGGGTCAATCGCTTCGATGAGGAACGTGGCCCATAACCCGTTATGGGTACCGGATGCATGTTCCTAAGGTACCTAGGACCCAAGAATGTCCATTTCTGGTCCGTTAATCGATCGCTTCGGGCGCGTGCATACGAATTTACGCGTCAGCGTTACGGATCGTTGCAATATCCGTTGCTTTTATTGCATGCCGCAAGCCAATGTGCGTTTCTTGCCGCGAAGCGAGATTCTTACGTTTGAGGAGATTGCGCGTTTCGTGTCGGTCTGTGCACGGATGGGAATCCGCAAAGTGCGCCTGACTGGCGGCGAACCGCTGGTGCGCGCCGAATTACCTCGGCTGGTTCAACTTCTGGCAGCAATTCCAGGAATCGAAGACTTGGCAATGACCACGAACGGTCTGTTGCTGGCCGAGCAGGCTGATGCGTTGCGGCGCGCCGGGTTGCAGCGCTTGAACATCAGTCTCGATGCGATGCACGAGGAGACCTTTCAAAAAATCTCGCGGCGCAGTGGGCTCCATAAAGTCCTAGCCGGAATTGAAGCAGCATGCAGCGCGGGCTTTCGCCGCATCCGGCTAAACGCGGTCGCCATCCGCGGTATTACCGAGCCAGAGATCATCCCCCTGGCAGAATTTGCTCGGCAGCGAAACCTCGAATTGCGCTTCATCGAATTCATGCCCTTGGATGCGGACCATAATTGGCAACCGTCACAAGTGCTCAGTGGATACGAGATCCGCGCCATTTTGGAAGAACATTTTGGTCCGCTGAAACCGTCGGGCCGCGAGGACCCAAGTCAGCCGGCCATCGATTATGCTTACCAAGATGGCGCTGGTACCGTCGGTTTCATCAATCCAGTGACCCAACCGTTCTGCAATACGTGTAACCGATTACGGATAACGGCAGAAGGTCAAGTGCGCAACTGTCTATTTTCTACCGTGGAGTGGGATGCCCGTAGGTTGCTGCGCGAAGGGGGAAGCGACGAACAAATCGCCGAGCTTCTGCATGCATGTGTTGGCTCTAAGAAACCGGGTCACGGAATCGACCAACCAGAATTTGTGCGACCGGCCCGTGCCATGTTTGAAATCGGCGGTTGATCGTTTCTGCTTTAAGTAAAGGCTTCTTCATGGCCCAGCGACGCATTTACTTGGATAATGCCGCCACCAGTTGGCCGAAGCCGACGACCGTCTACGAAGCGGTGTGCCGCTACATGCGGGAAAACGGCGCGGCCATGGGGCGGGGCGTCTACGCATCCGCTCAGCAAGTCGGACGCACGATCGCCAACCTGCGCCGCCGTCTTTCACGACTGTTGGGGGTAGCTGCCCCGCATCGGATACTGTTTACGTTCAACGGTACCGATGCGTTAAATCTGGCCTTACACGGCATCCTACAGCCGGGTGACCATGTGGTCACGACCGACACGGAACATAATTCCGTGTTACGCCCTCTGCGGTTTCTGGAAAAAAAACGCGGAGTGCATGTGACATTTGTCCCCTGCGATGACGCCGGACGCGTAGACCCTGGCCAGATCCAAGCAGCCCTTCGCGACGAGACGCGTTTAGTAGTCATTAATCATGTATCGAACGTTACCGGTTCGATTCAACCCTTGGAGGCAATCCTCAAAATCCTCGATGATCATCCCGCAATGCGCCTGGTCGATGCCGCGCAAAGTGTTGGCCATTTGCCGGTTCGTTTTGACGATTGGAAACTGGATCTGTTGGCGTGCTCCGGTCACAAAGGTTTGTTGGGACCCCTGGGCACGGGCGTCTTGGCGATCAGTGAAAGAGCTGCTGAACAGTTAATGCCGCTGCGTGAAGGTGGTACCGGAAGTTACAGCGATCAGGAAGAACAACCCGACGTGTTACCGGACCGCTTCGAATCTGGAAATCATAACGTGCCTGGGTTGATGGGCCTTGAGCGGTCGGTCGCTTATGTCGAGGAGCGCTCGATCGAAACCTTGCGGGCGCATGAGCTCCAATTGACCGAATATCTTTTACAGCGTTTGAGCCAATTGCCAGCAGTGATGGTATACGGTCCGCAAGCCAACCAAGAACGAGTTGGGGTTGTTAGTTTCTTCGTCACGGGGTTCGATCCTCAAGAACTGGCGTCGCTTTTGGATGCGGAATTCGGCATCGAAGTGCGCAGCGGTTTCCACTGCGCTCCGCGACTTCATCAACGACTGGGTACCATCCATCGAGGCGGAACGGTGCGTGCCAGTTTCGGCCCCTTTAACACGCCTGAAGACGTGGATGCCTTAGCAGACGCCCTACGGCTGGTGACAACCCGTTAACAACAAGATCACCGCCCACCGGTCTGGCCGATACGACGCTGGTATTTCATGCGAAAAATTTGGGTCGCGGTTCCATCCGGTCCCAGAATCGACATTGTCGAAATAAGCGTATTGGCATCGAGTTGTTCGGTAACCATACGGTAACGCGTGGGCTTACCGTCAAAACCCGGTCCTTCTCCCTCCATGGTGAGCACTTTGCCGGCCGCGTCGAAATCGCCTTGGAAAACACCGGGCCGAGTGGACATGGAATCGACCCAAATGTTAACGTACTTCTTCGACACCGGATCAAAAGTATCGAATCCGCGACCGCTAAATTTCACGCCTTCGGCTTCACCTTCAAATTGCGATGCCAACCACAACCCACCCAAGTCCATGCGCCAGACCATCGTGCCTCGAAAAGCCATGTCCGGAGATTCCGAGGTGACATCCCATGTGCCTTCACGCTGTTTGAGCTTCTCGTGCTCAGGCCCAGGACGCGGCACGGGAAAGTCTTGAGCGAGCAGGCAGACCGGAGGCAATCCGAGGCACACCACGAAAGCTAGAGCCAATCCGGCAAGGTTGGCACGGCGAATCCTGAAAAACAAGCGATAGATCACCGCGCCTAAAGGGGCCCGGCAAATCGAATGGTTAAAGACGAACGACATTTTGGTTCTCCCGTAGTGAGAATGCATGCGTAGTATCCCCTTTGAAACCGCGAATTCTACCATAAAACTTATTCCAGGGATAGAGGCCGCTGTAGGGACGTGATTCGTCACGTTCCGATGGCAACTGTTCAGTCGACTCAAGATGCGTAGCAGAATAGAAAAGAATATCCTCAGCGGTAGATTGCCTATCGGGTTCGGCATGGACCCGTGGCGGCTAGCCATCGTAGTAAGTGGCTTACTTCCCACTGGCTCAGTTCGTAGGTCAGCCTCACTTGACGCGAGACTCGACGACGGATAGCCCGCAATGCCAGCCGCTTGCCAGGTAACGCGTGGCGATCACCGGTCCGGTTCCGTAGCCCAGTAGCCACCTCGAGCATGATCGAACTGAATCTCGGATCCACGTACCTGTTCGTTCACTTTGCCGTGATCGAATACTAATTGCCCTTTCACCCAGGTACGTACAGGCCATCCTTGGAGCTTCACCCCGTGCCAGGGGCTCCATCGGCATTTGGTCCATTGGTTTTCGTCTCGTACGATCGCCTCTTTTTGCATGTCGACTAACACCAAGTCCGCGTCGTAACCTGGTTGAATTCTGCCTTTGTCAACTATATCCCACACTCTTGCCGGATGCTCGCACATCCACCGTACAACGTGTTGCAGCGAACATCGACCACGATTTACCTGATCTAGGAGCAAGGCAAGGACGTTTTCGACCGAAGGTAGCCCCGAAGGCGATTCGGGATACGGCCGCGCTTTTTCTTCCAGCGTATGCGGTGCATGATCCGTAGCGATTACTTGGATCGAACCCTCGAGTAGCGCTTGCCAGAGCAAACGGTTGTCTTCCGGTGTCTTCACCGATGGGTTGACTTGAATTCGTGTTCCTAATCGCGGGTAGTCGTCGACGCTAAAAAACAAGTGGTGCGGGCAGACTTCGGCTGTGATGAGTCGATCGTGGTTCTTAATAAGCTCAATCTCTGCTCCTGTGGAAAGATGGAGCACATGAAGCCGGTGCCGATGGCGGCGTGCCAGCTCTGTGGCGCGCTGTGTGGCTAGCCAAGCTGCCCGGTGGTCGCGGATGCGCGAGTGGTCCGTGATGGTCCATGGTCTGGGTAGCAAAGCAGCATTTTGGCGGATCGTCGCTTCATCTTCGCAATGGGCCGCGATTGGCAAGACGGTTTGGGCAAAAATGCGCTCTAGTGCTTCTTGGTCATCTACTAATAATTCACCGGTACTCGATCCCATGAATATCTTGATACCGGGCGTTCGATTAGCTTGCCGCAACTCGTCCAAATTCTGCGGCGTGGCTCCGATATAAAATCCGTAATGCACCAACGAATTCCTCGCCGCCAGTTCCAATTTTTCATACAGGCGTATGCGATCGGTAGTGGGAGGCCGCGTATTGGGCATTTCCAAAAACGATGTGACACCGCCCTTAGCACAAGCCCGACTGGCGTGGTGCAAGTCTTCTTTGTGAGTAAGACCGGGTTCGCGAAAGTGCACCTGGTCATCGATCACGCCCGGCAAGAGGTGCAAACCGCGAGCGTTCAACACCACTTCGGCCCGAGCATGATCAGGGGCGTCGACAGCCGCAATGCGATCGTTTTCGATCAGAATGTTGGCCTGTATCACGTCATCCGGAAAAACGACAGTGGCGTAACGAATCAAGGTTTTCACGGGGATTACTTCTAACTTTAATGGTTAACTGCCCAACAGTCAGGAACCTGAACGATCCAACATGGTTCACGAAGCCATTCGGCGCTAGGGGCAAGAAACGCGTGGATGCAAAGCCCGCTGCTGCCGATACGCTTTAAGTTCAAAACGCGGCTTGATAAATCTTCAGGATATCTTCCTGAGTTGCATCACGGGGGTTCACGCGACGCAAACGTCGGATGGCGGCTGCTTGCTGAGCCATTACCGTGAGCTGCTCGTGAACCACACCAAGGTCACGCAAGCGTTCTGGTATGCCAACGTCACGACATAGTCGCTCGACAGCGGCAATGCCGTCTTCGGGAAGGGGCTGAGCGCGCTCCGGTTCCAACCAACTGGCAATACGCGCCATTTTTTCCGGACAGGCCGGCAAGTTGAACCTCATGACGTGGGGCAATAGTAAGCCGTTGCCGGCGCCGTGAGAGCAATGTACGGTCGCACCCAGCGGGTACTCTAATGCGTGAACCAGAGCCACACCACTGTTCGAGAACGCAAGACCGGCCAAGGTAGCTGCCTCGGCCATCGCATCGCGTGCCTCCTGGTCGCCGGGCTGAGCAACCGCGCGGCGCAAGAATTGCCCGATCCCCCGGATCGCCTTTTCGGCTAGGGCTTCGGTCAGAGCAAAACTGCCATCGTATCCTACCGGTTCGCTCCCGGGGCGGCCTACCTCTTGCCAGGAACGGGCCGTGAATGCCTCGATCGCATGTGTAAGAGCGTCGATACCGGCATCGGCCGTTACTCGGGACGGACAACTATCCGTTAACTGAGGATCGACTAGCGCCAGACTGGGGCGAAGATATTGGCTGAGGCTACTTACCTTGATTCGCTGATTGGGATCGGTCAGAACCGCCGCATGGGACACTTCGCTCCCCGTACCTGCCGTCGTCGGTATGCACACGAGCGGAATGATGGGGCCAGGCACTCGGTCGAACCCAAAGTAGTCGGCTGGTTGTCCCCCATAGCTAAAAAGAACCCCGGCCATTTTGGCCACATCCATGTTACTACCGCCCCCCAGTCCGACGATTACTTGGGGCAAGTACGCTCGCGCGGCTTCGGTTGCCCGCAGCGCTATGTCGACCGCCGGCTCGGGCATTCCGCCATCGAACAGATAGTATGCGACCCCGGCGTTGGTAAGGATCTTACCAACGTGCGACACCACACCTGCTTGTGCGAGCCAACGGTCGCTGACCAGCAAGGCGCGTGTCCACCGCCGAGATTTTAGCCATGGGCCTAACCGTCCCACGGCACCTCGCCCAAAGATGATTTGACCGGCTGAAAAAAAGTTCCATGTGGCTGACATAGAGCTCTATTATCATTCAAGAGAATTACTCACGTACGGTGCCCGCTAGCCTCGTTGTCCTATACCGCTTATTTCTACGTATTTGCGGAGATCGATGTAAACTAATGCTGCTAAAGAGCAAGTCGCTTTTATCGAGTTGTTGCGTGTTTGGCATGAAGTCTGTCCAGCTTACAGCCCCAGGCATTAAGCCTCAAGAGCGCATGGTCGTTGTGGTCGCATTTATGCGATCCTGGGTTACCCTTAATAGGTGACCCGATTTAATAGGTGACTCGATAAATCGGGTCCCTACGAACCAACGTTGTCCCGATGAGTCAGGTCACTACAAGCTGTTTGTAGCGATCGCATCTATGCGGCCCAGGAGCTGACGACTCGTCTACTGGAACATGCCCTTGACCGATTGTGCTGACCGTCGTAGCCTATTACGTATGAGATCGAATTTGCGGATCTATAAAGATTGGTGTTGCGCCGGAACCGCACTCGTTTGGGCGGCTGTTTGGTGTTATGCGGCCGCCAGTGTTTTTGAAGTCAGACGCCATCCTATCACGTGGGCTACGTCAGAAGTTACTCTATTAGCGGAATTTTCCGAAGGGTGCGATTGTAAGACGCTTGCGAAGAATGATCCAGCGGCTTGCTGCCACCCTCCCTTCGGGTTTGAGCTGAAGCATTGGGTAACCCTGTTTCAGGGGAAACCCCGTTGTGCCGTTTGCATAGCGATCTGTGAGTGCCGAACTCGCGGCCCCCCGTTTTTTTCTTTTCTCTGCCAGAGTTGAACTGAGCCCATTCGTTGGTGGCAAAGGGGTAACCGTGGTGTAGTACGGACACGTGGCGAGCGGAACCTTTTACGGAAAGAAAGCTGCTAACGGCGGAAGCTTTTGCTGCGCTAGGGGCCTACACCGTCGGTGTAGCTGATTCGGGGCGCCTGAAGAGCCAATCGGAACGAGAACCAACCAGGCCATTTCGGTAGAGCCAGGCTGCTGTAACTCCCCTTTGGTTAGTCATTCCGGTAGCGGCCTCTGCCCCGCCGCTTCGGCCGATGCCGGGCAAGGTTCGTGTCTTTGGGGAGTCGTTTAAGTTTTGCCTCCGTCGATGACTAACGAGATTCCTGGATCCTGCCATGACCGTAAGTGTATCGGAAGCGCCGAACGAGTCGGGATTATGCGCAGAATGGGAAGCGGACCGCGAGCTGCAGGAGTTAATCGAACATGCAGCTCATGTGCTGCCGGCGCAAGGGCCGATTACTGCCTTCGTTCACCACAATACCTTGCACGCGCTCGAAGGGATACCCTTTGAAGAGGCATTGCGCCGTGCCGCTTCCCTGTACGATTGCCGGACGCTATTGCCAGAGACAGAATTTCGCCAATTAGCCGACGAGGGCCGGATCGATTGGTCTGATGTCGAGCACACACTTTACGCGAAGCTCGGCGACCAGGCCGACCAATTAATTGGGGTTCTGGGGACACGTTTCTATATCCGGCGGGCAATGATGCGTTTCCCGCCGGTCGACGTCCCGGCGTCGCAACTGACCTGGTTATTGAACGAAGATCGGGCGTTGGAGACCTACCGGGTTGACGTGCCGCACGAGAATAAAAAGCGCTTCCTTGCCGACACTCGTCAATGGTGGCTGCGGGCGTTGCGGTACGGCGAGTGTGATGAACCCAAAGGTCGCGCGCCACGGAACGAGTATCTTCTGGCAATCGGCAACCAGTGTACCGGCACGCCGGACGATTGGGATGAGCGTACATGGGAAAAAGTCGGGTTGCAACTGTTGTGGTGTATTATATGCCAGGCAGTGGCAAACCTACCGGCGGCGGGTTCCCATTGTCGGCGGGCCCTTCTGCATCGAGATTTTCTGGTGACGTGCACCGGCGACGATCCAGACCAGTTGGTACATGGTCTTTTAATTCGTTGGTGTGCAGCGTTCTTGGATCAAGGGTTAGCCGCGTGGCAATTGCCGGGTCGAGAGGCGGGTTTTTATCGAGCGTTTCTCGAGACGTACGGCTTGCCGTGGGGACCGCCGGACGCTTGGCTGCGCGGTTTCTCAAGAGAATTGCGGCGTCTGAAGCGAAGTGGGGTCAGCCCCTATGAGTTGATCCGCCAATCGTTGGCAGATCTGGGTGTGCCGCGCGAGGAGTGGGCAAGCTATATCGAACAGACGCTGCTTGCTTTGCGAGGCTTCGCTGGCCAAATCTGGCAGATGGAGCAAAGACCGGACCGCTATGGTTGGGCAGCACCGCGGGGGACGCTGGTTGAGTTCCTGGCGATACGACTGTTGCTGGATCGCTGGGCGATTGCGTACATAGCTCGGGAAAAACTCGGTTACCGGGGAAATCTTGCGGCGCTTCGCGACTTATTGGCAAAGCGACTGTCGCCCGATGCGAGGGACGTGGTAGCCAAGCGCTCCTGGGCCATTTTCCAACTGGCACAGGCCTTATCTTGGACACCTCGCGAACTGTACGCCCTGTCAAATCGGGAATGGCAGAAGCTCGTAGAGGAAGTCGAGTCGTTTGACAGTATTGAGCGACGTTTGATTTGGCTCGAGGCGTTTGAGCTGGGTTATTATCGACAGGTATTCGATGCCTTGTGTCTCCATAATGCTGCGGCCCAACGTTCGCAGCCACAACCGCGTTATCAGGTGCTTTTTTGTATTGACGAGCGTGAGGAGTCCATACGCCGGCATTTAGAGGAAGTCGACCCGGAATGCGAGACGTTTGGTTTTGCTGGTTTCTTCGGCGTAGCGATGTATTATCGAGGACTCAGTGACCCTCACTACCTGCCGCTTTGTCCGATCGTAATCCGCCCGGAGACTTATGTAACCGAGTGCCCCAACTATGTGGCATTGGAGGCAGAACGCGTGCAGGCGAAGGCGCGTCGCAGTTGGGGATGGCTGCGGCATTGGCTCCATCTGGCATCGCGTTCGTTCTGGAGTGGGGCGATCACCGGTTGGTTAGGAAGCCTCACGACGCTGCCACTTGTCATGCGAGTATTGTTTCCGCGGACTACGGCGATCGCGCACCGCATGGTGGGAAAGTTACTGCGACCTTCGTTAACGCAACTCCAATTGGAGTGCAGTGCGGACCGGTTGGACCAACGACCTAAGCATGGTTTTACTGTTGCCGAGATGGCGAGCATTGTCGGTAACGCTTTGCGGACCATTGGTTTGACACGCGGTTTTAGCCCGTTGGTACTCGTGATCGGACATGGTTCGTCGAGTTTGAACAATCCGCACGAGGCAGCTCACGATTGTGGGGCCTGCGGCGGGGCTCGGGGTGGGCCTAACGCACGCGCATTCGCTCAGATGGCCAACGATGGACGTGTGCGGCGCAAGCTGGTTGCCGAGGGTCTGGTGATTCCGGACGACGTGCACTTTGTCGGCGCTTACCATAATACGTGCGACGACTCGCTGCAGTATTTCGATTTGGAGCGTTTGCCGCCCACACATTACGAAGTGTTTCAGCGTGCCGAGCGCGCTTTGGATGCAGCCCGTCGTCGCAATGCCCACGAACGCTGTCGCCGTTTTCTTTCAGCGGACCTGGGGTGGTCCCCTGAAGAGTCGCTGAAACACGTCGAAGGACGCGCCGAAGATCTAGCCCAGACACGCCCTGAATACGGACACTGCACCAATGCAGTGACGATCGTCGGCCGCCGCCAGCGAACCCGCGGTTTATTCTTGGACCGCCGCGCCTTTCTGGCCTCCTACGACTGCCACAGCGATCCAGACGGCCATATCCTGCGTAATTTGCTGCGTGCCGTAATCCCGGTCTGTGCGGGGATAAGTTTGGAATACTATTTCTCGCGAGTCGACCCGGTGGGGTTCGGCTGCAGTACCAAACTACCACACAACATTACCAGCTTGCTCGGTGTCATGGACGGGGCGGCGAGCGACTTGCGCACCGGCCTACCGTGGCAAATGGTAGAAATCCATGAACCAATGCGGATGTTGTTTGTGATCGAGGTTGACCCGCAAGTACTGCAGAACGTCCTTCACTCCGAACCCTCCATTCTCGACTTGGTGACGCGCAATTGGGTGCGGCTAGCTGTCCTACACCCCGAACGGCCGGAGTGCTGGCTGTACCAGGATGGGCAATTTCAAGCTTATCAACCCACCACCGATCGATTGCCTAAGGTCGCCCAGTCGTTCGACTGGTATCGAGGCTGGCGCGGGCATCTCGGGTTTTGCTCGATCCGCAATGCTTTGGAAACCCAGGCAACGTGCCCATCAGTCGCCCTTAGACAAACTGATGGGCACAGCGTACCGTCCGAAAGTGTCTGGGAATCGGTCCATGCAAGAGGTATACCCTAATGTTTGACATACCCTTGCCGGAACGCCTGATCCATGCGATCGGTTTGACGACGATTACCGCGCCGGCAGCCCTGTTTTTCGTCGTCGGGTTGTCCATGCTGCTGCAGATGCGGTTGTCCGAGTCTACGATCGCCCGCCTGACGCAACTGGCCGTGCTCATCGGATTGATCGGCACACTCATGATGTTGGCCGCTATGCTGCTAACCGGCAGCCGTGAGGTTACCGTATTTGCCGGACATTGGATGCAACTGCCGTCCCAACAATACGAATTCGTCGTCAAATTTCAGTTCGATCGTTTGTCTGTTCCTTTTACCGTGCTGTCGTTCGTGTTAGTCGGAGTTGTCGGAAAATTCGCACAAGCATATATGCATCTGGAACCCGGCTACCATCGCTTCTTTCTTTTCTACTCGATGTTTCTTCTTGGCATTGTAGTCTCGTCACTCGCTGGAACCATCGAGACGTTGTTCACGGGTTGGGAGTTGGTAGGTTTGTCATCAGTATTTCTCGTGGGCTTTTTTCACACACGGCAGACTCCGGTACGCAACGCAGTCCACATTTGGAGCATCTACCGCATCACAGATGCTTCGTTCTTGGCAGCGGCAGTGGTGATGCATCATCTGGCGAAAAGCGGGGACCTTTCGGTGCTCACGGGGTACGGCCCATGGCCGACCGGAGTCTGCGAACTGTCTGTTCGCCATGCTGCGTACGTCGGTGGATTACTTTTAATTGCCGTCGCTGGGAAATCCGGTTTGCTCCCGTTTTTAGGATGGCTACCTCGAGCAATGGAAGGTCCCACTCCTTCCAGTGCCATCTTTTACGGAGCCCTTTCGGTACATCTGGGAGCCTATCTGCTGTTGCGGATCAGCCCGGTGATGGACCTGTCAATTTGGTTGGCCATTTGCGTCGTTTTCTTGGGCTTATCTACAGCTATTACCGCCGCTATTATCGGTAGCGTTCAATCAGATATTAAGTCAGCTTTGGCCTATGCGTCCCTCACACAAGTCGGTTTGATTGTTGCCGAAATTGGTTTGGGTTTGCGCTACCTTGCACTGATTCACATAGTGGGACATGCGTGTATGCGAACGCTGCAGTTCTTGCGAGCGCCTTCTTTATTGCATGACTATCACGCCATAGAGAGCGATCTGGGCGAGCATCGCCCGAATGTGCGACCATGGAGCAGTCGCCTGTGGCTGTACCGATGGGCAATGGAACGTGGCTATTTGGATGCTTGGTTGGTGGATTATGCCGTACGACCGCTCTTGAAAGTTTTGCGTGGTTGTGAGTTGTTCGAACGGGCAATTTGTCAGTCGGTTCGCGTGGAAAACAGCGACGGCACAAGCGGTGCACCGAATAACCGCTCGCAGGTCCAATGGCTATGACAGCTCTTAACGGACCATGGCTCACGTTCAGTATGCTTATACCGTTTGGGGGAGCTTTGTACGCTGCGCTGGTACAAGACCGCCAACACAATCGCAAGGTCTGTATTGGACTGTCCGCGGCTACACTGAGCGCCACACTGGCCGCATGGATCAACCTGCTGTGGATGGGAAGTAATTCGGCAGCTGATCCGTGGGATCCCGGCCTTCTGTGGTTTAAACGGCCGCTCTGGCAAATTGATCTTCTCACCGCTCCTTTGATGTCGATCGCCGTTCTGTTAGATGCAGCGACGGCTTTTCTGACGCTGCGCACCAAATTGCCTCGGTACTCTTTCGCAAGGTCGCTGTTTTCTTTAGGCCTGTGGCTGGCAATGTTCGCGGCGGCTGAGCCGTGGGGCGTCGTGCTGCTACTGATCGCCGGGACGGTGCCCCCTTTGTTGGAATTGCGAGCCCGACAGGAATCAATCGTACTTTACGCAGTACACATGGGAGCATTCGCTCTTGCGCTGGTCACCGGTCAGTGGTTGCTGGACAGCTCCGCGAGGAACGAGCCATCGACGCTGGGAATTCTCTGTTTGTTATTCGCCGTCTGGATTCGAAATGGGTGCGTCCCGTTCCATTTGTGGATGGTGGAGCTCTTTGCTCAAGCAACCTTCGGTACCGCCCTGCTGTTTGCCACGCGCATGGCGGGTGCCTACGCCGCCGTGCGCCTTCTGCTGCCCACAGCACCCGTGTGGGCCTTGAAAGCCATGGGCTTGCTTGCGGCTGTAACAGCTCTTTATGCCGCCGGAATGCTGTTTGTTCAGCATGATTCGCGCCGATTCTTTGCCTACCTATTTA
>CAYRMD010000034.1:0-48372 GCA_964425225.1 uncultured Pirellulaceae bacterium | reverse complement strand
TTCTGGTTTTAACTACCCCCGAGGCGGCCGAGGAGAACACGAGAACTGAAGTTTATCCCGTGCACGATATTATTGAGAGGATTCGCGGATTACACTCGGGCACGGCATTTGGAATTGGAGGAGTTGGTGGAACGACTACTCATGACACGAATCCAACTGACGCTTGGACCGGCTCGCATGGACCACCCACGCGAAGACTACAAGTACCTTTCGTACTGGATTCTAATCAGAATTACTACCTCCGTAGTGCCGCAGTTCAGAGACACATACATGGTCTTGAACAAGCACCAGCAAACATTGCTGACCGTCAGCTCGATATTGCTAACCTAATGGACCTACCACAGGCGAAATGCGGTGACATGAGTCGCGGTGTTCAGCCGGGATCGGCTGGTAATCTTGGCCATGGGTCTATCGGCTGCACGACCGCCGTTGTGAATAAGCAGTTCGCCGACTCACACCTACTAATAAATCAAGAGATGGCGGCGTGGTGCCAATATTGCCAGCCCATGCCAGGGCACGCCGATAGGGATGCGGCTGCTCAGCGGTTAGTGGAGGTGATCACCTGCTCCGTAGAGTCAGACTCCTGGGATGTCTATGGCGGTCACGGGTGCATCAGCGAAATCGGTGGAGTGCTGGTGATTTCTCAAACAGAGCGAGTGCACTATAAAATTGAGAGATTGTTAGAAAAGATCCGTAGAGCGATGCTGGAAGACGATTCTAATACCACAGTGCGCGACAAGAGCCGTTTGTTACCCAAGTAGTCATAGCCAGGTGATCGCGGGGCATGTAGGTTGGCGGGCCAACCGCAACCGGGGACAATGATAACAGGTGCCATCTGGGAAGGGTAACGCGCCCGGCCCACATGAATGTACCGCCCTGCCCACGGCAGGGGCTGGCCTTGTGCCTGCCCAACATGCCGTGGCTCCCCGCCCGCATGAACGCACAACCATCGGAGGGATAATCGCCGATTGGAAATCGCCTACGACACAACCACCTATGCGGTAATCATTAAATGGATCACGGTCAACAGGGCAACCACATGGTTTGCCCCTACTTGTTTGCTTGCTTGCACGAACTCGTAGTAAGAAGGTGCATTCACCTTTGACTTGGCGGATAACGGTAGAGCCGTTTGAAAAATGCTATTTTCGCGGCGTCTTTTTCTTGCGCCAAGGCCGAGTGTGAGAAAGGTGCTCACTTTGAGTAAGACAAGATGACGTGGCCTGTTGGCCTCCAGAAGTCGACCTGCGATGCGTGGGTAATTTCACCGAGGCGCACCCCTCAGTCCTTTTTTTCATCAAGGGCCCTCTTTACCGCAACAACTCGTCGAGCTATTTGGCGAATGATTCCCCTTGGCGAAAGTGCTCGCAGTATCCACAATGAACCACGGCACGGCGGACATCGAGTTCTAAGGGACCGAACCATTGGATTGTATAACGGCACCCCTCGGTACTTGGGGAGATGCACGATGACAGCACGCGGCGTATGGTATGCAGCGCTGTTTGTGAGTACGGCAACTATGCTTTCGGCTCACGCCGAAGAGCCGCGGTGGGCTGCTCCTCCAATTGAAGATTGTATTTCCGTGCGCGACGCACAAAACCGACGCGCAAGGTGGGACGAGCTGCTTACCGCACTATCCGAGGCACAGGTAGTTTTTGTCGGTGAGACGCATGATGATGAGACGACCCATCGGGCAGAATTAGCTCTGCTCGACGGCTTACTCGAGCGGCGGGCCGGAGCCGTGGTTCTGGCTCTGGAGATGTTCGAGCGCGATGTGCAACCGGTGCTGGAGGCTTATCTGGTGGGCCGCATCGACGAGCGCCAGTTCCTCTCCCAAAGCCGTCCCTGGGCAAACTACGCCACCGCGTATCGGCCGCTCATCGAACGAGCCCGCGAAAAAGGGATTCCAGTTTATGCAAGTAATTTTCCGCGTCCGCTCGTTGCCACTGTGGCACAAGCTGGGGCTGACTGGCGCCAGGCCCTCACACCCGAACAGGAGAATTGGGTTGCCGAACAACTCTTGCCTCAGCCAGACGAGTACTGGCGGCGTGTGGAGAACGCCGTACGCGGTCATGCAGGTTTCTTGCGACAGAGTGACCGCCTGCTCTCAACGCAGTCCTTATGGGACAACACCATGGCCGACACGTGTGCAAAGCTGTTAGAAAAGTTCCCAGACCGGCTCATTCTGCACATCAACGGAGACTTTCATTCAGCCTATCGCCAAGGTGTCGTTCACCAGCTATTAGAAAGAAAGCCGCACACGCGAATTGCTACCGTGTCGCTTCACCCGGTAAGTGACACGAAAAGTGCGCGATGGATCGGCAAACCTCCGGCCGACTTTGTGCTGTACGTTTTGTCGTCAGCTAAGGAAAAAGAAGAAGGCTATTATCGGGTTACTGCGTCGAAGGATGTCAAGTATTTGCTCCATGTGCCGGAATCTTCTGGCCAGCGACGCTTCCCGCTGTTGATTGCTCTGCCCAGCGATGGTTTGCGCGCCGCAGATGCCATGGAATGGTGGAAATGGCATTTGGGCGATGAGGCAGCAATCGTGGCCATCGAGCCGTTTTATCGCGAAACGGAGCCCGACAGGACCATCGGCGGTCGTTGGTTTTGGATCGATTCGTTTGACGAAGATATTCCCCGAATTGTCGACGTTGTCGAAGAGATATGGGGATATGTATGTCGTCAGTTCCCAATGGAACCTGAGCGGGTGGTGGTCGTGGGTGAGGCAAGTGCGGGGACGGCTGCTGTCGCGGCAGCAGTTTGGACAGAGCGGGCACCGTTGAGAAGTATTGCCCTGAGTCCTGCACATTACGCCAAGCTCCGCGATCTGCCACTGCCCTTGCCAGAACTTTGGGGTAACGATCCACCGCCACGCCGTGCTGTTGAACTTCTTGTCAAACCAGACGATCAAGCGTGGTGGAAACAGGAACTGGCCGAATACGACGCGGTAGGAATTACTACGGCACTTCATACGATACCGGCCGATCCAGCTCGTTTGGATGCATGGTACCAGGCGGCTCGGCGGGCACTTGGTCTGCCATCCATCAATACGAAAGCGCTTTCCCGTACCGAATATTTGGTACTCCCCGCTGAATCGCCGCGAGCCGAACACTGGGGGCGGATGCAGTCCTTATGGCTAACACAAGAAGGGGTGAAGCTTGTTGTTTCCCGTACCCCGCCCGCAGAAGGTCAGGCTGTACGATCGACCGAGTTGGTACCAGAGTCTTTCTTGGCTGACGATGCTTTGCCGCGCTGCCCAGGTCCATTTGGCGGTACCACAGTGCTGGTGCTGCCACCGCACGTTCCAGCTTCAACAGTGCAGGCCTGGCTCAAGGTCGAACAAAAAGATCCGCTCGCGCGCCAGAGCCGGTTTCATCGAGTGCGCGTCGCGACGCTTGGCAATGAGCGAACCATTGAGGAGGTGCTAACAAAACTAGAATCCGAACAGCGCCGTAACGTGCTGGTCGTACCAGCGGTTTTCTATGCCCATGCGGAGTTCCTCCAGGCGATCAACGAGCGAGTGCGACCATTCGAGAATCGAATGACCTTTCACTGGTTGCCTGGCCTCGGCGGATCGCGTTCCGCATTGGCTAAGCCATTAGACGAAAAACCGATCCACTATCGGATCCGAGCCAAACTTAACCCGGCGGAACATCAGCTAATCGCCGTCGTTAACATAGAACTACCCGAAGACTTGCGGCAGAAACCGCTCACTTTCCGATTGGATGGCAGCGCGACCGTCCGCCGTTCGAACATCCCCCTGCAAAGCGAGAAAGCCGAGGTGGAAACGCGCTGGAGCTCGCCGAACTCACCAGAAGTCGACCATTTGGAACTGGAGTACGAAGCGAAGTTCGACTATGCCCTAACCGATCAGAAATCCGAGTATACGCGCGGTTTTCGCCAGACACGAGGATGGATCGGGCCTGAAGGAGTTTATCTAGCAGGAGAAAGTCTCTGGTTACCAACGTTTGCTGACCGGCTTGTTACGTTCGAATTGCACGTAGAACAACCCGAAGGTTGGCACAGCATCAGTCAGGGATCCGGACATTCGCGTGGCGAAAACGGTGAAGCTCATTGGGTGTGCAGAGACAACATGGAAGAGGTCTATTTGGTGGGAGGCCCGTTGATTCGCTACCGCGATACGGCAGGCTCGATTGAGCTTGCAGTTTATTTGCGTACCGACGATCCAGGACTAGCGAAAAAATATCTTACCACGGGTGCCCAATACCTCGAGCTCTATAGAAAGCTGTTCGGACCTTATCCTTACACGAAATTTTCCCTTGTAGAAAATTTTTGGGAAACGGGTTTCGGGATGCCCTCTTTTACCCTATTAGGTCCACAGGTTATTAGATTTCCTTTTATTTTACACTCGTCGTATCCCCATGAGATTTTGCACAACTGGTGGGGAAATGGAGTATTCGTTGACTATTCACGTGGCAATTGGTGTGAGGGACTAACGGCGTATCTTGCGGACCACCTGGTACAGGAACAGAGAGGGACTGGTGCCGAGTATCGGCGAAATACACTGCAGCGCTATCGCGACTACGTTGCCGTGGAGAAAGACTTTCCTCTGGCTACGTTTCATGAACGCCACAGTTCTGCAACCGAAGCAGTCGGTTACGCCAAGGCGATGATGCTCTTTCACATGGTGCGCAGGTCCATTGGGGACGAGGCGTTCCGTCGAGGTTTAGCGGAATTCTATCGACGGCACCGTGGCAAGCGCGCTTCGGTAGACCAGTTGTTTGCCTGCTGGGAGGAGACTTCGGAACGACCGTTCAGCGAATTTCTGCGTGCTTGGTGGGACGCTCCGGGTGCGCCTCGGCTGGAAGTAAAACAAGTGGAAGTCTCAGCGTTGCAACACGGAAAGCATGGTATCCGCGGATATCTGAGGCAGTCCCAACCCCAGTCGGTCTATCCGCTCGACGTACCGATCTATGTTCGCACTGAAGGTGGAACCGTGGAGCACCGGGTACGAATGACCGAGCGTGAAGCACGCTTCGAACTCCAGGTGGAGGGCGAACCCGTGGCCTTGTACATCGACCCGCAATTCGATGTGATGCGGATCCTTGATCCGCGCGAGACGCCACCGACGCTGAGTGGTCTATTTGGGCAAGAGCAGTTGTGGGCACTGTTGCCTCGCGCTGCTTCGGCAGAGGCAATTGCCGGTTATCAGAGGCTGATCGAAATTTGGCAAACCGACGAGCACCGGATCGAAGTACACTGGGACGATCAAATCGATCAGTTACCGAAAGACCGCTCGGTGTGGATTTTCGGATGGGAAAATAAATGGCTGGAAACTTGGCTTAAGTCGGCCTCTTGCGTCGCGTGGAACCACGAACAAAAGCTCGTACGATTCGGAACCGACTCCGTGGATCTTGTTGGGCGTACTGTAGTCGCTGTGGTGCGTCACCCGGAGCGGACCGATCGCGTATTGGGATGGTTGAGCGTGGATCGGCCAGCCGCCTTCGAAGGGGTGGGGCGCAAGTTGCCGCATTACGGAAAATACTCGTATCTGGTATTCGAAGGTGACGAACCGACCAACACCATCAAAGGTCAGTGGGCTGTCGACGACTCACCGCTGATCGTCGATCTACGGTCCAATCGACCTGCACCTTTAGAACCCTTCGTGGTGCACTCACAGGCCCTTGCTGACTTACCTCCCGCCTTTTCCGGTCAAGCACTGCATGAGCATGTTCGGTGGCTTGCCGATCCACAACGGGAAGGACGCGGGGTGGGTACCAAAGGCTTGGAGGACGCAGCCCGGTACATTCGGGACACGATGGCTGAGATTGGGTTGCAACCCGGTGGTGACGGTGGTAGCTATTTTCAGGTTTTCTCGGTCCGAGGCCCCACAGGTCAACCGCTCGAATGCAAGAATGTCATAGGTGTTCTGCCCGGCCGCAACCCACAGTGGAAAGACCAATGCGTCATCCTATGTGCTCACTATGATCACCTCGGGAAAGGTTGGCCTGACGTACGATCGGGCAATGAAGGAGAAGTCCATCCAGGAGCCGACGACAATGCAAGCGGTGTGGCCGTCATGCTGGAAGTTGCCCGTGCCCTTTCCGAGCAGGGCTGTTCCCGCACGCTGGTGGTGATCGCTTTTTCCGCAGAAGAAATGGGACGGCTCGGCTCGCGCTATTATGTTGACCATCCGGTAATCCCGTTAATAGAAACCCGAGCCGTCGTCAACCTAGACACGGTGGGACGCTTGCGCGACCAGCCCATTCTGGTTTTGGGTACCGGAACGGCAGATGAATGGGTTCATATCGTGCGCGGCTGTTCGTATGTCACGGGGATTCCGAGTCGTGCAGTGGATCAGGATGTGGGGGGCTCTGACCAGCTCAGCTTCGTCGATAAGGGCATACCTGCCATTCAACTGTTCACCGGTGCGCATGAAGACTATCATCGGCCAAGCGATACCGTAGATAAAGTTGACATCGCGGGGCTGGCGAAAGTCGCCGCGTTCGTCAAAGAGGCAGTCGAGTACTTGTTGGAGCGTCCCGAACCGTTGACCGTGCGTATCGGTCCGCCCGCCGAGTCGGAAGCCGCCAGGCCCCAGCGCCGCGCGGCGTTCGGTATCGTGCCCGAATATGATTTTGCTGGGCCGGGAGTAAAAGTAGCGTCCGTTCTTCCCGATTCACCCGCGGCAAGAGCCGGTGTTTTATCCGGTGATATTTTGATCGAATGGGACGGCCGTGCCGTGGACGACTTGCGAAAGTTCGCTGCCCTTCTCCGCGCGGCGAGTCCCGGACAGACTGTGAAGTTGCGTTTACTTCGAAAAGAAAAAACCGTTGAATTACGCGCCCAACTCGACGTGCGGTAACAGTCCGCTGGAAAAAACGCAGTTCCCCTTGCAGGCATAACGAAAACCTCATAAGGCTAACAGAGATGGCACATCGCACGTTTCCAATTCTGCTGCGATATCAAGCCCTGTACCGAATCGCTGTGCACGCAGAGCCTAGCGCCGCCTACAGTGCGACGAATAGGCATCGCTTTTCCATATCGTAGCTGCGTCCGCGATTGATTGATTCGTCGTGTGTGCCTTGGCAAGTGCGTCGGCAACGGCCGCTACTTACAAAGCAGTCGACATACACTAGGCGTATGTTTTCACGAACGGAAGGAGCATTTTTGAATAGCATTTCGAGCTACGCACGCCGAGCCCGGCGCTGGCTGTGTACGCGCGGCGGAGCGCTGGAAGTAATGCGCATCGCTTGGCCGTTGATCATTAGCAGCCTCTCGTGGACCATCATGGCATTTGTCGATCGCATCTTCTTGATGTGGTGGTCCATCGAGTCGTTAGCAGCCGCTTATCCGGCCGCTCTTATTTGGTGGACAGCTCTGTGTTTGCCACTAGGAGTGTGTGGTTATGTCCTCACATTCGCCGCTCAGTATCAAGGATCTCAACAGCCGTTACGCGTAGGACTGTGCGTGTGGCAGGGCATATGGACCGCCTTAATCTTTTCACCCTGTTTTTGGCTAATACTGCCGCTTATCGACCAGTTACTGTTGACCGTGGGACACTCAGCGCCGGTGCGTCAACTGGAGATGACCTATTTGACTATTCTGATGTGGGGGGCCCCGGCCATGTTAGTGGCCGCCCCCATTACGGGCTATTTTAGTGGGACCCGTCGCACAGCAGTGGTCATGGTTGTCGATGCCGCGAGCACGCTCCTCAACGCGGTCTTGGATTACTTATGGATTTTTGGCAAAGGAGGTTTTGCCGCTGGAGGTATCGCCGGAGCTGCCTGGGCTACGGTTGCCGCTTTGCTCGTTCGCACCGCGATCTATCTGATACTCTTACTTTTAAAGCGTGAGCATGCCCAATATGGGACGCGCCAAATCCGGGCAGACGTGCGATTATTGAGTCGGTTATGGTATTTCGGTGTTCCCAATGGCTTACAGCTCTTTATCGAAGTTCTGGCATTTACGGCATTCGTATTATTTGTCGGCACACTGGGTACGGAACCGCTAGCTGCTACGAACGTAGCCTTGAACATTAGCTCTTTTGCCTTTATGCCCGTTTACGGAATCGGGCAGGCAGCTACTGTGCTCGTAGGGCAATACTTGGGCCGGAACCGTACTCGCTACGCCGCACGCAGCGCGTGGTCTGCGCTTACGCTGGCAATGCTATACATGATCGCCATATCGGCACTTTATGTCCTGGTACCCGACTGGTTTTTGTTTGGTTATTTTCTACAGGAAGTGGAACAATCCCAGTCGTTACGAATGATGTGTGTGTTGCTGCTACGGTTCGTCGCAGCCTATAACCTATTTGACGCGATGAATATTGTTTTTTCTTATGCGATCAAAGGAGCCGGGGATACTCATTTTGTTTTTGCTGTAACAAGTGTGATGGCCATGTTTCTCGTCATCGTTTCAGCATGGTTGGTCTACCATGTGGAAGCGGGCATTTATGAGTGTTGGTGGTTGCTTACGATTTGGACCTGCCTTTTGGGCCTTATCTACGCCGGCCGGTTCCTATCCGGTGTGTGGACGCGAATGCGGGTTATTGAAGTAGTTGCGTAAGGGCTGGCTCACTTCCAGCCACGTGCAAAACGCTGCCGGTCACGAGCCGCACGCAACCGAACCGCAACGTTGGGGAATGGCCCCTCCAGAGCCGCCACCACTGGGGATTGCCTCGCACGACCGACTGCCGTATACCATGTCAACCCTCCCAAAAAAGGCCGCGCTCGAGCATCGCATACTTTGCACCGTCGGCGTTTGGTCACTGCGTAACGCGACAACTCACGAAGTTGACGTGCGGGTTTCTGCGGAAGATGTGTAGAACGATTCCCTTCGCTCGACATCCCAGACCCATTGCCGCCGAAGGTGCTAGTTGAATTTGGCGGTATGATGGATCTCCTGTGGAACGGCGCACACCTTGGTGACCACCCATGACCTGATTCTTAGCAAAAACTCAATACTCTATCAGGTCTCAACGTCGTTTTTTTCCCGACGATCCATTCCCCAGCTCACGAATCGCGCCTTGCCTTGACGACCGCGGTGGTCGTGTTGGGATGATCGTCATGTTTGCGCACGTTAACCCGAGCGTGCGGAAGTATCACGGGGTGACGCGCTGATAGGTCACTCGGGTTGTTCTCAACCTGCACGTTGCTCGTCGTATCCATCGACCGACCGCGTTCGCTCCACCAATAGATCAGCATGCCGATGGCTGCCGAGGCGATCGTGATCATGCGGTAAATCAGTGCGACCAGCACGCCCGGCACCGTGCTGCGACGCGGCACAATGCGATATAACAACTCGACAGCCACCTCGAAGGTGCCGAGCCCGGCGGGCGTAAAGGGCAGGGCTCCCGCCACACTTGCTAAAGGTACGATCATGAAGTGTTCGCCAAGAGTCGGAGCCTGCGGCGATAAACCGCAAGCCATCATCCAGAAAGCAATGGCGCTTAACGCATGGCCAAAAGCACTCATGGCAACTGTCATCATCAGCACGTCAAGTCGGCGTCGGTAACAACGCAATGCTTCGATCAATCGACCGACAACTCCGCCGATTTTTGGCCACTGGGTGACCCATTCCCACAATGGGCTATTGGCAAAACCCGGCCAAAGGGCAAGGAGCAAACCGGCCGTCGCCGCGCCGGCCGCTATCCACGTCACGTGCCGGATCGGTTGAAGCTGCGCGGCGAGTAGCTGGGGGCCGACGGCAACCATTAGGCCGCTCGCCAGAAGCAGCAAACCATAGACCCCGACGAGGCGATCGACCACAATCGTTACTACCGCCAAAGTCCTTCGCCCTGGATGTTCGCGCGCGATGAAAACTGCCTTGAAAAGATCACCTCCCACCGACCCGACTGAAACAAAATTTAGGAGGTAACCCAAAAAGCCGAGCCGGAACGCATCCTTTACGCCGAACGGCAAACCGAGGCATCGTACTAACCAATACCACCGATAGAACGAAAGACAGACGGCTGCAAATGAGCAGCAGAACCCACCCACAATCCACTGCCACGCCAGGGGCTGCTCGAAGACGTTCCCCAATTGATTCCAGGAGTGGGCCACCAAAAATGCAATGATCGCAAGAGGTACTATGACGCGCAACCACGCAATCAATCTTTTAAGACGCGATGGGGGACTGTGCGATTGAACGTATTGGTTCATGACATGCGAATATTATTGCTTTTGAACACGCAACTTTTGTAGGTTTTGTCGCCCGGCGCACCTGGCTATTGCGACCATCTCCCGTGGCATGGCCGTCACGGGCCTACTACGCGACCGTTTAGCGCGAAAACCAACTACTACAGCGGAATCCCCCAAGTATAGGTTATCGGCTGCTAAGCCGCCAACGTAGGTTTCGAGCCTGCTGGCGTGTGGCCGAAGCGCCCCGTCTTGCGCGCCGTGCTCGCATCCCGACGGCCCGACACGAATTATCTGGATTCCCTATGCCGAGCGCACGCCAGAGGTACATGCGAACGAGTTGTTTAGTTACCGTTACCGATGGCTGCTGCGGAATACAACAGCGCATCGAATTAAAGCGCCCTGTACGAATTCAAGACATGGCGGTTGCTCCCTATGCCACGGCACATGCGGCATCTTTATCCGTATGCGGCACGTAACTACCGATTGTTAAAAGTGTTCGTAGTGACCGCAAAACGCGAAGCGTAAAAGGTTCGCAATTTGCTACGTTCAGGACAAAAACCCGACGCCTGATCGAGGAACTCACAGATGATACAGTCGATCCGTGTGGTTCGTCGCGCGGATGGAGCCGTTGAGATAGTGCGAATCCTGAACCAAGCAGAGCTCGGGCAGTGGCGTCCGGATGATCCGCTGGCGTACGAAGCAAGCCTAGTTTGGTTGTACAACCCCGAAACATTGGACTTTGTTCGCGTCGCGTGGCTGCACGGCGCACGCACTCGGCGAGGCCCAATAACGGTTCCGGATCCGGCTGTTACTGTTGGTTACGCTTGCCTGGCTTCCAATGCACCCCCGCACCACCAGTTTTTGGGCTATTCGCGGCGTGCGTTCTACTTGTTGCCTGAGGATTTTTTCCGCGACTTGATCGATCATCCGGCTGGGGCCATCGACCCGACTACTATTCAACCCGGCCATCCAGGACAGCCTCCAAATTGTGAGCGGATTCGTCCCACGTACTTGTCCAAAGCTCGACCGACGGCTCGGCCGACTTCCAGCAACGAGGCTCTCCACATCTCACCGGACACCGCCAGCCGCCAACAGTAGCCCCTATCCAGAGAACACGACCTGCGAAGAACCCATTACCGCATCGCAGACGCCAGGCGCTGAGCAGCTCGGCCGGTCGACCGCAAATAGGTGGCGGCCAGCAGATTCTCATTAATGAGAAATCGAGCTTGATTTGGCGGCTGGTTTGTGACGGGCATTATGGCCGTGCCTTGGTCTCGTTTATCAAACATCGCGACGTACGCGCAACGGACTTCGTATCGAAACAACGTGTCGCATGTTCGTGGAGAAAGGCACCACTTCGTCGCGGGATTTCCTCGCGTCCCGTCGACGCCGTTTGATATTCGTCTCGCCCAAACCGCGATAGACCACCGGCAAGTATACGATGCGGCTTTTGGGAAGCGATGCGCAAATCCTCCAGCCACGTGTCGATTGCTGCTACCTTCACACCCTCACGAACGGTGTAGTAACCTCATTCCGCGGACTGAGGACATCGAATCGGCGAAACACCTCTTGCCATTGCCGATCCGTCGGACGGCCCCAATACCCGGGGGCCACCGCCAATCAAACACGCGCGGTAACGTTGGGCTGTTTACAGCCAGTCAACCAGTTGATGGTCGACCGACGGCGGAAAACGATCCGGGAAAAAGCCCCATACCAGGAGAACAGGCCGATTGTCGTGATAAAGGTAGCTGGGAGCCTTGGCGAGTTGCCACCGGTCGACTAACCTCGTCCCATCCCGTTGAAGCGTAGGGACGAGGCGTTCGGCCGGCATACTTGTCACGTCAGATCCGACCGCAAACACGCGACCGGTCTGGGCCGCAGCCCCCTGGACATAGTGCAACACGACGTCGGTGGACGGTCGTGACAATTCAACCAAAAACGTCTGCACTAGGGCTTCGTGAATACCGTAGCGTTGCATCCACCGAAAATGGCGCAGCACCGTCTCGGCTCTATACGACCTGAACAACGTGGCCGGAGTACCATCGGGATAGGAAAAGCCGGGTACAGGACACGATTCCTCTGAAGCATACCACGACATTTCGGGCCACATTCCGGGCCACATATCGACAGCGATGCTTTCAGGTTCGATCCGAGCCGGGTCATGGCTCCAGTGCCACCGGCCATCCCCACTGGCTTCGGCCGGGGAGCAGACTCAGCCCTGGTGGCCGCAAAGCAGTTTCCCGTGGGGGGAACCGTTCTTGACCACTGTGGGTAGTCCCGGCTCTGCCGTGATCCATAGACTTTTCGGACCAGAGGCCGCTACGGCGACTGCTGTCGAGAGCTAGGCCATGGATTTTCGGCGATTTATGCGCCCTTGGTCAGCTACGCGATTCGTCGACAAACTATTGTTCGCCAAACTCCCGGGCCACGCAGAGTTTCATAATATAAAACAAATCTGCCCGAACCCACGGTATATCAATATATTTTTCTAATTGATCGCCGCGGTTCCATAAAAAGGCCTTACATAAATAGATGCCATGCACGGAGTCAGGAAGTTCCGTAAAGTTTTCTCCGTAGTGTACGGAGCGCTCCTCGAACGCCAGATAAAACGTTGGCATATAACGGTCGACAATTCTTTCCATAATTTTGATCGGCTCCGGTGCATAAGTTTGAAGCACGTGTGACAATTCTGGAGTCATATCCATAAAAAGAGCGAGCTTACTTTTGTGGTTATTTAGATGATAGTAGAAGTGCCGCACAGGATTACCAGTAATATCACCGCGATGATAAGACTGCGAAAGAATAATCTCTGCTAATTTTGCTTTGCGATACCAGACCTGCACGATGCGGTTCAGCGTCTGCCGCAAAAGCTCTTGGGCACGTCGCTCTTGCTCAGCGGTTCCAAATCGGTGAGCAAGCCGGGCCAGCGCTAATAAACCGGCGGCCGTTCGATTCATATAAAGATGCGCCTGCTGCCGCTCATCCCAAGGCACGTCCGGTAGATGCATGACCCAGGGCGCAATTCGGGGCCACAGTTCTCGCACGGCCTCCCAGTCTCCGGTTCTTTCGCCATAAAGCCACACAGCGTAGAGATGACTTACCGATGGCCAAGTCGGATAATAACTCCACGATAAAGCGTGCGGCGGCACGTCGAAAAGTTCTCTTCTTCGTCCTTCATTGAGAGCCAGTCCCTCGCGACGAAGGGCACCCTCCAATTGACTGCGTGCCAATCGACGAGCCGGCTCGGACAGCGAATCGGGCAAGTACGGTATGGCCCATGCCAAGGCCTCCAGTAGATACGATGGATGCGCGAAATAGAAGTCGCGACTTCCAATCCCCATTTGCAGGTAAAACGGAGCCCATGGATGGCCGTCGAGCAATTCCTGAACGCGCCGCTCGAGCTCTTCGTCAATCCAATCGCGTTGCATCGGTTGGGGCAATTGCCGTTGCAGCGCGGCGGTGACTAAATTCCGGACAAAATCAGAAGGCACCTCAGGGCAGATAACGTCAAAATCGGTGAGTTCCGCTTCACCTGCCGATGGCACAATCGCTGGGCCGGGAAGGGTTTCGCCGGTTGATGAGGGACTCGTTCCACCGGATAGGCACAAAAGGCGACTTCCCGTCACCCAAAACAATTGGCGGTCCGAGATCGCGCACGAGCCACGGGCCGGACCGTGCCATTCATTGGCGACCCAACGTGGCGCCAGAAAACCACCCCACGTATCGCGCTCGCCGAAGACCTTTTCCAGCCGATGCGTTTCCAGGTCGAAGCAGGCCAATGTGCGTTGATGGCATAAGTACAATCGGCGGCCGCCAATCGACAGGTTGGTCGATTCATCGCTGGTACCCCAAAACGTATTCCAGGGTGGTTGATTGCCTTCGGTGTGCCACAGCGGCTCGATCCAACCCATCGACAGGTCCAACGTGCCGAGTCCCACAGCAGGTTTTACGCCGCGATTCCAGTTGGAATACACGGTGCGATAGAAAACGATAACTTCACCGCGACCGGTAACCGCCGGAGGAATACCACAGCCTTGGTTGCCGGCCGCGTACAAGACCGGAGCCCGCAGCCGCTCGACTCCATCGCGCTCGTCCAAAACGAAGAACGTGCGGCGATAGGGATTGTCTTCCAATCGATCGAGGATAGCTCGCTGTTCGGCAAGCAGCACGTCTTTGTCGACTCGCCAGCGACCGCTCTGCCAGAACTGCTCCAACTCTCGCCACCCACCGGGTATGCCGGCCCGTCGCTGCAGGAACACAGTACCGCCGTTTAAATCGTCGTTGACTTCCTCAACCAAAACGCTACGCAAAAGGACCTTGTCACCAACCAAGACGGGGTAATAATCGCGAAAACTCTGTCCCGGCAACTTCGCCGACTTCCAAAGCAACTGGCCATCATCCGGCGCGAAAGCGTAAGCATGCATATCATCCGAGGCGACAACTATCATTCGTTCGTTGGCTGCAGCCGTCAACCGAATTGGCCCACCGGTCAGGGACCGCCAGCGCAATTGGCCGGTTGCCGCATCGACAGCATAAAAGAATCCGTCGCGTGATCCGGCGTAGACCACGCCTTGCCACACCAGTGGTGCGCTGACCCAACCACCTCTACCGGATCGAAATTCCCACAAGCGATTGCCGCTGTGGGCGTCCAAAGCGACCAGCGAGCCATGGGCATCGGCTACCAAAACGCGACCCTCGTGCCAGGCCGGGCTGTGCATGATGGGACCAAAACCACCTTGCCGCCATAGTCGTTGACCGGTATTTCGGTCTACGGCCCAAAGTCCACCCTGAAGCGTTCCTACGAATACGCGCCCATTGGCCACAATCGCTTCGACGCGCGTGCAGATCGTCTCCTCGGGAAACTCCGTTACCCATTCCAGCCTCCAGGGGCCGGGCACAGTATCGGTTGTATAGCCGGTGCGCTGGGCGTTGCCCCGCACCGTAGGCCAGTCGAGGGCTGACACATCGGACAAGCTGGCAAGGATGGCAGTCCAACCCAAGGCCAACAGACCGACGCTGCTCGTCTGGCCCACACAGCCGCTGCGGTTCATGGGCCAAGCTCCCTATAAACCGTCCAAATCGGTCGATACTATTGAGCGATAATAGGTAAAACGATGTGCGAAGGATGCTCGGCATCGTGATAAACCGTATTAACCGCTACTTGCCACAGACGATGATCGTTGAGCGGTTCGCCGGTATTAGGATTGACATCGAATCGCGGAAAATTACTACTAGAAATGTCTACTCGAATCCTATGATTTTTTTTGAACACATTCGATGTTGGGTATAATCGGATTGCAACTTGATAGATTTCGCCAGGCATCATTAATTCTTCGCGCGTGAGGGAGTTCCTAAAACGCGTGCGAATAATACCATCTCCGATATTTAGGTCGAAGCCTTGCGGAAAATCTGCGCTAGGGGGATACACGTCGATGAGTTTCGCAGTAAAGTCCGTATCGGGTGCTGTGGATCGGATCCATAACACGACTTGAATCGGGCCGGTCACTTCTACATCCTCGGCTAGTGGGTCGGATTGGAAAACGAGAATATCGTTGCGAGCCGAAAGCGGGATCGGCTGTTGGAAATTCCAAACGTGCGGTCCGCCGCGCTGGTCCCAGGCGCCTTGCAGCAGAATCCCGTCTCCAGAGGAAATGTTTCCACCAATCGTAGGAACAGGATTACTCGGATCGAAGCGAAAGCTGGTACAGCCACCGTCGGCGGGCGGTTTTTGCGGACTTAGCCTACCACCGGGCTGAAGATAGTACGGAGTGTACTGGGTACGCGCCAACGGCCATTCGTGCTCGTTGCGCCAATAGCCGCCATGGAACAGATGTCCTTTCTCCGTTCGATGGCCGTCCCCACTTCCCATGACGAAAATTCGCACGGGGGCCTCAAAAGGCGGTTCACGCCCAACCTTTGTCGGAATTTCTTTTAGCCAGCGGTCGTACCACTCGAGTCGCCAGCCGAGCGGGTCGGTAATGGCGGCTTCCGGACCGAACTCCACTTGGCCATGTTGCGAGCGGTCTTGCGCGCCGTGGATCCACGGCCCCATGATGAGAAAGACGGGACTTTTTAGCCGGCGCGATAACACTTCGTAGGTTGCCGCGGTGTTCCCTGCCCAAGAATCATACCAACCACCGACAAGGTACACAGGAATATCCTGATACAACTCTGGATAGTCGATGATATTGTTTTGTCTCCAGAAGTCGTCATTGGCTCCGTGTCGCATGGCTTCGACAAGCCATTCTTCGTATTCTGGAGCCAATCGTAACGGTGTGGTTCCTCGACGTAGAGGTAGCTGTCGCAGATACTCGCGGCGCTGTTCAGCCATTTGCCGCAGGACCTCGGCTGTGGCAGGGTCGCGAGCCGCGCGGCTACCGCGACCCGAATTGAGCATGATCCAATTCCAAAAACGCAATTCGAATGCCCCGCCGTTCCGCATACTGGCGTAGCCCATATTACATACGGCATCCACCGGGATAACCGTCTTCAAGTACGGCGAGCCATGCATCGCCAGCGCATGTTGCGTGCCTCCTACATAGGACGTTCCGAACATGCCAATGCGGCCATTGGACCAGCTTTGTTGAGCAATCCATGCCGCCGTATCGGCGCCGTCCGGACCATCATCGGTCAACCAATGCCAAATGCCCTCCGAACGGTAACGACCTCGCGTATCTTGAGCGACGAACACATAACCCCGTGCGGCGTAGTAGTGACCGACTGAGCGACTGCCGTCTTTGTTGTACGGCGTGCGTGTAAGAATCACGGGGAATCGACCATCGAGCGGTTGCCCGTGCCGTGCCGGACGGTAAATGTCCGTTGCCAAGCGCACCCCGTCGCGCATTGTGACCCAAACATTGTTCTCCACGTTCACCTCGTAAAGCGGCTCTTGGCCGACGACTACCCGAAGCGCGACCCACCAAGTAAACCACGTGAGGGAAACCATCGTTGGCAATACGATTCGCACCATGCGGGTATCTCCCTTGCCACGTGCCACGGAAACACTCAACGACGTATGGCGAACTCCTGGTTTATTGCCCGTATCATATCGCCTTGCGAGGTGCGATACGATATTCTTCCCAGCAGTCGATCATCCGTGTGTGCTGGATGTGGCTGTCGCCACGAGCTCGGTTTACAACCGAGTTGCCCGAAGACGAGTTCGATAGCGAGCAGCGCTTTTGACCTAAAAATGGTCACTCCGAAAGTCCTTTCGGTTCGGGAGACACCACATGAGCGAAACGACTTTCCGTACGGCCGTGGTTACCGGAGCAGGTTCGGGAATCGGTCAAGCAGCGGCGATTGCATTGGCCGAACACGGTTTTACGGTGGTGTTAGCTGGGCGGCATCGCGATCGGTTAGTGCAGACGGCGTCCCAGATCGGACCACAGTATCCACCACCACACGTCGTACCGACCGACGTCACGGATCCCGCGTCCGTGGAAGAGTTGTTTAAGTATGTCGAGCGTGTGTTAGGGCGACTCGACTTTCTGTTTAACAATGCGGGTATCAATGTGCCCCCGGCACCGCTGGAGGAATTCTCGCTGGACGATTGGCGCCGCGTTTGGGAGGTGAATGTCACGGGGGTACTTCTCTGCACGCAAGCGGCGTTTCGTCTTATGAAACGACAAAATCCCCCGGGCGGCCGCATTCTGAATAACGGACCGGTTTCCGCACAAGTGCCGCGCCCGTGGGCAGTCGCCTACACGGCTGCGAAGCACGCCGTGACCGGAATTACGAAAACGGCCGCCCTTGAAGGTCGATCCTACCGCATTGCGTGCGGACAAATTGATCTCGGTAATGCCGATACCGCTATGGCCGCTCGCGCCAAAGAAGGCACCCTCCAAGCCAATGGCCAGATTCGGCCAGAACCCGTAATGAACCTTCGCGAGGTCGCACGGGCCGTGGCGTGCCTGCCCCCGGACACCAATGTCCTATGTACCACGATGTTGGCAACACAGATGCCTTTTGTGGGGCGCGGTTGATCCGAACACGTCGTGCTCGGGCCTAATCAGGAATCGCGTAGGACCGGCATCCTTTTTTCCGCACGAACCGTAAGCCGCCTTCCCGTCGCGAAAGTGGAAGACACCATGACACGTCGCGCCGGAACTGTTTGATCTCGTGCCTTGCTCGCAGCTAGCAAAGCTTTCCTGAGGAAGATCGCAAACGGTTTCGGAACAGCCCTAGCTCAACAACAGCGCTCCGGTAGCAACATCTTCCAGGGCTAAACCGACCGATTTAAACAGAATGCGTCGAGCCTTGGGTACCGCACAACGGCCAGCAACTATGTCTCGCAGTTCGATGGCATGTGTCCAGTCGAAAACTCGTTGTTCTACGGCTTGAATCAGCTCGCCGGCTTCCAACTGGCAAGCCTCGACACTGTCGCACACCACAACCTCGGCGCTACGGATCGTGGCGATATCCAACTCAGCTTTATCGGGCCAATTGCTACCCATGGCGACCATAACGAGCGATTCGGGTAGGTGGCGATCTTCGACCACCGGTCGCGAGCTTGTGGTGGCGGTGATCAAAACTGCCGCGTCGCGGACAGCGTCCGCGACCGAAGTGGTCAGCACCACGTTTAAGCCCAACGTTTGCGATGCCCAGCGAGCGAAACGTTCGCGGTGTTCCGGTGTGCGGCTAAATACGGCTACCGCATCGATGCGGCATACGGCAGCCGCAGCCATTAACTGAGTTTGGGCCTGATAACCACTACCGATTAAAGCCAGCTTGGCAATACGCTGGGGTGCCAAATATCGCAAGGCCACCGCTGTCGCCGCACCCGTACGCATTTGCCCGAGTCGGGACGCTTCGATCAGAGCGATCAATTGTGCCGAATCCAGTCGGTATAAGCCAACAAGAAAATGTGTTCCGGATGGGGTTGTCAGATACTGTTTCCAGCCTGCCAGTCCCAAGTACGGGGCGGTGGCGGCCATGGAGTGGAGAACAGCCCCGGGCGAGCGCACGCGTCGCCGCGGTCCGTTCGCCGCACGCCCCTCGGCCCAAGCTCGAAAGGATTGCTCCACAGCACCAATAACAGCGCCCATAGTGAGGCGCTCTTCGACCTCCTTTTCAACGATCCATCGAGGCTGCACGGCGTGGGTCTCCCGGGTCACGGGTAACGGCCTGAAGGTATGTGTGCGTCACATTTGTAGATAAATAGTTTTAACGCAAAGGCGCAAAGGCGCAACGACGCCAATAGATACATGTCTATTGCCTACGCGCGTCTTGGCAACAAATGTGCTTGCTCCTGTTGTACTGCATTGGCCGCCTGTCCTACCCTGGTTGCAAACGCTCGATTATAGTAGCAGGTTTCATAATGAATATGCAAAGTGATCGTTGGCGTCGGTTTACCTTGAGAGTCTGACACCTATCCATGCGCCGTACCGACATACGCAATATTGTGATCATCGCTCACGTCGACCACGGAAAGACGACGCTCGTCGACTGTTTTTTGCGGCAATGCGGAGCTGTGCGACCGGCACAGGCCGGTAGCGAGCGGATATTAGACCGCCACGAACTAGAGCGAGAGCGGGGCATCACGATCTTGGCGAAAAATGTCGCCTTTGCATACCGGGATGTACGCATCAACCTGATCGATACACCAGGGCATGCTGATTTTGGAGGCGAAGTCGAGCGCGTCGTGCGTATGGCCGACGGGGCACTGCTATTAGTGGACGCCGCCGAAGGTCCTCTGCCTCAAACCCGCCACGTTTTGCGCAAAGCCCTGGAAGTAGGACTCCGTACGATTGTCGTGATCAACAAGATTGATCGACCCGACGCCCGCCCTGCGGAAGCTCTCGACGAAACGTTCGAACTACTTTGGGAATTGGCCGGCGACCGCGCCACAAGCGACTTTCATTATGTCTTTGCCAGTGCTAAAGAGGGCTACGCTACCAAGCAACTCGACCAAAAGACCGACAGCGTGCAACCTCTCTTGGATATGATCCTGGAAGTTGTACCCGGACCGGAAATACGACCTAACGCACCGCTTCAGTTGCTGGTTACGAATCTCGACTGGTCACCGTATCTGGGTCGCATTGCCATCGGGCGAATCTATTCCGGTACGCTATACAAAGGTCAGTCGGTTGCGTTGATCAAAGAAGGCAACCAAGTCGTGCAGGAAAAAGTCGTCGGCGTCTACCAGTTCCACCACTTGGACCGCCAGCCGGTCGAGCAGGTAGAGGCGGGCGACATCGTGGCGCTCACCGGTCTGGATCAAGTCGAAATCGGAGACACAATTGCCGACACGAGCGCCCCTGCTGCTTTGCCACGCTTGCACGTCGACGAACCGACCCTGGAGATGGTTTTTTCGGTGAATTCGTCCCCCTTCGCAGGACGGGATGGCAAATTTATTACCACGCGGCAATTACGAGAACGGTTGCTGCGGGAAACAGAAAAAAATGTCGCGTTGCGGGTGATTCCGTTAGAAAGCGGCGAATCGTTCGCCGTGGCCGGACGTGGGGTGCTGCACCTGGCGATATTGATCGAACAGATGCGACGTGAAGGGTACGAACTGTCGGTCGGAAAACCGCATGTGATTCTCCGCGAAGATAATGGGAAGCGCCTGGAACCATTCGAAACTCTAGTCGTCGAGGTCCCCGAAGAGAAGCTCGGTCCGGTTATGGAACTTGTAGGAGAACGCCGCGGAGAACTTCAAGAAGTCATCGCTCGAGGCAGTTACACCCACGTGACCTTCACGGTCCCTGCCCGAGGGTTGATCGGCTTGCGCACGCGGCTGTTGAACGCTACCCAAGGCTCCGCGATTATGCACCACCGGTTCGCTGGCTACGGACCATGGCAGGGGGAAATGCCGAGGCGGTCCAACGGCGTGATGGTTTCAACGGTGACCGGCCGTGCCGTCGCCTACAGCCTGGATAACCTCCAGCAACGTGGAGACTTGTTCATCGTACCGGGTGATGAGGTCTACGAAGGCATGATCGTCGGGGAACATTGTCGCGACAACGATCTACCGGTCAACCCCACTCGCGAAAAGAAACTGACCAATATACGGGCCTCCGGAAGCGACGAGAACATCATTCTTAAACCCCCGCGTGTCCTTACCCTGGAAGCGGCTCTTGAGTATATCGAAGACGATGAATGGGTCGAAGTAACGCCACGGGTCATACGGCTCAGAAAGATTCTGCTTCGCGAATCGGATCGGCGTCGCCAGTCGCGTTTGGCACAAGCGTAGGATGGCCGAGGAACCTATAACCATCATCTACGCAGCAGCGGCTGACAATAAGCCGAACGCACATCGTTCTAAGAAACACCCCGCGCAGAGAGTCAGATCCGAAGCTGATGTCGCAAAGAGACGCTTTGCCCAGAAGCAGATTGGCAAAACAGCGGGAAGAACCACCCTCCGACAACTCAGCCCGACTCGCCAGCCGTCGCTATGCCGGGCGATACGTAGCAGCCAGTGCGTTCAACCAGCGAGCGTCATCGGTTACTGCCACATAGAGGCACCCCGAAGCGTGCCAAGCCCCAATTAACCAAGGACCACTACTGGGCAACGGATGCGACGGCATGGAAGGCAGCCGCAGGTTGTTTGCACGTCGTATTTGGAAAACATAAAGATGCGAATTTCCAGCCCGAAACGCATAGACACGCGCGCAGTGATCCCAGGGCAAATCCACGGTAGCCCAATACTGGGGTTGCCAGCGCAAGACCCCTAATGGCTCTCCTGGCTCGTACGGATTCCACCCTCCCTCCGGCTCTAAACCGCGCTCGACCCACATTTGGACCTTTTGACGAGCTACATCAGCCAACGTTTGCTCCGTAAGCGGGGTACGGTCGGGAAGGAACTTCACAAGCAGTCCGAGGAACGAAGCAGCTACCAAACTGCCGGCAACCCACAGCCACGTGCGACGACTTGTCCACCACTTCGACACGACGCGGCACGGTGCGACCTCTGCTGGCGCCGCCTCCGATGCACACTGTCTCGCTTCGTCGCCAGATGCGGCCCGAGCCTGTTCGACATCGGTTTGACCATCCGGAACCGACGCGGACGCTGCCGGCGCTGAACCGGCTCGGTCTTCCGCCGCAGCACATCGCAGCGTACTCGCCAACCTCTCTAAAAGTTGATCCGCTAGCCCGTGCGGTACCGGAACGTCGCGAAACGCGTGCCGTAACTGCTCGTCGACACGCTGCACCTGCTCGAACCACCGCGCCAGCTCCGGATCCAACCCTAACTGAGCCTGTACCTGATCCCACGGTTCTGTGGTTGGATCGTCGATTCCCGGTTGAAACAGCTCCAGCAGCTGCCTGAGCTTTTCCTGATCAAACGGCGCGGCCCGTTCACCCATCATCGCCAGGCACCTCGTCTGCTACGAATAACCGACGCCAACCCTTGCTTAACTTACTATCCGCTCGAAGCATCTACTATCCGCTCGAAGCATCCATCTAACATCTGAGCAGTCCGATCGCCTTTATAACTGTTTTTCGCCAAATACTCCGTATCAATTCCCCTTAATTAAACAGGCTGCCGATGTCTGGCTACTGATGTCTGCTCCTACTGCCGACCGCGAAGAGCGGGCCGTTAATAAATCTCGCAATTTTCGTTTCGCCCTTGCCAAGCGGCTCATCACAGTTCCGATGGGCAGCCCAAGTTGGGCAGCAATCTGCCGGTAACTGGATTGTTCGAAGTAGTACATCGTTAACACCACGCGCCAGGCCGACGGCAATTGATTCATTGCCTGTTGCAAGCGCTCACCATCAATTTGGTCCCCCTTGGGTAGTTGGTCGTCGAAGTGCTCTAAATCGACATCGCCATCGGTGGCCGTTATGGGGCCACGCTTTCGAATCCACTTTAAAAACCGGCTACGGGCGATGCTGAGCAACCAGGCACGTCCTTTGGCCGGTTCTCGTAACTGATCAATGCATTCGCAGGCCGCCAAAAAGGTCTGCTGCGTCAGATCTTCTACATCGGCAGCCGAGCCACAGAGGCGAAACAGATAGGCGTATACCTCTTTATGATGGTCCATTACCATCCGTTCGAGGCAGTTCCACTGCTCATCGCGCGACAGCCGGGAGCCCTGGCCGCCTTCCGGATCCGCCATCGCTTCATCGCCCTTTCGTGCAGCTATTACATTTGACCCACCACACTTCCGTATTATTCCCCAAAACCATGCGGGCTGCAAAATGGGGCTCCGCACTCGCCGCAACTTCCCTCGGCGACAAAGACCGTGCCTGGTCACACCCGGCGTTGGTGAATCTACAAGAAGAACGCAACGGATCGGGCTCCGGCTTCCACCTGGCGGTCTACAACGTGTCGGCAAAATTCCGGGGCGGCTTTTTGGGATTCGGCGGGAATAAGTCTCCGGCCTAGCGGGTCTATATTTACGGAAGCGGACCACGGCTCGACAGCCGACAAACAAACCCTTCAATGCAGAAAACGATAGGGGGGTACTTTCTGTTGGACTATTTTGACGTATAGCATAAAGGCACGATAGTATCCGGCTTTCTAAGGCAAAAGGAGCAAGCGATGAAAAGAAGTCTACTGACCGTGACGATGCTCGCATGTACCTCTGTAGCATTCTTGGTGTTTTTTGTCGGTTGCCAACAAAAACCGGTCCCGTCCACACCTTCGTCCAGCCCTTCGGCGGTAACCGATCAGATGCCGCATCCATCGGGTCCACCGTCGGCTGATTCGGCACCGAGCGCCGAGCAACCGCCGGCTGGAGAACAGCCCAAGAGTGAAGAGCCGCCCAAGGCAGAACAGCCCAAGACTGATCAGCCCGCCGAAGCTACACCTCCTGGGAGCGGGGAAGAAAAGAAAGAAGAGTCCAAGAGCGATGCTCCGCCGCAGAATTAGGCTAAAGCGTACGCTTACCAAGCATCTGTAACGAGCAAGCTTTTGGCAGCAGGCGAGTGAATCCGGCAACAACTCGAAAGCCGGGGATATGAGATGGTGGTGTTTTTCTAGAAGGGCTTTTTTCGAGGGACGAGCGGTTTGTCCCCAACGGTTTGAAAGATTGCAGTAAGGAAAACAGGAGAACAATGGTATGAAGCGTATCGCGTGGTTCTGTCTGCTCATCATGACGTTGGCCATCATCGGTTGCCAGCAAGGTACTGGGACCAAATCCGGGGGCGGTACGACACCAGCTCCGGCAACGGGGGGTACCGGCACGGGCGGTAGCGGAAGCGGCACAAGCGGCGAGACCGGCAAGTAGAGCCGTACTTCGTTCGCTACGCTTGTCAAGATGATAGTGTAGGTGTAAGCGTATATTCTGCCGTGGGTAGTCTGAAGAGCCGAGGCCGATACGTGGTTGGCCTCGGCTTTTTTCTTGTTCGCCACCCATGTGAGGCGCTATGTGCCCTTTTGCGTCGCAGTCCGAGGCTAAGAATCTATCCCAAAACACCGGCAGCAGAAGGTGATTCACGCCCGATGCGAAATGAAGGAAGGCAAGGTAGTTTCCTAACTTCTTTGTTTGTAGCGACCCGATTCGTTGGGTCCAAAACTGTACGACAATCGAAAGGACCGCACGAACGCGGTCACTACGAACGCGGCTCGGCTTTCACCAAACATGAGTTTTGGGATAGACTCTGAGAAAGATGCAACGCGAAGGTGAGACGGCGTAAACAGAGTAGGGCGATTTCCTCAATCGTGTATTAGGCCCGTGCGATTCGTTGGGGATGCGATTCGCAATCCTGCCCCAAAATTTGTGCGGCACCGAACTCGACGAAGGCGGGTGTGCCCATGAGGCGAAGGCCGGTCACTACGGGGTTGCAACTCGGACCATTCCGCATTCTGGCACCTTGAGCGGCGCAGGTCGGCCCGGGACGTTCTGCTCGCGCCAAAAGACGCTCCGGCTCTTTTTTTGATGACGGCTCCACAAAACGACACCTGGGCAGGCTCAGTCAAGCAACAGGACGGTCCTGGGATGCAGCCCAGTCCAGCGCCACGTCAATAGCCGTCGCCCGATGTGTTAGAGCGCCGACACTGATGCGATCGACGCCGGTTAGAGCAACTTCACGAATATTTTCTAAACAAATTCCGCCGGACGCTTCGAGAATTGTTTGCGGCGACAATTGATCGCGCAACGCTACGGCATGTTTCAGATCCGCCAGAGTAAAATTATCTAGAAGTACTAAGTCGGGTTTTTCCGGCAGCACTTTTTCCAACTGGTTCAAGCCATCCACCTCCACTTCCACTGGCAGTTCGGCAAGTCCAGGGTAGTGGGTTTCGGTCTGCGAGATAAACGCGCGCACGGCCCGAAGCGCGGCATCGGGACTATTCGTCCAGCCGGAAAATGCTAAGTGGTTGTCCTTGATCAGTATGGCATCAAACAGGCCACAACGGTGGTTGTGACCACCCCCACATCGGACGGCATATTTTTCCAGGCGACGCCACCCAGGAGTAGTTTTGCGCGTATCGTAGACGGCAACGCCGATGTCGGCCACCTGTTCGACAAACCGCCGAGTCTGCGTAGCGATCCCGCACAGGCGGCTGATAAAATTCAGCAGAATTCGTTCCAGGGTCAGGATGTCGCGGACCGAACCTTCCAACTCGCCTAAGACGTCCCCGGCGGAGAACGTAAACGCGTCTTCGATTCGTGGTAGCCAATGGATACTGGCCTGGGTTTCTTCGATGAGCAACGGCACGATCCGCAGACCAGCAGCCACCCCATTCTGTCGTGCAACAAGTTGCGCTTTACCAGAAGCTTCCGTGGGAATCAGAGCCACAGTGGTCCAATCCATCTGCCGGCCAAGATCCTCGCGCACCGCTAAGCGAACCACCTGCCGCGCATCGTCCTCCAGCAGGGAATCCCACATCACCGGCAGAAAATCGCGTCGTTGCATCGGTTTGTCCTTGTCACTCGTACAATAGCGGACTCCCCCGGGGGCTGCACTGGGATGCGTAGGTTAGCAGATACGTGCGTGAGAAATTTTAATTTCAAAGATACACGCATTACGTATTAATCTTGTTCACGCGATCCGATTCGACTAGATGGCGTCCCTACAACTTCACCGTGTCGCGCAGCAAGTTCAAGCGCCCCTTCCTTCGAGAATACCGCCGCTACTTTTCCGATGCGCGACACTTACCCAATGTGCTGCTAGCCGGGGTGGCCGACCAGTGGGTGTCCTTTTCTCAAGGTTCTTGGTCATAATAAAGCTAGCTGAACGAGCTGGTGCAGTCCAACAGAAGCAGGAATTACGACATGAATAGGAGGCATTGCTCCCAACGGAACGAGACCACGATGATGGTAGCTGTATGTTTCGGGTGGTTCGCTTTGGGTGCGATTCAGGTTTACGAATCTTGGGTGGGGCGAAGGCTTTGCGATGTGGATCAGGTCCAGTTTCCGCCCCCTCGTTTCCGGGTGGACCTGCAGAAGGCACCGGAGGCTGAACTGCGGCTCTTGCCCGAAATTGGCCCTCAATTAGCGAGGCGCATCGTTGAAGCCCGCCAGAACGGCACAAGGCTTAGGTCAGCCGAGGACCTTCGGGCCATTCAGGGTATCGGGGCAAAGCGAGTCGAAATGCTGCGAGCTTATATTGAGCCGCCCGTGGAAACGACCGCGGAAGTGGTGTGGAATCCACCACATCAGCCAATGCCCGTGTTGGAAGACAAAGCATTATTCGAACAAAGTAATGCAACACAAGAGCTGTTCCCGTAGCAGGTTTTCCGCATCGAGGTGCAATCATGGAAGCTTGGTTCAACGCGACTGAATACCAGGCACATCAGAGATTCGAATTGCAGAGTCCCTACCAGCCGGCTGGGGACCAACCAGCGGCGATCGCATCCTTGGTGCGTGGCGTACAACAGGGCAAGCGTTTTCAAGTGTTAATGGGAGTCACCGGATCGGGCAAAACGTTCACCATGGCCAACGTGATCGCTGCCGTACAGCGTCCCACCTTGGTGATTTCGCATAACAAGACCTTGGCTGCGCAGCTTTACGCAGAATTTCGGCAGTTTTTCCCGAAAAACGCAGTGCGGTATTTCATCAGTTACTACGACTATTATCAGCCGGAGGCGTACATTCCGCAGCGCGACCTTTATATCGAAAAGGATGCCAGCATCAACGAAGACATCGAAAAGCTTCGTTTAGCCGCCACCGTGGCGTTGACCAGCCGGCGCGATGTCATCGTAGTGGCAAGCGTCTCGTGTATTTACGGTTTGGGCGAACCGGATGACTTCATGCAAATGAGTGCAGCCTTGGTACAGGGTCACACGTGGGACCGCGAAGCACTGCTGGCTCGGCTGGTGGCCATGCTATACGAGCGAAGCGACACGAGTTTCACCCAGGGAACGTTTCGCGTCCGAGGGGATTCGATCGAAGTTTGGCCCACCTATGAACGCTCTGCCGTACGTGTCGAAATGTGGGGCGATCAAATCGAGCAAGTAGCACTGACGGATCCAACCACGGGACGCACGTTGGAAATCGTACCGCAGTACATGCTATTCCCATCCAAGCATTTTGTGCTACCCGATGAGCGGATTCGGCGCGCGTGCCTGTCGATCGAGCAAGAGCTGAACGAGCGGTTGGCCGAACTGCACAAACAGGGCAAGAAACTGGAGGCGGACCGCCTCTTGGCGCGCACTCGATATGACTTGGAATGCTTGGAATGCCATAGCACTTGCCGGGGAATCGAAAACTATAGCCGGCACCTATCGGGTCGCAAACCCGGCGAACCCCCGTACACGTTGTTGGACTATTTTCCTGAAGAGTATCTGGTTTTTGTGGACGAGTCGCATGTTACTGTACCGCAATTGCGCGCCATGCACATCGGTGACCGCAACCGAAAGATGACGCTAGTAGAACACGGCTTCCGGCTTCCCAGTGCCCTGGACAATCGGCCGTTGACGTTCGAAGAGTGGGAAGCGCGCGTGCGGCAGGTGATTTTTGTTTCCGCAACACCTGGCCCCTACGAACTGGAAAAGTGTGGTGGTGAAATCATCGAGCAGATCGTACGACCAACCGGGTTGCTCGATCCTGTGCTGGAAGTGGTTCCGGCTCGACACCAAGTGGCGCATCTATTGGAGCAGATCCAAGAGCGTGCCCAAGCCGGGGAACGTGTCCTGGTCACGACTCTTACCAAACGCTCTGCCGAAGATTTAGCGCATTACTTGCGCCAACGTGGTGTGCGGTGCCGCTGGCTGCACAGCGAGTTGGACGCATTCGAGCGCGTAGAACTGTTGCGGGACCTGCGCGCCGGAGAATTCGATTGTCTGGTGGGTGTAAACCTCCTTCGCGAAGGCCTCGACCTTCCAGAAGTCTCGTTGGTAGCCATCTTGGATGCCGATAAGGAGGGATTCTTGCGGAGTGCTACATCGCTGATCCAAACCATCGGCCGCGCCGCACGGAATGTCAATGCCAAAGTCATTCTCTACGCCGACACCGTTACGGAAGCGATGCAAGAGGCGATCGAGGAAACGCGCCGGCGGCGCCAGCTTCAAGAAGCCTACAATGTACAACATGGCATCACTCCTGAAACGATCCGCAAGAGCATCGAGTACGATCTGGTGGCCAAGGCCGAAGCGCGCCGTGTCGAAGCCGACGTTTTAGGCCAAGACGAAGAGCAATTGCTGACGCGCGAATACATCGCCCAATTAGAAAAAGAAATGTTTGCTGCGGCCGATAATTTAGAGTTCGAACGGGCCGCCGCCTTGCGGGATAAGATCTTGCAGTTGCGGGAAAAACTCGACGGTAAACCCACCAGCGACTCGCGTACCGCGTCGTCACCACCAACACGTTCTTCTGGCCGACGTACCGCGCACAGCCGCCGATCGCGGCGATAGCGCCATTCGATGCAGCGGGATTTAATGCAAAGGCGCAAAGGTACGAAGGTGCAAGGAAAACACACTTCGGCACACGCGTCACTAATAAAATAGCCACGAAATCCAAGCAAGCGGTCGTCCGGGAGACATGACAGTGAATAGCCAATACTATCGATGGGTAGCAATCGGTGTGGGAACCTTCGCCGTATTTCTCGCATCACTGCATCGGATCGCGGCACAGAATGCCACCACACCGTATGTCTACACAATGTCGCTTCAACCGCTGGACAATCCGAAGCCGCTGTTGGCCGATTATCCCCAATGGGTCGAACCGGTGCGGGAACTTACTCATTACGAGGCGCCCATCCTCGTAAACGATCCCGAAGCGAATCTGTCTGTCCGCGCGTGGCGCTATTCGTATCATGTTCGCGGCATTATCGAGGTACCGAACCAGTTGCAAGGTTCTGCCACCGCCCTGATCGTCGTCCATCCGTGGGGCATTGATGACGAACAGGGCTGGAAGACGCCCGATCCGGCAGGCGTAGCGTTTTTCTGTACACCCGCCAAGAACCATTTATGGCAGCGTCATGTTGCTGAAGTGGTCGAACCGTTAATCGAGCGGCTGCGTCCCTGTGTGAAGTTGGTTATGTATAGCCTCCCAGGTAACGAGGACCCGATCCGCAAGAAACTCTATCGTTCGATCCGCGGTACTCCGGCCGTGGATCAGTCGGGCGAGGCCCAGCGCGAACTCAAAGCCGTGCTTGGCGCATTTAATTACCGTGGCGGGGCTATCCCGAAACAATTGACTCTTTCCGAGCGCCATCCGGTAGCGGATTTCTTTCGTCAGTTACCTGCTTTAGATCCTGGCCCACACTACAATCCCGCAGGATTCTGGGACCTACCGATTCCGGTTACCAACGGCATCCGTGTAGCGCCGACCGATGTGGTCATTTACGATGGCGATGGATACACGGCCTTGAAGGATTTTCTCAACCGGCAGGGAATTCGTCATATTCTGCTGGCCGGATATGCCACAGATATCTGCGTGAAAGCGACTACGGCAGGCTACGCACATTTGCGTCAGGACTTTAACGTCTTTCTTATTGGCGATGCGACCATGGCGACGTTTCCGGCAGCCGACAGTCCTGCATGTGCCACAAGTGCCGCTTTGCGCTCTGCATCGCTCGATGTCTTAATCACGCAGGTCTCGTGGATCAAACCATTGCCCTGAATTATGGCTCACTAGCCCCTCTGGTGAAAAAGTCGATCGAACTCTACCTTGCCGAATCGGTTCGACTGCCCAATGCCGGCGGTACGGCGCGGTTGAGAACGACCGGCTCTTGCCCCAAGAACACGAAAAGCCGCAGGAAAAAACGCCTCACCGATGTGCTGCGCCCCAAGAGCCTACACCCGCGATTCGGCTCTTTTTCTGCTTGCTCGTGCGCCTTCGCTTCTTTGCGCCTCTGCGTAAAATGATTTTCTACGCCTTTGCGTCTAACCATTCGAGCCGCGATCTCTCTGTGGTAAACTCGCTTGAACGCGTTCTGCGATCGTTTGCAAATCGACTAAGATCGCGTTTCCGCCGCTTTGGTGGACAAGGTCACATACCAGATCATACGTCTCCATGTGAGGATCTTCATAAAGCATGAGCCCCGGATGGGTCAGAAGGTCATACACAGCGCGGTTGTCGATTGCCCAACGAATATTCTTTTCCACCATGGTAAGAAAGTCGCGCAGTTTCCATTTCTTATCTTTGCGGCGAAAGGAGGCGACGTCCCCATGGGGGCTCATCGGGATTTCGATCAAGCCCGACGGATAGACGAACGGCTGACTTGTGGCTTGCGCCCGAACGATTGCAGTGAAGTCGACTTCCGTGGGGTTCTCGGGCTGAACGGCAACATGGGGCGCCATACTGCTGACCCAGGAACAGCCGCAGTCCAACAACAACTGCTGGAGATCCAAGCGCCCCTGCAATCCCTCAGGCGATCCGCCAGGAGTGCGAAAACCTATGGGGGTTACCCCCAATCGGGCCTGCATGGCCCATTCGGTAAGTCGAATATTCTCGCGAATTACTTCCGGAATACTCTTGTTACGAATCAGCCACGGGCACCGACTGAAACGGTATTGCAACTCTTCCGGTTTCTTGGCCCAAAGGTTAACGTGATCATAGGTATGGTTTCCGACGGCATGTCCTTCTTGAACGATCTGGCGAATCCATTCTACGTCCGGCTGTTCGAAGACCCGACCTACTACAAAACACTGCACAATTCCACCCTTGGCTTTGACGCGCCGGCACACCTCAAGCGCATACTGTTTAACGGGATCAGTAAGATTCCCTTTTTCAAAATTCCATTCCGTCATTCCCCATTGTGGATAATGCATGACCATTTCCAGGTCGAGCGTGATGGCAATTAGAGCTTTATGGTCCGCAGCTTCATCCACTAGGGAAGAGCAGTGTCCGTGGTTTTTCACCAGGCTACCGCTCAGTACGGCCGTAGCTGTAGCAGTCTTGAGCCATTGGCGGCGGGAAATGTCCGGATCGTCTTCGGCGCGCATCGCGTTAACCCTCCTACTTGGAAGTACCACGAAGTTGGGAGGAATTACCGAAGATTCTACCGCTGAATTCGTGCAGACCAAACCTCGTCTTGGCTGTTTTGGAACGCAGCTCGGCTTTGTGCTACCTGATCCAGCAACAGCAAATCACCTCGCAAGCCCTACAAAACTTGAAGCTTTGACGATCGAGCACCGGCGCCTTTGGAATTAGTGGCAGCGACCGGAGCTTTTTTGACGTTCGTGCAGCGTAGTCTAAGCTTATTTGGGGTGATAACTTTTAGAAGGTCGGCCAGGTAGTATCTTGTGACACAACGGATGAACGGCCTGAAAAAGAAATGTGCATCTGGCCAAAACGTTCCCGGGCATGGCAAGGCCTGGGTCGCTTACGGCGGTCAGGTCTCGAACGACCGACAATCGTTCGCGGGTTTTACTGTAGTCGAAGCCCTGGTAGCCATGGCACTTACGGGTCTGGTGGCCTCTTCCCTTCTGCTGGCTGCTTACACAGCCGGTGCGAGTGCCCTCAATAGCTACGAAACCATGGTAGCGTCGGCCATCGCCGAACAATTGATGGACGAAATCCTGGGACAACCGTATCACGAGAAAGGTCAATCCCCGTACGGTTCGTTGGGGCTTGAGCCCAATGACGGATCGGAAATTCGTCCTGGAGCTCGTATTCATTTTGACGATTTGGACGATTATTCAGGTTACAAGGCCAATCCACCCGTGGACCGGTGGGGCAGGGTACTAGGAAGCGGAGACGGAGCGGGCAACCTGCGTTCTTCGGCATTCCAGGTACCTCAACGCTGTTTTGATGATTGGACCATACACGTACAGATAGCCTATGTTGCCTCGAGTGCCTGGAACGTGGATCTTTCTCCTGGCACAACCAGCGATTACCGATCGGTCACTGTTCTTGTTGCCAAAGGGGCTGCAGCTCGGAGCACAGAGTTGGTTCGCCTCCGTCGGATTGTTGCCTACGTTCCGGGGCCGTGAAGATGGACAGCCGTTGGGCCAGACCATTGTCGAGAGCACTTACACGGCAGTTGCGTCGCTGCGCGCCATACGATTCGACAACGAGATTTCGACGGGCCGTGACTGTTGTCGAGCTCTTGGTGGCCTCAAGCGTTATCGCGCTCATCCTTGGTGCCTTAGCGATGATGGCAACCGGCCTCCGAACGCAGCAAGAGTCCAGCCAACAGTATGCCATGGCCATGATGCACGCCCGTACCGTGCTGCAGCGGATCGAGCGAGCGTGCCGAGGGGCTTATGCCAACGCGACGTTCCCTGGATTCGTCGTGTTTGCCGAACAGGTTGGCAGCGACTTGTATCCGGACGTATTGGTAGTATGGCGCCCCACAAGCAGACCCAGCGATCCTACGGGGTTGCCTTTGTGGAAAGAGCTTGTGATCTTTGGTTGGAATCGGACGGCTCCTTCCGAATTGCTGGAAATCACGGCACCCAACGACTCGACTCGTGTACCGGCCCTCACGGATGTGGCTTCGTGGCGCAGTCGTTTGGACTCGCTCCGTGCCGGCAATGGCTCCCAACGAGTCGTGCTTACGGACCAGTTGCGGGTCGCGCAGCCGCCCAGTGCCCCCGAACAGATGCGAGGCGTCGTTCGGTTCGATCCCGAGTTGCAACCGTCGACGCAGCAGTGGGAGGATTGGAAAGCCGGCAGATTGGCGTGGACCGACCTGTCTTGGCCTCAGGGGCTCTTCGGTACCAGCTATGGGGTACGACAGAATCGTTGTCGCATCGAGCTTCAATTGCGCGAAGGTTCAAGCGGCGACCCGCAACGCACACTGGTGTTCTACGGGTCGGCCGCCATTTATTTTACGGTGACAAATTAATGAATGCCTGGCCCACGCACAAACCCAAGACCGTCGCTCGCTATCGGACCGGCATGGCTGTGTTGCTCGTGCTTGTGATGGTGGCCATGGCATTAGCGGTCGCATTTTCGACGAGCCGAGTACAAACCACCGCGTTGTTTATTGACCGCAATCAACGGCTTCGCGGCGATGCTCGTGCCGCAGCCCTCGCTGGAATTTCGCGGGCCCTGCGCACCATGCATACCAATTCCTGGAACGGTGTGGGAAGTACTTTCACCGACTCTTTGGCAGACGGTACTTCCTACCAAGTAACCTTTCAAGCAGGTGATAGCCAACTGACGCCTTCGGACCCCGAGTATGAGCGGCTTCCCTATCGGGTCACCGTTACCTCGGTCGGTAGGGCAGTGGATCCATCCGACAGTCGCGTGCAGTCTTCACACACAATTACCGTCGTTGCAGAATTGGCTCCTCAAGCAACCAGCGATTGGCCCTCCGGGTGGTCCGTGGTACAAGCCCACGAAATCTACCAGTGGGGTGACCTGCCGGTGGAGGTGAATCTGCCGGTTCAATGGTCCGGATCTATTTGGACACAAGGGACTGTTTCCTTCGCACCTGATTATCCGCGGGACGACGGTCACCTTTTTTATGGCCATATTGACGAAGTTGCCGTGTTCAATAACGCGTTGAGCGATACCAATCTATTGGCCATACATAATCTTTCCCTTGTGCCTGGAGCAAATGTTGCTCAAGCCATTCTCGATTATAACCCGGTTGCCTACTGGCGACTGGACGAGCCATCGGGGGCAACTGTAGCAGCGGACACTCGCGGCTTCCAACCGGGTCGCTACTTTGGCGCCAAACCTGGCCAGGCGCAGGTACCCTTCAGCACGTCAAAGGGCTCAGCGTATTTTGATGGGATCAATGATGCCATTGATTGTGGCAACTTCGACATCATCGGTTCGCAAGTTTCCCTTTTGTGTTGGTGCCGCATACAGCAAGTCCCTAGGCTCGATGACATGTACCTCGTTGGAAAAGCACTCAACGATGATCCGGAACAACAACTCTGGAGCCTTTTCCTCGATGCGAAAGAACAATCCGGTTCCTGGAAACTCAAAGCAATTGTCACCACGACTAGTGGCACCAAGACGGTTACCGGCGGCACGCTCACCTCCGGATTGTGGTATTTTGTGGCAATGGTCTATGACGGGTCGAGAATCAGACTGTTCGTCAACGGAGTGCCGGTGGCCCATGTCACCCATTCGGGTTCACTCGTTGCCAATTCTCAAGCGCGAATTTTCATCGGCGACAATGCACCGGGCAGCGCGCGTGCACGCCTCTTACGAGATTACTGGGCGATGGCCCAGAACGGCGCTGGCGATTGGCGGTCGGTCATCGGAACCTGGAAGGCACCATCCGGCAAACTAGCCAATGAAACCATCGCTCTGCTAAAAGATGATTTGCGCGTTGCCGTCGAAAACATATCGGTGAATACCAGTCCGCCCGTTAGCATCGGTAGTCCGATTACGAGCTATCGGCTATACCCGGGTGGACCGAGCTACACGGTTCCAGTGATTGGAAGCGTGATTGCAAACATCAATCTGGCACCCGACCCCCAGAGCAATCCTCTGGGACTTTTCCGCACGAGTGGGTCGCTGGAAATCCGGGATAACGTCACGATCCGCGGCACGATTCTCACCGATAGTAGCGGATCTGTCAACCTTACGGGCAAGAGCATCGCCTGGGAGCCGGTACTGTTGCCCACCCTGGATGGACAGTCGACACCATATCGCCTTCCGGCTGTAGTTACACCCAATGACTTCTGGATCCGCGCCGGTTCGAAGAGTGGACGTATTCGTGGAGCGTTAGTGGTAGGCAAAGAGTTCCGCTTGTATCAGGCCAACGATACCGACGCCTCGTGCCAGATCCTGGGACGCGTCGTCGCTCAACAAATAACCTGCCGCAATCGTACCAACTGGCCTACATGGATATCCACGTGGCAGGCATACAGCCGAGATTTCTTGAGCCAAACACAAATCGCTTATTTTCCTGTTTGGCTCCAAGAATACCGCTCATTGCAACCCGATCCGCAACTTACCATTCAGCCGGATCCTGGGCGGTATATCGACCATTGGCCAGCCTGGTCGCAACCCGTGTTTGTTGTTCCTTCCGGTAAGTCTGGTTTGCGTTGGCGTGTCATACGATGGAGCGAGTCTTAACGACCGACGGTCGGTAACCACTCACAGGAGTCTGATATATGAGAATTCACACAATTCGGCCGCCTATTTGCTGGACGCTGGTAGTCGGAATCGGGGTCGGCATCTTCCTGGCAAGTACTCTATCCGTCGGGCTAGCGTGGCAGGCTGGCCGCCCGCCGTTCCGCGACGCCGGTGAACAACGGGAACAGATGATTCGTGAGCTACAGGAGATCAAAGCGTTATTACGCCAGCAAAATGACCTGTTACGCCAATTGGCACCAAAAGGGAACTCGTTATGAAAAGCCGTTTATCCATTCGTCGCGGCTTTACCCTTGTTGAACTTCTGATCGTCCTAGTCCTGCTCGGCATCGTTGTCGCTATGGTATTGCCGCGTGCCGAACCTCAGGTAGCAGACCTTTTAACTTCAGCGGGACAGATCCTTGCTAGTGATCTGGAATATGCACGGCAACTGGCGATAGCAAACAACACGCGGTACAAGGTTGTTTTTCGAACTGCCTCGGCGGAATACTACATCCAGCACAGTGGCAGCAACTCGGCCTTTGATGTCTTACCACGCCACCCCTACCTGGAAGATCGGAAAGACTCCGCGAATAAACCGCTCCAACTTGCTCGGCTAGCGCTCCTTCCGTCTATCGGTAGTAGTGTCGAGCTCTATGCGGTGGAAAAAATCGGGACCTCAGGGAACGTAACCGAACTCGAGTTTGACTCGTCCGGTCAAACCCTCGCCACGGAAAATACTCGTATTTGGCTAGCAGCGGGGCGCGATTCTGCGCGACGCTACCTGCCGATTACCGTCACGGCCGCAACGGGAATCGTGTCCATTGGAGATGTCACCGATCAGTCTCCGACAAGAATCATGTTCTCCAATCTCTTAGGCATCGCACCAGCGGAGAGTAGAGAGTAGCGAATAGGATCGCCTGAAGGCGGTCACTGGGAACCGGCATGCTTAATTATGTCCCATATTATTACGAGGGTGTCTAACAGTCGCAGACCTTACACGCAGATCCTCGACATTTGTTGGAGCAGTAAGAAGGCGTCGGCACGATGCAACTTTGGGCAGCCCGTTACGGACCGATCGGCGTCGACATTGGGTCGCGCAGCATTAAGCTGGTGCAGTTCACTGCCGACGGCCGGCGGATCGTGGATAAAGCGAGGTGGGAGTGGACGGCCCCGCCGTACGATTCTCCGGAATGGGACCGTGCGGTAGTCGAATCGCTGCGAGCGGCGCTTTCTGGGCGGCATTTCCGTGGCCGCCGAGCGGTACTGGCATTGAGCGATCGACAGCTTTTCTTGCAAAGTATCCGCGTGCCACCCAAGGAGAACCTGGCTGAGGTCATCCACCAGGAAATGGCCGGGCGCCTGCCGTACCCTGTCGAGGAGACGATGCTAGACTTTTGGGAGTCCGCTGATATTCGCCAGGGCGAGACCCTGTTACGGGAAGTGATTGTATTTGCTTGTCATGAGCCGGCAGCAGCTCGCATAGCCGCAGCGGCGATTCAAGCTCGATTACAGCCCGTGGCCATCGACATTGAACCAGCGGCGATTATTCGCTCGTATTGTGCACAATTCCGGCGCGACGATGAGCGAGCGCAATACGCATTACTAGTGCATCTTGGGTATTCCAACACTGCAGTGATCGTCTGTCAATACGATCAACCTTTCTTGGTAAAGTATCTGGATTTCGGGGGCAAGCACTTGGATCAGTGCGTCGCCGAATCGCTGAAGCTCGAGCCGAAGGATGCACACCTGTTGCGCCGACAACTGCCGACCACGCCGGCGGAATTGGCCAAACAGATACTCGATGCCCTTCGTCCGGCACTCGAAAAACTTACACGCGAAATTGCACTTTGCATTCGCTATCACAGCGTGACGTTTCGCGGTCGAGCGATTGAAAGATTGTTGCTAGGCGGTGGTGAGGCAAGTCGCCCGTTGGCCGAACAACTGGCAGGTCGGTTGGGAATCTCAGCGGAGGTAAGCGACCCGTTCCGGCGGTTGGCCCCTGACGAACCGTCCCCGTATCCGGGACTGTGGGATGTCGCAGCGGGGCTGGCTCTGCGCCGCGAAGAAAAGGAGCCCCGAGCGTGAAGCGTCCGATCATGGCGAGCGGTATAGGGCACGGCGCGTCGTTCCCAGCCTGGAAGACCGAGGAAAAGAACCGGTGAAAAACCTAAATTTTCTACCTGCCGAAGTTTACCAGCAGCGGCAGGTACAATTCGACCAGCGGTTCGGTATGGGGCTTGCCACGACATGTGGCTTGGTGCTTATAACCGCCGTGTTGTGGCAGACCTCAGTACGCCTCAGCTTGCGCGCCGAAGAAGAGCGGCTACGGCCTCTTTCGGCCGCCATGCGGCAACTCGAACAGCAATATCAACAACTTCAGATCGAATGGCAGCGACAACAGCACCGTGCTAACCTCCTTGCACTCCTCGACGCTGCCTGGCCTTGCAGCACGCTGTTGGATGCCGTTTGGCAGGCTTGCCCATCGACCGTGCAAGTAACTCGAGTTCACCTATACACCGTGTCACGCACGACAACAACTCAAGCCCCATCGTCGCTGGTGCAAACGACAGCTTCGGGAGGCTCGAACCAAGATCCTCTCCAGACAGAATTCAAAGAAATTTGGGACAAGCGTCGCCAGACCCAGTGGCGCATCGATCTGGAAGTGGCCACACTCGATCCGGCCTCCATCCATCCGTTTCTGGAGCGGATTCAAGGGAGCCCTCTGTTTACGACAGCTCGACTGGAATCCTTATCGGCAGATACGCAGCACACTCCATCCCGCGTGACTTTTAACGTTCGCATCGACGTGCGCGCTGCGCACACGATGCCGGACTTGAAAAAGGCCGTAACCGTAACGGAATCCGGCCCAGAAGAAAGCATCGCGCTCGTGGGCCAAGATCGCCACGAGTTCTTGGCAACGCCGACTGACTTAGCAGGCGGTATTCAGGAGAACTCACCATGATAGCGCGTTGGCGAATGCGGCATTGGAGTGTAGCTTTCGGTACTCTTATTGTCGCGTATTTCGTTCTTTGGTTTTGGCCGACGCACCGTCATGTGGAAAATCTCAGACGCCATTTGGCTAACGAGCAATCCTACTTAAAACAGGCCGCTGCGTTGCCGGCGGAGGTGGCGCGAATGCAAGAACAATTGGATGACGTTAACGCCTTTTGCCGCCAATGGGAACAGTTGGCCGTTCGGGATGAACAGCTTGGCAACTTCTTGCCGCGGCTGACCACTTCAGCTGCACGCCATGATGTAGAACTACTGGCTGTAGTGCCTCAGGCAGCGCGCCGATCGGAACTGTTTGACCAATATCCGCTGGAAATTCGCTGCCAAGGAAAGTTTCATTCCTTAGGTGGTTTCTTGGCAGATCTGGATCAATTCCCAGAGCCTTTGTTAATCCAAACGCTCGAGCTAAAGCCGAGCGAGAAAAACAAACCGATTTTGACGTGCACATTAAATGTAACGATTTTTGGGTATTCTGCCGGGAATAACGATTAAACCGGTTTTTCCTGGCCGATAAATAGGAGCGGGAGCCATTACCCGGCCGGACCATGACCACGAGCAATTGGATAAGTGGGGCAATCCAGGAGCTCAAGCAAAACAGGGCAAAAGCTGCTGCGTTGCTCGTGGTGTTAATGATTGCCGGTTACTTTTGGCTTCCGGTTGTGCGACGCTGGTGGTCACGGTCTCGTGACGGCCAACCGCCCATCGCCCCGGTGACCAGCGTCAAAGGGGAAATTGCCGACGAACCTGAGTTTAATTGGGAAAAATACCAAACTTGGGTCAAAGGAACGTTGTATATGCAACCCCGGTTGTGGCCGGTCGAGCACCAAGATCCCTTTGATCTGCGCGCCGACACCGCCATGGTGCAAGCCACGGGAGAAACGCCGACGAACGAGACATCGCCGGTCGAATTGACACCTGAAAACGCCGGTGTGGTGTTGCGCGGCACGCTGTGCACGCCGAAGGGTCGATGGGCCAACTTCAACGGTGAACTTTACCGTGAAGGTCAGACAATAGAGGTGCGGACAGCTCAAGGACAAACGTCCTATCGGATCGTGGCGATAAGCCTCGAGCATGTCGATCTGGAGCGCGACGGGCGCTGGTATCGCGTGTTTCTAGACGTTCCGCGGCAGGCAAGTACGGCGCGGATTTGGATTGACCGGGTGAATCCCTAAACCGATAGTGCCCCCTTGAATAACCACGGAAGGTCAATGCACTTTTGGCGACAGGCAATCTGGCTGATGCTGCTGGCTGCAGCCGGTGGGGCCACATCGCTGGCGTGGATTGCGCTTGGGCCCAAGGCTCCCGCTGCTCCCCGAGATTGGCCCGCGTCGATGGCAAGCCTGTTGCTGCGACGGCTCCCTGGTAGTGTCCCGCACAGCGGGTCGGACAATGCCACTCCTTCTAACTCTCGGCATGTGGCGGCAGCCGAACCCGTGCCGGAGTGCGAAGCTGTTGCTCTGGCGCAGGTGCGCGACCTGGACTGTACTTCCGAGAGCACTCCGCAGCAGGCTGCGGCTGCACCGCTTCGGACCGAAGAAGTTCGGGCACGCCTTCGCGAATGGTTAACCCCGCAAACCGAATCGCCCCAGGCAAAGGCAGCGCTGGGCACAACAGCCAATCCCGGCATTCGAAGTAATGCGCCGCCACAGGAACCTTCTCAGTCAGGCGCCCCAGGCCAAGACACCACTCCGGAAACTCCGACGCCCAATCCAGAGGCAACTCCGGCAGCCCAACCGCCGCGTATCGAGTCTCTGCCTAACCCGCAGTTGGAGGCAACCTCCGGTCGTATCTCGCTCCGCGCTCGACAGGCCGATATTCGAGAAGTGCTTGAAATGCTGGCACGTCAAACACAATTGAGCATTCTGGCTAGTCCAAACACTACGGGCCAAGTGACCGCCACGCTCCAGGACGTCGATCCCTTTACCGCTTTGGATACATTGGTACGGCACTTAGGACTGACCTGGTGGCAGGAGGGTTCCATTGTTTTTGTAGGCCAGCCACAAGAAATTGCTCAAGTGCGTCAATCGCGAGAGCGTATCGCTACGCGCGTCTATCGCCCGAATTACGTGACCGCTGCCGAATTGGAGAAGCTCGTTACTCCTCTGCTCACTCAAGGCGTAGGACAGGCTACGGTGACGGTAAGCCGCGTGGCAACCAGTTCTCCTAGCAAGAGCGGTATTGCAGCCAGCTCCGATGCATCCGGTGGGGACGATTTTGCCGGGCAGGAAGTGCTCCTGGTTAGAGACTATCAGTCGGTGCTGCAAGCGGTCGACGAAGTGATTGCCGAAGTGGATCGCCGGCCACGCCAAGTTGCTTTGGAAGCCATGATCCTCAGCGTGCGACTGAACGATGAAAATCGCCGCGGCATAAACTTCGAACTGTTGCGCGACCGCACGCATGTGCGATTAACCAGCGGTACACCGATCACGGACCTAGCGACGATCAATTTCAACGATGGTGGGTTGAAATTCGCATTCCTCGATTCGTCCATTTCGGCTTTTATTGACGCTTTGGAAACCGTAGGCGACACCGATGTCATTGCAGCACCTCGATTGATGTGTTTGAACAAACAGCGAGCAGAAATTCTTATTGGTTCGCAGCTCGGCTACGTAAGCACCACCGTGACTCAGACCGCTGCCACGCAGACCGTGCAGTTTTTGGAGGTGGGCACGCAATTGCGCTTTCGACCCTACATTACCTCCGATGATATGGTGCGGCTGGAAGTACATCCGGAATTGTCCACGGGCAGCGTGCGCATCGAGCAAGGTTTGACCATTCCCGACAAAGACGTCACCCAAGTAACCACGAACATCATGTGTCGCGATGGACGCACCGTCATTATTGGTGGGCTGATTCGCGAAGACTTGACAACTAACGTCAGTCAAATTCCCGTATTGGGTGACATCCCGCTGGCCGGAGTCCTGTTTCGCCGCAAGACGACGTCGGTCGAACGCCGGGAAATTATTGTTTTGATCACACCGCGCATTGTGCACGAACCGTTCGATGAGGCGGAAGCCGAACATGTGCGCGAAGCTTTCCTAACACGCCAGGAGAACTATTTCGACAAGATGACCCCATTCGCCAAGCGGCAATATGGACTTCGGTATTTGCGCTTGGCACGTGCAGCCTGGAATGCCGGAGATGCTGAAGAGGCTCTGCGATTCGTCAACCTGGCGATTCACTTCGACCCTCAGAATCTAGAGGCTACGACGCTTCATGAAGCGATTCTTGCTACCTTGCCGCCGGAGGCGAACTCCATCGATAAGCATCTCCGCCAAGGACTTGCGCCGTGGGATATGCCTTTGCGGGATTACTCGCGCTTTGGAACTCCGTGGCAAAAAATGCCGCCCGAAACGCCGGCGGCGGCCGAAGCCGACGTAGAACTCGTACCCACGCCACGCCGAGACATCCAAGCGCAGTGACATTTCTGACTTCCCTCAACGTATAGACGCAACATCGACCGACAGCTCTACCGGGCACCCGTCTCTTCTGGGTCCCGCGTAATTGGGGCATCTGAAAAAGGGAGAGCCTACATATTGCCGAATGGGAAAGCCAAGTTGGGCGAAGGGACCGAACGACTCGTAGCGAGTCGGCAACCATTGTTGGCCGACGTATACCATCGGTTGGTCCGTCCACTACTCCAGACAATGTCTCGGTGTCGTACTGGCGCTATTAGTGGCTCGATTTTTCTGACACACCTGGTTTTTTCATTCTATTGGTTGTGAACCTGGCGAACGTAAGGGACATCCTTTTCGTTGTGATGCGCAAAAGTCAAAAGCCGCCTAGCCGCTTCATGTCGCACCGGGAAACGAAACAAGGAAGTTTGCCCCGATGCGCAACTTTAAGCTATTGTTGACAAGGCATACTGCCACATTGCTGCGGATTTAGGACCGACGGGAAGCACTACGCATGGCAGGATTGTCGTTGGGCCGAGTATTTTGGGAGCGCTGGCTTGTCCCGATCGTGGGATCGACCGCTCCGATATTGGTCACGATTCCGTTTTGGATCGACCTTGCCGTCGGGTGGCGCGTAGCGGGATTGTGTACGGCAACCGCTTTAGCCGCGGCAAGCTGGGGCTATTGGCTGGTGCGGTCAATACGAATGCATCGGCGAGCCGCCCAATACCTATTGACGTTGTCGAACATGGACCATTTGGAGTTAGCCGCATGCGATCTGGACGTGACATTACCTCGCATTACGGGGGACGACACGTCCGTAGCGGTACTACGACGGGTTCGCGAAGCGATGGTACAACTGGCACGGCGTGTCCAGGCTGCCGAGCAGGCTCGAACTTCCACGGAGCTTGCCATGCGTACCACGCAATTGGATCGCCAGCAATTAATCCAAATCTTGGAGAACCTCCACGTTCCGGTTTTGGGTCTGAATAGCTACGGTGACATTCTGATGGTGAACGCAGCCGCCCGCGAATTATTCCGGCTGCCAGAAAATGGGGAGGGATCGAACGGATCCTTTTCCCAGCTAGGTCATGAAGAGCTTGTCGAAATACTCAAGGACCTATTGCGTCGCAAACCACCGGCTCATCGCTTCGGCGAGCTCACCATGAACACGCCAAGTGGTCCGCGACAATTTCGCGTCAGTTGCCGCTCTGTTCCCGTTCCGAGTGACCACCCACATTGCGTCAATGTCATAGGGGTACTGGCCGACGTCTCAGAGCAAAAAGAAATCCAGAAACGCCATGCGGAATTCGTATCGGCGGTTAGTCACGAAATGAAAACGCCGTTGGCAGGAATTCGCGCCTATGTAGAGCTGTTGGCTGACGGGGATGCCACAGACGAGGCGACTCGCGATGAGTTTCTGGCAGTAATCAATGGCCAGGTGGATCGCCTGCAGAGGCTCATCGACAATCTGCTGAACTTAGCGCGAATCGAGGCCGGGGTGGTAAAGGTGAAGAAAAAGCCCATAGCCGCCAATGAAATTCTGGCCGAAGCGTTTCGAGTCGTACAGCCAGCAGCGGAAAGCAAGAACATTCAAATGGTGCAGGACCTTAGCCCACTGCACCTGCCAATCCTTGCCGACCGCGATATGCTCCTTCAAGCTGCGATTAACTTGTTATCCAACGCCGTGAAATACACACCAGACGGTGGCAAAGTAACCTTGCGCAGCCGCTTGTCGGATAACTGGGTTGTTTTCGAGGTCGAAGATACTGGCGTTGGGTTGAGCCCGGAAGACGCCCACCGTGTTTTCGAGAAGTTTTACCGTGTGGAACGAAACAGCAAAATGGCTTCTGGCACTGGCCTGGGACTGCCCTTGGCCAAACACATCGTCGAGGACGTTCATGGTGGAACGATCAGCGTCGAAAGCCAATTGGGCAAGGGCAGCACCTTCCGCGTCACTCTTCCGCTCGATACATCCGGCCCTCGCCGGCCAGCGTAATCGTCTCCAACGCCGCATACGTCGAGGGGAAAAAACATAAGCTAGATTACAGCGGAGAGTGTGCGCATTGGTGATTTCGAGCCGATCGCGCTTAAGAAAAAGGAGGAGCCGATGAGCAGGAAAGTATTACTGTGTGATGATGAACCGTCGATTTTGCGGGCTGCGGAGTTTAAATTCCAGCGCGCTGGCTACCAAGTCATCACCGCAACAGATGGCGAGGAGGGTTGGCAAGCCGTATTGGCAGACCCGCCGGATATCGTAGTGACCGACTGCCAAATGCCGAAAGTCGACGGCCTGGAACTGGCTCGGCGCATCTGGCAACACCCTTCGACCCATCACATCCCTGTGTTGATGTTGACAGCCAAAGGCTTTGAATTACCCGCCGACGAGCTACGCCAACGACTGGGCATACGGGATGTGGTCACCAAGCCATTCAGCCCTCGGGAACTGGTAGCACGTGTGGAAGCCGTGTTAGCAGAATGCGCTGCGGTGGCAACGAGCATGTAAGGCCGCCGCGCTGGTACCGACCTCCCGCCGGAAGTCCCACAGCGGTTTAGGGAGATAGCGTACATGCGACTGACGACCGAAACGTTCGGCAATGTAGTTATTGTCCACACGCCGGACGATTTAACGGTGGATAACGCTGCGGAGGTCGAACGCTTTTTGACCTCGCTGCCCCAATCACGTGTCGTGGTAGATTTAGACAACACCGAAGCTATAGACAGTGCCGGGTTGACGGCACTGTTGAACGTACGCGACGCGCTACGGGCCGACGGAGGCGAACTGAAACTGATGGTCACCAACCCCATCAACCGCAAAATCCTGGAAATAACACGGCTCGATCACCAATTGGATGTGTATGAAACGGTGGTCGAAGCAGTCAAGAGCTTCGGGTAACCCGCCATGATGAGCAGTTCGCTGGCAGCCCCACCACGCATCGGTAACATACTGGTCGACCGCGGCTACGTGACGGTCGACCAGATTCAGCAGGCGCTAGATTATCAGAAAAGCTCCGCCCGCCACAAGCTTTTGGGCGAAATTTTAGTCGAGCTTGGTTTCTGCACCGAAGACCAGGTCGTCGAAGCCCTCGCGGTCGGCTACGGCGTTCCGTACGCCAAACTGGAATCGCGTCTGCATGATCCCCGCACGCTGGAACTTATCAGCCGCGATTACATCGAAAAAAACTTAATCTTTCCCCTGTTTTGTGTGCGGGACGTATTGACCGTTGCGGTGACCGAACCGGCCAACGTGTTTCTCATCGACGAGCTCGAGCGACTGACGGGCAAGCGTGTCCAGATTGTCGCCACGTCGGCCAAAGACATCCGCCGGATGATCTCTACGCTGCCCGATGCCTCCGTTTTCGTTCTGGACGACATCATCGATCCGAACCAGACGTCCGAAATCACCCTCATCGAGGAGGCGATCGAAGACCTGGGCGATCTGGAAGAAATCTCCGACCAGTCGCCCGTGATACGTCTGGTCAATTACATCATTGCACAGGCCGTCAAGGAAGGAGCGAGTGATATCCACATTGAGCCTGCGGAACGTTGCGTGCGCGTGCGCCATCGCATCGATGGCAGGCTTTACAAAGCCTTGGAAATCCCGTTGCACTTGATTGGCCCGATCACCAGTCGCGTCAAGATCATGGCTTCCTTGGATATCAGCGAGCGGCGGCTTCCGCAAGACGGTCGCATCCACGTGATGCTCGACGGCCGAAAGATCGATCTACGGATCAGCACGTTTCCAGCAGCCCGCGGCGAAAAGACCGTCATCCGCGTCCTTGACACACGCAACGTATCGCTCAATCTGCGAGAACTCGGTTTCGCAGAAGATGTATTGGAAAAAGTGTCACGCAACATCCGAGCTCCCAACGGCATCATTTTGGTGACCGGGCCGACGGGTAGCGGCAAGTCAACCACACTGTATGCATGTCTCAACGAGATCTCCGACATGCATAACAACGTTTGCACGGTGGAAGATCCGATCGAGTACCACTTGCCGCTCGTCAACCAGTTTCAGGTTCAGGAGAAGATCGGCCTGACTTTTTCCAAGGCCTTGCGTACGTTACTGCGACAGGACCCGGACGTGATCATGGTTGGCGAAGTGCGCGACGAAGAAACGGCTCGAACCGCCATCCAAGCGTCGCTCACGGGCCATCTGGTCTTCAGCACGCTCCACACGAACGACGCTCCCTCGGCCATTACGCGTCTGATCAACATGGGCATCGATCCCTATTTGATCAGTGCGGCGCTGAACCTGGTCCTGGCTCAGCGACTTGCGCGACGGATCTGTTCGAAGTGCCGCGAAACCTTCGAACCGGCGCGGCAGCTGCGAAGAGCTTTGGAACGGATGGGCTTTGACATGCCGCAGTATTACCGGGGAGTCGGTTGCCGTCGCTGCCGCAATACCGGATACAGCGGGCGCATTGGGATCCACGAAATACTGGAAATCAATGACGAATTGCGGGATGCGATCGTGGCGAACCAGCCCGTCAACGCTTTACGCCAGATTGGCCTGCGCAGTGGTATGGTAACCCTGCGCTATGACGGGCTGCGCAAAGCACGCGAAGGGCTAACGACCGTCGACGAGGTGCTCCATCTGGTGGGCTGCATCCAGGAATGGTCGGTCGCGACGGTGGCGCATGAAAATGAGGCAAGTCCCGAAGCCAGCGCCGCGGCTTTCACCTCGCTCGATCCAGGAGCTGACCGATGACGGTTTTTTCTTACTTGGCTCGCAATCGTCTCGGTCAGACGCGCCGCGGCCGCCTCGAAGTGGCTAGCCGCGACGCGCTGGCTGCCATTCTGCGCAAAGAAGGTTGGCAATTGGTCGAATGCCATCCGGCGCCGGCCCAGCGCAAAAAAGGCCGCGTGTCGCGAGCCGAAATCGCTTACATGACCACAGAATTGGCGGTACTTGTCGACACGGGCATCAGTCTGGCGGCGGCTTTAGCAACGTTGGCCGAACAAGCTGATAATCCGGCTTTGGGCCGTTTGTTGCAGGCCTTACGCACCGACGTTGAGGCCGGTAAAGACTTCTCGGCGGCCCTGGCCGAGCACCCGCGGTATTTCAGCCCCACCTACGTGTCCCTTATCAAAGCCAGTGAAAAAACCGGGACTCTCGGTTCCATGCTCGAAGAACTGGCGCACCACATGTCCGCCGAGTTGGAAAACCGCCGCAAGGTGCTGGCAGCGATGGCCTATCCAGCCGTGATGCTCGCCTTGGCGGTGGCGGTCACCGTGTTCTTGCTTACGTATGTCATGCCGAAATTCCAGCCGCTCTTTGATCGTCAAGGCAGTCGCCTGCCCAGTATGACTCTCGCCATGCTCACCGTGTCTCGATCCTTGATTCACTACTGGTGGGCGTGGATCGGGGTCGTGGTGGCCTCGGTAGTAGCCTTGCTCTATAGCCGACGCACCGTTACCGGAAAACGCTTCTGGGATACGGCGCTGATCTGTTTTCCAATCTTGGGCCCCTTGACGCGAAAGGTAGTATTGAGTCGGTCCTTGCGCACCTTAGCTTTGACGGTCCGAAGTGGCGTGCCGATCCTTGATGGCTTGCGCCTTGCAGCCGAGGTGGCCGGCAACGTGCACTATCAGGAGTTATGGATGAATGTGGTCCAAGCCGTCACGCAGGGTAATCGCATATGCGATGCCCTGCGCCCCAGCGGGCTCGTCCCCAGAACGCTCGTCCAAATGATCGCCTCGGCCGAGGAATCGGGAAAACTGGATTACGTGCTGAAGCGAATATGCCAACATTACGAGCGCGAAGTGGAACTGGCCATTAAAACAACCACATCGCTCATCGAGCCGATCTTGATCAGCGTCATGGGCGTTGTCGTCGGGGGGATTGCCATGGCCCTTCTGCTACCGATTTTCTCTTTAAGCCGTCCGGGACACTAACGCCAGAGCCAAACGTATGCTGTTCCATGAAACAGGCGCAGGAAACATTGAGGCACATGGACACGTCACGCGTGCCATGCGGCGCACAAAAACACCCCCACCGTCCATTGTGCTATAGCCCGTACAGCCATCAGAAGAATGCGACCTAGTTGTCGCTGGATAGCTCAGGGAATGAGTCGCAGACGTCGGGCTCGTCGTTCGGCGCGTAGGCGGGCTCGCCGGCGAATCTCACTGGGCTTTTCATAATACTCCCGACGTCGCATTTCTTTTTTGATCCCGCTTCGTTCGACCAATTTGCGGAATCGCCGTACGGCCTCTTGAATACTCTCCCGTTCACGTACAATTAACCGAACCATCCCTCCTCCTTCGTAACTCCTGAAGAACCCAACGCTGACCCAATACCCATTTCCCAACCATAGCCGCACCTCCTCTAACCAAATACGTCGTGTGCGGACGCGCAAAACATTAGTTTACCGAACGCAAAAGCCGGATGTCCAGCGGGACTTTAGTATCGCTCAAACAAAAACTCAACAGAGCCGCGACCGTAAGATAGCGGCTAATTCCATTGTACGCAAAGCTCCTAGGGCGCAAAGGCGCAAGGAGATTTAAGGAACGTCTGATCAACTGGCGGTAAACGAGCGTATTGGCTCGATG
>CAYRMD010000033.1:0-48860 GCA_964425225.1 uncultured Pirellulaceae bacterium | reverse complement strand
CTCGTTGGCATACCCGGCGGCTGGGACGAGCAACGGGAGAAAAACCGCACTTTTTTAGAAAGTCCGGGAGCAAACTGACAGCGTAAAAAAAGCTGGGGTAACAGCTATTGCCCCAGCTTAGGAATCGCGACGGGACTCAGCAGCGTCAGGTTGCCTTAGCCTTTTGGCGAGCCTCGCGTAGGCCCCGACTCAAAATATCCCGCAAGAACGGTGAGTAATCTTCATAGCGGGCAACGTCGGGCGAACCATTGGCGTATTGGAAAATCGCATCGCGAGGCTTCAGGCCTAACGAAAGCAAGGTGGAACTGACCGTGCCTCGAAATCGCTCTTTAATCACCATTCCCGGCCGCATGGGGCCTGACGGGGGTCGAGCAAAGACTTTGCTGGCAACCGCCAGAAACTTGACCGAGGAATCCAGCGTCTGTAACGTGAGCAGGCGCTGCGCCAGTTTGACCCGTTCGTCATGCGGGTCGTTCAAATCGCCACTGGCAAGCACGTTTAACCCGATTTGCAGTGGGACGACCTCGTAGTCATCCCCACCGTGTACCACCCACCCACTTTCGCGATCCGCGATGACGTAGTTGACGCCGTCGTAGTTGCCGGTCGACAGCTCTTCCAACGCCATGTCGACAGCTCGCCGAGCCGAATCGGCTCGCAACAAATCTCGGCATAGCACTCCACGCGAGCGCGGACGAGCGGGCACATGGGTCTTGGGGCGATTACATGCGGCCACAAAAAGACCATGCTGATTCACCCCTAGCCAAGTTCCGCCGGCGCGCTGATCGATGCCGCACAGAACCCGAGGTTTCCCCGACTGGATCGCCGGAGGTGAACTCGGCCGATCGTAGTATTCCTCGCGGTTCGCTGCCACCAAAATCGGCGCCTCCCGCACACTTTTGTACTGAATGGCCAATAGGCACATAGCTGCACACGAACTCCTAAAAAACAACCTTCTGCCGCATAACGCGGCATGCTCCAACCTCTGAGATTTTCCGTCACCTATACACAATACGTTTGCTAAGCTCCTGTGGATCGGCACTTCTTGGGTTCGTTCCTTGCGAACACCCCGAGCATTCTTTGCTCGCGATGCCGAGCCGACCGTCCGTGGAAGCGGTAATCATGACAATTTATTCGATGGCGACCTTTTCGGATACCACCAGAATGGGGGAAACGATAGAAAATGCAGCCCGTGTGACAGTTTGCCGCAGGGTGGCCCAGCGGCAAACTTACGGTAACCCCCCTAGCACAAATTCACAAATCGGGTTATCACAATAACTTGCGTACTAAGACGACTACCGCGTGCCATGGGTCCCGGCGACGCTTCCCCCCGGGATGCCCGGGTCAGCCAGCAGCAACGCTGCTGGACTGAGCAAGAAGCACCTTGGCCACCACAGCTCCAAAATTAGATTATATGGGAGGACTCCGGGAATGGCCAGCCACGTGCGGATGGGGATTATCGGTGCCGGTGCTGTGAGTGATTACCACCACGTGCCCGGTATACGGTTGGATCCCCGGGCGCGTTTGGTCGGCGTTTGCGACAGCAATCCGGCGCTAGTAGAACAACGGCAGCAACAGTGGCAATGCGAGGTAGCCCTAACGGACTATGAAACGTTCTGTCGGCACCCGCAAATCGATGCGGTGATCATCGCCACCCCGAACCACACGCATTGTCCGATCACGTTAGCAGCGGTCGAGTCTGGCAAGCACGTCTTATGCGAGAAGCCGCTGGGCCTGAATGCCCACGAGGCACGCCTCATGTATCGGGCAGCGGAGCGATCGGGTGTCGTGCATATGACTGCCTTCACCTATCGATTCGCACCAGCCATGCGATACTTGCGCCACCTAGTCCACAGCGGGGCGGTAGGTGAGCCACGGCACTTTCGCAGCCAACGCTTCCTGGACTGGCCGGAAACCAGTTGGGGCTGGCGCCAATACAAGTCCTTAGCCGGGGCCGGTGACCTGTTTGACATGACGATTCACCGCATCGATTTTGCCATCGACCTACTTGGTCCCATCGCTCAAGTTTGCGGCGCCGTACGGCGTTTCGTAGCACGTAACCGTACCGCAGATGGAAGTCCGTGTCCACCGAGTGAGGTCGATGATTGGTCCGGCTTGATCGGGGAGTTCCATTGTGGAGCGGTCGGTGTCTGGGAAGGTACGACGCTTGCCAAAGGATATGGGCGCAACGGCTTTGGTCACGAATGGGCGGAAGTCACTGGTTCAGAGCAATCCGTCGTCTACCAATTACATCAACCGAACCAAATCTGGATTGGTCGCACCGGCAGCGATTTGGCACCGTATCCGGTACCTCAGTCATTCCTAGTAGCACCGGGGAGTCCCCGAGATCCTACCGTAGGGGATCCGGCCACCGTTTTTCGCTACGATGTGGTCTGGGAATTTGTTTCGGCGATCGTTGAACAGCGGCCTGCCGTACCGAGTTTTTACGATGGGTTGCGTGCTCAGGTGGTTGCCGATGCCGTCTTGGAGTCTTATGCCCAACGCCGATGGGTCGCGATCGAGGACGAGCCGCGGTAGGTTCCGGCCACCCAACGGTGCGTTATACTGATGCGATTGGTAAAAAGGATTTTGGGGAAGGTAGTGTAGCACATGGCCTCTACAACCGATAATGCAGCTTCTGAACCGACGTCCGGTTCCTCTCCGGTCCAAGCACGTGCGCCGATCAGTCAACCGGAGCCGTATACCGATCCACACTCCTTTATGCGCGTGGCAACGCTCACCGGCGTACAGATTGTCAGTACTGGGGGGTTTGCTCCTCAACTGGTAGTGCGAAACGAAGACTTGCAAGACTTCGGTTATGACGCTCAGTGGATTGTGCAACGCACGGGTATCCGCCAACGCCGCCGAGCCGCTCAGGGTGAAGCCACCAGCGACCTAGCATATCAAGCCGCTAAACAGTGTTTAGAACGCGCCGGCTTGTCGGCATCGCAAATCGATCTTATCCTGGTGGCTACCATGACCCCGGACTATCCGACACCGTCAACAGCTTGTCTGGTCCAAAAGAAATTAGGAGCGACGTGCGCCGCATTAGACGTCAACGCTGCCTGTGCAGGATTTATTTATGCACTGGTTTGCGGTATGCAATTCGTGCGCACCGGCAGTTGCCAGCATGTCTTGGTCGTCGGCGCCGACGTGATGACACGGACGGTGGATCCGGAAGATCGGAAGACATTTCCGTTGTTCGGGGATGGAGCTGGTGCCGTACTGCTGGGGCGAGGTACGGACCAACAAGGGTTCTTGGCCTACACCCTGGGCGCCGATGGTCGTGGGGGCGACGTTCTGTGTACCCCCGCCGGCGGATCGCGGGAACCGATAACGGCAGAAACTCTGACGCAGCGACGGCACTTCTTGCGCATGGACGGTAGAGCCGTTTTTAAATGGGCTGTGCGCACCGTCCATGAAGCTATGAACCGTGTGTTGCAACAAGCACAGCTCTTGCCAGATGACATCCAGTTGTTCGTCTTACACCAAGCTAACATGCGAATTCTCGATGCGGCTTTGGGGGACTGGAAGCTAGATCGTTCCCGCATTTACATCAACCTGGACCGGTATGGCAATACGTCAGCTGCTAGTGTTCCACTGGTGCTGGCCGAAGCCGATCAAGAAGGTCGCATTCGGCGAGGCGACCGTTTGCTGCTAGCGGGTTTTGGAGCCGGTCTGGCGTGGGGAGCAGGCGTCTGGCAATGGTAAAACAACGTAGCAGTCCCAGCACGCACTCCACACGCCTTCCGCCGCGAGCTGCGATCCGACCGGAAGACACGTGGGATCTTTCTCGGTTGTATGTCGATGACCATGCGTGGTATGGGGCGCTGGAAGTTTTCCGGAAACAAGTGCCAGAACTCGATTCATTTCGCGGTCACTTAGGCGACTCCGCTCAAAGGTTAGCCTGCTGCTTGTCGCTCTATTCGACCCTTCAGAGGACTGCCGAGCGTCTGGGGGCCTACGCCTATCTTAAAAGTGCCGAGGATCAAACCAACGCCACGTATCAGCACATGTTGGGGCGTTTCCGAATTGTGGCTACCGAAGCCGAGGAACGCAGTAGTTTCATTCGACCCGAGTTCTTGGCCATCCCGCGCCGCACCGTCCAGCAAATGCTGCGATCGGCCGAATTGGAACGCTTTCGCTTGCTCCTGGAACGGTGGCTCCGGTATCGTCCGTATACGCTTTCTGCAAAAGAAGAACGGCTCCTGGCCATGCAATCGGACATGGTAGCAGCCGTTCCCCGTACCTTTCGGCAGTTATATGATGCCGACCTAAAATTTGGATGGGTCCGGGATGAAAAGGGCCGACCCGCCGCACTGACGAACTCGACGTTTCTTCGCTTCCTGGAATCCCCAGTGCGCTCGGTACGCCGTGCTGCTTTCCATCAGTACTACGCGCAGATTGCAGCCCATCAGCGCACCTTGGCGTCGCTGCTATATGCCTCCGTGCAATGCGACGTTTATCAGGCCCGCACGCGCGGCTATCCGAGCTCTCTGGCCCACGCGTTATTTGCCGATAATATCCCCGAGTCGGTGTACGAAGGCCTCATCCGAACGGTGGAACAGTATCTGCCCGCACTGTATCGCTACTATCAACTAAGGCGCCGGTTGCTCCGACTCAAAAAGATTCATCACTACGACACCTATGTCCCTTTGTTTTCGCGGCTACGCATCCGTCGCAGTTGGGACCAAGCCGTGCAGCTCATCGTGGAAGCACTTCGGCCCCTAGGAGACGAATATGTACGGATCCTTGGCGACGGCCTGTCGGATCGCTGGGCCGACCGCTATCCCAATGCCGGCAAACAAAGCGGGGCCTTTAGCTACGGCATTTACGACAGCACGCCTTTCATCCTCATGAATTACAAACCTGATGTATTTGACGATGTGTTTACTCTAGCTCACGAAGCCGGACATGCGATGCATTCGTATTACTCGGCAAAACACCAACCGTTCGAATATTATCACTATTCTATTTTCGTTGCCGAGGTTGCCAGCACCTTCAACGAAGAATTGCTGTTCAACCACATGTTCCAACATGCTTCATCACGTCAGGAAAAAGCGTATCTTGTCCACCGCGAACTGGATAGCATCCGGACTACGTTGTTCCGTCAAACGATGTTCGCTGCGTTCGAAAAGAAAATCCATGCCATAGTAGAATCTGGTGAGCCGCTTACGGATGTAACACTTAGAACTACCTATCGCGAATTACTAGATAAATACTTCGGTGCTGATTTTACTATTGATGAGGAATTAGAATTGGAATGCCTGCGCATTCCACACTTCTATCGGGCGTTCTATGTTTACCAGTATGCCACAGGTATTGCGGCAGCGATTGCCTTAAGTCGTCGCGTTCTCGAAGGGGGCCCGCAGGAGCGACTGGCTTATTTGGATTTCCTGCGATCAGGTTGCCGCAAGTTTCCATTAAAGTTACTTCAGGATGCTGGAGTGGATCTTACCGATGGGCGACCCGTGCAGGCGGCTTTAGAATATTTCGAGCACTTGGTCGGCGAACTGGAAAAGCTACTGCACTAATCCACAGGTGACCTGCCCTCACAACTACGACGCCGCCAACTGAACGGCTTCCGTTCGAGCAGGCGATCGAGTGCCTCAGAGTCGATACCTCTTAAGAATTGCAACGGGCGTCAACGCCACTTGTTGAGTAGAGTGCTCGGTCATCCAGCCACAGGAGACGGCGAACACACTTGCCGAATTTCCCATGATGGCGATCGTTCTTCCGCCGTGATTTATTGCCGATCGAACGTTTCCCAACGAACACCTTGCGCAAGAGGTAGATCGTCGCCAAAGTTTACGGTACAGGTTTGTCGGCGCATATAAGTTTTCCAAGCATCGGAACCGGCTTCGCGTCCTCCACCCGTTTCTTTCTCTCCGCCAAAGGCTCCACCGATTTCGGCTCCGGACGTTCCGATGTTTACGTTGGCAATTCCGCAATCGCTTCCTTCGCAGGACAAAAAGCGCTCCGCCTCTTGGAGGTCGCGAGTGAACACCGCAGACGACAAGCCTTGCGGTACGCCATTATGCCAGCGTATCACCTCGTCCCAATCACGGTACCGGATCACATACAAAATTGGGGCGAAGGTCTCCTGGCTCACAATGGGCATATCAGCCGTAGCTTGGACAATGGCGGGCTGGACGAAGAACCCCTCTCGATCCAGCGGATTTCCTCCATAAAGCACGAAACCACCCTGTTGCTGTGCGATTTGGAGAGCCTGTTGCATGGCATCCACAGCCTCCTGGCGGATGAGCGGCCCCAGGAGTGTGGTATCGTTCCAGGGGTCGCCGATGGGGATGGTACGGTACGCTCGCGAAAGCCGTTCCAAGAACCGATCGTACACCACTTCGTGCAGGAACAGCCGCCGGAGCGTGGTGCAGCGCTGGCCGGCAGTGCCGATTGCGGCAAAGGTTACCGCCCGCAGGGCCAATTCCAGGTTAGCGGACGGGGTAACGATAACGGCATTGTTGCCTCCTAATTCCAGTAGCGAGCGACCGAGTCGTGCTGCCACGCGCTGGGCGACGTTCCGGCCCATGCGACAACTACCCGTGGCCGACACCAGGGGAATCCGAGGATCGTCGGCCATCCACGTGCCGACATCTTGGCCGGTACCGATGCACAAACTAAAAATCGCGCACCACGGAGCATCACCGACAACGTGTTCAATAATCCGTTGCACGGCCACGGCTGCTAATGGCGTTAGCTGTGACGGCTTCCAGATCATCGCATCCCCGCACACGGCCGCCAGCGCCGCATTCCAGGACCAGACAGCCACAGGAAAATTAAACGCCGTGATGATTCCTACCACACCCAACGGATGCCACTGCTCGAACAGCCGGTGGTTTGGGCGCTCGCTAGCCATCGTCAGTCCATACAATTGGCGCGACAGGCCGACGGCAAAGTCACACATATCGATCATCTCTTGCACTTCGCCTTCGGCTTCGCTGCGGATTTTTCCGGCTTCCAGCGTTATGAGTAATCCGAGCTCGCTTTTGGCTCGCCGCAGCGCCTCACCGAACTGCCGGATAACCTCACCGCGTTTTGGAGCCGGCACTTTTCTCCACAATCGAAATGCTTCTTCGGCTCGCTCGACCACTCGGTCATACTCGCTACGCGAAGCGATCCGCACGACACCCAGAGGCTTACCGGTTGAAGGGTTGATCGAAGTAATTTCCCCGCCTTCGCCGGAAAGCCATTCTCCGCACCAGACGCCTGAAGGTACTCCCAGCAGTCCGAACCGCTCTAAGAGTGCATCAAACTTCATGCCGCTTTCTCCCTCGACAAGCCGATTGGCGAGTTGCCGCACACCCATCGCGTTGTATCACGAATGTGCAGCAGGATCGGCTGCTTCCTGGCAAGCGGTAAGTTCGTCAATTACTTCTTCTAAGATTGTTACGGCGGCGTCGACATGGCGCTGCTGGATAACGAGTGGCGGGCAGAATCGCAGCGTACTTTCGCCGCTCGTCAGCAAAAGCAACCCCCGCCGGAAGCAGCCATCCAGTACGCGCTGCGCCGCCTCAGGAGAGGGTTGTCCCTGGCGCGGACCGCTCGGATAGACGAGTTCCACGCCGATCATCAACCCGATACCGCGTACGTCGCCGATCAGGGCATAGCGCTGCGCAAGCTGTTTAAGAGCTTCGAGCAAGGACTGTCCCATGCGCGCCGCATTCTCGATGAGTCCCTCTTCCAACAGTTCCAAGGTAGCTAACGCGGCGGCACACGAGACGGGATTTCCACCAAATGTACTGGCATGAGCACCGCGTGGCCAGTTCATGATTTCGGCTCGCGCAATCACGGCTCCCAGCGGCATTCCTGACGCAATTCCCTTCGCCAGACAAATAATATCGGGCTCGACCCCAAAGTGCTCCATGGCAAACAGCCGCCCGGTTCTCCCCATGCCGGTCTGTACTTCATCAGCCACCAGCAGGATTCCATGTTCATCGGTAATTTGTCGCAAACGGGCGTGGAAATCAGCCGGGGGAACAATGTACCCGCCCTCGCCTTGGATCGGCTCGACAAAAACGGCTGCCACTTCGTCCGGTGCCACCATTTGACGAAACAGACGCTCAAGCTGTTCCAGGGGTTCACCGCAGCAGCCTGCTGCCGGGCGTCGCGGGCAACGAAAACAGTACGGAAAGTCGATATGGCTTACATTTGGCACGAACGGGGCAAATCGCTTGCGTTGCACCACCTTACTGGCTGTCAACGACAACGCCCCCAAGGTTCGCCCATGAAACGCCCCACGGAAAGCAATCACATGTTTGCGGCCCGTGTGGTAGCGAGCCAGCTTAAAAGCAGCCTCGATCGCCTCGGCTCCCGAATTGGTAAAGAAAACCCGTTTGGCGCCGTTTCCCGGGGCTAATTCAGCCAACCGGCGAGCCAAATCTTTTTGCGGAGCATAATAAAAATCCGTGCCCGACATGTGGATCAATCGCTCGGACTGCCGCTGGATGGCCTGTACGACCCGCGGATGACAATGGCCGGTCGAACAAACGGCGATACCCGCGGTAAAATCCAAAAAACGATTGCCGTCCACATCTTCGATAACCACGCCGCTACCACGCGCGACTGCCAGTGGGTAGACGCGGGTATACGACGGCGACAAATACCGCTCATCTTCAGCAATAAGCTGCCGAGCACAGGGCCCCGGTAATTCCGTAATAATTCGCGGTACCGGCTCATCGGCTAACGGGCGTAACATATCATTCTCCCCTTCCTCTGACTTTATCCTAGCCTGCTTGTATAACGCGGCCAAGCGCAAGGCCCAGGGCTGTCGTTGGACCAATACCCCGCGCAGCCTTGGTCAAACCATGCTGGAACCAGGTGTCAACCCGTCACCGACCACCCTAACGCCGGCCTATCGACAGCCCGCAGCCAGAATTTCGGCATCGAAGCACGATTTGATGCGTAATACCCAGCAGGGTTCCGACCGCACCACACTCCGCATCGCACCTTCGATGTACAATCGGTAGTGGCCGATCGCATGAGCCCCCGATTGGCTACCAGTTTTGACTTGGGAGATGTTTACAACCAGCTTCCGTAAGGTAACACCCGAACCGATCCGTGTTGGAAACAAATTGAAAGTCGACTCATGCCGATCAAGGGACCAACCACATGACCAGCAGCAATGTTTCTAGCTTCGGACCCCATGCTCGCTGTGCGGGTGACTCGGCGGCCGAAAGGTTCTTAGCGCGTTTGTTCGATCGATTGTGGGAGCGATATCGAGAGCGAGTCGGATACGTGAGAACCTACGAAGAGTTGATTCGGCAATACGGAGCCAATTTCCACAACGATCACATTGCGTTCCGCACCATCGCTTGGCAGCAACCGTACGCCGGGATCACGACGCTGGCGCGTCTGTTCGAATGTTTAGGATACCGCGCGGCGGGCACGTACTGGTTCGAGGACAAGCAACTGGCCGCTATTCATTTTCAGCATAGTAATCGATTACTACCGAAGTTGTTCATTTCGGAGCTGCAAACCTGGCGTCTTGAACCACGAGTGCGCGCGATTATCGGCAAGTCACTTCAAGCCCATCGCCCCGTGCCCTCCGTGGATATTCTGGCAGAACTTTGTCATTTGGACGCACTATCTTCGGGGCGGCGAGAAGAATTGCTTGAACTCTTGGTGAACTTCGTCGAGCAATTACCCTGGCCGCCACCTCGAAAAGAAGACGTACTAGCTGTGGACCAAGTCAGTCAGTATGGGGCGTGGGTAATGGTGCATGGCTACAATGTCAATCACTTCACGTCGCTTATCAATTCTCACGGTGTTCGCGACTTAGATGATATCGACAAAACGGTCGAACTCCTGCGCCGGGCCGGCGTACCGATGAAAGACCAAATCGAAGGTCAACCCGGTTCCATGCTACGGCAAACCGCGACGGCTGCTGCGATTTGTGATGTAACGATTATCGACAACGATCAAACGTCCTCTATCCCTTGGACGTATGCATACTTCGAGCTCGCCGAACGCGGTACCGTCGTCGATCCTAACACAGGAGAGGCCGTGCGTTTCGAGGGTTTCCTCGGTAATCAAGCCACCCACTTATTCGAAATGACGCGGCGTTCGTAGATCTCGCCACTAACGGCGCCCCCATGAGGTTCTGCTGAACCATCGCGATTCTACGCGCGCGTCGGACAATGCGAGGACTCAACGCATCTTATCCGCAGGAGAGCCTACGCCGCAGGACAGCCAACGGGTTGAGCAAGAGCGCGCCTGCAAGAAGACTCGTGCTTCCGCATTAAGGGATCGTGCGCGTCGTGGTAATCCAAAGAAACGGATGACCTGCCTCATCAACTCGAAGCTCGGCGCGGAGTCGAGCTTTGGTTAGTGCCTGATCCAAGATTCGCTTATAGTACGTGCGGGTCGAAGGAACCGTCACGCGCACTTCGTCGAGTCGAACTCCTAGACGGGCGGCCGCATTGTGGTCCACCAATATCGGCACACCGAGTCGCGATTGCAAGGCTGCCAACACCTCGCTCAATGGCGTGTCATTGATTTCCACGGTCAGGTACGAGAACAGTGCCGGGACTGTCTGACGGAGGGTATCTTGTGGGAGGTAACCGATTGGCCAAAAGCCCGCCGCCCGGTCCGCTTGAGTAATCCGTAGCCGCGTTGTTCCCCTAGAGCGCTCGACCGCCACAACCCATCCCCAGGCGCGCACCCCCACAGCAAGGGCTGTCCCTAGGCTCAGACCGGACAGATCGTCTTGAACTCGGTACGAGGCCCACCGAGCTTGAAGCGCCGGGTCAACGTCGATCGGGATACCCGAGCGCTCGGCAATATGCCGTACGAATTTGTCAAGCGGTACATCCTTGGTTGGCTGTTCAACAGCAGACTGCAGATTTTCCAATAGTTCCCGAAAGTGAGCTTCCGTCAGCCCATAGGGACCGGCAGGCGAGCGGACTGCGTCTGGTCCATCGTCGCGCAGCTTCTTTAGGTACGCAGCCAACGCGGCTTGGTCGGTCAAGGAAAACTGCGCTCCGGGAACGACCAGTCGATTACCTCGCGTTAAGACGCCCAGTATGCGCCAACCTCTTCCTTCAGGAGTAATTTCCGGACGCTCTCCCAATTCAGCAGCACGGATGCGTATCGACACATCCGGAAGTTTTGCTAAGACTTCTAGCCATACGCGTTCCTGACCCACGGGGAACCCTTTTTCCATGACCAGTTCCAGGTACACAGGCACCGCCGCACTCGCGCTAGAAAAGTTCACCTGTGCCACAAACATCGATATGGCGAGTATCACATCACACACAGTGGCTCTCCTTCTAACCCCCTACCTGATTATGATGCATAGGAAACCACAGAGGAACTAAGCTCGACTTTTCCCAATCGAGGAAGCACCCAATACCGACAATGGTCCAACGCAAAGACGCGAAGTACGGCTTTTGGCCATTGTCGAAAGTCGAATCCCATGTTGGCCCGATGGAACAGAGAATAACATATCGTTGTGTGGAGGCATCGCAAGTTTTTGGGCCAAGCAGGATCGTGCCATCAAAGATTCTATGCCAAACCATCCCCGGATCCTTGCCAGCGATCTTTTGTTCCTTGCTGCACCTCTACGTCTTTGCGCCTCTGCGTTAAATTATTGGCGATCCTGGAGCCGACAACGTGGCACCAGTCGAGCGCAGCACCTTTACATTTACCCGTTTGCCGTGCTGAAAGTGTATCGTGAATGGCGAAAACTTCAGAATAGGAAACTCCGTTAGTATTGGTGCTCGCCGAAATCTTGCCCTAGGGCGGCTCCTAGCTTGCACAGGCCCAGCCCGATGCGGCACAATAACGTCTCCTGAAATCTCGTAATGATTCGGTAAAGGACTTCAGCAAGGAGTACGATATGGCCCGACCCATTACGTTGTTTACAGGTCAGTGGGCTGACTTGCCTTTGGAACAGATGTGCCGTAAGGCGAAAGAGTTTGGTTATGACGGCATCGAGTTGGCATGTTGGGGGGACCATTTCGAGGTTAATAAAGCGCTGGCCGATGACAGTTATTGTGCGCGCAAACGCGAGCTATTGGACAAATATGAATTGCAATGTCATGCCATCAGCAATCATCTGGTGGGGCAGGCCGTCTGTGATCGGATCGATGAACGGCACAAGGCCATTTTACCTGACTACGTGTGGGGAGACGGTAATCCGGAGGGTGTGAACCAACGGGCAGCCGAAGAATTGAAGAATACGGCTCGAGCAGCGCAGAAATTCGGTGTGAGCGTCGTGAATGGTTTTACGGGTTCCAGTATCTGGCATCTGCTTTATTCATTCCCGCCGGTACCGTCGAAAATGATCGATGCCGGATTTGAGCTGTTTGCCGAACGATTCCATCCTATTCTCGACGTATTTGGCGAATGTGGTGTCAAATTCGCTCTGGAGGTTCATCCCACGGAGATCGCTTTCGATTTGTATACGGCCCAAAGGGCATTGGAAGCGATCGACCGGCGTGAGGAATTTGGCTTTAACTTTGACCCCAGCCATTTACACTGGCAAGGGGTAGATCCGGTCGAGTTTATCCGTGCCTTTCCAGATCGCATTTATCACGTGCACATCAAAGACGCCATTACTACCCTCAGTGGCCGGTCGGGCATTTTGGCCAGCCATTTGAATTTCGGTGACCCGCGCCGTGGTTGGGATTTTCGCAGTCCGGGTCGTGGAGCCATCAATTTCGAAGAGATTATCCGGGCGTTGAACCAAATTAATTATAATGGGCCGTTGTCGATCGAATGGGAAGATTCGGGCATGGACCGCGAGTTTGGTGCGCGCGAAGCCTGCCAGTTCGTGCGGAAATTGAATTTCTCACCGAGCACACGAGCGTTCGACGCGGCGTTCGAAGAATGACGCCACAAACGGCTTCGGCAAACATGCCTGAAGGAAACGAGCAACGGCCGAGCCCGTCGGGGCAGTTCCATACTCGGGGTTGCCGCGGTGTTTTTGGCGGGTGGTGGCTGCCGATTCTGATATCGATGGTACCGGTCTTGCGACTTGAAGCGCAAGGACCGCACGAACTTCGCGATCCGATCGACCAACTCTATCGCGCCGAATTGGAAGCCCTATTAGGTCGCGTCACGCCCGGCAGTCCGCTTGGCCAGCACATCACCGGTCGGCTCGAGCGGTTAAAACGCCAGGGGGCGGGTATCTGGTTATTCGTTCCTCCGGATCAGGTCGATTTAAGAAACGATTCCAACGACGAACTGGCCGAGGAGTTCCTCGCTCTGCGACGTCGCCAAGCGCAACGTCTTGTGGAACTAGCTCGGCAAGTAGTCGAAAACGCCCCTGGGTGGAGTTACCGACTGCTGCACGAAGCTCTCTGGGAATGGCCCGACGATGAAAAAACGCGTGCAGCGCTTGGCTATCGCCGCCATTCTGAGCGCTGGGTATACGGAGGCCAAACCATAACCAGCAGCCTGGCCACTACTTCGGAACAGCTCTATGGATTGGAAGCGCGCAAGTACTATCGCATTGTTTCGCCCCACTTTACGGTTCTTTCTGATCGGGAGCCGCAAGCAGGTCAAAGGATGGCCGAACAGTTGGAACGGTTTCACACGATCTGGCGGCAGCTTTTTTTTGAATATTGGGGCAACGGATCGTTGCTAGCCCAGCGTTTGGAGCGTGGGGCGCCGCCGGCAGTGGCTCGGCGCGATAAGCATCGGATCGTCTGGTTTGCCGATCGCCAACGGTACGTGAATCTCTTGCGCGATGAGATTCCTCAGATCGAAAAGACCATCGGCATTTACCTGGATAAACGCCGAGCCGTGGTCGTGTATGGTCCGTTGGATCAGCTCCAAAAGACCCTGTGGCATGAAGTGACGCACCAACTTCTTGCCGAAAGCACGCGTACGGCAGCCGATCCAGGCAGTCGCGGGGATGTCTGGGCCATCGAGGGCATTGCCCTTTTTATGGAGTCGCTTCGATGGAACGACTCGGTAGCGATCGTCGGCGGCTGGGACGCACCGCGCTTGCAATATGCCCGTTTTCGTGCGCTACGCGGCCAGTTCTATGTGCCAGCGGCCCAATTCGTTCGCCTGACGCGCGACGTCATACAACAGGATCCGAATATCGCATCGCTTTACAGTCAGGCTGCAGGGTGGACCCACTTCTTGATGACCGCCGAATCGGGCAAGTACCGCTCGGCATTCATCGACTACTTACGGCGCCTGTATCAACAGCAAGCCGGTCCCGACACACTGTGGCAATTAACCGGGCTGAGCAGCGATGAGTTTGATCGACGATACGTCGCGTTTCTGAAAACGACCGCCGGGCAACTCGATGTGCCCTCGGGTGTCCAAGAACTGGTGCTCGCCTTTGGTGCTATTGGCGACCACGAACTGGCGCAGTTGCCACTGGAATCTCTGGTGTGGCTTGACCTTTCGCACACGGCCGTTACAGACCAGGGTGTATCCCATTTAAAAAAAGCAGTCGGTCTGCGGCGACTGAGTCTCGAGGGGACTCGCGTAACCAGCACTGCCCTGGCGACGTTGGCCCAACTTCCGCAACTGGAAGAATTGGATCTTACGGGGCTTCCGATCGGTGATGAAGCCACCGAGATGTTGTCCCGGATGGGTGCACTGAGACAATTGATACTGGTCGATACACGCATCACCGATGCCGGATTGATCGCCTTGGCAAGGCTGCCGAAACTCGAATACGTCGATTTGTCAGGTACCGACACTACTGCCGCAGGACGCAAGAAATTGAAAGACCTGCGCCCCATGCTGGTGATCGACAGTCGTTAGTGTGCATGGGCTGCTAACCAGTGGTGACCCGGTAAGCCTCGCACTCGGATCGTCGCCGGCCTGTCGAGTGGAAATTGCAACAGCAGAACGAAAAGCTGCCGACATGCGTCCTTGGATACTGAGCGAGTTGAATTACGGCGTCTTGCGAACGCGACGCATCGAAGTCGCCGTTTGGCCATTTGGTGCTATCGAGCCCCATAATCTGCACCTGCCCTATGGCACGGACTGTTTGGAAGCGCAGATTATCGGCGAGCACATCTGCCAACGTGCCTACGAGCAGGGAGCGTCCGTTGTGCTGCTGCCGACAATGCCGTTCGGAACGGAAACGAACCTCCGAGAATTCCCGTTCGCTTTGAATGTATCGCCCTCCACCTTGCTGGCTGTAATTCGCGACGTTGTCGAATCGCTCGAGCGGTCTGGTGTGCGCAAAATCCTGTTGCTCAACAGCCACGGCGGTAATGATTTCAAACCGATCCTGCGCGAACTATATGGGCGCACCTCAGCGTGGTTGTTCCTGTGCAATTGGTACCAGGCGGTCAAGGCCCACGCCGCCGCATTGTTCAACGAACCAGACGATCACGCGGGAGAAATGGAAACCTCGTTTGCCCTAGCCTACTTCCCCCACCTCGTCGCACAGGACGCTTCGGGCCGGCTCCTGGCCGACGAAGGTCGTACGGCTCTGTTCCGGTTTCGGGCCCTCCAAGACGGTTGGGTTACGCTGACCCGGCCGTGGCATCTGCTGACCACCCACTCCGGCGCCGGCAATCCTCACGGCGCAAATCCGCAAAAAGGCCAAGCCCTCATGGAGATCCTTGTGCGGCATTTGTCGGAGTTCGTGGTCGAGCTATCGGCATCGCCCTTGGATGAGCGGTTTCCCTTCGTGTAATGCCCCAGGTCTAAGCAGCATCAGATCCGTTGCGCTGCATTGGCCCAAGACTACGGCTCTTCCACGATGATACATGTTGCCCGGGCCGAGCCCGCTACCCAAGCGATGCGCTGTTTCCCCGCCCGTGTTGACGCTTGTCGTGCAGCGGGATAGACTCAAGTTTACGTATGTGGTGGCTGTAGCTCAGCTGGCTAGAGCATCAGATTGTGGCTCTGAGGGTCGAGGGTTCGAATCCCTTCAGCCACCCTTTTCGTCGTTATTTATCGCACGTCGATGCTGCGGCAGCCGTCTAGCCGGCCTTTACCAAGATACGAGGGGCTGCAGGCTGGCAACCTAGACGGTTCAAACCATCACCGCTTCCGCAGTCGCATCTTTGCGCTAGCTTCAGGTAGGTCGCGGTCGCCGACCCCCGGCGACGACCGGCTGATCGTAACGAGTCGACCAGGTATTTGCGGCTCCCGCTATTTGAAACTAGCCATGCAGTATGCCCGTTTTTGGTATGCCCAAATACGATAGCGAGTTGATAAGTTTAGTCGTAAATCCTTGGCAAAAAATTTTTTGCGGCTATTGAAAGCCGAAGGAAAAATGCTACAATAGGCGCCTGTTAGCGTGTGGGTCGACACTGGCTTGTCGGGGGTACGTGGTTCAGGATGAGTCTGGGCATGAGTTATCGTGGTGCCAGCAAAAAGGAAAATGGTTCGAGCTGAGTACAATTTTTTGGAGTTATTTGAGGGGCTTATGCCTGTAGTTATTCCCACAACGAGCTAGTTGAGACCCGGGGACCTTATCGTCACTTTTTATGAAAGGGTGTGGTATGTTTTCTGAGAGACGAAGGGGTCGAGGTTTTACGCTCGTCGAATTGCTGGTTGTAATTGCGATCATTGGGATTTTGGTAGCACTCTTATTACCGGCTGTGCAAGCAGCGCGGGAAGCTGCGCGCCGCATGCAGTGTTCGAACAATCTCAAGCAGATTGTGCTCGCGTCCCACAATTTTCACGACGTGTACAAGAGGTTTCCTCCGGGGTGTTTAGCTGATTATCGCTACAATTACCACTACAATCGCAACACTGCCGGTTCGCAGTTTATTGGAACGCTTGTCTTCTTATTGCCGTACATGGAATTGAGCAACATTTATGATCAACTAGATGTGATCGTGGATGTGGATAAGACGGATGTTGCCTGGTGGACGCGCCCAAGAACCTGGGCAATGGCGCAAACGAAAATCAGTTCATTTTTGTGTCCGTCGGCCGACCCGTATTCGAACACCGAGGGTACGTGGGCAACCCTGTTTCAGCATGAGGGGCGAACAGGGCCCGGAGGTTCGGTTACGGGACTTTTCATGCAGGGTGTCTTTTTCCCATTGGGTAGCGGTGGGCAAGGACTGGGGAGGTCGAATTATCTGGGTAGTGCTGGCGTCATTGGCAACTTGCAAGCCAGTCTCTTCTACTACCAGCTCGAAGGACTGTACTCGAGCCGTAGCAAGTACGATTTTGGGCGCATTTTGGATGGTACATCAAAGGCACTTGCTTTCGGTGAGTATTTGGGGGGTAGCCGTGGGCTGGCAAGTTCGACACCCGACACACTGAATTTTGCCGCAAGTTGGATGGGTTCTGGTCCTATGGCCACTGCCTGGGGGCTGAACCACAAGCCGCGTCGGTTCCCGACATGGTTTATGTTCGGAAGTTTCCATCCGGGGGGGGTACAATTTGCCTACGCGGACGGATCCGTGCAAATGATTCCGCGTAACACACCCAGTCAAACCCCCAACTGGTATTGGTACGTAAGTGCGATCCGCGACGGAAACGCGATCAACGATCCTAACGTTCCATAGGGTGTTACGCTTCGTAATCGCGGCCTTTAATGAGGGCGACGTTCAACGCGTTCGTCGCCCTCATTTTAGTTGTCTAGGCGACAAGCCGATTCCATCATGTACGACACCAGGAGCTTCTTTATGGAAAATTGGAGCGGGCGTAGCCTTATTTTATCCGCCGTTCTAGCGTTAGCCGTATGCGGTTGTTCCTCCGGACCGAAGGTGGAAACACCGAAAGAAGTTGCACCTCCACCTCCTGAAGAAGCTGCAACCGAGCTAACCGCACCGACGCTTCCTCCGCCGCCTACCGGAGAACCGCTACCCGGCGCAGGTAAGTAGTCTGGATGTGGCGGGTAGTCCATTGAGCTTGCGCGGCGGAAGACAGATTCTCGCCCGCCAGCCCGGCCCGGTGACGTAGATAAAATAATTGAAGAAAAGGCGTCAAGGCGCAGGGACGCTACGCGAATACTACACACAGTTTTGGTTCACGTACAGCCACGGGGCTTTTGCCTCTTTGCGGTTCTAGAACCCATCAAAAGCCCTCTCTAAGTGTCCGCTTGTCAGCCAGAGTGAGTTTGATCGTGCTCGACGCTGCCTTGTGGGATCACGGGCGCCTAGCGAACTGTGGACGCAACCAGCGTCGTGGACAGTTCAAGGGGTGCATCACAGCAGTTGCATGCGCCGTAGCGGTATTAGAAGTTGCAACTCAAACAGCTAACGTGCACTCGCCATCCCCCACGACATGAAGATTCAGTAGGGGAGCATCATGCCGTGCCCCTACTACTGTTGGCTTTTTTTGCCTGCCATGGTTTCGTTGCCTGGCTCATCAGGGCCACGGCTCCAGATGATGCTGCCAATATATTTATCCGCGGCTTTCTCATTTGACGAGGCTTCTCAACCTGTCCTGGTGGAAGAACGTTTTTCCATTGGCAAAGGGCCGCTCCCTTACGGTCGCAGCTCTCTATAGCTGTAGCTCTATCGAGCCTCTCCAGATGGACCCCACTGTGACCACATCCCACATCACCTTTGCATCGTAGATGAGTCAAACTCGGATGATAGCCTGCCGCGTCAGCAATCAGTGCCATCTATAATCCAGACGCATGCACTAAGCTTAACATGAGGGCACGTGGCATGGCACGTTTTTGTTTGACTTCGGTCACGCTGCACCGATAAACTAACCGGTAACTTGAGGAAGGTAACATCGAGGATGCGAAGTGTCTAGGAAAAGTGAATAATGAGCGGCTACCGTGACTCCGATACGGCGTACTTCGTCGCCCGATTTTCGTCGCGATGGATAGCGATTGCAGGTCTGATCATAATGTCTTACGCTCTACAAATGGACCGGACGTTTGCGCAGCAAATTGTCGTCCAAACCCCATGGTCGCTTGCAAGCCAATCGTATTTTGAGACCCATGTGCTCGGATGGGAGGTTTTCGGACCCGGTTTTTTCCTTAGGCGCAATCCGGGATTTGTCGCATTGTCTCCGGTGAGCTCGTTGGGCGGGGCACACTTCGGCTGGGCAGGCCGGATCGGTCCTTTGCGATATCGCGCGCAGTTTCTTGCCGCCCAGGGTTTTCGATCGACGTACACGGCAACGGTTCCGATGATCACTGTCACCAACGGTTACGGTGGTCATTTCGTGCACGCAGCGTACCGCCCCTTCATACTCCAAACTGTCCCGATCGTTGATTACCCGTCGCCAGTGCTTCTTTCTTATGAACCAACCTACGCTGGGGATGCCCCACCGTCGAGTTCAGAGCGCCCGGGCGGTCCGGAACGTACCACGATGACGGTCGTTGATGAACCTCCCGTTCCAGTCCAACGACTGCCCGCTGTCGACGACCCACCGCTTATACTAGGCAAACCCAAGCACTAGCGACTGTACCGTCCGGCACAAGAGTATTAGATATCAATAAGTAACTGCGTGTCTGGGATTCTTCGCCGGTTATGCTAAAGGTTGTTGGCGGGGATCTGATATCAACTCGAGCGATTGGTTTCCGGACGTTTCGTGCACGGGAGGGGCACAACATGCGTCATGGTACGTTTGTTTTGCGAAAACGTATAGGAGTGTTGGGTACGCTTGTTTGGGTGTTTGCGGTTTTCAATCTGCAAGCTCAACAGACCAATACCCCTTTGCCCGGTACTGAGCCCCTTACCTGGCAAGGTGACTTGGCATCCGAGTTGGTGGCGGGAGTGGACCGCTTCTTGTTGCGTGAGCTGGAGCGTTCCGTTGAGCAGCGTAGTGTGTACTGGCAGCACGGAAAGACGAACGACAATGAATACAACCAGTGGCTCGACGCACATCGCCGCCGATTGGAATGGATCGTCGGCTTACGCGATCCACGGGTGGCGTTTGAGTCGCCCTCGTTGGATGCGACAATTGATCGCTCGGCACACATAGCACGCAGCGAAAAGTTCGACGTCTACCGCATCCGGTGGCCCGCTTTTGGCGATGTGCATGGTGAAGGGCTCTTATTGATGCCGCGAGGTCCGGTGCAGGCTAATGTAGTGGCAATTCCGGATGCGGATCTACTACCCGAAGTTCTTATTGGGCTGGAACCGGGTTTATCGCACCACGAGCAGTTTGCGCGACGTCTGGCCGACTCTGGCTGCCGTGTGGTCGTTCCGGTGCTCATCGACCGGCATCGAGAAAAACGCAATGGCAGAGCTAACCTCACAAACCGCGAGTTTATCTACCGTAGCGCGTATGAGTTAGGCCGTCACATCATCGGATACGAATTGCAGAAAATTTTGGCTATTGTCGACTGGTTCCAACGCGACAACCCGGATCGCTCTTGTGGGGTTATGGGATGGGGTGAGGGCGGACTTTTGGCCCTGTATGCTGGGGCTCTTGACCCACGAATCGATGTTATCGGGGTAAGCGGATACTTCGCGCCGCGCGAAACAATCTGGACCGAACCGATTGACAGAAATCTCTTTGGCGTGCTGGAGCGCTTTGGCGATGCTGAACTGGCAGCGATGATCGCGCCACGGGCACTTGTTATCGAGGCATGCCGTGCTCCGGAACTGGAACTCCCCTCCGGCGAAGGAGGTGCCCCAGGGACGTTACGTACACCGGACCCACAAGCCGTACGAGCGGAATTCGAACGGGCTCGCAAGGTCATCCAAACACTCCAGCCTACACCCCAGTGGCACTTCGTTCAAAGCGGTGATGGCCGCGGACCTTTCGGCTCGCATCAGGCATTGCACATTTTTTGTCGAACCCTGGGGTGCCCCTTGGTAGAAGGCGATTGGCCGGTCGAGCGCTTGGTGGAATATGAAACTGCGCCTGCGCGCCAATTGCGACAACTTCGTGAATTGGATCGGCATAACCAAGCTCTGTTAGCAGAAAGCCCCTACGTGCGCCAGCAGTTCATGAGTAAACTGGACTTCAGTTCGTTGGAGAATTATCAGAAATCGATGGAACCCTATCGGGACTATTTTCGCGTAGAGGTCATCGGCGACTTTTCCTACGAACTTCTGCCACCTCGACCTCGGACACGCTTATCCTACACGGGTGACCACTGGTTGGGATACGAAGTAGTATTAGATGTTTTTCCTGACGTATTTGCTTATGGTATTTTGCTGGTGCCCAGAGACATAAAACCCGGCGATCGCCGTCCGGTGGTGGTGTGTCAACATGGGCTAGAAGGTCGAGCGCAGGATGTTATTCAGGGTGATCATCCCGCCTATCACGACTTCGCTGCTCGACTTGCCGATCGAGGGTTTGTGACGTTCGCCCCACAGCATCTCTATATCTTTCAAGACCGTTTTCGCACTCTACAGCGGAAAGCCAACCCCCTAAAAAAGACTCTTTTTTCCATTATGGTGCCCCAACATCGGCAATTGGTTGCATGGCTACAGTCATTGCCTTTTGTCGACGGGAAGCGCATCGGCTTTTACGGTCTTTCCTACGGCGGCAAAAGTGCCATGCGGATTCCACCCCTTGTTCCGGAATATGCCTTGTCGATTTGTTCTGCGGATTTCAACGAATGGGTGTGGAAAAATGCATCGACACGCGCTCCTTATAGCTATGTGTGGACTGGTGAGTATGAGATTTTCGAATTCGATCTAGGTAGCACCTTTAATTATGCCGAAATGGCCGCGCTCATTGCTCCGAGGCCTTTCATGGTCGAGCGCGGCCATTTTGACGGCGTAGCACCCGACGAAACGGTAGCTTACGAATTTGCCAAGGTGAGGCACTTATTCCAAGCGCGTTTAGGAATACCGGATCGGTGTGCGATCGAGTGGTTTGTCGGACCGCACACTATCCACGGCCAGGGCACGTTCGAGTTTCTGCATCGCCACTTGAATTGGCCTATCCCTGGACAGGCAACCGCTCCCTAGCGGCACGGTCTGGGTTACTTGGGCACCACCCAGATATTACGATAGACCACCGGATTGCCGTGTCCCTGGAGATAAAGACTACCGGGGCCTGGTCCCTCGGGATCTTTGCCGGGGGTACCTCGAGGCAGCTCGAAATCGTCAATGATCACCGCTCCATTGTGGCGTACCGTAATGCGAGCATTCTTGATTTTGTTGCCTTGGTCATCATAACGAGCAGCCGTGAAATCGATATCGTAGGTCTGCCACATAAGCGGCGGAAAGCACATGTTCACCGAAGGTTCGCAAATCGAATAAATGGCTCCACACTCGTTGTTCTTACCTTCCAAGCCGAACGAATCGAGCACTTGGATTTCATAGCGCCCTTGAACGTATACGCCGCTGTTGCCTCGAGCCTGGCCGCGGGCAAAGGGCTTAAACGGTGTACGAAATTCGATATGCAGCGTGTGATCACCGAATTTTTGTTTGCTTTCACAATCGGCTGCCAATAAATTTCCTTCCGTTAAACGTCCTCGCGTAAAGTTGTCGGCGCTAGTGCCATCGAATAATATGACTGCCCCTGGTGGTGGTGCTGCTCCTAGCGTCGGACTTTTCCGCTCGACCTTTTCCATCACGCCGACATCCTCTCCTTGATACCACACGCGCATTTTGCCATTACTGACCCGCAGCTCGACCTGATCATTGCGGAACACTGCTTCGCGGTCATTAACCCGTTCTCCGGGAATCACCACGCGCTGTTCGCCCCGTTCCCAGCCGTCACCGGGTAAACCGCCGCGCAATCCGACTGCTTCAAATTTTCCGCCTCCTAGAGCAATCACTTGGCAACCCCAACGCTGTTGATCGCTCCCCAGTAAGCCTACGTACTCGCCCTGGATTAAATAGTCTGGGCCAGCCGCCGCCGGATCCAAAAATGTTTCGTCTTGTTGCGCCAACAGGTACTCCGACCCATAGACGGTGGTCAAAGCGGCAAGCATCAGTGGCAGAATGGATCGTCTCATGATGGCTTCTCCCTAGAATGGATAGTCTCGGACCAACGTGTGCTCGACTCTCCTACACGGATGCCACGCGCATGGATTCGCCAAGTATGATAACGAATCCAAGCGAAAAAACATCCCATCTACGCGACCGATTCACAACATGCTCACGGGTGGAAGACTCGGATTTTTAGGTTGCGAAAGCCGATTGCGCCGCCGTAATCCTGAAGTCCGATATGACCGCGCGGAGCGCGCCCCCAGTTTCCCTGTCCGTAAGCTGTCTGGAAGAACTTACTGGTCTTCACGTGTGCCTTCCACGTGTCACTACCGATGTCGTAGCTTAACAATAAGTGACCATTCAGCCAGTGTTCTACGTGCTTTCCCGTGACCAGCAGTCGCGACTCGTTCCATTGGCCCACCGGTCTGGTGGCATCCCTACTTGGCGCGAATACGGCGTAGCAAGCACCAGCGGATGCCAGCGGATTCAATCCATCCAAGTGACGCGTATTATCCAAGATTTGATACTCTGGACCCGATTGCCACATATATGGATGCTCTTCCGTAGCCCGATATACCACGCCGCTGTTTCCTCCTGGCGTCATTCGCCACTGCCAGTGAAGCTCGAAATCGGCGAATTGCTCAATGGTGATAATGTCACCCCGAGTATCGCCGGGTCCAGGGCGCGATAAGAGCACTCCCTCTTCCACTTTCCAACTGGTGGGCACTTCCTGCCCGCGGTAGGCACGCCAGCCACTTGTGGTTTGCCCGTCAAAAAGCAACCTCCAACCAGCTTGGCGTTCCTCGTTGGTAAGTGTATTGGGCCCCTGGGCCCAAAGCCTTGCCCCATCCAGTCCACGGGTGAGCCACCCGCCTACCAACGCGATAGCGAAATACAACAGTATTCTTCGCATCGGAAATTACTCCGGATCCAAGACAATCTCCCGCAGATCCATCAGGTATCCTTGCAGGGGTCCCTCGGCGCGGATCACAAGCTGGCATCGCCCTGGTGCCAGTTCCACCTTGCCAACGGTCGTGCGGCGGTACTGATCCCAAGTTCCAGTGCCTTCTACAGAGCCGACCAGGACCTGATCGGCTATCTCGATACGGAATCGATTCCCGCTCGTGTCGTTATGGCAGGCGTAGTCGAGAACCACGCGATAGATCCCGGCGCGAGGAACGTCGATGTCCCACACCGCACGGTCTTCGGTGCTACCCCAGTAGCCGAGGTTGCGATACAGCTCCTCAAACACGAGCGTTGGGCCGTAAATACGACAATCGGTAGCCGCTAACCGGATGGACCCGTCATCACGCACGTGCGCCAAACGCGGCCGGTTTCCCGGGAACGATTTGGGAGTCCCCTCCACTGACCGAATGTAGGCAAAAAGATCTGCCATTTCCTGAACTGAGATGTCATTCTCGACCCCTTCAGGCATTAACGATTTCCCGGTGGCCACAAGCATCTCCAGTTGTCGGCGCAACAACTCGATTGCCCTACCCTCCTGGGCTAAGAGCGTTACGCTCTGCGCCGACTCGCTGACTAAGACGCCGCGTACTTGACGGCCATCCTCGAGCACCGCGACGTATTCGCGGTATTTATCTTCGACAGCACGATTCGGGTCCAGTACAGCGATTAACAGGGCATCGAGCGACTTGTCGGAAAGCGCGGCCAGGTCGGGGCCAACAGCGTAGCCCACTTCGTCCAAGCGATGGCAAGCAGCGCAGTGTTTGACAAACAAAGCTTTACCTCTGTCTCGATCAGCCTTAAATGTCTTAACTTCTGCATAGCGTTCCAGAACTTGCTGCCGATCAGGGGTACCGCTCGGGGTCAACAATCTTTCGGCCTGTCGTCTTACCGGTTCGGCAGGATGCGTAAGAAGCTGACGACGCCGAGCTGCATCGAGGTCCGCGGCAGTCACTCGGTCCTGCTCCAGAGCTGTCAGCAATCGCAGGCTCCATTCGGTTCGTGACAACACGACGTCTAACACCCGGCTTCGCACTCCCGGCGAATAGTAGCGCCAACCCTCCAAAAGTCGGTCCGCCACATCCGGGTCTCGGAACCGACTCAAACCTTCCACAGCGGCCGCTTGAATCTGTGGAGGTTGGCGCGGAGAGAGCATGCGGGCAAGCAATTCGACCGCCTGTTCGCGCCGTGACGCACCCGCCCAAATTACTCGGGCCGCCACGGCCTTCAATTCGATGCTTGCCTCATCGGACAACACAATTTGCTGAGCTTCTTCCAAGACACGGCGCATGCGATCCACAGTTTGCGGAGGTTCTTTGCGCAACGCTTCTGGCCAATACTCCAAAAGGATCCCCAATAGTTCTAGCCGGCGGCGTTGGGCCGATTGATCGCCGGCCCGTGCGCTCACCCACGATTCCAACAGGCGCGCAAGGGATTCTGTTTTCTGGGTTGCCGCTAGGAATCGAATTACCGGAGCCGCTAAGGCATCAGGAGGCCATTGCCCTCGATCCCGCGTAAAAGCAATAAGCTCATCGCAGACCGCCTCGACATTCTCCGCACGCAACGAACTAGCAAAAGCGGCGTGGAAAAACCGATCCTGTAGTGCTCGTTCCGCTATAGGCCACAGTCGCACGCTTCGAGGCACTTCCCCCAAAACACACAGAATTTCCCAAACGACGGCCAGGTCAGGTTCCGTAGCGGCAAGCATCTGGAGTTGCTCTGCCAGCCGCGAAGACTGGCTGACGAATCGCGCTGCCAGCCGAACCGCGAAACGTCGCACCTGGGGAGAGGCATCCTGCAGGGTTTCCTCAAGCAGTACAGGCGAGAGTATCTCTAACAAGTCGAGTGTCGCAAGAGCTTGGGCTCGAGTCGCCAGACGAGTCGAACCGCGTACCAATTGTTCCAAGGCGTTTTGCATGGAGCGAGCGTTTTGCCAGTAGAGCTGCTGCTGGGCTAAATCACGAAGCGGCCCATTATCGTGATCCAACAATCGCACCCACTCCTCCAGGGACAAACCCACTAGCTGCGGCAATCGTAAGGGGCCACCTTCCGCAGGTATCACCCGCCATATTCGTCCACGATCCTCGCCGGCGCGCAAATCCAGTTTTTGTTGCCATGCCTGGGGAATCCATTCCGGGTGTTCGATCACCAACCGATACATGTCCGCAATCCACAAGGCGCCATCCGGGCCCGTGCGTATCATAACAGGGCGAAACCAATTGTCTTCCGATGCGAGAAATTCCGACTGTTGCTCCTCGGTAGCCCGGTGGCCACGAAACGTTACTCCATCCGGTTCCAGCACGAGCCGGTGAACCAGATTATGCACCGGTTCACAAATAAACGCATTTCCGGTAAACGATTCACCCAACACTCGATCACGATAGATTTCCGGGCTACAAGCCGAGGTGAAGCGATTAGCCATATGAAAATCATTGAAGCGTGCCAAGGTGATACTTCGCGGATAGACAGGCGAGCTACCCGGTATTTCGGGCACATCGTGGCGGGGATTGGCCGCTGGCCAATGCTCGTTGCGCCGCAGGTATTGTTCCGGCAGAACGTAGTGCCACAGGGGATTGGAATTATTCCCACCGAACCAGTTGTCCCAATCGTCGCGGCAGCGGCCGTACTGCGTCTGGCCAGAGACCGTCTCCATCTGGCCGGTATCTGGCCGGATACGAAGATCCCGTCCACTGATCGACAGCCGCTCCTTGGTCCGAACCGATTCGATGATTCCGCCGCTATCTCCATTAGCGATATAGAGCCAGCCGTCCATGCCCCAGCGCAAACCGTTAGCGCGGTGTTGAGGGTTACCCGGAGCGAATCCGCGGAACCACACTTCACGGTGTTCAGCGCGACCGTCGCCATCGCGATCTTGAACAAAGAGTAACTCCGGCGGACAAAGGACGAGCAAGCCGTCGCGCCACACTTTGACGCCCGTAGGAAAAAGAAGGTTGTCCAAAAACACATCGGCTCGGTCAAATACCCCATCCTGATCATCATCCCACAGGCGCTTGACGCGGCCCAGCGCGCCCTCGGCGACGCCATTTGGATAATCGCGCATTTCTACTACATACAGACTCCCATCTAAGCCAAATTCGAATGCAATCGGGTCGACCACGAGCGGTTCACTCGCGACCAATTGCACGCGGCAACGCGGATGTACGTGCATCACCCGTAGGGATTGCTGCGGCGATCGCGGCGGTGGCATGTCCGCCACTTCGCCCAATAAAGCCCGGAAGGAGCGGCGATCTACATGGTCGGGTAACCGAGACGTGTCTTCGTTTTGAACCCACAGGTGTCCGGAGTGAAACCATGCTCCGTTGTTGGTTCCCGCGCGCACGATCATCGGTATGTCGATTTCACCTGAGGAGGGTCGCTCGGATTCCACTACCGGAACACTCCACCCGGTCGGCGTGCCGGATGATTCGACTCGCCACAGATAAACACCGAACCGCCTGTGGTCAGAAAACACCAGATCGTCCCAGCCATCCCCATCCAAATCGCGAAGGCGCAGTCCGGCGTCTCTTCCCTGTTCGTCCACAAATCGAACCGTTTCGGGCATCGGCAACCACCGCCGCCATCGATCCTGTTCGTATCGCCAAACAGCTTGTACCTGATCATTGGCCACCAAGAGCTCGCACGTTCCATCGCCATCCAAATCGCGCAATCGTACTCCTTGATCGCGTCCTTCGCGAGCCAAATAAAGTTCGTCGGTTAGGCCGCGCACCCATTCTGGGGCCTCACGCCACCCGGAACCTTCATAACACCAGGCACCCGTTTGCTCGGGGGTATGTTTTAGGGCCAGCACCTGGTTCCCGGCTACTATCCCAAAACGCACACCGCCGTCGGCTCCGCCCGGCAAGCTGATCGCAACCGGGAATTGCTGTTCGATCCAACGTCCGTCGGCTGGTAGCCAACGGCGCGTTTTTCGTACACTTTCGTTCGCCACGATTACATCGAGCCAGCCATCGCCATCGACATCCAATAGCCGCACGCCGTTCTCGTAACCATCGGAACGCCTCAAAGCATGGCCGCCCAGCAAATGTTGCTCGAGCCGTTCGGAGCATTCACGGAAGGTAAGAAATCTTACCCGATCGCCGTATGTCTGAGTTGCATAATCAATCAACTCGACTATTTGATCATTCCGTATCCAATTATGAGGATGAAATACCAGATTAAATACTCCCTGTTTTTCTACCACTGCATCCAGTGCAATTTTCCAGTCGCGAACTGTGTCCGGATTATTGGGCCGCTGTACGTTTTGCGCTTCCCAATCGCTCGGCACCATACACGGGAGTTCCCAACACACGCGACCAATTAAATAAGGATACGGGTAGTTCTCAATCGTGTTGACGAACGAAGGAAACGGCAGATACCGACGAAACCTTTCGCGGTTGTCCGGCAACAACACCCAAGACTTTTGCAACTGGGGATCCGCAGGCGTGAATATCTGAAACACGGAACTGTCGATGGAAAGAAAGTTGCCTTTAGCCGTCGCCTTATTGAATATCTCTGCCCAGAAACGGGGGCTGGGTGTATTGAGCGAGTCGCAACACGGCATGCGAAAAGCTACCGGATGATTTCCCGGTATGGCTGCCATCAGATCGACACAGTCCTCATAACTGCGGCGCGCTGCTTGATAATCTCCGTCTCTTAAGCAGGGACACGGATGCGTAATCGTATGAACTTCAATGCTTAATCCCTCCGCCAACCACTGCTGGAGCTGAGGGTCAGCCGGATCAATCGTGCACGTCATAATGCTGACCGGTGCTCGGCCATCGATCTGTTTCAGTCGGTTTAGGATAGGGCGCAAGAACGCCTCATAGCGTTTCGTATCCCGCATATCGTCGATAGCCAAAACTACTACGGCGTGCACACCCGGTTCGCCTACCCACTGTGGTGTTGTCAATTTGGGAAAATTGAGACCCACATAGTACGGATCGAGAAATTCGTCTAAATAGGTCAGGCGATTAGCGGACTGAGCGGATAGCGAGTGCGTGTCGACAGCGGCCAAGCAACCGGCCACAGCGAATACCACAAGCCACGATCGCCCCCATGCGCACCGATGCCTTGCCATCGCCCTATCCTCCCGCCAAAAGTTTGCAACGTGCTGATCGGCCTGCCGCCGCGCGACAAGCCAGCTCTGACAATAGAAATTACGATCGTTAAGCGCCGCGATAATTGCAAGAGGCACTGCCAAGAACATTATCCACAACGAAGGCACGTAACGGACAATCCGCCAAGGCGGCTGAAAAACACTGGCGAAAACGAAGATATTTAAGGGTTGCAGCAGGCGGTTCCTTCCATTCTCGAGGTGCTTTCGTACTGATTGTGACAGCCGCTTTGAAGAACCATTTGACACCATGAAGGCTATCGCGGTACGTCCCACACAAAAACCCGTGGGTAAGCGATAGTTCTAGAACCATTCCTTGAAATGCTTCGAGCTTGTAAAAGTTGGCCATCGAATGAAAAAAAACGGGAGATTCTCGCCGCTGGATCGTTCACGAATTCGGCGGTGGCCAGCTACTTGCGCTGGGCATCCGTAACACGGTCCGGCCGCTAGCTCCAAGAGCGTGTGTCCTTGCTGAGCGAGGTCGAGCGTTGGGAGCACGGTGGGCATCCCTTACATGGCAGGTTGACACATGACTTAAGGCAAAGGCACAGAGGTGCCATGGGAAGCACTGGGACTCGACCCTCCGCCAAGAGCGACCCCCGACGTGCTAGGCTCACGCCGACGAGTGGCCGGAGGTAGCTTTTTACCCAATAATTTGGAGTTGCGCATCGAGCCGATCCGCTATCAATTGGCAGGCCGCCACGAAAACAAAAGCAGGTTGCCTGGCGTGTTTTCTCCGTTTCGTATTAGCTAGAATAATAGGCGAAGCGACGTTACCAGATAGAGCTTCGGGGTTAAGGATCAAAACGAGTAAACCGTATGCAGGCCAAGTTAGTTGTCGTTGGTGGAAATGTCGGTCGCGCCGAAATACCACTGAAGTTGCCGACTATAATTGGTCGCAGCCGGGAGGCGAATTTGACACTTCCGCACCCGCTGGTAAGTCGCAAGCATTGTGAACTCTTCGAGCGCAATGGGCGGCTAATGGTTCGTGATTTAGGCTCACGCAACGGAACGTTTGTTTCCCATCAACGGGTCACGGAAGCCGAAGTGCCTTCCGGGGCGCTACTGACGATTGGGGCTATTACTTTTCGGGCCGAATACGAAGCGTCTACGACCTCAGATAGTGCCAGCGCCGAACATAGAGTCGTGGGTACATCGATCCAGATTTCCGACAGTGTGGTGCGCTTTACGGAAAGCGAGCTGTTTAGTACGGAAGGTTTGTCCGATGAGTCGTTTGGGATCGACAGCGGGCACTTCAATAGTGGTGAGGAAAAAAAGTAACGCTACCCAGCGTAGGTAAGCAGGTAACCGGGCCGCCGTGAGGCGAGACAATGGCTGTTTGGTTCGTGTTGATCGCCGGGGTCACCTGCGTACTGCTCGGAATTCTCGTTGTTCGCTTGCATGCCGCAGTTGCCCTGTTGCTCGGAGCCACCTTAGTAGCAGGATTCACGCCCGAAAGTTGGCTTTTGCGGCACGAACTCGATAAACGACGATTGCGGTGGCAGTTGGTAAAGCCTTCTGAAAACCATTCCCAACAGGCTGCATCGACCAAGGACGGTAGCTCGTCCGGCAAAGAAGGTTCGACAACATTTGTCGTTCTGAGCGGCTTACCACCCGATGGCGCCCCCGGGGAACCACTCGTTTTGGTGCGATTCGGCCCTTCCGGCAAAGCCTCCGTTGTGGCGCACGGAAATCTGAAGGTTCTTGGGTCTGACGGGAAGTGGCACGCCCAATGGACAAAGCTTATAGACCAGCCCGATGCCAACGACCAGCTCGTGCGTCACTCCGACTGGCATGCCGCGCGCAGTGCAGCCGCCCAAAGTGTCGGCCAAAGATTGGCTGAAGCCTTTGGACGAACGTGTGCCGGGATTGCCATCCTGATAGCCATGGCTTCCATTATCGGCCAAGCGATGCACGACAGTCGAGCAGCCGACGTAATCGTGCAGGCATTCTTGCGATGGTTCGGTCGACCGCGGGCTGCCTTAGCTTTCCTGGGAAGCGGTTTTCTGCTGGGAATACCGGTGTTCTTCGATACTGTCTTTTACTTGATGATGCCGCTGGGACGGGCATTACGAGCGCGCACCGGCCGCGATCTGCTTTTGTACACCCTGTCGATTGTGGCGGGCGCCACCATGTCGCATTCGCTCGTTCCCCCGACACCCGGCCCTCTGTTCGTGGCTCGTGAGCTAAATGTCGATATGGGTCTGATGATTCTGGCCGGTTCGATCGTGGGTTTCGTCGCGGCCGTGACCGGGTACTGCTTTGCCCAATGGGCCAATCGGCAATACGATTTACCGCTGCGTGATCTAGTGAGCAGCGGCACTCAATCGATGGACGAACCCCACTTTGCCCAACAGTCGAAAGGTCCACCGCTGGGTTGGGCCCTGCTTCCGGTGCTCCTGCCCGTTGTGTTGATCAGTTTGGCTACCATTCGCCAGTCGACTGGATGGAGAGCACCGCCCCCGTTGGATCGCTGTATACGAACGCTTGGCGACCAAAATCTTGCTCTCATGCTAGCTGCTGGTATTGCCATCGCGCTTGTGTTGCGACAACGCGGAACCACTCTGCGTGCGCTGAAGCCCTCGTTGGACGCTGCCATCTCGAGTGCCGGATCGATCATTTTGATTACCGCAGCCGGTGGCACGTTCGGTGCCACGATTCGCCAAACCGGGATTGCCGACCAAATCTCGGTGGGCACTGCGGCTCCGGCAACCTGGCTGGTGCTGGCCTTCCTCGTGACGATGGCAATCCGCACAGCCCAAGGTTCGGCCACCGTGTCGATGATCACGGCAGTCGGAATCTTCTCGAGCTTGGCTACCCCTGAGCATCTCGGCTTCCATCCAGTCTACCTGGCGTTAGCAATTGGATGTGGATCCAAACCACTGGCGTGGATGAACGACAGCGGTTTTTGGGTGATTTGTCAACTGAGTGGTATGACAGAGCGCGAAGCCTTGCGATTTGTCACGCCGATGAGTCTTTTGATGGGAGTTGCCGGATTCGTGGCAACGTTGTTAGGCGCGTGGTGGTTCCCCATGGTATGATTCTGCCGGTGTCGTTGTGGGCAAGGCTCAAACAGGGACACTCGTAGGAGGCGAAAAAAGAGATCAGGCGAGCAAAACATAATTGTGTATCGAACGGCCACTTTCTGAGCCAGGATCGGAATGCCCCGCTTGCTGATAGTGAACGACGATACCTTGAGAACGAAAATATCCCGGTTGTGCTTTTTTTCCGAATGAACTCACTCATGCAGTGACCGTGAGCTGCGCGGCGAGATTTCGAAAAGCTGGCATACAGTAATGCGCGAGCTTCCGGCGTCCGCTGGTGATGGCCATGATTTTTAACATCGTTTGCATCCGGGTGGCTTGTACGCAACAATCCCGTGAAGCGCGCATCGTGATAAAATTGCGACGGAAAAAATAGGATCCTGCTTTCTACGATTTAGGGCAATCTATGTTTGGTGGAACTGCTGAAGAGCGCCGTTTGCAAGAAGATACGCAACGCCTTCAAAACTGGAAGCGATGGGGGCCGTATCTTGCAGAGCGCCAATGGGGTACCGTGCGTGAAGATTACTCGCCGCATGGTGACTGTTGGAGCTATTTTACCCACGAACAGGCAGTTTTTCGGGCATATCGCTGGGGTGAAGATGGGCTTCTGGGCATTTGCGACCGTCAGTGCCGCTTATGCTTTGCCGTTGCCCTGTGGAACGGTTGCGACCCGATATTAAAGGAACGACTGTTTGGGTTGACAGGTCCAGAGGGGAATCATGGCGAGGATGTCAAAGAATACTACTTCTACTTGGACGCCGTGCCCACTTACAGTTACATGAAAGCCCTTTACAAGTATCCGCAGCGCGAATTTCCCTATCAATTATTGCGAGAAGAAAACCGACGGCGGGGAAAGTTGGATACGGAATTCGAACTGGCCGATTCCGGCATCTTCGATGATTCTCGGTATTTTGACGTCATTGCTGAATATGCGAAGGCAAGCCCCAATGATGTACTGATCCGTTTAACAATCACCAATCGGGGCCCGGATCGGGCGGAGCTTCACCTACTGCCCACTCTTTGGTTTCGCAATACTTGGTCTTGGGGTTGCCGTCACGAGGGCTGTGAAGTCAAACCTCGCATGACCCTCCAAGCTCCGTTGACTGTGCGGACGGCGCATGCCACGTTGGGCGAATACTATTGGTATGTCGGCACACTGGACGGAAGCTCACCGCGCATGCTTTTCACGGAAAACGAGACAAATTTTGGTCGCCTCTCCGGCCATGCAATCGGTCCGGGTCCCTATAAAGATGCATTCCACGCCTACGTGATCCACGGCCAACGTCAGGCCGTGGCGGCTCAGCCGCGCGGCACCAAATGTGCCGCATACTACCGACTCTGGCTCGACGCGGGTCAGGAAGTGGTTGTGCGATTGCGCCTCAGCAACATCCCGGGAGAGCGGGCAGAGATGTTGGGCGACGAGCATGATCGAGTTTTCCAGGCGCGCAAAGCGGAAGCGGATGAATTCTATGCGGCTTTCTTGCCTCCGCATGCTGACGAGCAACATAAGAGCATAGCTCGGCAAGCCTACGCTGGGTTGCTTTGGACCAAACAGTTTTATCACTATTCGGTAAAAGACTGGTTACAAGGCGACCCAGACCAACCTCCTCCGCCCCCAGAACGCCGTCAGGGTCGCAACCGCGAATGGTTGCACCTCTTTAATCGTGACGTCATCTCGATGCCGGATAAATTCGAATATCCCTGGTATGCTGCTTGGGATTTGGCGTTTCACATGCTTCCCATGGCTCGCATCGATCCAGACTTTGCTAAGCAGCAACTGGTGTTGTTGTTACGCGAATGGTATATGCATCCGAATGGGCAAATTCCTGCCTATGAATTCGAATTTGGTGATGTGAACCCACCGGTTCATGCATGGGCGTGCTGGCGAGTATATAAGATTACCGGGGCACGGGGCGCACGAGACATCGCTTTCTTAAAGCGCGTTTTCCACAAGCTACTGTTAAATTTCACCTGGTGGGTAAATCGAAAAGATGCCGAAGGAAATAACTTGTTTTCTGGAGGCTTTCTGGGCTTGGATAACATCGGGGTGTTCGACCGGTCTCGCCCGCTTCCCGGTGGTGGCCGACTCGAGCAAGCTGATTGCACGGCCTGGATGGCATTTTACTGTGCCACGATGCTAGCAATTGCCTTGGAAATTGCGAGTCACGATTCGGCCTACGAAGACGTAGCTTCCAAGTTTTTCGAGCATTTTGTCGCTATCGCGGATGCGATGAACCACTTTGGTGGAACCGGAATGTGGCATGAAGAGGACGGGTTTTACTACGATCAATTGCATGTTGATGGTCACGCCATTCCTATGCGCGTCCGATCCATGGTAGGACTTATACCACTGGTGGCCGTGGAAGTAATTGAGGATAGCAAGATCGAAAAGCTTCCTGGATTTTACAAGCGAATGATGTGGTTTCTGGAGCACCGCCCCGAGTTAGCCCGCCATATTTCTTACATGGAGCATCAAACGGATGCCGAGGCAACTCCAGATGGGAAACGCTTGTTGGCAATCCCCAACCGCCAGAGATTGGAACGAGTGCTTCACCGACTATTGGATGAACGTGAATTTCTTTCACCATTCGGGATTCGTTCCTTGTCTCGTTTTCATAGCGAGCATCCGTTCGTTTTTTCGTTGAATGGAACGGAGTACCAAGTTCGCTACGTTCCGGGCGAGTCGGATTCGGATATGTTCGGCGGAAACTCGAATTGGCGAGGTCCTGTGTGGTTTCCCGTCAATTACTTGTTGATCGAAGCTTTGGAAAGGTATCACCATTTTTACGGCGACGGTCTCAAGGTAGAGCTGCCCACGGGTTCAGGTAGGCGAGTGCATTTGCAGGAGGCAGCGCAAGAGATCGCGCGGCGTTTGGTGGCGCTATTCGAACCGGACGCGTCCGGCCAGCGTCCTTGTCACGGCTCGGATGTTCGCTTCCGGAGCGATCCTGCGTGGTCGCCATATCTCTTGTTTTATGAGTATTTTCACGGTGACACGGGACGGGGCTTAGGGGCCAGTCATCAAACCGGTTGGACAGCACTGGTGACGCGCTTGATCGAAGATCTTTATCGGTAGCCCAACACCCGATCGCACTGCCTCACCTTCGTCAAGCAAGGTGTTGGCTGGCCGATAGTCGCGGGGATCTCCGTTCGGAACCATCGGCAACTTCTGCTTCTTGCCGCAGTCGCATGGCAAACAGCCGGCAAAATCCAAAAAAATCATCGGGTTCAAACTCGGCTACCCGCGGAATCGGCAACACGAAGGAACGCACAGGAAACACCAGGAGAAGATCTCCCAAGTAGTAGGCTTCCGACACGGCCTTTAAATTCTGCTGACCTTCCAGCCCATCGATCCGCCAACGAATCTCTTCGGCCGCCAATTCCACCTGGTAATGTCCGGGACGTGCCATTGCCACCGAAGGCGGACATCCGGTACGCGTCCAGTAACTAGCCCACACGTCAGGCAAGAAAACATTTACTACATTGAGCGCGAAAAAAACGACTACCAAAGTCGCCCCGAGCCACCAAGGCCAGTCGGCCACGACCACTACGATCATACCGGCCAAGAGCATCGTAGTAAGAATGAACAATGCCTGCCGCAACCAACTGCGCCGCTCCGCTTCGAAACGCAAACACCGGTACACCAACCGCTGGTCTACATGGAACCGTACTTGCACGATATGGCCATCGTCGTGGAACCGAGGTTCGTTCAAAGTGCGTGGGGTTTCGTATGGGTTGTGTACCGGCACGCTCATCATACCGGACCTATGAAATAATCAAAGCTCATGGCTCGGTGCTTCAAAGGCACAGCCCTGGCGATCTCTCGAACGGGAATCCACGACCGATGAGGTTAACATGTTATCGGACTAGGCGTAAACATGACGACGTTGCAGGATGGCTGGTGCATCCGGCATAGCCCGATCGGGACCACACCCAACAGGCGGCTATTACCATCGTAGATCTTGGACAAGCTTTTGGGTTCGACGCCATGGTTCAAGAATCGCGTTTATCAGAATTACCGGCAGGTAAAGAAAAAAAAAGTGCACGGCGACGTGTCGAGAACATCGCCGTGCCCGAGGGACCAAAAGCCATCCAGTTGGCTTTGGTTGAGGGGGTCACTTGAATACGACACTGGTCTCTTTCTTAAGCCGTCAATGATCCAAAATGAACTCATTACTATTAAGCAACGCCCACCAAATGTCTTGCAAAGCAACTTCCGCAGGTTGCTCCGACAGCATTTTCAAACCCTGCTGTAGTTCGCGCTGGGTAGGAACTCTCGCGATAGCAGCCAGGAACAGGTGAGTAATTTTTTCTTCCGGCATCAAGGTCGATTGAATGACATGTCGCAGAACAGCCCCTTCTTCGCTACTGGTGGCCTTCTGCATCAGCCCTCCGGTCATCAACAGCAATGACTGGCGAATATCTCCTTGAAACCGATCCGCTTCTTCGTTGTCATCGGTACCCATGCGGTGCGCGAATTGACCCAAGAACTGTTGACGTTCCGGCGACGGCCCCAGACTCCGACGGGCTTCGGCCACCAAGCGCAACGAGTCATACACGGCCTCCGGTTCCAGCAACCGGGCATAATAGCGGCTGAACCAGGGCGTACCGCCCTCTTCGGGCATATCAGCAATGTTCGTCTCCGTAACGCGACTGGATCGCGCAAACGCCTCGCTCAAAGCGATCCACCGTACAAGATCGCGCATCGAATAACCTCGAGCGCGCCACTGGGTCGCCAGCAGGTCAAACACCTCCGGGTGGCTTACCGGATTCTCCGGTGAAAGGTCATCGATAGGTCGAGTAAAGCCATAGCCAAAAAAATGCGCCCAGACTCGGTTGACCGTAGCACGAGCCAGGTCCTCCGATTGCATGATCCAGCGTGCCAGTAGCTCCCGACGCCGCACTTCCGATACCTTGCCGGAAGGCGCAACGGGGCTTCCATCCGGTAAAGCGGGATAGACGGCTCGCTGTACACCGTTCAACTCTTCGTAAAAAACGACCTCCTGATCAACATCCCCATCCGTCACGTGCACCAGCGATCCGCGTTGTTCGACGCGCGTTTGCCGGAATAAGGCATTCACCTGCCAAAACCGCTTTTGCGTCAAATCCTCGGAAAACGGATGGTTATGACACTGAGCGCATTGGTAGCGGCGTCCTAAGAAGAGACGAGCAACTGCGGCAGTTTCCAACGCAGCATCGGGGCTGTGGTGCGCCACGAGAAAGTTTACTTCGGGCCGATAGCTGTCGCCTCCCGGCCGATTGGTCCCAGTAGCGGTGAGCATTTGCGCGACGAGTTCATTCCATGGCCGATCCGTTGCGAAAGCCTCTTCCAGGTATCCCGCAAAAGCCTCACGATCAACCCTGTCGCCCATTTGAGTCCCGGCGGTACGGCCCAGAAGCGTATTCGTCCAGTATTGAGCCCAATACTTATTGAATTCCTGTCGGTAACGGCTGTCACTTACCAGTTGCTCCACCAGAAGCCGACGCGCATCGGGTCCTTTCCTAGTCAGGTGTTCTTGAAGCTCGTCCACGGTGGGAATGCGGCCTAACAAGCGCAAGTAAGCCCGCCGGCAAAACTCCGCTGCCGTAGCTGGCGGCGCTGCCACGAGTCTTATTTGTACGAGCTTCTCGGTTAAACGCCGGTCTAATTCCTCGACGATTCTTTCATCCGACCACGGCTCAACGAAGCGTTCCGTGGTGCCGACGGTTGGTCGCCTAGCAACACCCGGCGGATTATTGCCACCGAAGGGTGCCGGAAGAGCAATAGGTTCGGGATGACCACTCTCTGGAACCTCCCGTTTGGCGATTCCGGCGGATGATGGGTACGGAGCTGGATCACTTCGGCGGCCTGACGGTAAGGACTCGATACCTTTGCCTGACGATATCTCACTTTGCGCCGTGAACTCAAGGGTGAAGGGACGATACACAAGCCATAAGCTCGTAAGACCGAGCACAGAGCCAACCAGTACGATGCACACGGCACTCACCACCATGCGCATCGCCCACGGCATCCTCCGTGATACTGACGTTCCCCGGCCCCTCTGGTGACTTAGAGTGGCCTGACAACTCACATCGAGCGGGGCCGGAGAAACGTTGGGTTCGGAAAGAAAAAGCTGCCCAGGACCGTTCGTACGTTTCCCAAGTGCTTCGATAACCCGCTGGGTAACATCCGGCGGACGTTCACCGCCGAGCAGCTCGCCCAGCGCTGCCTCCAGAAGTGGGTCGCGATCTTCAGCCCAATCATCGTTCACGACAGTTTTTCCTCGATACACCGGCGAAGCCGTTGCTTGGCTCGTTGCATCAGGTTCTTTGCACCGTGCTCAGACATCTGCAAGAAAGCTGCGATTTCGCGACGCGATCGTTTTTCTCGAAACCGCAAATCGAGCGCCGACCGCACTCGATCCGACAGTTGTTGGTAGCAATCGCGCAACGCGTCGAGTAACGACTGGCCATCGTCCTCGCCAGCCCACCGATCCCAATTACTTTCCAATTCGTCCAATGCCTCAATTTGCGTCAGGCGCCCGGTGCGCCGCAAGTGATTGATCAGCAGATTGCGAGCTACTCTTCTTAGGTAAGCGCGCGTTGCCCTCGCGTCGTAGTCCTCAAACGGCCGCTCGAGCACTACCAGAAACGTTTCCTGAACCAAATCTTCTGCCGTATCCGCCGGGCAGCCGAGCGCCCGCAGGTAGCGCCATAGCCCGGTCTGGTGGTTAGCCACCAGATTCGATACATCTACGGATGTCGTGCCGGGTACCGCCGTCGGCTTCATCGTGCTGTTTAGCGCATAAGAGCCCCAAAAGTACTCAACGAGTGCTCACCCATAAGACCGGCTGCTGGCCGTCTCGTATTAGTTGCATGTTTCGGGGCTTGCCCGTGTTTGACTAGCGCGCAACACCCCGCACCAGCCGCGTATACCCCTTGCAGCCAACTTACCCGCTCGCGGCGATCAACACTACCGGAATGGTCGTCCCTTAGGCAAACAGCTCGTGAATTACCTTACCGCCGTTGGCGATTTTCATTGGCCGACCATTGCGGCTGGTAAACGTTGTTTCGAGCGAAATCCCGAGCGCTTTGCATACGGTGGCCATTAAATCTTCGGCTGAATACGGTTCGCTCTCCACTCGAGTACCATCTTCGTTGGTCTGGCCCACGGCGATACCGCCCTTGATACCGGAACCACCCAGGACAACGCTCCAGGACCGAGCCCAGTGGTCACGACCCGCATTGGCATTGATGCGCGGTGTTCGTCCGAACTCACCCATCCACAACACCACGGTATCCTGAAGCAGACCACGTACCTCGAGGTCTTCAATCAACGCACTCATGGCGCGGTCTAAATTCGGCAACAAGTTGTTGGTCAGTGTCTGGTGGGTGTTACTGTGCAGATCCCAACCTCCCAAGTCAACCTCGACAAAAGGCACGCCTACCTCCACGAGCCGTCGCGCCATAAGACAACTACGACCGAATGGTGTGGTGCCATAGCGATCGCGGATCGACTGTGGCTCTTGTTCGACCCGAAATGCCGACATCTGCGAACTGGTCAAGAGATTAACCGTTTTTTGGAGAACCTTGCGGTGGTCGTCTGCTGCCGGGCCACGGTTCTGTTGGATAAAACCGCTCTCGATCAGTGCCAGAGCTTCCAATCGCTGATACAACCGCCGTTCATCTACCCCCATTTCCAAATTGCGCACTCGACCATTACTGTCGACGGTAAACGGAGCCCAAGCCATTCCCAGGAAACCTGGGCCTACGCTCCCGCCGCCAATGGAAATAAAAGGCGGGATTTCCAATTCCGGCCGTTGATCTATAAGTTCATGAGCGATCACGGCACCGTAACTCGGATGTTCAATATTCGGATTAGGAGCATACCCCGTGTGCATGTAGTACCGACCGCGGTTGTGGTCGGCTTCTCGTGTGCTCATCGAGCGCACGATAGCCACGTGGTGCATCACTTTGGCCATCATCGGCAAATGTTCGCAGATCTGCACATCGCCAGACGTGGAAATGGGGCGGAAGGGTCCTCCGGTAGGTGCTCCGGGCTTTAAATCCCACATATCGATCGTCGGCGGCCCACCACTCATCCACAAGAGGATGGCTGCTTTGCGCCGCTTTTGTAATTCGGCCGCATGTAACCTCAAGCTATGACCGAAGCTCAAGGCAGCCGCTGCCATAGACGAAGCACCCGCCAAGTGCTGCAAAAAATGACGGCGCGACATTCCGCGTGGTACTTGATATCCAGCCGCCCACATATGATCGGCTCCTTTCTCTGCTAAGTTAGTGGATCAAAATAAACTCGTTACTGTTCAAAATGGCCCACCAAATATCCTGTAACGCCTCCTCAATTTTCCCCTGACGTGCTAGAAGAAGTTTATTAGCAATTTCCACTTCACCACGGGTGGCGTTCCGAGCCAATCCGGCTTGGAACAAGTAGTTAATCTTCTTGGCGGGTGGATCTTTACTGCTGGCAACCTGATGCAAGAAGCTACCCGGTTCCAACGAAATAGCCTGCCGCACCAATTCCCCGTTCATCATCATCAGAACCTGGGGAATCGTACCATTGAAGGTAGTAGTTTCTTCGCCTTCATCGTTGCCGAAAGCCGTGACGAACTGTCGCAACCACTCGGACTTGCGCCGTTCCTGATCCTCATAGGAACCACGAACGCGGTCGGCTTGTGTCGCTGTAAGCAAACTCTCATACAACTGTTCTGCCTGCATTTGGCGGATGTAAAAGCGGCTAAACTTAGGCGGTTCACCCAGAAGCGGATCGTCAGATTTATTGCCATCACCGACACGGCTGGACAAGTTATAGGGCTCACTCAACACAACCCATCGGATCAATTCTTTTAAATCAAAGCTGTGTTCGCGGAATTGTTGCGCAAGGAAGTCCAATAGCTCCGGATGCGATGGTGGATTGTGTGGACCAAGATCATCGACCGGTTTGGTGAAACCGTAACCCAAAAAGTGTCCCCAATAACGATTGACAACCGCCTTGCCTAGATACTCGGATTGTAGCATCAAGCGGGCCAATTCTTTGCGGCGGTTGACCTGTGATACATAGCCGCTTTCGCTGATTTTGGTGCCATCGATAAACACCGGGTAAGCAACGCTGGTTGTCGCATTGCGGAGCTCATAAAAAACCGCAGCGCTCGAGGGATCATTATTCTCTCCAGCAAAGTCCTCGTCGACCAATTCCACATAGTCGACGTTGCGCGAACCGGACGCAAACCGCCGCAAAGCCCGCGTCTGGCGGAAAAAGGAATTAAACTCCCAGAACTTCTGCTGTTTCCATTCGTTAAACGGATGGTTATGACACTGCGTGCACTGAACCTGCAAACCGAGGAAGATTCGAGATGTTGCGGCTGTGGCTAGCGTAGCGTTGTCTTGATTCACCTTGTCCGCCAAAAAGTTTGTCGCCCCATTAAAATTGGGCACTCCCGGCTTGGTTGCCCCCGTGGCGGTCACCAACTCATAAACCATTCGGTCATAGGGACGATTCTCCGCAAAACAATCCCGCAAATACTTCTGCATTCCTTCGCGATTGGTCAACGAGTCGCGATCCGTTCCCCCGGTACGCCCAATCAACAGGTTCGTCCAAATCGTTGTCCAATTACGGGCGTACTCTTCGGTGTACCGCTCGTCGTGCAACAGCCGGTTGACAAGTTGCAACTTTTTGTCTGGGCGCCGATCTGACAAAAACGCCTGTAACTCGTCAACTCGCGGTACTCGCCCCAAAACATCTAAAAACAGCCGCCTGCACCATTCCCCTTCCGTCGCCGACGGTGAGGGCTTTAAATTGTAATCCTGCCACGTACGCCGAATCAGTTGGTTGATCGTGTTAATGGGTTCGCCGTAGTCGGGCTGACTGGAGCGTTGCCCAAGAGCCGGTCGGGTTATCCCCAAACACGTCCACCCAACCCAAAGCACCAGCCACATCGATACCGCCGGCCACCCAGCTACACGTCTGAACGCCGAATTCCTCGCCATTGGTTAACTCCCCCACCGAGCAGCATAGCGATCGGCCCGAACTACCTGCCTCTGCTGGGTAATCCCAACGAGCCACCCGCTTTGTGCTTCGGTTTGGAACCCTTCCCACTACCAAATTGCACCAACGTTGGTTTTGTACTCAGGGAGGTACTAACAGTAATGCGGATTTCTAAAAAACTCTTTAGCCAAACAACCCGAGTTAATACCCAGGGCACCTCCAGATTGGGGGCGCAGGACCGGGATTACTTGTAAAACGATTGTGAATCTCACTCCCTAACCTGGCCCGAATACTTCCGAGCACCTTTCCCCTTTTCTCGTAGGAAGCGCAACCCGCCCGCCTAACCAACCATTTTATCGAGCTGCTCGACTACTTGCAAAACGGGTTTTTGGCTTTCGGAGTTCCGGTGGTGCGAACGTCACATTTGTAGGTACATCGTTTTAACGCAAAGGCGCAGAGGCGGAACGAAGACAACATGTCAATTGCCGACTTACGCCGTTGCGGTAAATCTCCTTGCCCCTTTGCGCTGAATTGAATTGGCCGCTTTCCTACGGTCGCGACTCTGTAGAGGTATCCGGCTTCGGAAGCGGTAGCGCGAACCCCTAGTGATAGCTAGCTCGGTTACGGCCACGTCCTACCTACAAATGAGGTGCCTACGCCGTTTAGGCCATATGCTATGGATGTCGATAGCAGCTTACGATCCATTCAACGCTACGAGAATCACTCATGGATCAGCCGGTGCAACGCTGTCAGCGCCTTAAAGCGACAACGCATTGCAATGCTTCCGCCTGACCAACCGGCTCTTTGGCACTAAGAAGCATGGCCCGCGGCTGGCTTTGGCTACAATCCAAAATAATTTGGCGACTATTGGGAACCGCAAAGCCGTTCGGACAGGGCTCATGGCCGTGCACGAGAAGTTGCGCGTCGACGGACTTGGCAAACCTTTCGGCTGCCTCGGCTCGATAATCTCGCCCCCACAGCAGTTGGTAGACGGGCCCACCGCTTCTTAAGTCTAATTCGCACAACGGGCGCCGAAGCTCGGCGAGATTCACGAGCGGTGCTTCCAGCGGGGGTGCACTATGGCTAATCAAGACACCGTTGACTAATCGCACCGCCAACAAACTGGCCTCAAAAAACTTCAAATACGCCTGATGCACTTCACGCGCCCGAGAACCATACAACGTGCTGATTCCGCTAAAAAACTGGTAGTTAAGAAAAATCATGCCCTTGCGAATGGGGTAGTCCGTTAGTTCGGCCCATTCATGGTTTCCTAACAAGAAGTGGACGCGTCCGGGAAAGTTCAAGGTTAACCGCACGATGTCTTCTACGAGCAAGTGAGACATACAGCCTTGATTGTCCGGGTAAACAGGGCCACCGTGACACACTTCTTGAAGGACTAAGTGGCGGCGAGGGTGGTTCTCAAGGTCAGCCAACCGACAAAGACGTTGAAAATTAAGACGGTGGCCGTGTAAGTCTCCGGCTACGAGCACGTCGTCTGCTAAGTCGGGAGTTAATTCAAGAAGACTTCCAACACGCCCAGCCACCTGCAGTAATTGCTCGGCTGCTTGATGACACTCCTGAATCGTCGTATCAGCGACGGATGAAGCGACCACCATATCGGGGAACCATTATCAGCACCAACGGTGCTCCATAGCTCTTATCGGATGTGGGATTCTCCCAAGTAGTTATATCGGACCTTCCTATGACCAGACGTTGCTCATGTGCTGCTAGTTTAGCCAACTTCGCCGTCGAATCCCAGGGGAACACCGCTAAGAGCCGATCCCAAAATTGATGTTTGGTTAAAGTGGAGCCGTGTTCGTAGTGACCGCATTCATGCGGACCTCTTGCCTGTTTTACTCGTCTAGACCCGATGAATCGTGCTACTACAAGCAAAGCAAATAGAAAACGATTGTGCCTTCCGGCATTTCGCCTCAGCGTGAATCACCCTGCCCCGCGAGCGTTTTCCGATCGGCTCTAAGGCGCTAGGGGAGCCTTTTACCAATTGGGCAGCTTTTCACAGCAGGCGGCGAGCGTAATACCTCGGGAGCAGAGTGGTTAGGGTAACTTAGCCAATTCGGAATTTCCGGGGCCTTTATCGACTCACACGGCTGGGAAAGCATTAGGGAATGAGTCGGATTGTTCAATTCTCAGGGCCGGGCATCCGATGATGGTTGTACAGGCGCGCCGTGGTGCAACGGCGGGGCGGGCCAAAAAGAAGCGACGGAGCAAGGAGCTATGATGCGCTGGTTCTGGTTACTACTGCTCGTTGGGTTGACCAGCGGTTTGGGTTGCCAGCATCACAATTTGGCGCGACACGGATGTGGCAATCCGCATTGTGATCGCTGCGGACCGATGGTACAGGTGCCGCCCCGACTGCCCCACGGTTACCAGCAGCAGGTCGGGCCTGCCGGACCGCCGACGGCTGCTGTGGCGTATCCTTACTATACGCTGCGCGGTCCCAGGGACTTTCTAGCCGCACAACCCCCTTCAATCGGGCCGTAGAACGTGGCTCAGTAGCTATCCAGACCGTTCTCGGGTTAACGACGGTATTTGCCAACGATGAGCGTGATGTTTTGGCCGCCAAAACCGAAGCTATTGTTGACGGCCACATCGCAGCGCGCCTCGCGGGCCACGTTGGGAACATAGTCCAAATCGCAGTCCGGATCCGGCACTTCATAGTTGATCGTCGGCGGCAAAACATTGTCGCGCATGGCCAAAAGGCACACGATTAATTCGGTTACCCCGGCAGCTGCGATCAAATGGCCCATCATGCTCTTGGTGCTGGAAACCGGAATCTTATACGCCTGGGGGCCGAAGACCTCTTTACACACCAGCGTCTCGACACGGTCGTTGACTTGCGTACTGGTACCGTGGGCATTGACATAGTGGATGTCTTCAGGGGAAAGCTGCGCGTCTCGCATAGCCATTTTCATACAGGCCACTGCGCCTCGGCCTTCGGGATGGATATCCGTAATGCGATACGCATCGGCCGTGGTACCATAACCGAGCAACTCACCGTAAATAGTTGCCCCCCGCTTTCGGGCATGATCCAACTCTTCGAGTACCACCATGGCCGCACCTTCGCCGAGCACAAATCCGTCACGCAATCGGTCAAAAGGTCGGGAAGCCTTGGTCGGTGCATCGTTGCGAGTCGAGAGGGCCGTCAACAAATTGAAGCCGGTGACGCCCAGAGGGTGGATCATACTGTGGGCACCACCAGAAAGCATCGCATCCACGTCGCCACGACGTATCATCTCACATGCCTCTCCGATTGCCTGACTGCTGGCCGCGCAGGCCGTCAAACAGTTACTGTTCGGCCCTTCCAATCCGAACATGGCAGCCACGTAGCTAGCCGGCATGTGGGGTTCTTGCTCCAATTCGATTTGTGGATCGAGGATCTCTAAGCCGCGCTTCATGAAGCGCCCTAGATCGAACGTGCCGTTTTGTACGGCTGCTGCCATCATGTCGGCAAAAGAGAAGAAGTCCTGCGTACCTTCCCCACAGCCTAGGTACACGCCCATGCGTCGCGGATCGGACAAGTAGTCTAGGATTCCCGAGTCGCGCATAGCCTGAAGAGCGGCGGCAGCAGCAAACTGCGAATGCCGACCACGGCGCGACCAGACCTGCGGATCTAACCCGACGTGTTCCAAATCCCAGTTTTTTACCTCGGCACTGAACTGCGTCGGAAAATTCGTTGCGTCAAATAGCGTTGTCGGGCCCACGCCGGATCGGCCCTCTTTCAAGTTCTCCCAGACAGTCGCCACGTCGTGTCCCATTGGGTTGATGCAGCCGATGCCGGTAATGACCACACGGCGTCTCATATACCGAACCCCCACTAGGAACCAATGGCTTCGCCAGCCCCCAATTGGGACAGCGTCGTTGCAGATCCCTCCGCCAGATCTCGGAACATTTCCGGTATGGGGAGCGGCTTCCCGTCGGGTGTTTTACCTACCTCGTATAACCGATACAACGTCAGGAGCTGAAATAACTCCTCGTGCGTAAAGAGTTCCTCCGGGAAACGATCATCCAAGTGGGCGAACATCAGGTCAACTTCAGCAATCGGTTCTTGGCCCACGCTGACGCAAGCATGGACCGTTGCTCCATGGGCATTTTGGTCTCGCAAGTGGGCTTCATAGCGTAATTGTTCGCCGGGAAATACGGGCCTTTGGAAAACGGCCTTCGCCACCTTCGCTAAAACCACACGATCGCGAAACCCATTTTGCTCGCCTACCAAAAGTCCCCCTGTTTGTGCGATTCCTTCGATGATCAACGCGGGAGGATACACCGGATAGTGAGGCCAATACCGGTCGAGTGCTTCCTCGACGATCGTTACATTCTTGACAGCAACCGCATAGCGCCCGGAAACGAACTCGACAAAATGATCAATCCACAACCACCGCATCCGGCCAGAACTCTCCTTGCAGCAGGCTTGCCAGACAACTATGCAACGCGCCTGTTAGGCTCCAGCTGATTTCTCGGCCAATTTGCTTTCGATAAACTTGCATAGGTCGCTGACCGTTAACATCTCAACGAAATTCTGTACGACCGGATGCGATTCGAATTTGGACAAATCCAGATACGGCATCCGCTTCTTCAGCTCGGCAATACCAGTGCTCGTAACTTTCCCATCTTGGACATAAGAGGGATTGTTCAGAATATCGTCGGGGAAGAGCTCCGAGCGGGGAATGTTAATGCCGAAGGATTGTTCCAGTTTGAACATGATGTCCAAGAAGTCAATCGATTCGGCTCCCAGATCCCCAACCATCGTGGCCGAGGGGGTTACTTCCTCTTCTTCGACGCCCAGAGCGTCAATCAGCGCGGCACGCACCTTCTGGAATACTTCGTCGGACGTGGCTGCCATGATCACACTACCTCCCAAACTCCGTCGCTGATAGGTTCTCGAATACTTATTCCTTTTTTAAAGCGGCCGTTCGGCGCCGTGGTAAGCCCACTCTACTCCCAGCAGCTATCCATCCTCAGTTCTCAGAGCCTGCGGGGCCGCCAATCGTTGATACATTTGCTCCAGATCACGACGTATCAGCCTGTCGACTGCAACGCGGCGAGGAAAGCGATCGGCCGACCCGAAGCGCTCGAGCACCAGCCGACCACTGACGGCACTTTGCCCACCCACCTCGCCTCGCCCCCGCACAACCACTTGCCGATCACCCCATTCTAAAACTTCGATGGTCACGGTAAGCGTCTCACCGGGCTCTACGAAATCCGTAAACTTGACGTTTCTTACCTCCTTCAACACAACGATCGGGTGGCGAAAACCCTCTGTAGCATATATCAACCAAGCGGCACCTTGGAACAGGGCTTCCAACATCAGCACGCCAGGTAGAACGGGAAAACGCGGAAAATGATCGCGCAAGTACTCCTCGTTCCCCGACACCCGTCGCACGGCAACTAGCCGCTCCCGAGGCTGGAACGCCACGATCTGTTCCAATTGGCTGAATTTCATCTACTCCGGCTCCTTTGCACGGTGCCACTATAGCCGACGATCCCCAATCGGACAACGGCACCCTGTTACCAGCGCCTGGCAACGATACCGCGTCGGTGGCAGTTTAGACTGTTTTGCGCGCAAGTATTTAAGTCCTTAGGACATATTTAGGCTTCCAATCGATAGGTGATTCGTGTCCCAAGAGCGTCTTCGGTGCGCCCCCACTAAATCAAAGATAGATCCCCCGACCGATCCGATCGATCGCCCCTTACCGAAAAAAAGCCTCGCACACGACGCACCCGCAACGAATCGTGCCAGGCATAGAGGTCACAATACGTGTGTGCGTCTCGTTTGCAGGTGACACCAATTCATGACCCGGTCGAACGTCAACAGGGTTTGCCTTTTCTCGGGTGGCTAAATCTGACGTCGTTAGACTCGATGTGGTTCTTGGTCTGGGTGTGGATGTGTGCAAAAGCCAAGATCTACTTATTGGGAACAATACGTCGCAGTAACGTTGGGCACCGCATGGCGTGGCCCCTACCACATTGTGACATGAAAATAGGTAACCTTGCCTGAGAAACGCGAAAAAGCGCGAACGGCTTCCCTACACAGAAGACGCACACACTCACAAGACTGCTCAAGGCTACGAGTTTCAGCTCTTCAAAGCACAAGCGCTCAAGTCACCCCAACAACCAGCGAACGGCCGGCCAACCCTGTTTGAGGGATACGATGGCACGTACGCAGTCATCTATACCCCTTCGTTTTTCTTATAGTCGCATAACATGATGAGGGTTTACCCAGTTGGGTAAACCTATTGCTACTTTCATCAAGTTACGAACATCACTGGTGGCAGCACGGGCACGTATTGGGCACAAACACGACAAGTGTGGCAGAATACTTGGTGCTCGTATAGCCCTCACCTGATGCCCGCGGATCATAATGGCGCGCTGAAATTAAATAGTAATTACCTGTTGTCGGCGTGAAGCTTGCCTCGCCACTTTCGTCCGTTCGGCGTTCGTATTGCGGGTCAAACGATTCAGCCAGTGCACCGCCGCGGGGTATAAACGACACGCGGGCTCCGGGTAGGGTTTGCCATGAAAAAGCAGACGTATTTTAATCGTTTGCCCCGGCCCCATGGGAGTGACCGGATGCGACAAGGGAACGATTTCCAAGGGATGTCCCAAATATTGATCGAAACCCGCATAGTGACGTGGCACGCGGTCCAGACTAGGGCTTGGGACAAGAAACGTCTTGGCATGTAATTTTTCACGCCAAATGATACACTCGCCGAAAGAATGCTCCCCGGCCGCCTCCGACGACATGTCGCACGACGCAGCTAACCAAGGTCCATCTGCACCACCTCCAGTGCAGACATCACCGTGTCGGTGCGTAACCGAACCCAAATGCTACTCATGGCTCGGAAAAGAAAACGCCGCTACAAAATATAGGACGAGTATTCGAATTGGAGTTCGGTGACTAATCGGGCGCATTTATCTACGACAATATCGCCTTAGGAACGTCTGATCAACTGGCGGTAAACGAGCGTATTGGCTCGATGGATAGT
>CAYRMD010000032.1:0-50795 GCA_964425225.1 uncultured Pirellulaceae bacterium | reverse complement strand
TTAAGTGCCAATCGGGTTTTCCGGCAGTCGGCAAGACATAGCTCTTTCCTCACCACGAGGCGGGATTTGCTTCGGCAATGCCCCGCGCTTCGTGTCGAAAGCGTGCTATCGAGCAGGCGCTCGACAGCGACCGTCATCGAGCGGAGGCGCCAAAGAGCCGCGACCGTTAAGGACCGGCATGGCGATGCCGTGACTCGCCCCGCCTGCGACCGGCTCGCGTAGTCTGAACGTCTGTACTGGAACATGGGTTTGGGCTTGGCCGGGGTATCTCCGTCGGCCCGCAGTTATCGGATGCAGCGACGTCAACCGATTAAATCAATCAGTTGGCCAGACTGACCTGTAGGGTCCGGCGGTCGAGTCGACGCGGCGGACGGCTCTTCGGGTGCAGCCGTCGGTTCTGATTTACCAGACCGATTCAATTCCCACGGGCGCCGTCCGTCGGCATCCCGATCGAAGGTGGCGGAGTTTTCTTCGGCATGCTCGAGGCTTTCGGTTCCGGGCGTCCGTTTGATAACACCGGTTGCCCTGGCATGATGTGCGGCCGATTCTACTTGTTGCTGCTGTTGGTTTAGGTTCTGAGCTGACGGTGAAGCTGCCAGACTACTGCTAAGGTTGCTGGGCAAGATAGTCATGGTCCCAGACTCCTGTTTAGCGCGCGACCCATTTCCCCTTCGATTCTGAGTGACTTAACTTATGGGCTATTGATCACCGCATGGCTCCTTGCTCGCCCGAGTTACCACTTCCGAGCGGAGCAACCGGGATGGCTTCGTTGAGCGATTCGGCTAGCCACTGTTGCAAGGTTTGGTTTAATTCTGGGAAAGGTCGAGGTGTGAGGATCGGTTGGGCAAGCGAACCGGATACATCGATTAGAAGGACATTGCGTGCAGCCTGATGAAACAAGGGACGCAACAGCGCCCATTGGGTTTCTTCGCGACCCACTAGGGCGTAAAACGTCAAGTTCAATTGTCCGGATAGCCCAGCATCTCCTCGACCGATGAGGCTTATAGCGTCGCCCTGAAGGGCGATGCGCGAAAAGTAGAGCCGTTCTGCCTCTAAACGAAACTGCACGTCACCGCTGGTGAAGGCTGTGGGATCCGGTGGGCGCACGTTGAGCAGTTTGAGCAAAGCGATCATCAGTGGCAATTCATAGAGGTTGGCTTCGCGCAAGGTACCGGTACCCTGCCCGCTCAAGGTTTCAGGCACTCCAGCCGTACCCCGCAAGACCAGTCGCCCAGAAAGCTTACCTGAGGCTCTGCTAAGAAGCGCGGCGCCTGTGGGGTCCAGTTGCGCCAAGGCTTCGTCTAATTCGGCACCGGCCAGCTCCGCCTGTAACACGAACGAAGGCCGTTGTTCCAATTGCACCACGGAAAGGAACGACAAATCGCCGCCGAAGAGTCGAGCGGTGATCGGGGCACGAGAACGGACAGGGTCGGCTCCATCGACAAGGTCGCCTAGTATCAATTTGCTATCGGTCCACCGAAATGGACCACGGATCCGGCTAATTGGTATACCGCGGAGCTGGAGCGAATCGACATGAAAATTTCCCTCCATCTGCCAAGTTTGAGGAAGCCAGCTTCCTTGGATGGAAGCGCCGCCGCGGATATGCTCGCAGCGGCCGTAGTCGAGATGGCCATCTTCGGTGTCCAGATAGCCCTTCCAGTGCACCGATGCAAGTCCTCGCGTGTCGCCCTCGAATAGTAGTTCGCCCGTGCCGTGGAACGTGCCGTGCAGCCCTAATCGATTGAGCCGCTCCGTAAGACGGACAGGTAGCGCACCGAGGAGCTCTTCGTCCAATGTCCAACGTTCCAAATCGGCACGTGAGACCTTCACCTGCCACGATCCGTCGGATTGCATCTGCAACACGCCGTTCAGGGCCCGGATTCGGGCCGGACCTCGTTCGGCTTGCACATTTTCGAACGACAGCCGTCCAGGCTCGTATGTAAAACGCCCTACCACATTGTCCCACCGGTACGGAAACCACACAGGTCGCAGGCTAATGGCACGGCCTTCGACGTTCTTTTCCGGCGGCCACTTCTCGGCAGCAAGGCGAACGTCAAGTTGGCGGTCTGCAGGGCGATAGGCAATCTGGACTTGTAACTGGTCAACGGTGCCCTGCGGTTGAACCATCCACCACAGTTTTTGAGCGGATGGACTGAGCGCTGCACGGAGCGACTCGTGCAACGGTACGTCCGTAGCATGGCAGTTCATGTGGAAAGACCAACCGTCTTCGGCATTCGGATCCCAGTGACCCGACGCAGTGAAGTATCCACTGTCGTTTCGTGCCGTAAACCGATTAAACCAAACACGCCGATCCTCGATTAGAACATGGCCCTGCACTCGTTCCAGAGGATACGGAAAGCGGTCATAACGGAGCGATCCATTTTGCACGAACAACTCGATACGCCGCTTCCACGGCATGTGCGGTTCGGTACGTTCCCACCTGCCTGCGATCTCCAGTGTCCCGTTGGCATTCAAACTCCGCACGAACTGAGCAGTCGACTCGGGCAACGCACCGATAAGTTCCTCGTCAATGGGGATGGCACCTTCGGTAACCAAGTCGACCCATCCAAGTGGACCTTGCTGTGGAAAACGTAGCTGGCCAGTAACCCGAGTCGTACGGCCGTTGACAGGAACCTGGAGGTGCAAACTGAGTTGGTTAGCGTTCCAAGTTAATTGGCCGCGTGCTCGGCTGACACGGTATGGGAATTTATGGTAAATAAATGCCAAGTCACTTAATTGCGCGACGATGCGAGGTGATGAGCCGGGAGGGGGTGTATCGATCGATAACTCGACGTCGGCTCGTCCGCTCGGTTGATAATCGGCCCAGATACGCCGCAGGGGTTCGGGCAATAAGCGCACGAGTCGTTCATCCAGGGGCAAGCGGTGTGCTTGCAGTCGCAGGTGGCCGGGTGCGTTGGCTTCCCAGCCGGTTCGCGTCATTTCTAAAGTCACCTCAGCTATTCCCGCACGTGCACTGGCATTGGATATCCGCACGCCGTGGTTGTTCCATTGGAACTGTGCCTGAATGGCGGTAAAAGCATAGGGAAACTCAGCATCCGTAAACCAACCATTCGTTAGCCGGGACTCTACGTCCCAAGTCCAGCCAGTGCGATCCAGCCGTAGTTGGATTGTGCCGTCCAATTCACCTCGTAACGAGCGCCAACTACCGGCTGGTGCTAAACCAAAAGCCACCAACTGATCCCATACTTCCGGGGAAATCCGTACTCCCTTTACGTGTCCGTTTAGCGTCATGCCCGCAGTGTTAAAGTCGAATTGGAATTGTACTTGGGAGCACCAAGTCGAACCGCATTGAAACGTCCCACGCCAACCGCTGGCGCCCGAGCTGATGCGACGGTGTTCGCACTGCAACTGCACATCGTGAAAGGAAACCGGATGGGAAGTTGCTGTTTGGGCCGATCGCACGAGGAGTTTTACGTCCCGAGCTACCAATCGGCAGTTAGATAACGGGCTCGTATGTGTTCGCAAGAAGTGCTGGAAATTCCAGGTTCGATCTGCGAACTGCTCTAATTGCAGTTCTCCTCCGACCACAACAATTTCGAATGGTGCCGACTGATCTGCCGCGAGCCACTCGGTAGCATTGGGCATCGATAAATAGACCTGGCGAGCTAAGAGTCGTGTGGCACGCGCGCCCGCCGCCTGCCGGTCGACTAATCGCACTCCGGACAGCTCAATACAGGACGGCGATACTATACGGGCACCGTCAATGTGAACATCCAACCCATGTAGACTCGACTGGATACGCTTTGCAATGCGCTGCGCCAACCAGTACTGGCCAACCTGCCAGCACCAAACGCCTAATCCGGCAAAGACAAGTAATACCAGTAGCATTCGAGCCAGCCATTGGCCCCATCGAAGTGGCCGCCGTTGGGTCGTGACTGGATCTGCATGGGTCATGGGCGGACCCTCCAGTGCACGGACCGAAAGAGATTAGAGATTCCAATGGCGGCCGGAACGCACCAGCAAAGAACGGCTGGCTCGCGGTATCGGATCGAAGCGACAAACACCGCATGGAGAAGGGCCAAATAAAGCGCGGGCATCAGGCTGCACACTACCGCCCATCCGGCGGATCGAGCTTGATAAAGCCCGACTATGGTGGTGACCAGCATGGTGAGGAACCCACCGGCAAAGGCCCAAGCCAGTGGCGAATGTTTAAAGTTCGGGTCGTTGGGCCAGGGGCTCCACATTCGGACCTCTTTCTTGATAGCCAACTTTAGAACTTCTGCTGGATGCATCCGCGCCCAGTTGACGGCAGCCAGAAACATGCGCCGATCCACGGTTAGCTCGAGCGGTTCTTCGGACGGATTGCCAGCACGTTGTTTGCGTTCGTCTTCCCAAAATCTCTCGACGAAGCTCATGTCACTGGCGCCGGTTGCCCGTGGGTTAAGCCCGTCATACAAGCTCGCTCCGACTTGTAGAGTCGTCGGAACCCAATGTCCGGTTACTACGAAATTGCGCACCGACCACGGAAGCATAACCAGCACCAGACCGATCCACATGGCGACCGTAGCGCAACCGCGACCAGTAGATCGTGGGGCAAGGAACAACCACACGAGGCTCATGAGCGGCGTAAAAAGCAACCAACTGGGGCGGCACAACGTAGCAAGGCCCGCAAAGAGTCCCACGGCGAACCCTGCTAGGATCGCCGTGCGGAGCGATTCCTGACGGCGGTGGCACCACGTCCAACACGTCATTTGTGCGACCAACAGTGGGCAGAACAGCGCTTCGGATAACACGAAGACGCTCATGGCGATTGCACCTGGATAAATGGCTGCCAATGACGCTGCTAGATAGGGTACGGACGGTCGGGTCGTGACCACCCGTCCGAGTTGCTGTCCCCAAAGCCCCAGCATCAAAACGGTTAGTACCCCGAGCAGAGCGCCAACCATGCGGGCGGCTAACACCGCGGGGGCCCCATCACCGAATAATCGAATCACTCCAGCCAAGAGAATCGGATAACCTGGAGTGCGAAAAACTTTTGCATCGGGCCCCAGTTGGTAGGGCTTACCTTCAGCAAGTGCTTTACCTAAATGCCAATAGCTATAACTGTCCGGGAAAAAGAACGGCCGATGGGGTTCCAGGCGGGATTGCCACCAGATACCCCCAGCGACGCGCACGGACAGTGCCACGAGGGCTACGGCAAGCCAAAGTTGCCAACGAGCAGTTCGATCCGCCACGCCATGGTCCTCGTGCTGGCTTAACCGTCGGCTCCTCCAACGGGGGAACGGAGACAGATTGGCTGTCTAAAGCTAGAGCATTTGGGATGCTAGATAGACTGGCGCGGTTGGTCAAGGCGAAAGTTGCACCAGGTGGATCGTGTCTGGGCGGAGTCGAACGCGGATCATGCCGGGAAAGTCGTACTGCCCGGTTGGCTTGCTTCGGCAATAGCGAGTCAACCGCTTCCAGGCAACGCGGCTCATCCGATTTTGGGGCCAACCAGCTTCTTGCCAAAGCTTCCTGATGAGGAACCGCTGCCAGACCTCCGGCAGCTCATTCCACGCTCGGCGATCCAGAACAATAGCGTCACGGGATCGACGAACTTGACACGCATCCAGGTAACCTTGAGCGACCTGGTCGACTACGCGGACCATTTCTGCTGCATCTTTAGCCAGCCGCAGCAGGGCCCGGTGTGCTTGTGAGCCAAAAAAACAACGCACTGTGGGAAGCAGTTGGCTGCGCAGAAATCCGCGCGCCAGCCGCAGATCGGGGTTCGTCGAGTCGATGCACCAGTCTTGGTTTACTTGCTGGAGATATCGGATAACGTGTTTGCGCGAAGCCCAAAGCAAGGGACGCACCAAAGAGACATGCGGGTCCAATTGCCGCACTTGGCGCATTCCGGCAAGTCCGTAGACACCGGTACCTCGGAAAATACGCATGAGTACCGTTTCGATTTGGTCGTCGCGCGTGTGGCCCGTTAGCACGTATCGGGCACCGGTTTGGCGAGCCGTTTCCAGCAGCCGTTCGTAGCGCAGGCGACGCGCCCAGCCTTCACGGCTTTCGCCGCGAGCTCCGGTAGTGACTTCGAGCCGATGGCAAATGCAGGGTATCTCAAGTCGTTCGGCAAGCTTCCGCACGAATCGCTCATCGTGCTCCGACTCTTGTCCCCTCCATTGATGGTTAATGTGAACGATGGTAAATGGGCTAACACCCAGGTCTCGGCTCAAACGGCACATGGCGACGGCCAATGCCGTGCTATCCGGACCTCCGGATACGGCCAACAACGAATGATGCTGCTGCCACAGCCGGGGCAGCCACCGGCGTGCCAATCGTGTTTCAAAAGCTAGCCTATCTAACGGAGTTGGTGCTGGTTGTTCCACCGTCACACGGACGCTCCCTTATAACCGGACCGACGTTAATCGCGGCGCGGCCTTGCGTTGGCCGACTATAAAGCCCCCCCCCTTCGGAGCGGGGCTCGCTTGGCTCATGTCACATGGATCATTCGCCCAAAGAATCGGGAAGTTGCCGTTGCTTGCCCCGACCGATCTGCTACCATAATTAGATAAAGGGCCAAGGTGGTGACAAGCCACTTTGGCGGTGGACGTAGGTAGTGAACGTTTGGTTCTTGAGGTTAACCTGCGTCCGTAGGACGCCAGGGACAGGTGTCGCTCGGAAGCGAGGACGCTCGTAACGCTTGGCTACTGGGAACGAAGCTGGTGGCTGAGCGAGAACGACATGTGTATTTCGTGCTGGTGATTCGACCGATGCATTGGTTTTGGCTAATCCTTCGGCTGCTGTGGGACTGGAAACTTGTCCCGTGGTTGGTGCGCAACTTGCGGTTGGACTTGCAGCCGCGTCCAAGTTCTCCAACTTGGCCAATGCGATTCGTATGGTGCGCCGAGCCGCTCTCCCGCACGGTAGGTGCTGGGGGAAGGTTTGCAGTCCGAGAGGAATGGCTGACCGGATCGCTTTGGGCGCCGGGGTCGCGGCCCTCGTATACGTGGGTGGAGCGGCCCGGCCATTGGTCGCTTAGCTCATGGTTGACCCGAAAAAGGCTGCATAGCTCTAAGCCGGAGGTTTGCTTCGGGTGGGGGGCGCCGGGCTACCGGGTTATCGGAACGGTGAGCGACGGGGACCGATTGTTGTTTGCTCCCATCCGCGGAAGCTGATTCGGACGGAATCCCGGCCGATACACTGCGCAAAACCTCGCGCGTCGCGGACGCTTGTCAATTGGCGAGTCCTGCGGACCATGCGAGGGTCTGTAGCGTGGTGAACTATTTGCTCGTAGGTATCGTGTGCTCTCTTGTAGCTGGGACGGCTAGCTATCTGGTGATTCGCTGGCTGGATCGTCGGGCACGCCGCGACGGAATGTCACAGGCGCGGGAGTTAATCGCGCAGGCCGAACGCGAGGCAGCTAACCGACTGAAGGAAGCCGAATTGGCGATTAAAGAACGGACGTTGCAGCAGAAGGCTGAAACGGAGAAAGAGTTAGCGGCCGTGCGCGAGCAGTTGCGGGAACGTGAGCGGGCTCTGGACAAGCGCCAGGAGGTGCTCACACAACAGGAGGAGGATTTACGAAAGCAGGAACGCATTGTCGAAGCAACGCAGCGGCGCTTGACAGAACGCCTGGAGGAGACCCAGCGCCGCAGTGAGGAATTGGGCCGGTTAATCGACAATCAACGGCAAGCGCTCTATCAAATCAGCGGGCTCAATCAAGAGGAAGCTACGCGCCGCTTGCTCCGCCAACTGGAAGACGAATTGCAGCAGGAAATCGGCGCGAGGGTTTTGCGCTACGAAAGGCGGCTTCAGGAGATGTGCGAATCCAAAGCCCGCGATCTACTGCTGACAGCCATGCAGCGCTTTGCGGCGGCGCATACGGCCGAGACCACGACCACGACGGTTGACATTCCAAATGATGAAATGAAAGGGCGGATTATCGGCCGAGAAGGACGTAACATTCGCTGCTTCGAAAAAGCTACCGGTGTCGATTTGATCATCGACGATACGCCCGGGGTGGTGATCGTCAGCGGCTTTGATCCGGTACGCCGGGAAGTGGCGCGTCAAGCCCTTCAGAAACTGATTTCCGATGGGCGGATCCACCCCTCGCGGATCGAAGAAGTAGTGGCGGAAACGCAAAAGGAGATTGACAAGTTTATTCAGCGCAAAGGTGAGGAAGCTGCCGAAGAGGTGGGAATCAATGGCGTGCACCCGCGCGTCCTGTACATGCTCGGGCGACTGCACTTCCGCACCAGTTATAGCCAAAATGTACTGCGGCACAGTATCGAAGTGGCATTCCTGGCCGGAATGTTGGCGGAAATGATTGGGCTCCGAGGCGACTTGGCACGCCGTTGCGGCTTGCTCCACGATATCGGCAAGGCAGCCGATCATGAGTTGGAAGGTGGTCATCCGAAGATCGGAGCTGACCTGTTAAAACGGCATAACGAGCCGCCCGAAGTCGTGCATGCGGCACTGGGACACCACGACGAAATCGTCACGGAATACCCGTACACAGTGCTGGTAGCCACAGCCGATGCCTGTAGCGCGTCACGCCCCGGAGCGCGGCGTGAATCGCTGGAGCGCTACATCAAACGCATGGAAGAGTTGGAAGCCATTGCTTGTGGTTTCCCGGGTGTCGAGCAGGCGTTTGCTATCCAGGCAGGCCGTGAACTCAGGGTCATCGCGAATGCCAAGGAGACCGACGACGCTAAGGCGGCCAAGATCTGCCGCGATATTGCTCGAGCGTTCGAAGAACAACTAACCTACCCCGGTGAGATCAAGGTGACAGTAGTGCGCGAAGCACGCTTCACCGAAATTGCTCGCTAAAAACCGAGCACCACTTGGTTGTTGCTACGAGCGCCTGGCGAGGAGCTTATGCGCATTTTAATGATTGGCGACGTCGTGGGACGTCCCGGGGTAGATATCATCACCCGGCGTCTTCCAGCGATCCGCGCCTGGGAAGAGCTCGATCTTGTGATCGCCAACGCCGAAAACGCTGCCGACGGCTCTGGCTTGACGCCTGCGATCTATCGCCAATTGATCGAAGCCGGGGTCGATTGTGTCACACTGGGCGATCATGTCTTCCGCCGAAGACAGATCGAGTCGGTGTTGGAAACCAAAACCAATATCGTGCGACCAGCCAATTTGCCAGCCAAGGCACCCGGCAGAGCCTGGACGGTGATTCCAGCCGCCAATGGTTGCTCGGTAGCCGTGTTTTGTCTTTTAGGGCGGCTGTTTATGAAACCAGTTGATTGTCCTTGGACGGCTGCCGACCGAGTTCTGGCCGAGATTCCTCCAGAGGTTCGCGTCCGCATTTTGGATTTCCATGCAGAAGCGACCAGCGATATGCAACTCATGGGACGTTATCTGGATGGGCGAGTTACTGCCGTCCTCGGTACCCATACTCATGTGCCGACGGCGGACGAGTGCCTGCTGCCAGGGGGTACCGCCTTCCAATGCGACGTGGGAATGACCGGACCGCACAACGGAATCCTGGGCCGCTGCTACGAGCGAGTCTTGGCCGCAACACTTACGTTCGTGCCGGAAAACTTCGATGTAGCGAACGGAGATGTCCGGTTACATGGTACGATCGTAGAAGCCGATCCGGAAACGGGTCGAGCGACAGCGGTGCGCCGGTTGGTCGTCTATGATTAAGCGAACGAGCACGTCATGCAAGTTACGGTATATCCGCCGAGGCTCCGGCCCTGAACCGTGGCGCGACCAAGAAAGCAATTTCCCAGGAACGGTGACAACGAACTCCTTGTACAATTTCCCGCTTAGTAAAACTGTACATGGACCTGTGCTCCTTGCCCGAAACCGTACGGTGACCACGAACCACTAACCGTCCAGGATCAATATGTGGCAACCCCCGGGCAGTAGCGCGCTAGACATACGTCTCTCTTCCAACCGAGACGCGTACGCGTCGGTTCCGGCAAGCGGCACTTTCGATAACGGTCAGGCAGCTAGAAGGCCTTTAGTGCGCCAAAGCGTCAAGTCCGAAATTTTGCGTAAAATCGTGGTCGTAAAAATATTGGGCGATCATGTTCGCCAAGCGGCTAGTATAGAGTGCCCGAAATTGGACGGAGGACATCGAAGCTGGGGCGTGTGTGGGATAGACGTGTTCGGGTACTTCCTTATGGAATTCGCGATTGCCGCTGGCGACATCAAACACGGACACCGAGAACGAGGCTCGGCCTCGCACGGTGGTTGCATTGTCTTGAAACGTCAAATAATCGAACTCGACCGCAACAACCTTATCGGCCTTGACGCCGCGGCCCACCTGACGATAGTCCATTTGCGACCAATCGTTGCGGTCGATCCAGTCGGCTACCTCTTCCAGGGGCACAATCGAGATGCCTTTCACCTCGCGTTGCAAGATTTCGGCAATTTGCCGGGCGATACTGCCGGTGATGCCGTTCGGCTCAAAGGCACTGGACGATGTCGCGCAAACGATGGCCACTCGCTTACCGGCTAACCCCTTGTAGGGGGCAGGTACTTTTTCACCTTTAAGTCCCCATAGGACCCAATTGGCCAGGCCAACACAGCCGCTGCCGGATGACAAAACCAACGCCAAGAGCACCGTCCATACAGATTGCCCTCTCAAGGCACCGGGTTGGTATGTTGTTCGATCCATGAGTTCCCTTTCCGTAGGGAAACCGAGTACATCGTGCATAAGGATGCTTCCGGCCTCGTAGATAGACCTCTTCCGGAGATTTGTGGCCAACGGCAAACGGTGGGCAAAGCATAGCCTTCGGTCGGCCTAGCAAACAAGGTCAATTTGTTACTAGACGTTGTCAGTTGTCAGGTGTGTGCTTCTTGGTTGCAGGTAAGTTGTTCGCGCCGGGTACTCCGTGGTGATGCGTGTTCGGCATTTGCCATTTCATGGGCGTGAGAATTTGACGCAAACGAGCAAAGGCGCAGTAAGACAGACACTTGGCAAGATCGGATAGCGGCTTGGTGACGAATTTTTCGCACAACCCAAGTGATTTTTGGTGAAACTAGCTAACCCGAGCCGTGGCATTATCTTCCTGGCGGCCCATGTCGAGGCCTCGGGCACAAATCGTTCTTCCCCAACCGGCAGCGGGTGTTGCCGGGTCACTTATTCTTTCCTCTGCGTCTCTCGGTCAAAAACTTTGCACCTACAAACGTGACGCACACACCGTTGTCCGTATCGATTATCGATTCGAATTGACCGCTGGCGATTATTTGCGTATAAGTGTGCCCTACTTTGTGTTGATAAGCTCGATGTGGCTCAAGGAGTAATTGCATGCAGAGGCCATCCACACAAGGGAGTTGGAGACTGGGCCTGGCAGGCAGTCTGGTAGGGCTGGTCATTGGGTGGAATACACCACTGAAGGGCGAGGCACCTGTTGCCACGTCCGATGCCGAGCCGCGGTACGAATTGAAATACCAATTTCGTGTCGACCAGCCCTTGCGATCACGCGTCGTGCATCTGGTCACAACCGAAACCCGTATTCGCGGAGTAACTCAAGAATCCAAATCCCGAAGCAATTCGATCAAACTGTGGCGCGTGCTCGGTACCGATGCCGAAGGGCATGTCCGCTTTGAACACATTGTTGAATCCGTTGACATGTGGCAGAAGGTCGCTGGCCGGCCCGAGGTTTCCTACAACAGTGTGACGGATAAGCGTCCGCCGCCAGAGTACGAATTAGCTGCTGAGTCGGTGGGCCAGACGATCTCACTGGTCACGGTTGATGAATACGGTGAGGTATACGAGCGGCGCGATTTTAAGCCAATTCCCAATTTCGGGCTGGGCCAAATTACGACTCCGTTGCCGAAAGGCAAAGTACCCATTGGCCATCAGTGGGAGTTTCCCACTGAGGTGGCTTTGTACTTGCCCGATGGACGAGTCAAACGCGTGCGAACACGGCAACTCTACACACTGGAGTCGGTGAAAACCGGTGTGGCCACCATTTCTGTGAAAACTCAAGTTCTTACGCCAGTGAACGATCCTCGAATTGAGATTCAGCTCATGCAACAGATCGCCAACGGTGTAATTAAATTCGATATCGATGAAGGCCGCGTCTTGTATCGCCAGATGGACTGGGATGAGACAGTAATAGGTTTTCATGGTCCGGATAGCTGTGTGACGTATTTGGCACGCTACATTGAAGAATACTTGCCCGATGAAGTGTCCATTGCGAAGGCAGAGTGAAGTCGGATTGGTCGAAGACCGATCGTAAAATTCGCGCGGCTCGATCCATCGATCGAGACGGCTACTGCTTGGTGGGCGAAGATTTGCAGTGTTTCTGACCGTTGTTTACAGAACCTCCGATCGCCAGGGTCGTGATTCATCTTTAAAGTGTTTAGCGCGTCGGAATTCGAGTTCAACAAAAACACACCGGCGCATCGGTTGACGCGAATCATCGGAAGAACCCGGGTCGATCCAGCTGCTAGTCGTTCTGGGTGCTAGGCTATTTGGGTTGAGACACGTCGTTGCGATGCTCAGTTTTTGTCGGCAAACCAGCCAAGCGCCCTGTGACGCCGCAAGGACGGTCGTGTAGACTCTGAGTTGGAAACTACTATGCCGCTAAGTGTACTGGCTTACGGCAGACGGTTCGTGGCTTACGAGGCGGCTTGTCCTTGCGATTAGGGGAGCCAGGGTCTTGCTGGGCGGCCGGTTAACCAGACGGTTCTTGGCGCGATTCCGTGTCAACCATCTGGCAATCCTCGCATTGGCCGTGGCGTTGGCGCTTTGGTGGAGCGTTGCTAGCGAATCGGCGCGCCGAGCATGGGTCACTACCCTGGTCTTCGCGGGGCTTACCGCTTGCCTGACCGTCGTTCTAGCAACGGTGCTGTTGCCGCTTCATCTGTGGGCACACCGTTCGATTGGCCGTTGTGCCTGGTTAGTGTGGTTTTTTCTACTGTTTTTACCCGTGTACGTTCAGGCTGCGGCATGGCAAGCTGGTACCGTTTGGGGTGCTTGGGGACCACCGGGAATTGCATCCAGTCGCGACCCTGCGCTGGTGCGTTGGTTAGCCGCCATGTGCATCCATGTTGTGGCAGGTTTACCGTGGGCGCTTTGGATTGTGCGAAGTGGCCTTAACCAGCTCGACCGGGCAGTCCTCGATAGTGCCACACTCGAAGCATCCGCTGGGAAGGTTTATGGGCAAGTGATGCTCGTGGAACTGCGACCGTGGTTGGCCTTAGCGGCTATCTGGGTTGCCATCGGAGCAGCTACGGAATTGTTTGTCGTAGATCTGTACCTCATTCCCACAGTCGCCCGCCAATTGTACACCGACTTTGCCGTTGGTTCGCAACTGGCGGACACTTGGCAAATGACAGCGGGCGTTTGGTTGGCCGGAGCCTGTGCCATCGGTTTTCTGTGGCAACCGGAACGCTGGCGCTTTTGGCGATGGGATGCAGTGTTTCTCGAACCACATTCGAAGGTACGGGAAATCCGCTGGTGGGCATCGTGTCTGCTGGTATTGGTATTGATGGGAGTGTTCGCGTTACCGTCGGTCAACCTGTTTATGCAAGCCGGCGCTGTCTATGGTTCGTCAGCTAGCCCAACTTGGAGTTGGTCACGGTTCATTGATCGAATGGCGGCCGGAATGCAGGACTTTTATCGGGAAGTTTCGGGCACGTTGCTAACCAGCAGTCTGGCGGCGGCACTCGGTGTTTTGACCGCTTACGGACTGGCCTGCCTGGTGGTCGGTAGGCGAATCGAGTCGGCAGCGTGGGGATTGGCCATCGTGCTGGCCTTGTTGCCCGGGCCATTTGTCGGTATTGGCTTGAATTATTTATTGCGGGAAACCGGTATACCGTTCCTCGTCCTGCTATACGACCGAACCTTTCTGGCGCCCGTACTGGCGGCTGCGATCCGTGTCTGGCCCCTGTGTTGGACGCTCACCGTGCTGGCATGGCGCAACGTACCACGCGCCCAGTGGGAAGCCGCAGCCTTAGAAGCCGTCCCTCGAATGGCCTTTATTCGGCACGTCGTTTGGCCCGAAACACGCCGTGCTCTCACGCTAGGTGGGCTCCTGGCGTTCGCCTGGGCCTCAGGGGAACTTGCCGCTACCCTCGTCGTCCTACCGCCTGGCGCAGAGACGGTCGCCGTGCGCATAGCGAACTTAATGCATACAGCCGTGCGCGAAAAAGAAGCGGTACTGTGTCTTTACCATCTTATTGCCTGCCTGGTTGTTGTCGGAGCAGCTTGGCGATTGACCAAAGGCCCGGGTCGACGGGAAGCGGAGCAAGGCGAAGGAAACAATTCGTCGGCGTTCCGGTCGGAAATACACTAAAATGAGAAAGCGGGTATGGGAGAAACCTGCGCTGGAGAATGCGACCTGAAAGTAGACGGTGCCCCGGGGGGGTGGGCGGCCAAGGAGAGCGTGTATGCGCAGCATTCACGTGAGAAGTCCGATCTATAGCTGTTCACTGGTCGTTTTCACGACTCTTGTCGCTTTACTGCCTGGCCCGTTATCCGCTGTGGAAACCTTCGTAGTGGAAATCGAAGGGCGACAGCACGTCCTAGTGGGCAAACCACTGGTGGAAGCTCAAGATGGCGGCGTGTTACTGCTGGCAGTTGATGGAGCGATTTGGCCTTTGGAACCGCAGATAATTAAAAGCCGCCAGCGCGACGATCGGCCGTTTGCGTTGTTGGATCGCCAGCAGTTAGCCGAGCGACTGGTCGAAGAAATGCCGGGTTACTCCGTGTTCCACACCCAGCATTACGTGGTCGTTTATAACACATCGCAAGCTTACGCGCAGTGGTGCGGGTCGTTGTTCGAACGGCTTTTCAGGGCCTTCTTCAATTTTTGGAAGATCCGCGGTTGGGAACTCCAGCCACCCCCCATGCCATTGGTAGCGCTCGTGTTCGACGGCCAGGAACGGTATCTGCAGTATGCATCCAGTGAAATTGGTCCCGCAGCTCAAAGCCTTTTCGGCTATTACAGTATGAAAACGAACCGTATCGCGATGTATGACTTGACTGGAGCGGATGAACTGAAACGGTTGCGACCGCGGCTGCCGAACACGACACACTTGAACCTTCTGTTAGCACAACCAGAGGCCGAACGCCTGGTTGCTACGGTAATCCACGAGGCAACGCATCAAGTGGCCTATAACAGCGGTTTGCAGGTGCGATTTGCTGGTAATCCCATGTGGGTCAGCGAGGGATTAGCAACGTTTTTCGAGACACCCGACTTGCGAAACGACCGCGGCTGGCGGACGGTCGGAGCCGTCAACCGACTTCATTGGACTCGTTTTCGTGACCAGTTACCGAGTCGAAGTCCGGATGCGATTCTGCGCCTACTGACCGATGATGCGCGCTTCCATAATCCGCAAACCGTAGCCGACGCCTATTCAGAGGCTTGGGCAATCACCTATTTTTTGTTGAACCGCCATCCCTCGCAATTTGTCGAGTATCTTAAAAAACTCTCTCAGAAGTCCCCTCTACAGGACGATCCCTCTTCCGAGCGAGTACGCGAGTTTCGCGAAGTCTTTGGCGATTTAGAAGCGTTAGACGCCGAATTCGTTAAGTACATGAACCGCTTGCGTCCGTGATCTACCGATGGGATCTGCCGCCGTAGTACCGCGGCAGGGGCGGCCCCGCGTCAAAGGAGCCGAGCTGCTCACCCCTCGCCAGGTGGTGGCGGACAGCCGCTTGCGAAACATCCCCGTCGATTGGTACGGCGGCACCCAACGGCAGGTGGAGATCTGCGACGGCACCGGATTCTGGTACAAGAGCGGGCACGGGCTTGTACCCATCCGCTGGGTGTTCGACCGCGACCAGACCAGCACGCGGCGCGACGAGTACTGCTAGACGACCCACCCCGATTTGGACCCCGCCAGCATCATCCATTACTTTACCAGCCGCTGGTAGATCGAAACCACCTTCCAGCAAGCGCGTGCGTACCTCGGCTTCGAGACCGCCCGCGGCTGGTGCCGCAAGACCGTGCCGCGAGTGGGCCCCTGCCTGTTGGGATTGTTCACTATCGTCAGTCTAATCTATCACGAGCGTCTGAAGCATCATCAGCCGCGGCCCGCCGGTGGATGGGGTTACGAGAAATCCGAACCTACCTTCAGCGATGCGATCGCCAAGATGCGACGGCTCTTCTGGGAGCAAACACTTTTTGCCCAGCCCCGCTTGCGCCGAACTGTGCAAAAACTCCCCCGGGAATTTAAAGAACCTCCTGTTCGACTGTCACTGCCAAGCCCTCTAAGGTGGATAATTTCGCAAAAGTCGAGCTAAGAGCCTTTCCCGAATATCGGTAGCGGAAGGTGAGTCAGACCGAGGCAAAATGGAGGAAGGCAAGGTAGTTTTCTATCTTTTTTGTTTTTAGTGACCCGATTTAACGGGCCCAAAACTGGAAGACAAGTAAAAGGACCGCATGAATGCCGTCACTACACTCTGGGCTGTGCTTTCACCAAAACAGAATCTTGAGATAGGTTCTCAATCCGCCAGGACGGTTGGTGACTTAAGAAATCGCATAAACGACCCTCAAGCGGTTGATTGATACTCAAGTCGACCAGTGGTGCGTAGAAGTGGCCGGTTGTGGGTTACTCGTACCAGAGTCACTCAGCCACGTTTGCAGCTAGCGGTACATGTGGTAATGTTAATGCGTTGATCTATAGGCTAGCTGACAGTGTTGCCCTGCGTAGGGCCGCTCGGCAAGCTGGATGATGGGGGCTAACGTTTAGAATGAATCGGCTCAGGTTTGAGGAATTCGCAGATGAGCAACAAGTCTCCGGTAGAAGCGCGTACGCGGGCCACGCGTCGAGGGTTTCTTCAGGGTACGGCGGCCGCGACGGTGGTTGGGGCAGGCACTTGGGCTTGGCCTCGCGCAGTACACGCTACAGGAAGCGACGTGTTGAAGATCGGTCTTATTGGCTGTGGAGGACGCGGTACCAGCGCTGCGGTGAATGCCTTGCGTGCCGATCCGAATACCAAGCTAACGGTTATGGCGGACATTTTTCGTGATCGGCTCGAACAGAGTCGGCGCATTTTATTACGTCAGCCGGTAGCCGATCGAGTACAAGTTCCGGATGAAAACTGTTTTGACGATTTTGACTGTTATAAACGGGTAATGGAAACGGACGTTGACGTGGTGCTACTTTGTACGCCACCGCATTTTCGGCCTGCTCATTTAGAAGCGGCGATCGAGGCGGGTAAGCATGTCTTTTGTGAAAAACCGGTAGCCGTGGACTCGCCGGGGGTTCGAAGAATCTTGCAGGCCGTCGAAACCGCGAGGCACAAGAATTTGACGATCGTCTCTGGTTTGTGTTGGCGATACGATCTTGGAGTATTGGAAACAATTCAGCGGATCCACGATGGTGCAATCGGGCAGATTGTTGCGATTCAAGAGAACTATTTGACCGGTACGCTCTGGCATCGCGGGCGTCAACCACATTGGAGCGAGATGGAATATCAGATCCGCAATTGGCTCTATTTCACCTGGTTGTCGGGTGACCACATTGTCGAGCAGCATGTCCATAGTTTGGACAAAGCCTTGTGGATCATGAAAGACCAGCCTCCGAAACTTTGTTATGGTTTAGGAGGACGGCAGGTGCGGACGGCACCGGAATACGGGCACATTTACGATCATTTTGCGGTGTGTTACGAGTGGCCCGATGGCACGCGTGCGTTTGCCTATACGCGTCAAATGGCGAATTGTTTCAATCAGACTGAGGATTTTGTTTGGGGGACGAATGGGACAGCGCGTGTTTTGGCAAACACGATCGAACCGCGTGTGGGTTCGGCATGGCACTACACGGGTGATCGGCCCAGTATGTACGATCTGGAGCACCAAGCGCTCTTTAGCGCATTGCGCGAGGGGCGGACGATCAACAACGGCGTATACATGGCCTACAGCACGTTGATGGCCATTATGGGACGCGAGGCATGTTATACCGGCCAGGTGATTACCTGGGAGCAGGCGATGCAGTCGCAATTTGATTTGTCGCCGCCCAAATACGAATGGGGCGATGTCCCGGTACCGCCGGTCGCGATGCCGGGCACGACCACCTGGAGCTAGTTACACGGGATGATCGGGCGCCGGATCGATTGACCCGTGGCATTTCTTATGCGGTGCGAAGTTGGGATTCGATGCGCCGCAGTGCCTCCTGGATCGGTAATTCCCCGTGGGCTGCCCGCACGAGGCTACCGTTGGCCAGCCAACGTTCCACTTGCCGTTGAGCACCGACGACGGTGCTGTGGCTGCGGCGGCCAAAGAAACGGCCAATTTCGGATAGTCCCGCCCGAGTGTACTTGCGTGCCAGCCACATGGCCAACATGCGCGGCTGAGTGGCTGATCGATCGCGACCTTCAGTATGGAGGCGACGCCGATCAATACCGAGCACAGTGCACACGGCTGACTCGATCTCTGGCAAACCCACCGGCCGCTTCTGGTGGAACAGCAGGTCTTGCAGTGCCGCGTGGGCTTCTTCGACGGTCGGCATGCGATGCAACACGCGGCTGTGGGCGACCAGTCGATACACGGCACCGATTACCTGACGTGCGTCTCGATCAAACTGGCCGGCAATCAAATCTAATAACTCTTCAGAAAGGCCTCCGAAGCGTTCGGCAGTGCGGCGCGCAATTTCGCGCCTTGTTTCACGACCCGGATACGGCAAGGACCACACCAAGCCCGAACTAATACGAGCCACAAGAGCCGGGGAAAAGTCGTGCAACTGAAACGGCGGACGATCGGCGGCCAAGACCAGTTGGCGTCCGGCACGCAACAGCGCATCGATCGTGTTCTGCAATTCGATGAGCGTCTGTTTTTTTCCCGAGAAAAACTGTAAATCGTCGATCAACAGCAACTCGACATCGCGAAACTTTCGCCGAAAGCTGGGAACACCTCGACCATTGAGCGCCTCCAGAAAGTCGGTGGTGAACTGTTCGGCCGAAACGCTGACGATCCGTCTTAAGCCGGCTTGAACTCGGGCTTGGGTGCGCACGTAAGCCAAAAATTCCGTTTTACCGCAACCTGTCGGACCGTGGATATACAGTGGAGTGATCTTTCCTGGGCGAGCCAGGACAACTTCAAGGGATGCTAGAATCACACGATGTTCCTCGCCCACAATGAATTGGACTCCCTCGCTTACGCGTTTGTCCATAACCAGCTTGGAGGCGACCTGTGCTGGCGCCTCCGCGGCTTCTGTTGCGGCAATCGATGCCAGACTGGCAGTGGTGGCAGTCGAGACTTCGAAAATCACCGCGGATTCACGGCCACTAAGTTGCTGCCATATCTGTTGCAGTTCACCGGCAAAGCGCCGCCGCAAGCGCTCGGCCTGAAACACATGCTGAACGCGTATACATAACTGCCCATCTTGGACTTGGAACTCCACATCACTGAACCATAACTCGACATCGGGGCTACCGACTCGCTCCGCCAAGGCTTGCCGAACGGCGGACGCGATCTCCTTACCGTTGCTGGTCACGTCCTCGTGCATCCTCTGCGCAATCTGCGCACGTTGACTTTCACTCGTTGGAAGCCTCCGTGCACTGGCGCAGCCGCCTACTGCGTACGAGTGACTGCCCACGAACGCAGCAAACCTCGTGCTTGATCTCCTCGTCCGCCCGCGGGTCCGATCCATCACTGCGGCCCGCGGTCTCGGCTCGAACCAGTTGCTTGCACTTCCAGACAACGCCACCGCTCAGGACACCCATCGAAAAAGACATAACTGGGTGCCGTCAGCACCTTGATCACGCATACATAGTGCCGTTACGCATCCGGCTTGGCTTGATGGCGTTGTCTCGGTTCGCCGATTGTAAGCGTGCTAGCGTCGCTGTCAAATGGTCGTGGCCTTCCACGGCATCGCTTTACGCGAACCATCGCCCGACATCCGCTTTTTTAAGCATTGGCTACTTACTATTCCAACCGACCGGCCGGTGGAAAACTTGTCGCTCCCTGTATCGCTTCTTGATCGTGGCCAGGACGGTTGCTGTCGTAAGTTCAGTCGCCGCATAACTTTGGAACGCACTAGCAACATGCCAGTTGAACAACGGGTCCGTTACTCCGCTTTGGTCGGCGTGTGCCATCGAGAACACAGTATCGATGTCTAATAAAACAGCCCGGATCCGGGCCGTCGTTTTGCTAGCACTACTGGCGTGCTAGCACCTGATTCCACGGCGACACCAATACCAACGGACGTAAGTTAGCTCGAATCGTACCGCTTGCAACGCGTCAAACATGAATAACGGTTCAACGCAAAGGCCCAGACAGACCTAGTAAGCTCAAGCACCATACTTGACTTTGTACTAACAAAGCGGCGTTGCAACGTTTCCCAGCCGCAAAGGTCTCTTGGAAGGGCAAGTGTCCGGATCGAGAGCTACCAGCGGTTTTCTAAGCGTATGAATTGAAGCCGTTCAGCCAGCGGTGCGCTAAGCTGCCAGTGGTTTCGGGGACGATTGAGCTCCAGCCAAATCTCGTACCGCGAATAGGGATCCGAATCTTCGATCACCGGAGCTTGCTCGACAAGGAGTGCCGAAGTCGGCTGCCCGTTCCACAACGATAACCACAGGGCAGCAGCACGCGACGGGTGCCGCTTCAGATGAAATCGCGTCTCGACGAGCTGCTCCAGACGCCGAAAGTCTCCTGTTTTTCCTAGAAACGTAATACGCTGCAGCCGCCGCTCCGAATCGAAGTAAAATGTTAGCGAACCGGCAAGATCGTCTGGCCTTGCACCGCTCGTCCATGCTACGCGCATTCCCTCAAGCTGCGGATCAGCCGTCACCGTGCTGACGCGGTTAAACCGCTCGATGACGGCCTGAGGCGTCCAATCAAAGTGTAACACGTCTTCTAATCCATTCAGCGGCGTGGGGACTAGGTGACCAGAAACCGGCGAGATGCTGATCGAACTCTGGGGTGTCTGTGGGCCAAGATATCCGTTGTGCATTTTGTCTTGGTTGGTGACGCTCAGGGGCTGTGGCAATTCCATGGTCGATTCCGCGGTCCGTTTTTCGGCCCGTGTTCGTTCCACGTCGAAAGCCGGGTGACCGGAGGTCAGTGCAATATTACTTTTGGCGCTGTTGCTACTTGATTCGCTGAGGAGCCACGGAATTCCCAACGCTCCGGCCAAGAAAACCAACCAAAGCAAGCGTGCTCGGATCCACTGTCCGTCCACCGACAGCTCCTTGTTGCGTCCAGCGTTCTATTTTGTCTTGTTTATCGACATTGCCGCGCTTGTGGTTGCACGCCTGTCATTTGGCTAGGTACGCTCCTAACAACTGATACAGAGTCACCGGATGTCAAACCGGCGGCTCGTTTCACGCTTTTCTGGGCCATGGGCGACGATTCGAGACAGTCGACCTGCGCCGCGGCGGAACGCACCGACGAATGCAAACACCTCGAAGGCCCTTAATCGTCGCAAGCTCGATAGTTGATCGTGTGATAGCGGGAAGGTGCGCGGTGCGCCGATTCGTCTGGCATTATTTCAGCAGATGTGGTACAAGGCTTGGCCGTTGCACAACGTAGAGCCTATCGACGAACCCTGCGATCTAGGAGTTCGCGTGCTGGCGGGCCAAGAGATAGTTGCCGGTTGTAGGGGCTAAGCCTGCCCCCGAGCCCAAGAGCATGTCTCTTGGGCCAACGGTGTTTCCCTAAAATGCGATTGGCACTTAAATGCGTTTGGCATTGGGCAAGGCAGTCGCACAGGTTCCTGAGTGACGCCAAGGGTAATACCGTTTGGGGGAGGCCCGTGATTGGTAAGGCGCATCTCGGTCGTTGGCGAATGCCGGGACGGTTACCCGGTAGCGTTGACAAGGAGCAGTTGCGTTGCACCAAGGGAATGTGCGTTACTTGAAGCTACCACGACCGCCGCTCCGACCGGCTGTTAGTCTAGGGCGCAAACATTGATGCGCAACAATGTATTCCTTCCTAACTTGGTAGGTTGCTTCCGGAAACTACAGCCGGATTTGCTGTCATGTTCTCTGCTGCTGCTCATGGTGCTTTTCTTACCGGGTTGTGTGGAATTACATGCATTGAATCCGTACTATCGCCAGCAGTGGGCTGAAGACGAGCGGATCATGCCCTCGTTCTACACACATTGGAGGCGGATCCGAGCTATTCCTGGCGAGCTACCTCGCTTGAGTCAGGAGGAACAAGCCGTCACGGCCAGGGAGCTTACGCGGCTTATCCGAGAGGATTCCAACACCGTATTGCGCATTGCTGCTATTCAGAGTCTGATGGCTTTCCCACCGGAATTAAGTCGGGACGGAATATACGCGGCGGTGTCCAGTAACGATCCGGAGCTGAAGGCCGCCGCGTGCCCGGCGTTGCGGAAGCTTGGGGATGAGCAATCACTTGGGTTGTTGGTGGCTTTATTCGAACAGGAAGAGAACGTCGATGTGCGTGTAGCGGCATTACGGGCAATGACCGGTTTCGAGCATCCCATGGTTTACCGGGCACTGGCTCGAGCTTTAGACGACTCGGATCCGGCTATCCAGTACCGGGCTACGGAAGTGTTGGCTCGCACCACGGGCCGAGGTTTTGGCCACGACGTGGCAGCGTGGAAGGCGTTTTTGCGAGGCGAAAACCCTCAGGAACCGAGACCGGCCTCATTCGTAGACCGGATATGGCGAAACGTTTTACGGTAGCTAGGTGGGTCGCACGTGAATGAGTAGCGAAGGCGAAAAACTTTTAGCTATCCGCACTATCGGATGTTCAGCAGGGTTTCCAGGAATTGATGCGGAGCTGCCGCAACTGGCGGCCATGTCGCGTGGCAACCCACATGGGTTGTTACGGTTGGCCCGCTCACCAAATCTACCCCGACTCATCTTTACCTTAAAGTCTCCGGAATTGGGATTGATCGACCAAATCTGCTTCCTATACCGCCCTGCTCCCTTCAAATGCCTAGGGTGTCGCGTCGAAGTTGGTCGATATGTTCCCTATGCCCCTCAGCGGACGGGCCATCAGACGCACCACGAATAAGCATCTACCGAATAGGAACCAGCTACCAGAGGACAGTCACTCGATAGGGTTTCAACATGTTACGCACCGTTGCATCTTCGATTGTCTTGTGGAGTTACTTGTTTCTCGCGGCGAAGGTTCTTACCGAATCTCAGGCTGGCGATTCGACGATTAAGCTTCACAAGGTCGCGCGGTCAACGCCTACGGTGCACGTGCCATCGGGAAATTCGGATGGCGGCATTTCTAGCTTTGGCCAATCGATCGGATCCGACGCGCCGGGGCTATTGGCAGTAGGCCCGGCACAGGAACCGACTGAGTTCGTCCAAGCGGAAACGGCTCTTGCAGGTGAATTGGCGCGTGAGCCAGTTCGCGAACAAGTCCCGTCAACCCTCGTGCTCGTCACTGCTACGTTCGTGGCAAACGCGAATGAACCGCAAGCTGACACAGAAGCTGAACAGCTGATCTGGCCCTCTTCGAAAAGTGGGTCGGAAACGTTGGAAGGCGTTACGCGACATCCAAGCGAGTCCGGTGGCAGCTCGGTGGTGCCACACCAGGAGCCGGAAGCTGATTCGCAGCAAACGGCACACTGGCACGGTTTGAGTGCCGGCAATGGGAGCGTAGCTTCTGAGAGTTCACAGCGTTCGACTATACGACGGGTTGTCTCCGATGGCGACTTGACGCCCGAAGAGAGCATTCGGCCGGTAAACGCCAGTGCGACGTCGACGGCTGCTACAGATCGACAAGCAACCTCGGATCAGTCGGATTCGGCAGCGCAAGAAGCCGTATCTGGGCAAACGGCCGGTGAAACGCTCACGCCGGAACTGATCCAACTTCGAGACCGCCTACGGGACGTTTTGGCGTTTTATATTGATCGATCGGAAGCTGTGGAACGTCGAAGTCCTTGGGGGGTGATGCACGCGTTGATTGCCTACGGGGTGGATACGGAGGTTACGATTGGGGGAAGGCCGGTAAATGCTATCGGTTGGCTCTGTTGGAATGGTACCTGCCGTGGCCAGCAGTTGATGTACTTAGAAGGTGACCAACTGCGGTTGCGTGTCGGGCCCGGAGTTCAAGGCCATGAAGGGCAGTTCTTGGCCATGTTAGCCCAATCCCGCGTACGTGTCGATTATCCGATCCGCGTCGAGGGACGTTCATTCACCGTAAAAGATTTAATCGAATATGAAAAACGCACGTGTCGCGAGGGGACGGAGCTAACGTTCAAATTAATTGGTTTAGCCCACTATTTAGACACCGATGAAAAGTGGACGTCGGCCTGGGGGCAGTCGTGGGACTTGCCAAAACTGATTCGTGAAGAACTTGCCCAGCCCGTGATCGGGGCTGCTTGTGGTGGGACGCACCGTATGATGGGCTTTAGCTATGCCGTGCGGCGTCGCCGGAAGAGTGGGCGCCCCATGACCGGTCAATGGTACCGAGCCAAAAAGTATGTCGAGGACTATCACGAGTACACGTTCAAACTACAGAACGAGGACGGCAGTTTCAGTACGAATTGGTTTGCCGGGCCGGGAGCTTATGGCACGCCTGAGCGGAAATTGGAGACCACGGGTCACATTTTGGAGTGGCTAGTCTATTCGTTGCCCGAGTCGCAATTAACCGATCCGCGCGTAATCAAGGCCGTCCGATTCTTGACCGATCTACTGTATGAGCGGCTGAATCACGACTGGGAGATCGGTCCCCGCGGTCACGCTTTGCACGCGCTGGCGATCTACGACGAAAGGCTTTTCGGGGGCCAACCGGGCAGGCGGCGCCTGGATTTGGCACAGCACCGGACTCAGGCTCCTGCACGATAACGAATCGGCGGGCGTCCCTTTGCTGCTGCCGAGGTGTTGCTTCGGCGAGCTGTTGGGCATACGATTCCGGCGGTCTGTCGCTCGATCGGTCCCCATTTCTGCCCATTGGCAGCCAGGCATGAAAACCCCTCGCTTCACCAAACAGTTTGCCGCGTTTGCAGAAAAGGCTGGAGAGCTTTGTCGGGATTTGGAAGCCGACGCAGTACTCGTGCTGTTGGAATGGCCTACCGATTGGAAAGAGCTGCGCGCTAAGATCGGCGAGGATTGCGCGCTGATCGTCGCAGGGGAAACCGAAGAAGACGTGCACGGTGCCCGGGAAGCCGGAATACCTGCGGTGGTCCTCGGCGATGCCGAAGCCGGAACTTTGGAAAAAATGACCAAAGCCGTCCTCGACAGCGTGGCGTTCGGGGTATTGAAAGGCGGAGCGCGCGTCGTGGCTGTCTACAGCGGCTTCGAGCCAGACCGGATCGATTCCCTAAGCGTCGTCAGACTCGACGAACACTTAGGACGCCTAACCGTAAGAGACCTACGAAAACTGCGTACCAGTGTCCCGTTGGAAACGCTTAAACTGGTCATCGACTTAGCTGTCGAGATTGGACGGCAGGGCCGCGAAGGAAAACCCGTTGGGACCATGTTTGTCATCGGCGATGTACGCAAGGTTCTTCGCCACAGCCGCCCCGCCGGATTTGATTTCGTCCGCGGCTACCGACTTGAAGAGCGCGATCTGAATAACCCCAAGGTTCGGGAAGCCGTCAAAGAGGTCGCGCAGTTGGACGGAGCATTCATCGTCAGCGAAGAGGGAATTGTCGTACGCTCTTGCCAGCTCATTGGGGCCGGATATGCGAATGTGACCCTCTCTTCCGGATTAGGATCGCGCCACGCAGCCGCAGCCTCCATTACCAAAGTAACGAAAGCGATCGCCGTCGTCGTCAGTCAATCAGGCGGTACCGTCCGCATTTTCCAGGACGGAGAAGTCGTGTTGCGCATTGAGCCATTCCAGCGCCCTATGAAATGGCGTGAATTGGAATCCGAAGCCCTTCCCGAGGCGCCCGAATAAGAAGGTGCGCCTTGGGGCGACGGCTCGGAACATTTCTCGCTACGCAATACAATGTACATAAAGGTGTTGGATCGGCCTGGCGGCAGTGAGGAGTGCTGTGATGCCCATCTATGAATATGCCTGTCAACGATGTGGTCATGAATTCGAGCTGTTGGTTCGTGCGTCGCAGACCGTCCATTGCCCGAATTGCGGTTCGCAACAGTTGCGTAAGCTGGTAAGCCGTCCGGCTTCCCCGCCGACGCACAACAAGGCCTTGCCTGTCTGCGCTCCGGAATCTACCTATGGATGCGGCCTGCCTGGGTGTGGTCAGGGGCGATGTTTAGGGTTGGAGAACTAGCCGCAAAGGCACCCTTGCCATGAATTGCCCAAACATCGTCATGGATGCCGATCACGTGCGGCAGCTCGATCGGTTGGCTGCCGACCGTTATGGACTCTCTACCTTGGTTCTGATGGAGAATGCCGGCCGGGCATGTGCAGAATTACTTGCTCGATTAGGAATCCGCGGGCGGGTGCTCATCGTCTGCGGTAAAGGCAACAATGGCGGCGATGGCCTCGTCATGGCGCGTCATCTGGATTCATGGGGCTACGAGGTCCTGGTGGCTGCCGTAGACGCCCCAGAGCAATTTTCAACGGACGCTGCATGCCAACTGCGGATCGTTCACCAAGCGGGGATAGCCGTCCACCAACTGTCGATCGATACAATCGAGCAATGGGACGGATTAGTCGGGTCGATCGATTGGTGCGTGGATGCCCTGTTAGGGACGGGTACTCGCGGTCCAGCCCGGTCACCGTATGCCGAATTAATCCGATGGATGAACCGCTTACCGGCTCGGCGCCTGGCTGTGGACTTGCCTAGCGGCATGGATACCGATTCTGGTGAACCCATGGATCCGACATTTCGGGCGGATGTCACGTGTACGTTCGTCGCGTGGAAAAAGGGATTCCTGCGACCGGAAGCCGCGCCGTACTTGGGTAAGGTTTACACGGCATCTATAGGCGTGCCACGGCGTTTACTGACGGAGTTTGGGCTTGGACCGGCGCCGCGGTGGGCGAGTTGCTAGATACGACTACTGCCAATCTTTGTGGGTGACTCCCATTTGTAGGAAAAAAATGATTTAACGCAACGACGCAGAAGGAACGGAACGTCGATCTGGATTACGAAGGTACGGGTCACTCGGAACCGCGATCGCAAGTTTGCCTCTGCGTCAGGGATCGTGGGGCTTCGGTTACGTTATTTTTCTACTAGCCGCGGATCGTGTCGGTAGAATTTGCCGAGGGGGCACACGAGCTGCGACAGGCTGTTGTGAGGCTTCATGAATAACGCCCCACGGCGATCAGGGAATAACGAACACCGCACCCAAGATGGTCCCCGCTTCAGCCAAGCCTCCTTTGACGCTGATGGGTACCGGCGGCACCAACCATGGGGCAGGGTCTCCCGGGCGATAATGACCCAATGGGTATTGACATTCCCAAGGTGGATGTATCGCCATCTGGTACGGTAGCGATGCGATGTTGGCTACAAAGTGTGCGCCGGAAAGGGCGGTTTGGACTAATGGGCGGGCTGAATGACCATAGCGCTCTAGTTGAACTTCCTCAAAATAGAGCGGCTTATGATAGACGGATGCGGCTTTCCATGCGAAAGTCGCCGGGACTGGTTGACGCGGCTGGTAACGTTCGTAACCGAGGGTGCATTCGGAGGGGACACCCCACCAGGCGGCAAAGTAGCATTGATCGGTATCGCTCAAATCGCGATAGGCAATTCGTTCGATTTTGCCATCTCGGGTCTTGATAAGCAGCCGGCCATGCTCGATGCCCTGTAGGGCGCCAACCGCGACAACTCGACCCTGTGCGTCGGTCCACGCGCGGTACTCGTTCAAAAACGTGCGCGGTCGTTCTGGCGGTGCTTCGCCTGACTCGAGGGTTACAGGATTGAACGAGGGGCTAATGTCCAGGGAAATCTGGCGCACCGAACGAGCCCGCACTTGCTCGCGCAGCCGCTGGCAGTTCGCTACATCCTGATCGCAGTCGCGCTCGTTGTAAATGTGTCGCTGACCGGCCAGTGGGGTTGACCGGTAGCTACGGCTTGCGCGGTCCTGGCCCCCCTGGGATGATTGGTCCTGGGATACACTTCCAGGTGCGTCCGGGCGCAGGGAAACGTCAACCTTGTCAGAATTTTCGCTCTGTTGCCCAGTTGATCCCCGGGGCAGGTGTCTAACACCCGGATATTCCGGTACAGCTTCGAGCCTCAAGGGAGCCTCATCGGGTACGGTCGGTAAATCACCCGTTGGCGGGTTTAATTCTAAGGGAACTCCTTCGTCGCTTGCCAGAGACAGCGCATGGTCCACCATCGAAGTTGGATTGGCCGATTGGCGGTCGCCAAAGGGGTCGTTAAACGGGTCGGGCTCGGTCGACGCTTTGGGTGCCACCAGTTCCGGTCCGTCGACGGTTTCGCTCAACCAGGCCACGGGATGCACCGGATTCTCTCTGGAAACCGCTGACTGTCCAACAGGTACCTTAGCTCTTTGCCAACGAAGGCCTGCTTCATCTTCGGTAACCGTGACCGAAGGTCGAGGCGGTCCAAGATGTGCCCCTGGGATGGTCGTTGTTCGGTGGCCAGCGTAGAAAGCCGGCACCGTGTCAGCCGGACGTTGACTGTTGGACGTGGAGTGCGGGGAATCAAGAAGTGTGATTTGGGCGCGAGCTTTTCCCCGGGGGGGCTCGGCGGTGGTGGAATCGCGTATTTGCAGATTCGATGCTGGATCCGCCTGAGCTATCACCAGTGGAGATGCATTAGAGGCTGACTGCTGTTCGGTTGGGACCTTGCCCAGATTGTCGACGCGCACAGATTTCGGTTGCGGGCGCGACCACTGAAGTGTCGTTCTTCCTTGGGCCAGAAGGTCCGAACGGCCGCTGAGAAAGATCCATACAGCCAGGCTACACATGGTTCCGGCGGTGCATCGGCTAATCGGCCGTCGGGTATTCGGGACTGTAATTAGGAGCTTCCTGCGTAATGGTGACATCATGGGGATGACTCTCTCTGACACTAGCCGGAGAGACTTGGATAAAACGTGCTTCCTTGCGCAGTTCTTCGATGGTCCTTGCACCGCAATAGCCCATTCCGGCGCGAAGTCCACCAACCAATTGATAGACAAAGTCGCTCAAGGCTCCTTTGAACGGGACCCGGCCTTCGACACCTTCGGGTACTAGTTTTCCGGTTTCGCCGGGTTGGGGGCCTTGTCGATAGCGCTCGCCGGACCCGTGAACCATTGCCCCGAGTGATCCCATACCGCGATAGGCCTTGAAAGTCCGACCTTGGTAGAGGATCAACTGACCAGGACTTTCTGCTAACCCAGCGAACAATCCCCCGATCATCACCGCATGCGCTCCGGCGGCTATCGCTTTGGTAATATCCCCTGAGTAGCGGATTCCGCCGTCGGCGATAATCGACACACCGGCTTTCTCGGCGGCTCGTGCCGCACGATAGATGGCTGTAATTTGCGGCACGCCCACACCGGAGATGACTCGCGTCGTGCAGATCGAGCCGGGACCGATACCGACCTTCACTGCGTCGGCTCCCGCTGCGATCAAATCGCGGCATCCTTCCTCCGTTGCCACATTTCCCGCGATTACGTCGATATCCCACTGCCGCTTAATTTCCTTAACCGTCCGAATGACGTTCGCTGAGTGTCCGTGGGCTGAGTCGACCACCAGCACATCGACACCTTTTTGAATTAACTGCTCGATCCGTTCCCAGTCGTACACACCTACCGCAGCACCGACTCGTAACCGCCCCAATTCGTCCTTGCAGGCCCGGGGAAAGCGCTTCATCATGTCGATGTCTTTGATCGTGATCAGCCCCGTCAACCTAAAAGATTCGTCCACCAGCAAAAGTTTCTCCACTTTTTTAGCCGTCAAAATCTTTTCAGCTTCTTCAAGCGATACTTTTCCACAAACCGTCACCAGGTGCTCGCGCGTCATCACTTCCCGGACCGGCACGTCGACGTTTTCTAAGAACCGCAAATCCCTACGGGTGATAATTCCAACGAGTCGTCCGTTCGGCTCGGTTATGGGGACCCCCGAGACGTTGTGGCGTTCCATAATCTGACGCGCTTCGGCCACACGAGCGTCGGGACGCAATGTAATCGGATCCACGATGATTCCGTTGGCGCTACGCTTGACTTTGTAGACCTCCTGCGTTTGCGCGTCGATAGATAAATTCTTGTGGATGATCCCCAATCCACCCTCCTTGGCCAGCGCAATGGCCATCGCACTCTCGGTGACCGTATCCATGGGAGAACTAAGGATTGGGATGTTGAGCGTAATACGCTGCGTAAGACGGGTGCGAACGTCGCATTCGGCCGGTACTACCGCACTGTAGCGAGGTTCAATCAACACATCGTCGAATGTAATGCCGTAATAGGCGATTTTTTCGTCCATGGAGCTCGCTCCCTCAAGAGTAGGTCCCACGGGTAAAATACTGTAGTATGCCCGCGTTGGAGCTAGTTAACAAGAAGAGATAGCCTGGCCCATGAAAGTTAAAAACGTGTAATGGGCCACGTGTCCCGAATCAGCACAACGACCATTCCTTCCGCAGAATCGCCGTCCCATTAGCACGGTATCGCTTTTTTGGGAATCGCGGAACCAGCATCTGGAGGAGTACACTCGCGTGTGCCCTGTTTTCCACCATGCTCTGCCCAACTTCGGGGAACGCCCACAATCGTCGAGGGCCGAATGGCCGCGTTTTTAAGTGCTGAGAGTATTGCTTGGTCTTGTCGGACCTAGTGTGACTTCGCATTTTTCCGCATCAACATAAAGTGACTCTATACGTGGTCAATACATGACACGCGCTAAAAGCGTCTTATCGTGGGGAGGGAATGATTTAACGCAAGGGCGCTAGGGTGCAAGTACGCAAAAAAGATAGCACCAGCGGCTAAACCGAGTGTTAGCCCCTGTGGGTAATTGCGTTTCCCCAGTTCTCCGGGGCTTTCCAGTGCGTTACAGTGCCCTGAGTGACGAACGCCGAGTTAAGGTCGAAACGGGCGGGGCCGGTGCAATAAAGGCCGACGAATAGGGGCCGTACGCGCAGGATCCAGACTCGAACCTGAATCATAGTCCACTAACTCGAGCACCGACCGCTCGACGACGCGTCCGGTTGCATCCCACTTGGTTGACCAATGGGCAACCACATGTCCCGGAACATCAGGATTGTGCAATTCCACGGTGACCGTTTTTCCATCCGGGCGCATTACTACGGTTCTGGTGACAGCCACCGAGATGATTTGCTCGCCGTGGGTATATGGCATTTGCGTCGCGATAAGCTCGCTAGTGAGTCGATCAAGTTCCTTCGGCTGCTCACCCGACAGGTCGAGAAGCACGGACTCTTTGCGCACGACGTAGGGGAAATCTTCGATACAATGGACGCGATTGGTACGTTCCAGTTTTCCATCACGTAGTACCACCTGACAGACTTGAACCGGCACTTTATGCCCATTGAGCTCAAAGGTCTCGGCCCCGAGCTGTTTTGTCTCGACCGTTTGCCCTTTGGTTTGGCCTTGGAATCCGTACCAGATTTCCTGGGGTTGGGGAGAGAAACGTCGGCCGGCAATTGCGACTGAAACTTCCGCCCGGAGCGTTACCCCGTGGTCGTCGACCTGCAACAGCGTCGTTGTTGTTTCGGCGACGGTGTTGCTGACCCGTCCGCCTTTTTCATCGAACGTTTCTCGCTGGACGCGTACCCGCTTCCAAGCACCCGGGGCAAACCCTTTCCATTCATGGAAAGTTATCACCTCTTGCGCAGGAAGCGATCCTGCGATCCCGCCCCAGCCTACCCCCAATAACGTCCAGCCTACCGCGACGATCCATTGGCTAACTAATTGTTTCACGGCCGGCTCCTTGCTCTACATCGCGTCGCCTACCGCCTCGTGCTCCATGACCGGGAGCTTCGGCATACGCTGAGCCCAGCGTCTTTGGCCTCCGACTCGTCAAGAGATTAGACACTACGTACGCCGGCCTTGGCACGCTGCCCTCGGTTCCTCAAGTTTCCTAGATTGTGCCGTAAAGCCCATAGTAAAAAAAGCCCAAGTATGGGGATTTCGTGATGCATCATTTGGGGAGCGATGAGGAGATCTCATTACCTCCGCGCTGTAGCTCGGCTTTTGCCATTTGGTGGCCTGCGGCATTAGAAATGACTTAACACAAAGGCGCAAGGCGGCAAAGGCGCAATACACCTAACGTCCATCGTCGGTCGCCTAAATACGTCTTGTATCCGTGTGCTTTCGCGTTTCTTCAGTTGGCCCAACCCTTACCCACAATCAAAAAGCTTGCCCGGCCGTTGGACCTGGAACGGCTCGTGGATCAAAGGACCAGCCGCCCTGGTGTTAGCAAAGATTGTAATGCGGCTGCTACTGCGGACCCGTAGGGGACGTTGCACGTGCCCCTGAGCCTGCCCTAGCCGATCGTACGGGACGAAGAGTACGTGTCGGATGGTAACGGACAAACACGGGGGACGATGCGGTGAATGATGATGAACGGCCGTTTCAGGGCGGGGGAATGATCCGGCATCGCATACCCGGGGTGTTGCGCTTTACATCCATTCGAACCCGGGTCCTTGGGATGGGCTAACGGAAACGGCCCTTCAGCCCACACGGCGCACGGCGATTTCCGTATTGGCATAAAAGGCTCATTCCACTCAAGCGTGAATTATGCACAAATCGCGCCTTTCGGGGCGTGCGGATGGCAGGCCATTCTGGACGCAAGCGATTCCGGCGGCGGTGCAAAGCAGAGCCTTTACTCTCTTAGGCGTTGAGCCGTTGGCAGTCCGGGGCAGCGATTCCGAGTTGCAACCCCACCTGGTGAACAATTAATTCGAAAACGCGAGAGGAACTTTGGTTTCATCGTCACAATTTCTTGTAATAACAAGACTCGAGAGTCTACAGTGGCAGGTGCAGTAGTGATCGAGTTCGATCGTACTGGCCGCGGCTGTTTGTTCGATGGTCAGGCCTTGGGGGCGTCCTCAGAAGTCGAATCGATTTGGCGAAACTGCTCGAGAATCGTAGCATCTTGGTCGGGCAGTACACTGCGCAAGTCCAGTAATAGACGCCGATGGGCGATACGGCCTACGACGGGAAAAGGGGCGGTGCGTAGGCGCTGTGCCAATTGATCGACGGATAGACCCTGTGGTTCGACGGTCACACACCAGGTGGCCAATGCCTGAGCCGGTAGGGAGCCACCACCCAAATAGCTTTGATCTGCGACAACGGTAACGCACTTCACGAGTGGCAGTCGAGCCAATTGTTCGGCCAGTCGAACCGCCCGTTCGTGTAGATTTTCTAAGGGGGTAGTTAACAGTTGTAGTAGCGGAATGCGCCTCTGTGCGAGCTGGGGATCTTGATAGAGCAGCAACGTAGCTTCGAGGGCTGCCAGCGTCATTTTGTCGACGCGCACCGCCCGGCTCAGCGGGTGTTTTTGGATATGCTCGACAAGGTTCTTTCGGCCGACGATGATCCCGCACTGTGGTCCGCCCAGCAGCTTATCGCCGCTAAAGAGGACCAAATCGGCTCCCGCAGCCAGGCTTCGTTGCGCGACAGGCTCACCCCGCGTTCCGAATTGTTCGAAGTCAATCACGGCTCCGGAACCGATGTCGTGTACCAACGGCAATTGGTGTTGCTGTGCCAGGGCTACTAGGTCCGCGAGGTCAGTCTCTTCCGTGAAACCTACGATACGGTAGTTACTGGTGTGGACTTTTAAGAGCATAGCGGTTTGAGGTCCAATGGCTCGCGCGTAATCCTCCAGACGCGTTTTGTTGGTGGTACCAACTTCGCGCAAGATGGCGCCGCTTTGGGCCATGACCTCTGGCAGCCGAAAGCTGCCTCCGATTTCGATAAGTTCTCCGCGCGAAACAAGAACTTCCTTGCCGGCTGCTATGGCTGCTAGAGTTACGAGCGTGGCGGCCGCGTTGTTGTTGACGACCGTAGCCGCCTCAGCTCTGGTCAGACTACAGAGCCATCCCTGGACTGTCAGCACGCGCTGAGAACGCTCGCCGGATTCCAGATCCACTTCCAAATTGCAATATCCAAGGGCTATGTCCTGGACTGCCTGGATGGCTTCGGCGGCTAGCGGGGCTCGACCCAGCCCGGTGTGGAGCAAAATACCGGTGGCGTTCACCACGGGGCGAAGCAGGGGGCGAGCTCGTGTCCGGATCCACTCCGCTATCTGAGTTGCCAACTCGGATGGGCCGGGCACGGAGGACTGTGCAGCGCCGGTACCAAGGTTGGCTCGAAGTTGGTCCAGGTAACGGCGTGTGAACTGGCGGACTACGGTTTGACCCAGCCTCGCTGCGCAATGCTGTAAAGCGGGTTGCGCCAACAATTGGTGCACGGCTGGGATACGCCGCCGTTCGTCTTCGGCCATCGCAGGGGAACCTTTGTCTAAGGGTCAATCCTCGGAAGAATAAGCGTCGCCCGCGTCAGGTGGCTCCAACGGAGCTTTGAGTCTTCGGTAATCTCCTACTCGCTCGGTAACCCCAATGCTGTCTAGGTATTCACAGTAAGGTACGGCATATTTACGAGAGGTCCCGAGCCATTCGCGGATTTGGCTAAGGGTTGCCGTGCCCACTTCAGCCAACCGTTGTCGGATGATTGCCTGACACTGTTGGTCAATCTCCGGATGAATGAACAGCTCGTCGGTCAAACGCACTAACCGTCCCTGGCTGGCAGCCAGTTGTAACAGAGCCGGTACGGAGCGTGCCAGGCGTCCGGCATTACTTTGCAATTGGTTGACCGCGGGGACTTCGAGGCCCGCCTGGTGCAAGACGTGAAGTACGTCGAGCAGGAGTTGCTGCTCGGCGTGGGACAATACGGGACCCTGGTCTGGTGCGCGCACGCCCCTGGCGTCTTGTTTCAGGCGGTCCGTAGCCACCGCATACTGAAGGAGCGGTTCGAAGTATTGATGGCTGGGTGACCATCGAAGGCGCGGCGCGATTTGTTGCGGTTGAAAACCGGTCTGCAACGGCTGTTCGCGATGTAATCGCGTCACCACCTGCACTAACTGGTCAGCGGCTCGATCCCATAGTCCTCGATGTACGAACGCGCGGCGTTGTGGCGACAGTTGAATGGAAACGAGTCGCTGGCGTTGTTGCAAAGCGTCGAGTACCGCCTGGGCATCGACAACACCGGCCATACGCATGAGGTCCGAAGGTTGCCAAGGACGCCAGCCGCGGTAGAACAAGGCTGCGTCGGCACGCTCTTCGTCACGGCCGGCAAGCCAAACCATCAGTCGCTCGCGGTCCGTTTCGGTTGCTTTTCGAATCTTTTCGGCGTGGGGATCTATTACCAACCCGCCTCCGATCGTCCGGACGGGTGATTCGCTACGGATAATGAAAGGTTGTTTCCAGACGGCGACTGCTGGCTGCTCGAGCATAAGTTGCCCCCAGCTCTCATGACCTGGCTCCAGCAGTTTGCTTTCCAGCAAACGCACCTGTGCGAGCAATTCGGCCGTGCCGATGTGCACGCGGACACGAGTGCGGTTCTTCAAAGGGCGTGGCGTGCTCGGCGAAAGGTTCAACCGCACGGTCATACAGGTTGCTGGCTCTAAATGTCCTGGCGCAGCTAGCTCGTGACCTCGACGGATCTGCTCGCGGTGCACACCCGACAAATTGATCGCCGCTCGTTGCCCACGGTGGATTTGTTCCACCGAGCGGTCATGGTTCTGCAGTCCCCGGATGCGGACGTGGATCGTGCCGGGTTCGATGACCAATTCGTCGCCCACTCTTGCCTGACCAGCGCTGACACTTCCCGTAACCACCGTACCATGGCCGGGAACCGAAAAGACTCGGTCGATGGCCATGCGGAACGGCACTTTTTCTTGGGCTCTACGATGAGCTGCTGCAACAGCGGCTGCTTCCTGCAATCGCTCACACAACTCGCCTAGTCCCTGCCCTGTCACGACACTTGTCGGCACGATCGGCGCTTGTGCCAAAAATGTACCTTGCGTTACCTCTCGAATCTCTTCGGCAACGGCGGCGAGCCAGTCCGGCTCCACAAGATCAGACTTCGTAAGAGCGATAACCCCGGCCGGTAAGTCCAAAAGCCGCAAGATCTCCAGGTGCTCTACGGTTTGCGGCTTGACCGAATCATCCGCTGCGACCACTAACAGCGCAAGATCCATGCCTGTGGCGCCGGCAAGCATGTTGCGCATAAAACGTTCGTGGCCCGGCACATCCACTATGCCTAAGCGATACGGTCCTACTTCCAGACAAGCAAAGCCCAAATCGATCGTGATCCCCCGCCGTTTTTCCTCCGGCAGGCGATCCGTATCAATCCCCGTCAAGGCTTTGATTAACGATGTCTTGCCGTGGTCGATATGACCGGCTGTTCCCAAAATCAAATCGACTGACATGCGATCGATTGTAGGCGAACAGCCGTTCAACGACTAGCTCATGGCGTTACCCGTGGTTGGGCTATGAATTCGTTGACGGTTTTCGGGCCTTGAGAAGAAGGCTTTTTGCTCCAAGGCAGCCACGATGACATGCCGGTGGTGCCCGTGTGGCTCGATCCGTGAACCGGTGGCTTGACCGGAGCGTCGGGCTTATTATCCCACGGAGTCAACACGTCGTACGCTTTCGAGAAGAACTGTTTGGTACTCTTTGTTATTTTGTCCCAGGTAGAAGGACCACTGGATACCGCCGGTTGACGCGCCGTTGAGGAACGACTGGTCATGGATGGCAAAGAAAGTTTTGGAAGCGACGGCAGTTTTGGCAGCTCGAAACCAGAGGGGTGTGGCTGATCCGTCACGCTGGCCGTCACCTTCTTTTTGGACGACTTGTCTGACTTGAAGGGGTTCCAAATCGACCAGCCGCTGCCCTTTTCGGCAGCAAGAGCCGGTTCCATCGTACCAAGAAGCACGATGAGCGCTACCCAGGACAAGCTAAAGCGGATGTTCATTACCGTGACCTCCTTGTCCAAACATCTTTCAACCGGCCTACCGCTCGACCCTGCGATACCTTCGGGTAGAGAAGTCTTGCAAAACGTTCGCGGTGTGTCTAGAGCAAATGTTGGAGTTTCGAAGATGCGACGCAATCCACATCTTCGTTTTATGTAGCGTCTCTGCGCCTCGGCGTTAAATCCCCCAGCGACTTTGCGTTAAGAGTTCCAAAATCGAGCACGACGTTTGCGGGATGCTCGTGTGCAAAAATCCACTGGGGGCCCGGGTCTGCCTAGCATTCCGTAAGTCAAACCCTAGCCTTCCGTAAATGAAAACTTTCTCACAGCGACATGCCTTTGGCTAAACCGAAAAGTAAAATCGACTGCTCTTTGGAATGTCCCAACAGCAATTATCAACGCGACGGATCGGTCTCAAGGCTTTCTGCCAAAAGCAACCCCTGGATTTGGTTAGCCGCATGCCAAAGGCGCTGGAGGGCGTCGAGGTAGGACAACTGAGTTTGAAAGTACGTACGCTGTGCCGTGAGCAACTGCAAGTAACTGAACTCACCCAATTCGTACGCTCGGCGGGCTAATCGCAAACTCTCGGCAGCCTTTGGCAGAATCTGCTCCCGATAACGTTCGGCCTGCTGTCGTGCCACCTGATAGTTTTGGAAGGTCTCGGCGAATTTCTTCTGGAGGCTAAGCGTGGCACGCTCCACTGCCTGCTGGGCGGCACTGAGTTCACCCCACGCTTGCCGGATTCCACCTTGATTGCGATTCCACAAAGGTACCGGCAGGGTGACCTGCAGAGCTCCGTTGCTGGTACCGATAGCGCGATCGTCCTGTATAATCCCCTGAATTTGCACGTTCGGGATGACGGCCGCATGGGCATAATCGACGGCCCATCGGGCTCGTTGCACGTCGGCACGGAGGGCTTCGAGTTGTGGATTGGTCAGCACTTGCTCGATAAGCTCGCTCGGTTCATACCGAGGCCAATCGCTTTCCGGGTCGCCTACCAGATTTCCGAGGGGAAGATCCGGTTGTCCCACCACGGCGGCTAGTCTTTGCCACGCACCCAGTAATTCCGTTTCGGCATTGGCAGCTAGCACCTGAGCAGTTTGCGTTTCGATCTGCGCTTGTAAGTAGTCCGGTAAACTGGCTTCCTGAGCGTCATAAAGCGCTTTGACAGCTCGCTCCGATTCAAAGGCTAGTTGGGCCAAACTTTTCGACACGTTCAGGCGGCGCCGGGCCAATAGCGTCTCGTAATAGAGGACTCTCACGTCGGTAGCAACGCGTCGGCGAGTTGCTTCCAGGAGAAGTTCTGCTCGTGAAACCTCCCAGACTGCCTGCTCGCGCAAGAGACGCAGCTTACCTCCCGTTACCCATTCTTGCTCGATTAACACCCCTTGTTGTTCTGCTTGCCCGCGGCTTCCCAATTGCTGTCCTGAATAGCCAAACACGGGGTTGGGCGGTAGGCCGACTTGCACCAGCCGGCCTCGAGCTGCTTCGACATGGGCTTCCGCCTCGCTAACAGCCGGGTTGTGACGCAAGGCACGCTCTAACAACTGATCGAGAGTGTACGATGGGTCCGGCCCGGCGCCGTCGCTTCTTGGCTGTGAGCCTGGATTCTCAGCAGCAATGTGAGGGTCTTCATCCACGGTCGCATCGAGTAACGGAAGATCTTGTGCGACCGACGGATTGCCAGTGGTCCATTCTACCCTGGCTTGAACCTCAGTTGTTCCCGGTCCACTGGACGGGATATGAGGCTGAGCGGCTTTGGTTAAATGTCCAGCCGCCGCTGGGTTCGAGGTATCCGTGACCGCACGAGGCTCCGAACACAGTTCGGACTGACAACCGGCGGAAGGTGGACATGCTTCTTGGCAAAGGGGCAATACCGAACAGCCTGATGCCAAAAAGATCGCCGAAACTGCCGTTATCATCCTAAACAAACCGTTAGGGAAAAGTGGACTGTATTGGCTAAAGCAGGGAAGTTTGGCTGGCGAAGGGGGGTGCTGGCGAGCCGAGGCGTTTCTCGGCAGTCTTCTATGGTCATCGCAGCTAGGTTGGCTGCCGGGTACGACGCATGGGTCAGTCCTGTAACGTGCGCTTGCCATTGAATCTTTGGTTGGTGGTGCCTTCGCACGGTGGCTCCGGATTAACAATTGGCCCAAATATGCCGATTGGGTGATTTCGTCCATCGTAGTAAAAAGAGTATCGGTCGACAGTAAAGTACTTCTGAAAGCCAACGTATGACTCTGCGGGTGTTGGCAAGCGGTTAAATGGCAGGCAATGGGAACTGCCGGGTCGTGCCAGAAGGCGTTTTTTGCGAAGCAACCTGGTTTGGGAAGCCGAATTCTCCGGTCACGTGTTTCAGCGCGTGTGCGGTCATTGGTGCGAAGTATGAGCTAGTTCTTGAGCGCGGTCGGCGGCCGCCGAAACGGCGTCAATCACGGCGCCTCGCACCGCGCGACGTTCCAGTACCGATAGTCCGGCGATCGTCGTTCCCCCGGGGCTGGCTACTTGATCCTTTAGGTCTCCTGGATGTTGGTGTGACTGAAGCAACAACTCGGCTGTGCCACGCACGGTGTGTAAAGCCAGTTGCCAGGCAATCGAGCGAGGTAGGCCAGCTCGCACTCCCCCGTCGGCGAGGGCTTCCAAGAAGAGTGCCACATACGCGGGCCCTGAACCTGACAAACCAGTCACCGCATCCAACAGCGATTCGGGTACGGCTACGGCGTACCCGACAGAGCTCAAAAGCTGCTGGACCCAGGCGATTTCCTCAGCCGTCACTGCCGCGCTTGTGGCAAAACCGGTGGCGCCGCATCCTACCAAACAAGGCGTATTGGGCATAACTCGCACGAGCCGGTCGGTCCCGAGCCATTGCCGAAGTTGTTGCAATCGTATACCGGCAATAACGGAGATCACCAAGCGATGTTCGAGTTGTCCAGCAAGCGGTTGACATGCTTCCAGAGCGTGTTGTGGTTTGACCGCCAGTACCACCGCGGAGCTTCGGCATAGCAGTTCTTGGGGAGACGCTGCAATGTGACAACCAACGACAGCATGGCTAAAAGACGAGGCAGCACTCGGCGACGGGTCGTAAGCGGATATGGCGTTTCCTGCAAGTTTCCCGGCCCGAACTATCCCGGAGGCCAGCGCGGTTGCCATTTGGCCGGCACCTATAAAGCCCAGCCCTGAGCTATTCATCGTAACGTCCTTTGCGATAAACGAAAGCCGCTTGCTGCCATGAACACGAGATTCCCCTTAAAATATATGTTACGGGTTTTCCTCACCCGACGGACCTGGGTACAGGCGGGGCAAGGGAGTGGCTCTTATGCCTCCCGCGAGGAGCATGTTGGCCGACAAGGGGATGACGGATGTCGCTATTCGAACGACCGGACTACCACTGGCGCGAAACGTATTTTGTTTTTTTCCGGGAAACAAAGCGGCCCAAGACGGCAGATCTTCGCCGCCTGGTGCGGTCACTCGGAGACCGATTCGAATTGGTCGAAGCAGTTGGAGACCGACAAGGATATTTTGAATCGTTGACTTTGCTGGCTCCGGCCGATTATGCGGGACTGGACGTGGTGTATTGTCGAGGTGAAGACATCGAAGCGGCAAAAAGCGAATTGTTGGAGGATTTAGAGCGGAGTGCCAGGACGGCACAGGCCAAACAAAAATTAGAACTGTTGCGCCAGAGTGACGCTCGATTCGAAGTGTTTCACTTCGAGCATGTTATTGAGGATTCGAGCGACGATGAGGAAGACGAGGAGCTGGAACGGCTAGACCCCGGAGGACTCTTGACATTACTGGCCAAGTTGGCTGAGTACACCGGAGGAGTGGTCGTAGATCCTCAAGCATCTGAGTTTTTTTGAAAGTGGGGTGCCATGCACGCTAAAGAGATCAAACCGGGAGCGATTGTCGATCACGATGGAGTTCCGGTGCTTATCGAATCCGTACAGGTTCAGACGCCGTCAGCACGCGGGGCGGCGACGCTCTATAAATTCCGTGGCCGGAATTTATTGACCCGACAAAAAGTCGACATCGTTCTCAAAGGCAACGAAGAGCTACCGGCGGCGGATTTCGAGCGCCGACCGGCGAAACTCATGTACACCGATCCCACGCATATCCATCTAATGGATCAGACCGACTACAACCAGTATTCGCTTCCGCGCGAAGCCGTCGAGCGCGAATTGCCATACCTGACCGAATCACTCGACGGTCTATATGCCATCCTCTACAACGGCGAATGTGTGGGAGTCCAGTTGCCGGTGGCCGTTGCATTGGTGGTTACCAACACGGAGCCGGGTGTTCGCGGCAATTCCGCCACGGCGCGCACGAAACCCGCGACGCTCGAAACCGGTTTGGTAATTCAAGTGCCCGAGTACATCGAGATCGGCGAACGCGTCAAAGTCGATACCAGAACGGGCGAATTCCTTTCGCGCGCGTAAACCGACCTCCTACCGCTCCCGGCCGGCTCACCATGGGACAAAACAACCTTCCAAATAGCGTACGACAATGGATGGATATCCAATGTCCCTAAAATAGCTATCCCGGCCAACAGCCCCGCGACACTGCCTTGAATCTAGGAAGGGTGACTCTATTTCTTGCTCGACTTACCGGTCTTCGTCCCCGATTTACTCGTCGAGGGTTTTGCCTTGCTGGAAGCGGCAGACGTCTTCTTGGCCTTGTTCCCGAATGCCCGATCCCAGCCTTCAGCATATTTCGGATTGGATCCAACACGCGTGATCGTCACGGCTGCTGCTCCTTAACAGCTTGTTGTGGACCACTACGATTGTCTCAGACGCTATAAATATCCGCTTCAATTTACTTCGCTGGCTGTCTGTCGACGCACTGCAAACAGCCGAGCTCCGCATCGAAAAACCAAACCTGTCTTCAATTAATCTAACAACTAACGATCGGCGTTCTCGACGTCAAGAGCTCGGTCGGCGAGGGAACCGGCGGGCACGAGCGGTCACCAACCAGATTCGGCTGCCCAACAGAGTCGCGATCGTAAGACAGAGACACGTTCCGGTGTTTGACCGGCGGCTGTTGTTCACCGGATCGCCTGGTATCTACCGGCCGCCACGACAAAGCGGAACCGTGACGGCAAGCAAGCGGCCTTCTACGCGAGCCCTCGCCAGCGACTCGTTACGTTGACCATCTGGGAAATCGATTACCTGTTGTACCGTACGTCAGTGGGACTCTTTAGCGCTGTCGTTGCCGGTAATACGTTTCGGGCTGGCGCCATACATGCCGCTCCTATTGCGGGTTGGCATGTGACTTGGACCGGGATTCTCCCTTGATGCCGACGGACATCGCCCGATACGGCACAAGCTCCGTTCAGCCGATCAATCTCTTGTAACGAAAACGCCGCGGTTCGTCGGCCCGGCGACCGAGCCGTTCGCGGCGTTGCTCTTCGTAAGTCTGATAATTGCCTTCACACCAGTGCACATAGCCTTCACCTTCGAAGGCGAGGATATGTGTAGCAATGCGGTCGAGGAACCAGCGGTCGTGGCTGATCACAAGCACAGAGCCAGCGAAGTTGAGGATAGCGTCTTCCAACGCCCGAAGTGTATCGACATCCAGGTCATTGGTCGGTTCATCAAGCAGGAGTACATTGCACCCGCGCCGCAACAGCTTGGCCAGATGGACTCGGTTGCGTTCTCCTCCGGAAAGGTCGCCAACTTTTTTTTCTTGGTCTGGACCTCGAAAATTGAAACGCGAAACGTAGGCCCGAGCGTTAATGCGACGGCCTCCCATCTCGAACCATTCATGCCCTCCGGAGATCTCCTCATAAACAGTCTTCGTGGGATCCAATGTATCACGGGTTTGATCCACATAGCCCAGCTCGACAGTCGGACCCAATCGCATGTGTCATGCATTGGGTTTTTCTTGGCCGACGATCATGCGAAACAAGGTCGTTTTGCCGGCGCCGTTCGGACCGATAATGCCGACAATGGCACCAGCAGGAACGCGAAAACTAAGATTGTCGATCAACACGCGGTCGCCGTAGGATTTACACAAGTTGGTGGCCTCGATCACCAGTTCGCCTAACGGTTTTCCCGGTGGAATTTGAATTTCCCATTCTTCGGGCCGCTCTTCAAATGGTTGCCCAGCCAGTTTCTGGTACGCCTTCAGTCGGGCTTTGCTTTTGGCCTGCCGAGCTCGGGGGGCCATGCGCACCCATTCCAATTCGCGTTCGAGGGTCCGCAGGCGAGCGGCAGCCTGTTTTTCTTCCCGTTCCACACGCTGGCGTTTTTGTTCGAGCCACCACGAATAATTTCCGTGCCACGGAATCCCCTGTCCGCGATCGATTTCCAGGATCCATTGCGCCACATTGTCGAGAAAATAACGATCATGTGTCACTGCTACCACGGTTCCGGGATATTCAGCCAGGTGTCGTTCCAGCCATGCCACAGCATCGGCATCCAAGTGGTTCGTAGGTTCATCGAGTAGCAATAGATCGGGCCGCGCCAGAAGCAACTTGCACAAAGCCACGCGTCGTTTTTCGCCGCCGGAGAGTTTCGACACGTCGGCATTGGGGGGGCGGAAGGTTCATGACGTCGATCGCTATTTCCAATTGTCGATCGATTTCCCACGCTTGTTGGGCTTCGATCTGGTCTTGAAGACGCGCCATTTCATCGCACAGTTTCTGCATCTGCGATGCGTCGAGCGGTTTCGACAGTTGAGCCGCAATTTCGTTATAGCGTTCCACCAGACGCCGGCGCGGAGCGACCGCTTGCTGCAGATTGCCCCACACATCAAGGTGCGGATCAAGCTGCGGTTCTTGTGGCAAATAGCCGCAGGTAAAACCTTCAGTCAATCGAGCTACACCGTCATAGTCTTTGTCCCAACCGGCCATGATGCGCAATAGTGTGGATTTTCCCGCACCGTTGCGTCCCAACACGCCAATCTTGGCTCCCGGAAAAAACGCAAGCCAAATGTTATTCAACACCTCACGTGTACCGAACTTTTTGGTCAAATCTTCGACCGTGAAAATATAAAGGCGGTTCATGGAGCTCGTATCCTTAGCGGGAGATCATCACAGGTCGAAAGATACGGGATCGCTTGCCTGCGTCTGCCAACTGGATAGATCAAAATCCCAACTCTGCATTTGTCGCAGGACGCTCCAGCGAGTTAAATCGAATTGAAGGGGCGTAATCGTAATGTAACCGTCCTGCAGCGCGACCAAATCGGTTTCCCATTCGGTGCGCCGCGGCGGGGGATCCCCTGTGGCCCAATAATAGGTGCGCCCACGGGGATCCTGCCGGCGGATAAAATGCTCACCGTATCGCTCAACTCCCATGGGTACTACTTTAATGCCGCGAGGAGTCGAGAGGGCAGCGGTCGGTATGTTAATGTTGTAAAGATGCGGTTCGGGACCCTTTTGCCGGAGAATCTGTTGGATAATGTGGCATGCCAGTTGGGCGGCGCGCAGGTAATTGGCATGTTCATCGAATTCTAGCGAGATGGCTATGCTGGTTATGCCAAAGAAAGCCCCTTCGATTGCCGCCGCTACCGTACCTGAGTACAGCACGTTGATTCCAGCATTCAAACCGTTGTTGATTCCGCTTACCACGAGATCCGGCCGTTCGGGCATAAACTCGAATATCCCTAACTTCACACAGTCGGCTGGACTCCCTTCCACGGCCCAGCCGCGCCGTCGCTCACCGTCATAAACCTCCTTGCACACCAATGGTCTTAAAAAGGTAATCGAATGCCCGACACCGCTTTGTTCCGTTGCCGGAGCCACGATGTAGACCTCCCCCATCTTGAGAAGCTCGTGTTCGATGGCTGCTAATCCCGGCGCATAGAAACCATCGTCATTGGTCAAGAGGATCCGCATTGTGTCGCCACTCCGTTCGTCCGGCTGCGCGGATTTGTTAGCCCCCGTTTCATGTATCTTGTGTTTCCCAGCTCATAACGACCAGTCAAACAGGTGCAGCTAAAGGGCTCCGAGAAAGCTGGTTTGCTGTAAAATGGACCCTTTCGCGAGCCATCGGTCCCAAGATGGATCCAGCGTGCCGTGCCTATTCCCTTGATCGACGCACCTGCTGCTTGGCGCCTAGACTTCTGTCGTCTGCAAAGGGCGCAATAAGCAACCTCCTTCTAAGACAATAATGGACACGTGTGCTTCCGAAAATAGGTAATGCGCGTACGGCATGTTGTTTCTATCACCGAGTTGTCGTCACAACCGGCATGGCGGGCGGTTCGGGGGTGACCACCATTCAGTACGTAACGCGTAGCGTGTGTGCATCTGGATTGTAGGTGGGTTTGTGGTGTAGAAGGTAGGCCATGGCGGAAGTTTTCTATTTTCCGCGACAGGAATGGATACAAAGTATCTTTCTTTATGGTAGATGAACTCACTCGGATATTTGCTGAGCCTGGCAAGATATGCCTTTTTCGGCCCGACCCAATGTGAGCCAATACCGGTGCTTCTTGGCAAAGGCGCTGCGTCGAGCGAGGGCTCAACCGAGCCGCGACCGTAAGGGAGCGGCTAATTGCATTGAGCTAAAAAGGGGAAGGTGATTTAATGCAAAGCCGCAAGTAGGCAAGTGCCACGCACCTTTTGTCTTCGTTGCGCCTTAGCGCCTTTGCGTGAGAACTATTTACCTACAAATGTGACGCACACACACGTAGCCGTTGGCGAAGACCAGCTTCTGAAATCCCATTGCTACCAACGAAAACTATTGGGATCGCCGTCCATGGTACCCTTCTTGGATTGAGTAAGCCGATCCTGCTGCGTGCCTTGCCCGGCAAAGGTTTTCCAGGACCCGACTCGCTGTATTGAGCCCGGGTCAACTCCCCGTGCAGTGGTGGAAGCTATAACGTATCATAAAAGATTTCAGTGACCCAGATTAGGACAACCGTCGCTTCGCCCAAGGCGTCGCGTCGGCGATGGTTTCCAAACGAGGAGACTTGCGATGCGAGGGGGGCCTCCCCAGTGGCCCATGACCGAGCATGTCATGGACGAGCTGGTTTTCGTCTTGGACTTCGGATCACAATATGCGCAACTCATCGCGCGGCGCGTGCGCGAGCAACATGTGTTCTGTCAGATTGTACGGCATGATATTTCGGCAGAAGAAGTTCTCCGTCGTCGACCGAAGGGGTTGATCCTGTCGGGCGGTCCGGCCAGTGTCTATGAGCCAGGTGCGCCTCGCTGCGACGAACGGCTCTTTCAGCTCGGAATACCCGTATTGGGAATCTGCTATGGGATGCAATTGGCTTGTGCTGCTCTTGGCGGTCAGGTCAGCAGCGCTCCGGCACGTGAGTACGGTCGGGCCATCTGCCATCTGGATAGTCATCATCCTTTGTGGAGCGGCTTACCGCGCGAACTGGAAGTTTGGATGAGCCACGGAGATCAGGTAACGCGTATCGTCGATAACTTTATTCCTGTTGCCCACACGGAAACCTGTCCCATTGCCGCTGTGGCACACCGTAGCTTGCCGGTGTTCGGACTCCAGTTTCATCCGGAGGTCAGCCACACACCGCGTGGCTCTCAAATCCTGCGAAATTTCTTGATGCAGATTTGTGGCTGTCGTGGTACGTGGGTCCTGTCGGATTTCGCGGCCCAGACGGTGCAAGCGATTCGGCAGCGGGTGGGAACCAGCCGTGTGATCTGTGGGTTGTCCGGCGGTGTCGATTCCTCGGTGACCGCTGCGCTGCTGTATCGAGCTGTCGGTTCGCAGCTTTCGTGTATCCTGGTCAACAACGGTCTACTCCGCAAGAACGAACAGCAAATGGTAGTCGAACAGTTCTCGTCGCACTTCCAAACCGATCTGCACGTTGTGGAAGCTGAAGAGCGGTTTTTAGCGGCCTTGGCAGGTGTTACCGATCCGCAGGAAAAACGACGCCGCATTGGACACGTATTTATCGATTGTTTTCGTGAAGAGGCGCGTCGCATTCCCGATGCGCGATTCTTGGCCCAAGGCACACTCTATCCGGATGTTATTGAAAGTGGTTCGGCACCGGGCGGACCGGCTGCAACCATCAAGCTGCATCACAATGTGGGAGGCTTGCCGGAGGACTTGGGGTTCGAGCTCATTGAACCGCTTCGAGATCTATTCAAAGACGAAGTACGGCGGCTGGGGTTGGACCTAGGACTGCCTGAAGAGTTGGTGTGGCGCCATCCGTTCCCTGGTCCTGGATTGGCCGTGCGTTGTCTGGGAGAAGTAACACGCCAACGGTTGGAAATACTCCGCGAAGCCGATGCCATTGTCATTGAGGAGATCCGCCGTGCCGGGCTGTATCGTCAAACGGCTCAGGCCTTCGCTGTTCTCCTTCCTGTGCGTACCGTAGGCGTCATGGGTGATGCCCGTACCTATGAACAAGCGGTTGTGGTGCGGTGTGTTAATAGCGATGACTTTATGACCGCCGATTGGACTCGCTTGCCCTACGACGTTTTGGCCCGTATCTCGGCGCGTATCATCAACGAAGTCAAAGGTGTTAATCGGGTTTGCTACGACATCAGTTCCAAGCCCCCAGCCACGATCGAATGGGAATAGCCCCGAAGTATGTTTGAGCGTGCACCGCACCGCTGGTTCCGTGAGACCATCCCGGAGGGCGTTGGTACTCGGTTTGTCGGGTGAACGTTGTTACGATGATTAACGGCCGCCGGACTGACACCGTGTGCCAGGGTTGCGTGGTCTGTGAAGTCGCGCGTGTACCCCAAATTCGTGCCCTTGCACGGACTATCCGGCCCTTAGCGCGCCAACGGCGGACGGTTTTGGGGTGCGCGTTGGGCATCAAATTTCGCGAGGAAAGGGATGCGAGTCTGGTTAATGCCGACCGGGTGTGTAACAATGATCGCTAGGTAAGAAGGGTGGCGCGAAGCAGTTTTCCAGGTAACGTCACCGGCGCGTCGGTTGGAAAGGGTGTTCTCATGAGGTTTATGATTGCGGCTCTTTTGGGCTTGGTCGTGATGTGGGCAGTCGGCTGTAATGTTTCATCGTTGTCTGGACCGTCTAGCTCAACAAATTCCACGGATTCTGCTGCGTCGACAGCAAGTGCTTCGCCTAGCGCTGCCAGTGATGTGAGCTCAAGTGTAGAGCCCGCCCAGCGCGCAGTCAATAATCCCTTTGGCGCCGCGGGGCTCATTCAGCCGGCAGATCCATTACTGGGGGGTGGGGCTTCTGGGGCGGGTGCTGCGTCGACTGGGGCCGTTTCGGCGAGCTATCCTGCGCCGACGCCGGGCTATGCGGCACCCGCGCCCGGCTATTCACCAACGGCGCCTGGTTATGCGCCTCCCAATGCAGGCTATCCATCGAACGCGCCTGGCCATGTGCCTGGTTCGTCGCCACCCGGTTATTCTAGCGCCCCTGGGTCTCGAGGCGGGCCTGCGGGAAGCGTGCCACCGGGCGCAACGGCTCCTTCGGGCTATAGCCCGCCTGGTTATGCTCCTGCGGGTGCACACACACCGGGAGCCGCTCCGGGCACAGCTAGTGCGCCCAGCGATGCTGCCACGACTCGTGTGCCGGCGCAAGTGGGCGTTGGTCGTCGGGGGCGATCGCTTGATCAGTTTAATTCCGGTGTGCAACGGGTGATTGCAGAACCTGCGCGATCGCTGTTCGCAGCGCGCGAAAGGCTGGTATTTCAGGTCTCCATTCCTCAAGCGCTTCAATTGTTCCAGGCTGAAAAAGGATATCTGCCGCGAAGCCATGAAGAATTTATGCGCGAGATTATCGAGTACAACCGCATCCCTTTGCCCGAGCTACCTCCGGGGCACCGCTATGTTTATGACCCGCAGCGCGGCGAACTGATGGTCGAACGCCCAGCCCGGTAACTGGTAATGCGCGTTGTTTCTTTGCTATAAAGAGCCGTAAAAGCCTCCCACGGGCTTTCGCTACGGCGCGAATCGGCTTAGTGCAACAGGCGCAGAGGCGAAATCACTATTGCCGTTCTATTTTGTATTGAGCCTCTTTGGCTTAGCGTTGCCTTGTTGTTTGATGCTGGCTATCTCATAAATGGCAAAAACGAGCTACCGCTCCTTTCCCAGATGGATACGACCGTCGATACCCACTGCCCAGCCGTCAAGCCCGGCTGGAATAGCCCCACTATCCGGATTCCCCGTGTCGGCCGCCCGCAAGGGATCCGGCCAGGAACCAGGGATGGGAACTCCTGCGTCCACCGCTGCGCTATGTGGTCCAAGTCGCATGTCCGGCAGGGTATCCATGGGCGACGGATCAACCAATCGTGGATCTGCCCATCTGTCCAAACTTGTCCAACCTGGTGGGTATAGCTTTTGACTTTCGCCAAATTGCATGGATCGCCGGAAAACGTCTAACGGGTGTACACTCGCCGTCTGATCTGCCGCCAAACTCCATAGTACGTTTCCACCTTCGCGCAGGTGCACCGGATGCGCGAACGCGGGCATCACGACTTGCATTGGGCTTTCGGTCTGAAGGAATATATTGTTGAATACGTCACGCTCCGTTGACCGCAAGCCCTGTGCTGCCAACCCAAATAAAAAATAGTTGCGGAATGTTGGACCTCTGCGAATAACGGTGTTATGGTAGAATCGTAGTACTGGCCAGATCGGCGAACCATGATCGCTGGCTACATGTCCCTCCTGGTGCAGGAAGTGACCGCTTGGATCAGATTCGTGTGGAGCCACGTAGACACCCCAACGTAGATCGATCAAATTGCGAAATATATAAACCCCAGAGTCAGGATCGTGATCGGCTGGTGATTCATCCGGCACGATTTCGTGTTGTGAGAACGGTATTAGAGATCGACCGATGTAGTTCTGATATATGTAAATAGTGTGGTTCCGCAATTTGGGCCCGCACTCCAGTCCGTCGTCGTTGAAATTATCGACGTAATTATGATGGAAATGTAAATTGCGCACAAATCGCAAGAATGCGAAATCGTGGTCATCCGTGAACTCGCACCATGAAATCTCTATGTTTTCATTGAGGGGCTGCGAGTTGTAAAGAATGATTTGATACGAGGGTGTTCCGTAATATTTCATGTGTGCGCGCGAGGACCAAGGAGCTGCATTGCCCCGAAAGGCAGAATGCTGAATGCGCACATCGCGTGATGCGTCGAGCAATAGAGCCGGAAAACCGCCGTAGGCGGTTATGTGATCGAGCTCGATTCCAACGCAGCCGTAGATTTGAATAAGCGGACTGCCCGTCGCTCCACGAAAAACAATGCCTCGGATCGTAATATGCGACACGCCGTTTAAACGCAGCACCTCGTCGCCGAATCCCACCGATATTGCCAGCCGTGCCTGACGCGGATCGGTTGGACCACGGTAGCTGATTTGGTCTAGACCTGGTAGGCGAGTGGGTACCAGGCGAATATGGATTCTTCCCGTTTGCCGGTTGAACCATAGACCCGGTCCGCAATAGAGCGGCTTTTCCTCGGATTTGCCCGAAAATACCTCGTTATCGGCTCTTAGGTCCCGGAGGCGCCGATAACCATGCAAGGGAATCATCGAATCGGCAAGGAAGCCGAATGCCAACGGACGCTCTCCCTCGTGCCCGAGGAAGGGCTCCCTCGCCCCAGGCAGAAAGTGACGCGGAACACGCCGCGTGTCGCGGTTGAGATAACTGTGCGTTGAAACAAATTCGCCATGAGCCCCATCCGCGACCGGTTCCCACGATGCGGACGGATCTTCGTAAAACTCGCGGACGCCACCGTCAAGAATGGCAAGTTCTCCCGGATAGGATCGAATGACAATAGGTTGTTGCGGCAGACCGGAACGGCGTAGGTGAACCCGTTCGTAATAAACTCCACCGCGCAAATACAACACCTCACCCGGTTCCAGATGGTCCACAGCATACTGCACGCTTTTCCAAGGATGCTCGAACGTGCCGTCATTGTGATCATTACCTCGGAGGGCATCGACAAATCGCGATCGTTCGGCGAGAGGCTCTTCGGCAAGTGGCTGCGGCAGTGGGCGCGGTGGTCCAAAAGCTGTGGCGGCTTCTTGCCCTTTGACATTTTGTCGGTAATCGCTGGTCAATAGTGCCGACCATAGCACCAATGGCAGCCCCCATCGCCCACGATAACGAGAATGGCCTCTGCCCATTGTCGTGCTCTTTCATGTCCCTAGGAACTTTTCTAGAACACGTGAGTACAACGATGTACCGGTCGCCGTGCCGTCTCGGTACCAGTGCATACGCCTTAAGGAACGTCTGATCAACTGGCGGTAAACGAGCGTATTGGCTCGATGGAT
>CAYRMD010000031.1:0-51542 GCA_964425225.1 uncultured Pirellulaceae bacterium | reverse complement strand
GCCGACTTTTCAAAAGGTTCCAGTGCAACAACGCTGACTTATGCAGAGGTTCCTTAACGCAGGGGCACCGCGCGGTGTATGACGATTCTGATGCCCCAACTCAATCGTCGAAAACACCCGCGGCGGCGGTACCGGCTGCGAGCACCAAGCGCGTCTCCCAGGAAGAATTCGACCAGCAGATCCAGAATGTCCATCATTTATTACCTGCGTCGGAAATTGCATTGGAAGTACTGTACCGAGTACGTGCCGACGATTGTGATGCGCGATCCTTGGCCGATCTTATCAAGAAAGATGCCGTGCTCACTACGGAACTACTCAAATTAGTCAACAATGGGTTTTATAACCCATCGGGACGTAAGATCACCGAGTTGCATGAAGCGATCGCACGCGTGGGAATCAGACGCATCGGCGAGATTTCCGTGGCCGTTGCAACATTCAAGGCCTTAGCCCGGTTGTCCTTGCCTTGGTTGGACATGCAGCTAATACATGGGCGCAGTTTGGCCGGATGTCTCTTGGCCGATCGGTTACTGCCGTCGAGCGTCGATCCCCAAATGGGCCATGCGGTTACTTTTTCCGCCCTGGTTTTTCCACTGAGCCGGGCGGTGACCGCCGGTACTTTCCCGCAACTGTATAAACAAATGCTCGAAACAGCGGATAAAGCAGATTGGTCGCTGGACGAGCAGGAAGCCGAAATGTTGCCGGTAGCTCCTCGAGACGCGCTGCTGCGGTTGCTGGGGCAATGGGGGCTGCCGGCAGACCTGTATGCCCCATTGACGCACCTAGACAGCACACCGCAAGGGCTAACGGAGTTACCGCCGACACTGGCGGAAGCTGTACGAACACTCCGCACAGTCCTCGCCTTGGCCCCCCTAGCGACGGGCATCTGGATGCCGTGGGAAACGGTCGACATACCGCTGCATCTCGAACTAGCGTCGGGCGACGCTCAACAGCTCGCGACCTTGGTACGACAGGTGCGGAGCGAGCTAAAAAACCAGTTGCGAAACTCCCACGCACCGCGCCACGGCACGTCGCCGTCGCGACGCGCGAAATTGCCCTATGCCCGCTTTGCACCAGCAAGTCCTGATTGGCTTCGCGAAATACTTCAGAGTGCGGAGTTTGAATTGATAGACGCACCTGGCACGGCAGCCAGTCTACCCAACGGCGCCGTCGTTAACGCCTTGGACGCCCAGCCAGACGAGGTTGCGATCCTGTGCGATTTGGCCTTCGGGCGCCACTTGCTCGTTCTGTTGCGAAAAGAACGAGTGTCAATACCGTCGGGTAAAAACTTTCTAGGCTTGCCCACCAGCTTCCGAAATCTCGTCCTGCGCTGCACAGCGCACGTGACGGACTGATTGGGGCGGTTGAGCACCGGCGGCAGAAGTCTCGGCGAACAACCATCGCGCAGTACCTCCCGGGAAGTTGGATTGACGAGGCGGGCGGGCTTGATCAATCACGCGCCGTGTGGACCGCCTGGCAAACTGCCCACGTCAATGGGACGGCCAACAGCAATCCAGCCGCGTCTGCCAGCCGCCCAAAGGGAGGCGTACAGAGAACGATGAGCAATAGTTTCATCACTAAGTAGAGGAATGCCACACTCCAGAGTAATCGTCCGTGATTCAGAGTCGACGATACATTTAGCCTTCCTGGTTCGCTTGCCGGCCTTTTCCGCGGCAGCGCATATACCGCCAGTGCAAGAGCCGACGCAGCATAAACGGGATTGACAAGGTAATCTGCGGCTACTGTACGTATTCCCCACAAAAACGACTTGGGAATCCACATTAAATACGGAATGGGTTTAGCCTTAATGATCTCGATTGCTAAAGAGCCCAGGGAGCGGTCTACCTGGATCCAGCTTCGGTTCCCTAGGCGGCGGGCGGCCGGAACGCACACTTGCCAGGTTCGCACGTCGAAGCCGCGCTCGATCTGGCTCAGTTCCTCTGTGGGATCGGCTAATGTATCCGGGGAAATTCGCTGGATACGAGCACGCTCGCATAGGATCTGTTGCGCTAAAGGGCGGTAGGGAGCAGCGAGTCGCTGCACGTCGTCGCTGGTCATGAACGCTGTGACCACACCTGCCAAGTTTGCTCCGCCGAAGGCTACAAGACCAAACTGACCCACGACGTACGCTCGTAGCAAAGAGAACCCAACCAGGGGCCCAAATGTGGCCGCTACCGTCAGAACGACTTGCCAGCGCCGCTGCGTTCGATAAAGTGGACGCCCCTGACATCGGTTTATCCACCATCCCACCAGAGGAACATACAGAACTAAAAACAAATAGGCTGGTCGCAGGTGATAGGCAAGCATGGTTGCAACAGTAAATCCCAATCCTTCTCGGACGCGCGGGCGATCTGTCCACTGCAATAACCAGCCTACTGCGGCCACTGCTGTTGAAGCAGCAACGTAGTCGGGGGCCAAGCTATTACCGTAAAGATAGAAAAAGTGAGAGTACAAAAGACTAGAGGCAGCCAGCATGCTTCGCCAGCGCGTGCGTGTTATCGCTTCAAGACCGCGCCATAAAATCCAAATAGCAAGCACTTCCCAAACGAACTTCGCAAAAATCAACCATCGATGCTGAGGATGCACCAGAGCGCTTACTTTCAACAGCGCCGGATAACCCAAGGTGCGCATCGCACGGAGGGCGTCGTCCCAGGGAAATTGCTCATAACTGGAGGTGTCAGGAACCGCCTGAGGCTCGAATCGCCCAGCATAATACCTATAGGCGAAGACAATAGCTACTTGCAACCAAAATAGCAAAATCGGTCCGAATCGTTGCAATAAAGACATGGGTGCAATCCGAATTATTCTGCGCTTATTCTCGATCGCCAGAACACAACCTGCAACTTTTTCGCGGCGTTCGCGACTCTGTTCACCCACATTCGGTAACGCATTATGCAATCCCAGAAAGTTATCTCATCGTCCGTTCTTCTTATCAAACTATCCAAATGACACGCTGGCCAAGGGAAGGGCTCCATTTACGTTATTGACCTTTCTGGATGTGGGAACGGACAGCCTCGCTTGAAATCGGTGTTAACTTTCGTGCCCAACAACTCCGGGTTGTTGGTTCCGAATCCCATCGGTTGACTTGTGTCGAGGTAACGCGCAAACCTGGGGAAGCGTATTGGGCTTCTGCGTGTGGTACGTTGGATTTAGATACCGGTCGACTACCCACATGGTAAGTTGCGTTGCTGGTTTTTGTCACCAACCTTGCACGTGGCACTCCTAATCAATGGCTTGCAGATACCGTGAGAAGTTTTTGCTCGCCTCCCGCGGCGCGCTGCAGCCGATTATCTTGAGCTACAAAGTGGAGGCAACGTGTCATGGGCATCGAGCGATACCGGCCGGAAATCGACGGCTTACGGGCGTTGAGCATCCTGGGGGTCGTTCTCTACCATGCACGTCTGGGAATGCCTGGAGGTTACGTTGGCGTCGATGTATTCTTCGTTATTTCTGGCTACCTCATTACCCGACTGATTTTGCACGATCAGCAGGCAGGGCAATTCAGCGTTTGGAATTTCTGGGAACGGCGTATTCGGCGGATTTATCCTGCCTTGGTGGTAACGTTATTGGGGACGTTGGCCGGATCGAGTCTGATATTGCTACCGGCCGACCTGTGTGATACGGCGCGCGCGGCTGCTTCACAAACGGTGCTGGCGTCGAATTTCTACTTTTGGAGACACACGGGTTATTTTGCAGCGCCTGCCGAACTTCAACCTTTGCTGCACACCTGGTCATTGGCGGTCGAAGAACAGTTCTATGTCGGTTTTCCGCTGCTGATGTGGTTCTGTCGCAACTGGACCATGCAATATCGGCGAATGCTGTTCATCGTTCTGGCTGCTGGGTTATGGGTGGCATGCTGGTATGCGACCAAATACCATCCCGTTGCGGCGTTTTATCTTGCACCATTTCGGGCCTGGGAGCTGTTGCTAGGCAGTATCGCAGCACAAATACATTACGGTTTAGCTAGGCGGTGGTTCCATGAAGCTGCTACGACTGCTGGCCTCGTGATGATCCTTTTGGCAATGCTTGTGTTTCATGAGCGCACATGGTTTCCAGGCGCAGCAGCTTTGCTACCGACTTTCGGTGCTGTGTTGGTGTTGTTATTTGCTCACCGGGTTACCTGGACAGGGAGAGTATTGAGCCATCGACTGGCGACCGGACTAGGACTCATCTCGTACTCGCTCTATCTTTGGCACTGGCCTTTGCTCTCGTGGGGGCACTACGTCGGTGGAATGCGGTTCGAGTCGCTTGGGCTGCGGCTTTTGCTTTCGGCAACTGCGGTGGTGTTCGCCTATTCCAGTTGGCGGTGGATCGAACAACCGGTACGCAGGCGGGAATGGTTGGGTAGCACCCGCTGGCTGCTGCTTGCCAGCTTCGTCGGGACATTGCTGGTGATTGCCGGGGCAGGCGCTATTGCGTTGGCACGTGGCTTCCCAAATCGGTTCCCGGACCGGGTGCTGCACTTGGCAATGCAGCTACAAGCTCCCGATCATGTCGGACCGACCGACGCACAGATTCAGCAGGACCAGGTAACGCGCCTGGGTGCTCCGGATCGCCGACCTACGGCTCTACTGTGGGGCGACAGCCACGCAGTCGTACTCGAACCGCTGATGGATGAATTAGGGCGTCGATGGAGGGTCGGTGTGTATTCGGTGGCACGCGAAGCGACACCGATCGTCACACAAGCAGCGGCTGAGCACAATCGCCTGGTGCTCGACTTCATTGGCCGACATTCTCTGCGATTCGTTTTCCTCGTGGCCCGGTGGAGCGGTGTATACGATCAGTTACTTCAGGATCGTCCCTTTCTGATTTCATCTGAAGAATGGCAGTACCGGCAAACCGCCTTGGATCGGCTGTTAGGTCAACTCAAGCAACTCGGCTGCTCGGTTTGGATCATGAAGGAAGTCCCTGCTCAGCCTGGCGGGGATGCCTACCGCGCTCAACTGGTTTACTCCGAGATATGGCCGCATTGGTGCCGGTTGGAGACCGTTTCTTTTGAACACTACCTTCAGGCGACTCGCAAGAGCCGCCACATCGTGTGGACAAGCGCGCTACGAAACCAAGCTAGGGCGCTCGACCCGGTGCAAACGTGCTTCGACACGTCGGGGCGTTCTCGCGTTCGATCGGGCGATAGGCTGTTTTATTTTGACGACGACCACCTGACGGCGGAGGGAGCGCGCATTTTGCTCGGTCCGTTGTGGGAACCGGTTTTTGCTCGTATCGGCACCGAAACCAAGTAGAGAAGCGATTCGCTTCGGCACACGTAAAACAACGCGTGGAATACATGCTTTTGATGGTGCTAGGGTCCGGGTTTAGCCAGAACCGCTCGTCGTAGCGGTACTAGAACAGAGCTTCCGAAGCGTACCCCTTTCCCATGCGAAAAGAGGGCCAACTATAATAGCCGTTTTGGCGTCGGTTAGCTAAGACAGGGAGTCACATTGCATGAAGAACCTACTAGGAATCGCAGGCGCGTTCGTTCTCCTAGGTATCCCAGCATGCCTATACGCGGAGGAACACCGCTTTGAGTTTCACCCGGACGATCACATTTGCATTATTGGGGGCACGGTTGCCGAACGGATGCAGCATTTCGGCTGGCTGGAAACGCTTTTGCACGCCCACTTTCCGGAGCACCGTTTCGTGTTTCGGAACTTGGCCTATAGCGGAGATGAAATCGATCCGCAGAAAAGGCTTCGCTCCATGCATTTTGGTACTCCAGACCAGTGGCTGGCGGGGCTTGCTCCTATCCCGCAGCCGAGCAAACTCGGACCGCGCGACGCCGGAAAGGTACGAGAGAACCGCTTCGAGTTTACCAATACGCGGGCCGACGTGATTTTTGCTTTTTTTGGTTACAACGAGTCGTGGGGAGGTGAAGCCAAACTCGAGGCTTTTCGGAAGACGTTAGATGCACAGCTCAAGCACATGCTTGGTCAAAAATACAATGATGAGTCGCCACCGCGTATCGTGCTGTTTTCACCCATGGCAATGGAACTATTAGACGACCCGAATTTGCCGTCGGCTGAGCACGTCGCGCAGGTTAACGAGCGGCTGGCCATGTATACGGAGGCAATGCGCGAGGTCGCAAAGCAAAATCAGGTGTTGTTCATTGACCTTTTTGCGCCCTCTCGAAGATTTGGTGAGCAGCCGCCATCGGCTGATAACACCCCGGGGCGGCCATTTACAATTAATGGCATCCACCAAAATGAACGCGGCGACTTGTGGATTGCCCAGACGGCACTTGATCAGTTGATCGGCACGGACCGGCCAGCGGAGAAGGGCGAGGCTTGGCAGGAGAAGCTCCAGCCGCTACGAAAAGCGGTTCTCGAAAAATCGTGGTACTGGTTCCATCGGTATCGCGTGACCGATGGATATTCCACCTACGGAGATCGTGCCTTTTTAAAATTCTCCGAAGGACCAGGTGGATACGGAGACGGCTTATCCAACTACACGGTATTACAACGCGAGCTGAAAATTCTGGACCGAATGACGGCTAACCGAGATGCGGTGGTTTGGGCAGCGGCACGAGGTGAGGCGGCCGAGCCCAAAGATGACGACTTGCCAGAGTTCATACCGGTGATCAGCAACAAACCGGGCCCGCTGGAAGGTGGTAAACACATTTTCCTCGATGGCGAGGAAGCAATTCAGAAAATGACGGTCCATGCCCAGATGGAGGTGTCGCTGTTTGCCGACGAGTCGATGTTTCCCGAACTGATTAACCCCGTGCAGATGGCCTTCGATACCCGTGGTCGATTGTGGGTAGCCACGTGGCCCACGTACCCGCACTGGCAACCCACACAACCGATGAATAACTGCCTGCTGATTTTGGAAGACACCGATCGGGATGGGAAGGCTGACCGATGCACGAAATTTGCCGACGATTTGGATAACATTACAGGTTTCGAATTCTGGGGAGGTGGCGTACTGGTCGCTCAAGGCCCAGACCTTGTGATCCTGTATGACCGCGATGGCGACGATCGCTATGACCAACTGGAACGATTAGTGCACGGTCTCGATACGGCCGATACGCACCACACGGCCAATAGTTTTGTGCTGGATCCCGGCGGTGCCTTGTACTTTCAAGAAGGTACGTTTCACCATACGCAGGTCGAAACGCCGTGGGGCCCGGTGCGGCGCGTGGCCAATGGAGCGGTTTTTCGTTACGAGCCACGGACGCAAAAGTTCGATGTTTATGTGTCGGTACCGTTCGCCAATCCCCATGGCCATGTCTTTGACCGCTGGGGGCAAGATATCGTTTGGGACGGTACCGGCGCGCAACCCTACCATGCGACGCTGTTTTCGGGTGACGTCGATTTTCCCCGAAAACACCGCAAGCCACCCCAAGTCTATCAGCAGCGCACACGGCCATGCCCTGGCACGGAAGTGCTGAGTAGTGAGCATTTTCCAGAAGAGTTTCAAGGTAATTTGTTGGTATTGAATGTGATCGGGTTCCAGGGAATTCTCCAATATAAGGTCAGTGATGACCGAGCAAGTTTCGCGGCTGTTGAGCAAGAGCCGATCCTGTTTTCGAGCGATCCGAATTTTCGCCCCGTGGACATCGAAATCGGACCGGATGGCGCAATTTGGTTCGTTGATTGGCATAACCCAATCATCGGACATATGCAACACAATCTGCGCGATCCGAGTCGGGATCGGGAGCATGGCCGCGTTTATCGGGTGACGTACCAAGGGCGTTCACTATCCACTGACCCACCCATTTACGGAGCAACGCTCCAGCAGCTTCTGGATAATCTAAAATCGCCGGTGGATCGCGTGCGATATCGGACGCGCATCGAGTTGTCTGCAAGACCAACTGCCGAAGTCGTGGAAGCGGCGCGGCAATGGCTTGAAAATCTCGACAAGAACGACACGGAGTACGAGCACCACGTGCTGGAAATCCTGTGGCTGTTTCAAAGCCATAACGTGGTTAATGCGGAGCTATTGGACCGGGTTCTTACATCGCCCGATTTTCGAGCTCGCGCTGCTGCCGTGCGGGTGCTCGTCGCATGGCGCGAGCGGATGGAAGGCGTGTGGGAGCGGCTAGAAAAAGCTGTCCATGATGAACATCCCCGCGTCCGATTGGAAGCTTTGCGTGCCTTGAGCTTTTTCCGCGGCCCGGACGTAGCTCGGGCAGAAGAAATCGCACTTCAGTCGTTGCTTCACCCTCAGGATCCGTATCTAACGTTTGTACTGGAAGAGACACTGGCAACATTGGATAGCCGCAAAAAAGCTTCGCAGTAGGATGGGCGCCGGCTATAACAACATACCCTTTAAATGTTACCTCGGTCGCATAGTTATGGGTAATAGCCAATTAACCTACCGCCACATGTTGGCCACTTCCTCGACCGCATTCTGGCAAATCAATACTGCCTGTTTTGGCCGATTGGGAACTGTTTTCGCGCAATTGGGAGTAGCTCTGTCCATCCTACCTCTCTTCCATACCCAATTAGCCGGTCAATCTGCATCGCCGGTGGCGCCGTTGGTTCGCTTGTTGGAAACCGGACGCATCCCACCCGACCGGCAGCCAGCCATTATCGAAATAATCTGCCAGCGGGGTGGCCCAGATGACTTAAGCGTGGTGTTTCGACACGTGCTCGATCCGAAGGCGATGTCGGCGACGCTTCGCCGCCAGTCTCTACAGTGGCTACTTGACGCGGCGCTCATACGGCGGTTACAGCCCAGTGGCGATCTGGCACCCATCGTTCTGTTGTTTGAGGATGTGAACCTCCGTCTGCCTGCCGTGCGGCTGGCAGGGGCTTGGAATGTGGTTGCAGCGAAAGACAAACTGGTCGCGCTTGTCCAACACCCGCCACTGCCTACGGACATCCGTCGGGCTGCCATGGAAAGCCTGATCCGCATCGCACCGCACGACGCTCACCGCACCCTGGTCTGGCTGGCCGAGCAAGCCACGGATCCCTATGTTCGCCAAAACGCGGTAGCGGCGTTAGCAGCCGTGGATTTGGAGGAAGCTGCTCAGTGGGCCGCTCGGTTGCTGCAACAATTCGACCTATCGGTAGACCCTGCCACCATGCTCGATGCCCTCCTGGAACGGCAACATGGTGCAGAACGGCTGGCCCTTGCGTTAGCGAACGCCACGGTTCACCCCGATGTTGCAAAACGGGCGTTACGTTATCTGTTTTCCGTGGGACGAAATGACCCCGACTTGTCCGCAATCTTGAGTCAACTGGCAGGCCTTACCGAGGACCGCCCGCCACCGACCCCTGAAGAGGTAGCCGCGATGTGCCAGGAAGTTTTGGTTCAAGGTAACGCAGAGAACGGAGAACGAGTATTTCGCCGTGAGGACGTAAACTGCTTTCGTTGCCATAGTCTGAATCGAGCAGGTGGACAGATCGGGCCAGACTTGTCGGCTATCGGGGCATCGTCTCCTTTGGATTACATCGTAAACTCGATCCTCAATCCCAACCTGGCTATCAAAGAGCAATATTTGACACGTGTTTTCGTGACGTCCGACGGGCGAGTGCTAACGGGGATTGTGCAGGAGCGAGATGATCGATTGGTACGCATCAAGGATGCCAAAGGGGAAATTCTTACCATCGCTCTGGCTGATGTTGAAGACGAGTTCGAGGGCCCATCGATGATGCCCATGGGACTTACCAAGTTCCTAACCTATCAAGAAACACTGGATCTTATCCGATTTGTTTACGAATTGGGAAAGCCGGGGCCATATGCACCATCCAGCCGAAAATACGCCTATCGCTGGCGCGTGTTGGTCGATCCGCCTGAAGAGCTTCTTCGGGAAGTACCGCACTTGGACCAACTTCGCCAATTGGTCTTTTCGGCTCCTGAATCAAAATGGCGCGCGTGTTATTCGAAGTTCGACGGTTTCCTTCCGCTTGACCAATTGACCACAATTAACGGTTTAGCGGCGCTGTTTCTAAAGACGGAGGTATGGGTACACGAAGCCGGAACGGCGCGATTTGAAGTCGAAACCAAGCTTCCGTGGCAAGCGTGGGTCGATGAGCAGCCCTGGTTGAGCGACGGGCCGGGCGATATCGCGCTGGCGACGGGCAAGCATGTACTGTGGCTACGAGTCGAGCAAGGAGGATCGGATCGCCCGCAGCTGCGGGTCGAATGGTTACCCGGTCAAAGAAACCCCGCCAACTTCGAGCCGGTCGGGGGACCTTAAAAAGCTACAGAGAAAGCTTACCGCGGAGTATTTACATGCTCAGATTGGGAGAACCGGCCTATGGACCGCCGGCAATTCATAGCAGCTTCCACGGCGTGTTTGGCACTCAGTCGCAGCTCGTGGTGGATGCACCAGTGTGCATGGGCCGAAGACGCTGAAACCCACGTGCCATGTGGGCTCGTCGATTCGAACGCGTATCTCTTTAGTTGGCCATTTCGGCAACTGAAATATGATACCCCGGAACGTCTGCGGCAAAAGCTGCGGGCACATTGCGTCCAACGTGCTTGGGTGGCAAGTTTCCAAGCGGTTTGGCACAAGCAACTCGATCGGTGCAATCGACAGTTGGCGGCAGTATGCCGCAAATTCGAGGAGTTCTTTGTACCGTTTGGCACGGTCAATCCGACGTGGCCCGACTGGCGCGAGGATCTACGCCGCTGCTGTGACGAGTACCGAATGCCGGGGATCCGTTTGTTTCCTGGCTACCATGGCTACCAAGGCGGTGAATCGGAACTCGTGGCGCTTTTGGAAGAGGCCACCCGCCGAGGACTGCTCGTCCAGATTGCCATCAAGTTAGAAGACAACCGGGTGCATCACCCGGCGACCGCTATTCAAAAGGTTGATCTGCCAACCTTGAGTGCCAGCTTGGCGCGGGTGCCTCAGGCACGCGTGCAACTTCTCCAGGCAGACGAAGTGTTGCACAGTCCCGTCTTCAAGGAACTCCTCGAGCTGCCCCACCTGGTATTCGATATTTCCTCACTGGAGGGGCAGGCCGGACTTCGTCGAGTTCTGGATGGCAACCTGCCTCAACTGGCCACAAAAGTGCCGATCGGTAAACTACTTTTTGGGTCGCATGCGCCGTTGTTTCCGGTGGAAAGTGCCGTGTGGAAATTGTTTGAATCCGAGCTATCGAAGGACGAAGCGATCGCCATTATGCGCCAGAACGCCTTGAATTGGAGCACTCGCTAACGTGTTGGCTACGCCTTTTCGGCCCTCGGATTATGGGTTACCCGGTCGGGAGCAATTGGTGCGACTTCGGATTTGGGACATGCACTATCACGGTCTGATGGGCGCGAATTTTGCGCAACATCAGCAGGTCTTGGCTCATGCTCAGAGGATGGGCATCGAGCGCGTGTTTTCGCTCGATATCGCAGGCACTCCTCAAGATCCGTTGGGACTGCGTCTGGACGAGTCAGTGCATCGGCGTCTTCGCGAACTACTGATTGAGCAGCAAGACCGTTTGTGTGGCCTGATTCCGATCGATCCGGGCGATCCGGTCGGCAGTTGTCGAAAAATGGAAAAATGGATAGCGGATGGTCCGTGTGTGGGCATCAAGTACTACGGTGGCAATCCGCTCGGTATTGCGTGCAGTCATCCGAACAATGATGCGATCATTCGTTTAGCGGCCGAATTGAACGCCCTGGTATATATCCACACGTGGATCAAGGTTGGCGGAAGTCCGCGCCGCCCGAGCGGCGGTAACTTGCCGGGTGAATCCACTCCCTGGGACGTGGCACGCCTGGCAGAGCGGTTCCCGGACGTACCGTTGATTTGCGGTCATGCAGGAGGAGATTGGGAACTGGGCACGCGAGCTGTGCGGGCTTACCCCAATGTATTCGTCGAGTTCAGTGGGTCGGACCCGCACTCGGGCCAAGTCGATTACATGGTGGGTGAACTAGGCGTTTCACGACTGATTTGGGGGGGACACGGACCTAGTCGATCCTATGCTACGGAATTGGCCAAGGTCTGGGACGCTGAGCTTTCAGATGCCGATCGGTTCGCAATCCTTGGTGGGAATTTAAGACGCCTCGCGCGCAAGATCTTCCAGAGCAAAGGAATTCCTGTCGATCCGTCCTAGGGACAATTGCCGGTTATCACTTATGTGCGTGGATCAGGCCACGTGCCTGGATGATTGCCCGATCGATCAGTCGGTCAAGGCTCCCTAATAGCCGGGAACCAATGAAGGTTACCGAACCGTTGGCCTGATGGCTATGCTCATCGAAAATCAGAGGGGCCGGCGGGGAAGATGGGGCTTTCCTGCAACATTTTTTGTGGGGGGGCGGTCGACTGTACAATGCTTTTAGGTTCTGCGGGTACGCGGCATCGCATTTCGGGCTCGGTTATGGTTTTTGTCGTGCTATGGCGCAGCTTCGATTAGGGGTTTAAGCTTAATTTGGGGGGGGCGCATAATCTTTGGGAGAACCCGTATGGCAACAGACCGTCGTTTAAGGTGCCAGATACTTTGGCTTTTTAGCGGGCTACTTTGGATGTCGGTTCTGGTGGCGGAAGTTCGAGCGAACGACCAAAAGCTCAACGTGCTTTTTATCATGGCCGATGACCTAACAGGTTATATAGGCCCAGTATCGGTATCAGTTGCCCCGAACCTTGCGCGCTTGGCTCGACGAGGCCTTAGTTTTACGAACGCCTATTGCCAGCAAGCTTTGTGCAACCCGTCGCGGGCTTCGCTTCTAACGGGAAAGCGTCCAAATACTTTGCGCATTTGGAACAATGGCACGCATTTTCGCGAGCTGAATCCACAAGTTGTGACGCTACCGCAGTATTTCAAACAACACGGTTATGAGACTCGATGCGTCGGAAAGATTTTTCACAATTGGCATACACGCCAGAAAGGAGATCCCATTTCTTGGAGTGCCACAGAGATCCTCCATTACGCCAATCATGGTGATGATATTCCTTTGGTGGAAGGAGCGCTGCCGCCAAATTTGGCACTGGATATGGGGCGTCTGTATGGAAAGGTGCCGCTTTGTGAGTGTCGTGATGTTCCGGATGAGGCGTATTATGACGGACGTGTCGCGACGGCCGCTATTGAAGTTTTGGAGCAAATCAAGGATAAACCGTTCTTCTTAGCGGTGGGCTTTTGGAAGCCACACGCTCCTTTTAACGCACCCAAGCGCTATTGGGATTTGCATCCTGTCGATGAACAGCGTATCGGTCGCGGCAGCCCGCCTCCTAGAAACGTGCCTATAATCGCTCTTCACGACAGCCGCGAAATTCTTGGTATTCCACCGCAGCAGATAACGCCAGCCCCAGATCAAGCCGCCGAAATGCGCCGGGGTTATCTGGCTAATATTAGCTACATGGATTTCCAAGTCGGCAGGTTGCTCGATGCGCTGGAGCGGCTGGGATTAGACTCCAAGACAGTGATCGTTTTCGTTTCGGATCACGGCTATCACCTGGGTGAGCACGGCCTGTGGGGCAAGACGTCTTGCTTTGACCGGGACGCCCGTGTGCCTTTGATCATTGCTCTACCGGGAAAGAATTCATTGGGAGTTCCGGCGGAGGGCTTGGTGGAGCTAATCGACATCTTTCCGACGTTGATTGAGCTGGGTGGGTTGCCACCGTTGGAGGGATTAGAAGGTATGAGCCTGGTTCCCATGCTACATGATCCGAGTCTTGAACTAAAACAGGCGGCCTTCACGCAACATCCCCGTCCTGCTTACTATGACCGTTCGGAGACAGGTTTGCCCGAAGCGATGGGCTACAGCGTGGTTTGGAAAAGCAGCGGTCACAGTATCGAGCGCTATCGTTACACGGAGTGGCGGGACTGGAACACAGGTGAAGTTTTAGCGACAGAATTCTACAGTTACACTTCAGGCCCCGGAGAACGAGAAAACCTAGCGGGTCTGAATCTGCCCGCCATGCAGGCTGCCCGACAAATGCTGCGGCGCATGTTCCCTTAGGTCGAGTTTTGCCATTTTGGACGAACTCGATGATCAGCCTTGTCTTGCTGATCGCTCGGATTGGCCCCGCTAAGCCGGGGGATCAACTGAATGGCGGACGCTTTGATTTCGGCGACTAAAGACGTGTCTGGTTCGATATGAAGTTCGCGAAATGCTTCCCAGGTTATGGTGGCAGCCAAGCGAAATCCGCAGTCCAGCTCGACGCGCATCACGTTTCCCAAGGGCTGAATATGAACGACGCGGGCCGGTAATTGGTTTCGGGCGCTGCCAGATGGGCAAACGCCTAAGTGAAGTGCTACATTGTCCGCGCGAATGCTGGCGAACAATTCCGACGGAAGTGTCTGATCGCCAGATGCCCATAACGTCGTATTTCCCACGCGCAGCTGCACCAACCCTTTTTCGACCCCAACCAGCGTTGCGGGGACCACCGTTTCGGACCCGACGATCCTTGCAACCTCCACGGTGGCCGGATGAGAGAACACGTCACTTGGCTGACCACGTTGGAGGACACGTCCGTCGTGCATGACCAAAATTTCATCGGCCAACATTAAAGCTTCTTGTCGGTCATGGGTTACCAGTATGGTCGGTACGCGCGCACGAGCTAACCAATGGCATAGTTCGGCCTGAAGCGTGGCGCGGGTCGGTTCGTCCAAGGCACGAAATGGCTCATCCAGAAGCATCAAACGTGGTTGGCGAGCCAAGGCACGCGCCAAGGCTACCCGTTGCCTTTGTCCCTGGGATAGCTGGCGCGGATAGCGGTGCTCGAACCCGGCCAGTCCTACTAATCGAACCAGAGACTCGGTGAGGGTAGACTTTTTGTCCTGCGAGGATCCTCGGAGGCAGTAGGCGATATTGTCGATCACGTTGAGGTGTGGGAATAGCGTATTTTCCTGCGTGACGAAGCCGATGTGGCGATTCTGTGGCGGCACCCAGGTGCGATGCGTCGCATCGAACCAACACTCATCTCCCCAGTGAATCGTACCTTCTTGCGGGCGATCCAGCCCCGCCAGGCACCGCAGGACCGTTGTCTTACCGCATCCGGACGGACCAAAAAGAACGGTGATCCGAAAATGGTTCATTGGTAATTCCACAGCGAATTCTATCCGCGGGCCATTAGGAAACCGTCGGACAAAATGGGTACGGAGCATCTGGTTCATAGGGTCCAGGTACGGCGCTGCAGCGCGAAAGTGCAGGCCATGGCCACAAAGGAAGTAACGAGAAGGAACCCGGCTGCCGTAGCCGCCCTTGTATACTGGATCGCCTGCACATCGTCATAGATGGCGATGGACACGGTGCGGGTTACACCGGGAATGTTGCCTCCCACCATCAGGACGACGCCGAATTCCCCCAGCGTGTGCGCGAAGGCCAATACAAGGCCGGACACAATGCCGGGCCAACTCAGCGGCAGTACTACTCGAAAAAACGTGCCCCACCGCGTTTCTCCAAGTGTCCAGGAGGCTTCCAGTAAACGCCTGTCGACCGAGGCAAAGCCCAGGACGAACGGGCGCACGGCAAAAGGCAAACCCGAGATAACCGACGCCACGACCAGACCCGGAAAACTAAAGGCGAGCGCCGAGCCGGTCCATGCCTGAACCCATTGCCCCACGGGCCCTCGAGGACCGAGCAAAAGCAAGAGATAGAAGCCGAGCACCGTTGGTGGCAGTACCAAAGGTAACGCAACGAGAGCCTCTATGAAAAACTTGCCTTGCCACGGTGACGTCGCCAACCAATAAGCGAGCGGAATACCGAGCACGAATAGAATTAAGGTTGTCCAGGCCGCAAGCTGCAGGCTAACACTCAGTGCCTGCCCATCCATTGTAAAGCCTCCCTAAGCGGTAGCCATTACGGGCACTGAATCCATAGAGTCGACGCTCATTCTTGGGGAAAAACACGCTCGCCTATCGAAACGGTTTACCCCTTCACGGCGCAACCCCATACCTACCTTGTGGTTCGTTGATAACAGAATCTAGCTGAAGCCGGTGCGACTCGGGTAGGATAAAACCCTGGTCGACCAGCGACTGTTGTCCCTCTTCAGATAATAGAAAATCTCGCAACGCGGTGGCGGCTTCGGCACAAGCGGCTTTGCCAAGTAGGATGCCCGCTTGAACCAAACTCGGTGCTAATTCCTCGGGAATTACCCAAAACCTGCCTGCAGCGCGCATTGGGGCGGCAGCTGCAAGCGAGTGAGGTATCAAACCGGCGTCCGCAGCTCCGGCTTGAAGGAATTGCGCGGCTTGAGCTGCACTGTCGCCGAACACCAGCTTCGATGCTACCTCTTGATAAATTCCCGCGGCACGTAACGCCTGCTCAGCTAACCCTCCGTACGGGGCATGACGTGGGTTTGCGATCGCGATCCGGCGAATAGACGGGTCCAACAGCAAGCCCATTTTAAGCTTGTCCGGATCCAAAGGCAGGTCCTTGGGCACCCACAGCACAAGTTGCCCTTTCGCGTAAACAAAGATCGAATCGTGCAAGGCTAACCCTTGCCGTGCGAGTTGTTCGACGTATGTGGCATCCGCTGCCAGAAAAATATCAAAGGGAGCACCCTCTAGAATCTGCGCATAGAGATTGCCAGATGCGCCATAACTGGTTCGCACGTCGATATCTGGATGGTGAACCTGAAAGCTGCGAACAATGCTATCCAGGGCAAAGCGCAAATCAGATGCGGCGGCTACTCGTACCACCGGTAACGGAGTTAACTTGGATGACCAAGAAAACTTCAGATGATAAAAAATGCTGGAACCCAGGCAGCATGTAACCGCTGCTATCAGCAAGCCAAGAATCAATTTCCTGTACAAGTGGCGATTCTCCTGAGCTCAAGCGCGATCCATCACTCGTGTTCGCTTGTTTCTTTTCACCGTATCGGCTCCCGTGTGCTCTCACAAGATGCCAGGCACTCGGCAGTAGCGGGGTATTTTGCTATCAATGCATTCGTTGACCGGACGTAATCGGTACCTCGAACACGGACCTCCACCGGGCTAGGATCGTGGTCAAAGCTACGGTGGTGATCTTGTGGCAAGCAATTGTTGACGCATAGAATCTGCGATTGATGCGAGTGGTACAGGAGCCGGGGCTGTGAGCGACAAAGTGTTTATTGTGGGGATTGGCGACGACGGCTGGCAGGGGCTCACGTCGCGCGCTCAACAAGTCTTAGAACAGGCCGAGGTCATTTTGGGTAGCGATCAGGCTCTGCGGTGGGTTAGCCACCTGCCGGCCGAAAAGATCGACGCCTCATTTCATCTGGAGAAGCTCGTCGACCAATTGCAGCGGTTATCCGGGCGGCGCGTTGCTGTGGTGGCGTCGGGAGATCCGCTTTTTTACGGTATAGCTCGTTATGTTTGCCAGCGGCTGGGCCATGAGCGTTTCGAAGTAGTCCCCCATGTAAGTAGCATGCAGTTAGCGTTTGCTCGCGTCAAAGAAAGCTGGGATGATGCTTATCTAGCCAACGTGGCAACGCAAGATCCGGAGCGACTCATCGAGCGGATTCGAGGAGCTGACAAAGTTGGGCTGTTCACCAACGAGCAGCTTCCACCTTCGAAAGTAGCCGAACTGCTCCTTGCATCACACATCGATTACTTTCGAGTGTATGTGTGTGAAAACCTCGGTTCACCCGACGAGCGCGTCACACACGGAGATCTTCAGGATCTGATTGGGCAGACGTTTTCGCCGCTCAACGTGATGATCCTGGTGCGTAAGCCCCAGCGAGCGTTCAATAAAGTGTCCGGGAGGCGTTGCCGACTGTTCGGAAACCCGGACGATATGTTCTTGGAATCCTTGCCGAAGCGAGGGCTTTTGACCCCCGCAGAAGTTCGCGCCGTGGCGCTGGCGGAAATGGAGATTGCTCCGGGTGACATCGTGTGGGATGTGGGCGCTGGTAGTGGTTCGGTGGCCATCGAAGTGGCCCTCCTTAATCCTCCAGGTCAGGTATATGCCATAGAAATGGATCCGCAAGACCACCAACTGATACGCGAAAATGCTGCACGGTTTGGTGTGACAAATCTTGTGCCGGTGTTGGGGGAAGCCCCGGCTGCGTGGCGTGCTTTGCCGGATCCGCACGCAATTTTCGTGGGGGGGTCCGGACGTCAAATCGCTTCCTTGGTCGAGGAAGCGTTCCAGCGTTTGCTGCCCGGCGGCCGGCTCGTCGCCACGGTCAGTTCTTTGGATAATGTTTCGGCGGTGCGCACCGTACTGGAGCAGCATGCCGGTGAGGTGGGATTGCTGTTGGTACAAGTTTCGCGCGGTGTCTACCAGATGGAACGTTTGGCACTTGCGGCACTTAACCCGGTGTTTATCATTCGTGCCCAGAAAGGAAAACGAGGAACCGACTAGCCATGACGGCCGATGCACCGTTGGATGTTGTCGCCGTTGGCGCGCATCCGGACGACGTAGAGATTGCATGCGGTGGGACGCTTGCCAAACTGGTGAAACTCGGTTTCCGCGTCGGCATCATTGACTTAACGGATGGAGAGCCGACGCCCTTGTCCCAAGGACCTGAACAACGCTTGGCAGAAGCCCAACAGGCAGCCGCGATCCTGGGTGTACAGGCTCGCGTGACGCTCGACCTACCGAACCGGAGGCTTTTCGATACCTTTGAAGCTCGTGTAGCCCTAGCAAAACTCCTGCGCAAGTGGCGACCCAAAGTCGTTATCGGTTTCGGGGATAAAACGCCTATGGCTTCCCCAGACCACTGGCAAGCCATGCAGATCACGGATGCCGCTGTCTTTTATTCGCGGCTCACCAAATGGGATCAATACTTTGACGGTCTGCCGCCCCATGCTGTGTCGCACCAATTGTATTTTCGGCTAGCATTCGAACCGTATTCCCATTGGCTCAGCGCGCACTCGTTTACTCAAGACATTTCCGATACCCTTGAGCAAAAATTGGCGGCAGTGCGATGCTATGCCAGCCAATTCCCACCTGAAAAGTCGTATATTTTCGAACGCATCCGGGGAGCAGCTATTCTGGCCGGTGCAGCCGCGGGGTTCGCGGCCGGTGAGGTGTTCGCCTCCGTACGCCCGCTGGCCACGACGAATTTCATGCACCTTTTGTTTCATCGAACCTAGTTCGATTGCAGCCAGAATAAGCGTATTCTCGCCACCGATTCGCTGACGGCTCTACAAGGGCGAAAATCGGAGGGGAGCGTTCCGCCGAAGAACGAACGGGCTGTTTGGTGTGTGCCGTTCATCGTGCTAGATGCCAGTCGTAGCGGCTCCGCGGTGCAAACGCGTCTTCTAACCTAGCAACCCTCCGCCTTGGCTTCTCTCGGTTATATTCTCGGCAATCGGTCTGTTGGGGGCGGGCGGGTATTTGCGTATGGTGCGATTCTGCGTGGCAACAGTTGGCGGCCTGGCCGCTTAAGATTCTTCACCAGATACAGCCGGTATGGACGACCGCAGCTAGACACGATACAATTCCATCGATTACAGCAGGTTGTGCTAGGATTGTTAAGGGGTAGGTTCGAACGCATCCTTGAGAAAGCGAGGTACCTATGTCGATTACGCTTACCGAACGGGCAGCCCAGGAAGTGAAGCGAGTCCTGCAAGAGCAACAGATTGAGGAACCGGTGTATCTGCGTGTCGGCATATCGGCCGGCGGCTGCAGCGGCTTTAGTTATCTCCTGCAATTTGACCGGAATTATGATGAGGAAAAGGACACGCAGTTCGAGCAGCATGGAGTAAAGGTAGTGGTCGATAAGAAAAGTGCTCTTTATCTAGAGGGCACGACGGTTGACTGGTACGAGTCGCTCGAACGGCGTGGTTTTACGTTTAACAACCCTAACGCAGTGCGCACTTGCGGTTGCGGCAGTTCTTTCCAGGTGTAACGGCCAATAATCACGACATGATCTTAGGTGGCAGAATACCCGGTGTCATACGAGCACCGGGTTTTTTTCTTCGGAGGGTAGTTTTCTTTGCGCCGTTGCGCCTTAGCGTTAAATCATTCTCGATCCGCACCCTTCGTAAAAGGAATCAAGCAAACTCATTCTGGCAAAGGTTTGCCTTTTGTCTCCGGGGCAAGCCAAATCAGGAGCATGCCAACCACGTATATCAGACTCAGGGAGGTACACGCTCCGGCATAGCCACCGGTTAACTTGAACAAACCGACGTTCACGTCTTGACCGAATAAGGCAACCAGCGAGCCCAGTTGGAACGAGCCGACAGCGGCGAGAATTCTTCCGAAATTAAAGCCGAATCCCTGGCCGGTGGCGCGTACGCGAGTGGCAAACAATTCAGGTAGATACAAAGGAAGCCAACCATAGAACGAGGCCGAACACGCACCAGCTAGGAAGGCAGCAAACAGCATAGCGCTTCCATATTCGGTATGGAATTGGAAGAGCCAAACAACCGATGCTAGTGACATCACGCACAATAAGAAATACGTGAGGCGTCGGCCTAGCCAATCACCGGCAAGAGCTGCCAGGATCGTGCCGACGATGGCACCTACGGAAAGCCAGATGAGCATCTGTTCTTTTGCTCGAGGACGCACCAAAGCGCGGGCCATTTCCTGCTGCCCATTGTTTTCTAGTTCCGCTCGTTGCTCTTGATAAGCAGTTTCGGTAAGTTTATCGGCCCAGGCCGGCGCCTGTTGCGTAGCACCCCAGGTGCCGAGCAGTGCCACACCGCTTAAACACGCCCCTAAAACCATCCGTCCGAGGGTCAGTCTAGAGAAATTCGGCGGAAGCGACGAGTCACGAGACAGCGATCGCTGCAAGTAGCGAATCACCGGGTAGAGATACCCGGCAATGGCCAATACGAGACCCGCGCAGGTAGCGATGGCTCGGATGGTGGGTGTGTGCTTCCACGCGCCGGTAGCATCCCAGGCATATAAATAGACCATGATGGCAGGTCCCGTAGCCCCCAAAAGCACCGCCAGGAGATCGACGGTGGCCCAATTGGCGGTACTGCCGCGCTGGCGTTCGCGTTGCCAGCGATGCGATTCCGGAACGAAAAGGCGGATGAAAAAAGTGAGAATAGCCGGTGCGATGCCAAAAAGCATCATCAGCCGCCAGCCCTGATGTGCCGTTAGGCGTTCGACCAACGCGTTGGGCAAGCCGATGCCGAGCAAGAATTGATGCAGTGCTTGCAGTACACCCAACAATCCCCAACCGACCAGTCCCACTAAAAGGTAGCCTACGTTGGCGGCCGCTCCAATGAGACCGGCCATGTAAGCGCGCGAACGATTGGGAAACAACTCCATCACCAACGCCACGCCCAAGGACCATTCGCCGCCCATTCCGAGCGACGCGATAAAGCGAAAAATCCCCAGTTGTATGGGACTAGTCGACAAACCGCACAAACCCGTAAAAAGCGCGTAGGTCAAGATGCTGAGCGTCATGGCACGCACGCGTCCTATGCGGTCTCCCAACCAACCGAAAAGGACGCCTCCAGTCGCTGCTCCGACAAGAAATAGCCCGGTGATAACCCCTAACCACCGGGCCACATCATGCTCATACTGCGGACCGACCAGGTCTTGAATCGCGGGGCGTCCGACAAGAGAAAAAACGCCCATTTCTGCTCCATCGAACATCCAACCTAACAGAGCGGCCGTTAAAGCTAGCCAAGGGCCGCGTCCCACCGGAATGGCGGCCTCCGCAAGAGCCGCTCGACTATGCGGCAAAGAACCGGTACCTTCTCCTGAAAGCCGCGCGTCAGCCCTCATGTGAACCCCTCTTAGGCAAATGTCAGATAATCAGCATGCTGGTCTAGATCAACTTCCAGCCTTCTCGGTATTCGCGACGTATGTATTGCTCTGCCTCCGGCGCGTTGGTGGCCACCATCCGCTCCGAATCCCACTGGATCGGTTTACCGGTCCGGTAGGCCACATTGCCCAAATGATTTGCTTCCGTCAACCTACCAGAGTAAGAAAACGGACAACTCGTTGGTTGACCCATCTTGGCAGCAAGAATCCACTCGGCGTGGTGTCCAGGCGAACGTACCAGGAACGGTTCCGGAAGGGCCACCTCACGAAACTTGTCTTCCGGCAGAAGTTGAAAGCGACCGTAATCGGCCAGTAGCATCCCCTCAGTGCCGATAAATAGTACTGCGTTGTCCCAGCGCGGAATGGCCTGTTCCTGCCAGAGCGTGGGTTTCAAGCTTCCCTGATACCAGTGCAACGTGACGGCAGGAAGGTCGCTTCGCGGCGGGTATTCGTAGCGAACATGCATCGACGCCGGAGCGATTTCGGGGTGAAGCGGAGGTCCATCGGCTTCGATCAGCACCGGAGCGTCAAGCTCCAAGGCCCAAAACGGTAAGTCAACCCAGTGACTTCCCAAATCCGACATCGTGCCATTGCCAAAGTCCCACCATCGGTACCATTTCGGCCCTGGGAAATAGACCTCATGAAAGGGGCGCATCGGCGCCGGCCCGATCCACAAATCCCAATTCAACCCGGTGGGTACAGGCTGCGACTCGGTGGGGCGATCCGTGACCCGCACGATATCGTGATACCGTTCGGCTTCCTCAGGTGTTTGCCAACCCCACGCTCGTGAAACCCACACGTGCACTTCGTGTACGGGGCCGATAAGACCGCTGCGGATCACTTCAACGACACGCCGGTAATTTTCTCCCGCGTGAATCTGTGTTCCCATTTGTGTAGCGACTCCGGCTTGCTCGGCTGCCTGGCGCACCAGACGAGCCTCCCAAATGTTGTGCGTCAGCGGTTTTTCGCAATACACGTGTTTTCCTAGTTGAAGGGCTGGAAGAGTCGCAAAGGCGTGCGTGTGTTCGGTGGTACTAACGACAACGGCATCGAATTCGTTTGCATGGTCAAAAAGGCGGCGGAAATCCACCTCTTTTCGAGCTTGTGGATGGCGTTGCCCAGCAAAATGCAGGTTCGGTTCATAGACGTCGCAGATAGCTACGATATTCTCGGATTCTACCGCCCGCATATTGGCCGCGCCGCGTCCTCCCGTGCCAATGATGGCGATGTTGAGCTTCTCGTTGAGATTGCGCCCCCGCAGTATCGCCGGCGCCATGAACAGCCCCGTACCACCGAGCACACACTCTTTGAGAAAATGCCGTCGCGTCGTCGTTGGTTGCCCATCGCCATGCTGACCAATCGCTTTTCGAACTATGGATGCGGTCTTGTGACCGGCAACAGTCTTCATCGCGCGCTCCTTTTTTGAATGGCATTTGCGAGGACTTCAGGTTATCGGCAGGTGCTTCAGCAAGCAGATTTACTCGGCATACCCGTTACCATGTGTGTCTCTCGATTGTAGGTGGTACATAGCTATAACGCAGCAGGCTATTGCCCGGCGGTTGCCGTATCTCAAGCCGACGATGGGCAACGGTGCGTGGTCAACGTTTCAATTCGTACTAAAAGCATTCCTTCTACTACTTTCCAGAGCCGCGACCGTAACGGAGCGCCCAATACCATTCAACGCAACGGCCCAAGTAGGCATTTGACGTGTGCCTGGTGTCTTCGTTGTGCCTCTGTGCCCTTGCGCCTTTGCGTGAGAACTATCTACCTACACACGGGACACACGCTACCGGCTGACACTTCGGTGAAAATGCACATGTCGCCACTGGCCATTGGATTGTCGCTGCCATATGCGAGTTTCCTCATACCTTTCCGAGCAAACAGTACCGTCGGGCTTTAACCGCTGGGTTACACGGACGTAGGCAACCAATGCCGCGCTGTCGCCCAATATCCGGACAAATGGAGCGCAGACTGTCGAACGCCCATAGGGCTCAGGCACTCGCTGATCAAAATAAAACCGATGAAAGTCTAAGCCCTGTATTAAACAACCTTTGGCTTCGGGTTCGAATGAAGTCAGTCGTTCGTCGCACAGCCTGCAATACTCTTCCCAGTCCCGCCGGGCAATGGCTTCCAGTAGCCGATGCGTAAGTTGGAGGACCTCGTGCTCTAGACCACCTGCCGGTTGCGGCTTCGCTTGCCCATCGCTGCTCATAACTTACCTCATACCGCTTTACGACACGAATTTCCTCTTTACCGGTATTCGGCCGTTGGCCCACACGGGCTCTCATTATGCGGTATGGAACACCCAAACTGTACACAGGCAGCCCTTGCGGCAAGAAAGAATTTACTGGCATCGGCCGACCGGTGACGCAACTCATGGTGGCTGCTGGACGTTGCTTTGCCTGACACGGGGTAGTTCCTTTACGCCAGCCAACCATTACGATGCAGGCGCCGAATGGGGAAATTTGCGAAAGGACATTGCAGATGGCATTGCCGAGCGGATAGAGTATTCTGTCGATTTGAGAGCAGTTCAGTTAGGGAACGCCAGCGATGGGCAGCGACTCGGACGATTCATCCACGTACCGATCAGGTTTTTGGAAAGTGGCTAGTGTGTGTGCTGCTGTCTACTTTTTGCAAGGGATTAGTGAACCGACGGAGGGTCTTGTCGGGCAACCGATCAACGCGTGGTTTCGCCGTGCTGGCCACGGTGCAGAATGGCTCGGTTGGTATGGTGCATTGATTTCTATTCCTTGGATTGCCAAACCCTTATACGGCTTGATAACCGACCGGGTACCGCTTTTCGGTAATAGGCGCAAGAGCTATTTGGTTGCCGCCCATTCCGTCACAGGGGCTGCGATGCTCGTTCTCTATTTGGGAAACGCGTGGTGGCAAGCACGCTTGGACTCGGTGGGACTTCTCCTCTGCTTAGGGGCGGCGGCAGTAGGCGTCGCCTTTGCCGACGTGGTGATCGACGCTGTGATGGTAGAAGCGGGACAACGTTGGAAAAGTACCGGTCGACTTCAAAGCATCCAATGGACGTCGCTTTACGCGGCTACCATCGTCGCTGGCCTTGTCGGAGGAGAACTCAGTCAACTGTCGCAGCAATCGGTAGGATTTCTCGCGTCTGTCGCATGTGCGGTGCTGGGAATACTGTTAGCCATGCGGTTTATAACGGAGCCGCCGCGAACTGCGAACAGTAATGAATCGTCCAACCAAGAGCCATCGCCGGTGCCGACGCGAGGCAGCATGTGGCTGCGTTATCTTGTACCAGCCGCTGTTTTCGTCTTTCTGTGGAACTTCAGCCCTTTTACGAATTCCGTTCTCTATATGCACATGACGAGCGGCCTGGGATGGCCGGAAACAGCCTATGGTCAGAATATCGCTTGGCAGGCCGTAGGAAGCATGGCGGGAAGTCTGTTATACGGCAGCTATTGCCGCCGGCTATCCATGCGCGGCTTGATTCACTTGGCGGTGTTAAGTGGGGTGGCCGGTACGGGACTCTATTGGTTTTTGGATAGTCCATCAGCATCCTGGTGGGTTGGCATGGGGATGGGCTTGACTTTCATGACCGGAAGCATGGTCCAGATGGACTATGCGGCTCGTGTGGTACCGGTGCAATGGGCGGGAACATCCTTTGCACTTTTAATGGCCCTGGCGAACCTGAGTTTAACCTTAGCCAGCGGCTGGGGTGGAACGCTATATGGGCGGTGGTCGAATTCCCTCGGTATGCAACGGGCCTTCCACAGCGTGCTGCTCGTGGGTATGGTAACAACGGCTGCTTGCTGGCTATTGTTGCCCTGGCTGCACGAACCGGAGGGGAAGGCTACCGCTTCAGGTCTGCATCATATCGACCGGCAGGAAGGTCCATTTCAATAAATGTCATGCCCGGTTAACGCGCGCTCGATTTCGTCGGCATGTTGGGCAATGCTCAGGATGCTGGACCGCAATACTACCGGGTCGCACGACGAGCGAGGGTGCGCATGGAGCATCACAAATTGCTCAGTGCCGCAGCAGTCGGTGATAGCGACCGCTCCGAAACAAGTGCGGGCGTTCAATTGTAAGGCGCGGCGGTAAAAGCGAGATTCGTCAGGGCCACAAGGACTGTAAACACGTACCACCGGTTCACATTCCCCCTGGACGGCGCATTCCTCGATGTACACTGCCTGGCGTCGGCCACCCGGCAACTCGGCTCGCACTTCAAATCGCTTCTTGTCCACCACCGACAACGTGCAGTTGACCCCTAAAAGGGCTTCACGTACCAGAGTTTCCAAGGATCGCAAGCGCAGGTAAATGGCGCGCAATTGCTGGCTGAGTTCTTCAGCGTCCGAGAATCGATCCGCCGGATTCTTGGCCAGGCATCGGCCGATGACATCGGCGACGGAGTCCGGCACATGAGGAGTCAGCAACCGCACGTCCGGCACAGGCTGTTCTTGGTGCAGTTGTGCAAGTTCAGGCAGGCGTTCCGCAACAAACGGATAACTCTTGGTGCATAAGAAAAAATATGTCACCCCAAGCGCATAGATGTCACTTTGCCGGCTGGCCGGTTCGCCTCGCCACAGTTCCGGGGCCATGAAGTTCGGCGTGCCGGACAAAGACCGCACGCGTTGGCGTCGTAGATCACCCACATGCCGTGCGAGTCCAAAATCGGCTAGCTTTGCGACATCTTGAGCATTGACCAGAATGTTACTGGGCTTAATATCGCGATGGACGAAATCCTGTCGGGGGGCTTCTGCCAGCGCCTCGGTGACATGTTGCATGAACAGTGTGGCCCGCGCCGTTTCCAATTGAGTCTGTTCCACCAGTGACTTGAGCGATTGACCCTCGACATACTCCATCTCGATAAAGTGGTAACCCCTATCGAAACCGATGTAGTGGATTGCCACGATATGCGGATGCACCAATTGTGCGGCAGTGCGCGCTTCGCTCAACAACAGCTCTAACAGTTCGGGTTGGGTACGAGACAACTCGGGGGCGAGCACCTTTAATGCGCACGGACGATACAGCGTTAAGTGACGCGCAAGGTACACGCGTCCCATCCCCCCCGCCCCGAGAAATCGCTCAACCGAGTAATGGCTTATCTGCTGACCTACCAATGGATCGCCGGTTTGGTCCGTGGAACGAGGAATCGCCGCCACAGCCGTCGCCGCATCGAGCGTCGGTAGGTGCGAATGCACCGTAAGTGTGCCGCCACAATGCGGGCAACAAGCAGCGCCGTATGGCGGTGGTTCTATCGGCGTGTGACAATGCGGACAACAAAAAGCCACACTGGAACTCCTCATGTGGCCGTCTTGTATCAGAATGGACGCTCCGTCTTCCCTGCGTATGCGCCCATTCCCGTCAAGCCACCTCGTAGTAGCGCCGGACCGGCCCTCTCCCGGTACCGTGTCTGAACCTAAACCCGAATTACAGCATCGCCTTCGTGGCAGATGGTATGCATCTTAACTACGGCTCTTGGGAAAGTACTTCGCCAAAAGGTCACGAGCGTACACTTTTTCCACGGATCTCGGTCACTCAAAGCACTACCCAGATCGATGCTACGATTATATACCAAATGCCGCCCGGTTGTGATTTTCATGGGCCAGTTGGCTCGTTGACTCGTACGAGTCAGTGACTGGTTAATCATCGATTGAGTGGGTTTGGATTGTACCAACCCGAATTCCCGTCTTCACAACTTGCCACAAACTCCGCAATAGGGGGAACCAGAGCGCTCCGTTCGCTTTTTCCCGATCGAGCTTCGGCTACGCGTCTGAAGTAGGACACTTGAGACTGAACGCGCAAAACGCCGGAACGTGCCAAACTTTCTTATCGCGGAGATCCAAATAATTTGCGTTCAGTTTCGTTTCGTGAAGCGGTTGCAGACACGCAGCACAAAGGTTCGTGTTTTCACACAGGCACGAAACAACGATGACGTTCCGTCTGATGTATTCATCAAGACACTTACCTTTCCATTGTCCACAGGTACTGCACTGAAAAAGACCTCGTGGGATACCGTTCGCTTGTTTTCCCTTCAAGGCTGCCAGTTCTTCGCGGGTCGCCGGCCGACCGCCCTTCGTCAGATCACCCAATAGAAAGCCGCCTCCCTTGCACATGGCCGTCGACCATCGGGCAAGTCGTTGACTTCTTTCCGCCCACTCAGGATCTTGTTCCACTTCAGGCGAGGGACGCAGGCGGCCTGAAACCGGGTAGCCGAGCGCATCATCGGGCCAGTTCCCTCCGCGCCTCTCGCGATACCCAATACACGAATATTATATATGAGAACACGTGAAAGTTTCAATAGGTAACATTAAAGGCAACGAGTTGCGATTTAGCGCAACTCGCGCGATGCAGAAAGTATGCGGATCGAGCCTCATTTCTATCATTGGCTGCTTGCACCAGCGTGGACCAGATGGACAGGAGAAAAACTTCGTAGGTCGATAGAAAGAATGTCCGGACGCCCTCGTTCGTTAAAACTCGTCTCATAGAATGCCGTCTGGCGGAATAGGCTTGACATTGTGCCATTTCCGCGACGTCAAACCGCTTGGCGAGCTGATCGAACAGGAAGTAGCACGGCCTATGGCAAACTCTTTCGATACTGCTTGTCGAGCTGGGTTGCCCGAAAAAGATATTTCCTCAAATCGTCGCCCGACCTTGGCAAATCCCTTGATTCTTTACCACTCGTCTGCGCCTTTGCGTTTAACCCTAAAGTCCATGAAGTGACAATTGTGGTGCCACGTGTTGGAGACTCTCTGCGACGGCCAAGGGGCAGTTTCACGCGGTGACGCTACAAACCGGACGTACTCCCCACATTACGAATCGACACTATGTGGCCGGATCGATATTACCGGTTCGCAGGTCGATCACCTGGGCGTGTCGGTCGTTGGTTTCCAGCAGGACCACCGTTGGCACACCGAACTTCCAGCCACTCACTTCTCCCGGGTTAATCCATAGTCGTCCGACCTCGTCAACCTTTACACGAGGCTTGTGCGTATGGCCGCAGATACACACGTCGCAATCCAGCACCGTACCTCGGAATTGCCGTTCCATATGGGCTACTAAAAACCGAGTTCCATCGGGTGCCTGCCATGCGACGGGAGGCTCGGCCAACGAGTCACCTCGGCGCAACCCAGCTCGCAGGCCGATTTTGTTGCCTTCATTATCGCCGAAGCAGCCGATAAGGGGACAATTCAGCTTTCGAAGGGGAGGCAGCGCAAACGTAGACACCAAATCTCCGGCGAACAAAACGACTTGACAATTCCAGTCATTAAATAGCGCAACAGCGCGCCGAATATTTTCTAAATGGTCATGACTATCGGCGAAAATTCCAATGCGCATCGCACGAAGTGGTTCTCTGGGCGCAAAACAAAACTCCTCCTTGCGCCGAGGCAAAGAGGAACGACGCCTTTCAGAGGGTCGCAACGGTTCGTGTGTGCCGTACTTATTTTTGACCGCTCGGTGGCTGACTTCCGGGAATTACTCCGGCAGGCATTTTCACCCCCGGCGGTAAATGCTTGGCACTCTCCTCCACCCCTCGCTTCACCTCTTCTGGGTTCGCCGGTTTAAGCTGATCTTCGCTTACCGGGCCAAGGGCCGGCTTGCCACACCCGGCAAGTGCTAAGCTGAGTACGGTGAGCGAAACGAAAACCAAGCGTAGCATAACAGGGACCTCCTTTTGCTGATGTAAGGGCAACAAATTCGCAGTACTAGTGTAGCATAGTTTGGAAGAAAAGACTATCAGGCCAGAGGGAAACTGTTGAAGCGTTTTTCTAGCTAGGCTAAGGCATGTGGTCCAACTTTTCGTGTATAGGGTGCGACGAGTCTTGTTCACTGGTGTTTCCCAAATCGGGGGGAACCGGTAGTTTGAGCGCCAGTTGCAGCCAGGAGGCCGCTTCGCGGGGCCTGCCTAAATCGCGGTAAAAAGCAGCGACGCGCAGCAGCGAGGCTCGATCATTCAGCTGGGCCAAGGCTTGGCGCAGAGGTACATGCACCGAGTTGTCCATTTTGGCCTCCAGCTCGCGAGCTTCACGCCGCACGCGTTCGGCTTCTTCTGCACGGCCCAAGCGTGCCAGGCAGTTGGCTTTCCGAATGCGCATGCGCCAATCGACCGGTCCAGGCCACACCGGTAACGCCTGGTCGTACGCTTGTAAGGCCGCCTGGTAGTCGTTACGCACTTCTTCCTCCAGGACGCCACGCCACCGCCAAAATTCGAATCCCCGATCATCGGTCGGCCATTGCTGAAAATACTGTTCGGACTCTTGCAATTGGCCTAGATCGATGAGTATTTCCACCATGGTCGCCAGAAAGAACGGATGACGGCGTTCATTCTCCGGCATACGTTTTTCTCCGAGTCGGAGTACCTCCAAAGCCAGTTGGGGCATACCTTCACGCGTAAGCCAGCGACCCAGAGCGGCGTAACCTACCGCGCGATCTGGTTCCGCATCGCGAAACAACTGGAATCGCCTGCGTTCCACATCTACGGTGGGAATTTCGTTTTCTCCCAATATTCCCATGCGATAATCCAATGCGGCACAGCCAGAAAGCGGAAAAAACTGACTCATATACCACTCGCGTAACCGCATGGCTCGTTCCGGCTCAGGCGTTAGCTCGATAACTTGCCAGACGATAGGCTCGGCCAAGTTCGAACGGCCTGTTAGGTCATAAAGTTTCCAAAGCCAATAGCGCGGCTCCACCGCGAATTGATCCATTTGGATGGCCCGCCGCAAGGTCTCTTCGGCCCGTGAGGGTTGATGCAGCATAAACAACTGAATCCAACCTTCTTTCGTGCGAGCTTCGGCAGCATAGATCGAATCGTCGCTGATGCGGCGCAACAATGCCAGCGCTGCTTCAGCGGCTTGTGCCTGCGGAACGGATTCGTCGCGGGTATAGCAATCGGCCATCAACAGCAGAGCTGCTGGTTGCGATGGGTGCAAGATAAGATAGCGGCTTAGATGCGCTCGTGCGGCAGCCCATTTGCCTTCAGAAACCAGTGACCGAGCGGAACTCAAACCTTGATGGCACCACCAGACAAGCCCAAGAAGTCCCAGCAGCAATCCGAGCAATCCTGCGCCAAGCAGCTTTCGGAGCCACCTACCGCGTAGGGACAACAAGCGGTTCTTTATGGCGCGAAAACCGGCCACCGGACCAACCCTTCTCCAGCAATTACCCGCACATACTGGTCAACCGGCACGCGATGGAACTTCTCTACCTGACCATCCGGCCAATAGACCGTCAAGTCCACCGGTTGGTCCGTTGGTAAGCGGATCAACAACCTCGGATCGTTCGAGGAAAGATAACTACCGCCCACGACGTACGGCGCAGTCCAACGGTCGTTATGCTGAACGATTTCCACTCGAGCGCCTGCCGGAGGGAGCCGATTGCGTCGAGTAAGTGACAGCCCGAAATAATGTCCATTTTGGACATCCAGCCGCAGCAACGCTAGCGGCCGATGCAAATGCGATATGGCGATATCCAAGTCACCATCCTGGTCAAAATCCGCCGCTGCAACTCCTCGACCTAACAGCTTCTCGTGGAAGTAGTCACCGGCCGCAGCCGAAACGTCATCGAACCGCCCCGTGCCGTCGTTTCGCAATAATTGTGGTGTCATTTGGCAAGGATCGTAATATGGGCCTAAAACATGGCCGTTAGCCACAAATAAGTCTAAGTGCCCGTCACTATCCGCATCTAACGCTACGGTTCCAAACCCGAGAAAATCATAACTGGTGGCGGCAATACGCGTGCGCCGGCTGTCGTCCTTAAATAACAAACCTCCCAAATTGGTATACAGGGTGTTTTTCTGCTGGTAAAAATGGGACAGAAAAATATCTATCATCCCGTCTCGATTGAAATCTCCCACAGCGATGCCCATTGTCGCCTCATTTAAACCTGTGTCGCTTACCGCACACCCCGCCGCAGTGGCAATCTCCCAATAGGGCGTGACCTCCGAGCCATGAACCACAAAATGAGGTCGACTTCTTGTAAAAAGGAAATTAGGTGTCATGTCGTTTCCGACATAGATTTCTGGCTTACCATCGTCGTCTAAGTCCACTGCTACTACGGCTAGACCTTTACCGTTTGGCCCCACCAACCCTAAGGCAGAAGCCATCTCTTGGAAACGTCCATCGGCACCGTTGATGAATACGCGATCGGGTTGCCCGTGGTATTCACCCGGTCCACAGTAGCCCGGCTTACCGCGGAATTGGCACACTTGGAGATTGTCGAATGTGACGTCCAAATAGTTAACGACATACAGATCTAACCATTCGTCGTCATTCACGTCCAACCACACGGCGCTGGTACCCCAGAGTGCGTTGTCTGTGCTAGTTTGAAGAATCACATTATCGAAAGTGCCATCACCGTTGTTGTGCAGTAGGGCTGACGACCCGTAGTTGGTCACATAAAGATCAGGAAAGCCGTCGGCGTCATAATCCCCCACCGCGCAGCCTTGTCCAAAACCGCGATCATCCGCCTGCCCGGCATGTAGCGTCACGTTTACAAACGAGAACTCGCCCGTGGCCGCACGAAGTCCCCGAAACAACTGGTTGCGATGCTCAGCGGCGATACCTTCCGGCGGGCGCAGTTGACATCCGTTGCATGCATATAGATCCAATACCCCATCGGCATCATAGTCCAGCCATGCCAAACCGCCTCCCATTACTTCTGGCAAGAAAAAGCGGTCTTTTACTTCATCGTTGTAATACGTAAAGCAAAGTCCGAGCTCTTGGGCACACTCGATAAAGCGAGCCTCCAAGGTAGCCGGCGCATTGGTGGAACTGGCAGTAGTACTAGCAGAAAAAATAGCGGCGGAGTTTTCACCTCCGCCGCCTCGAGGTTGCACGGCTGCTTTTTCAGCTAGGTGGCTTGCCGGTTTACAAGCAACCACCGTAACTAGCGCGCATTGTAGAAGCCAGCAAAGCCAGGCCTGATAGCCAGCCAATCTGAGCGCTACTGCTGTGCGCTGCATTAAGGAATATTGGCGTTCGGCTCGCCTCCGTCGCGGGTGCCCAAAGCCCACCAGGCTTGCACCGTGATCTGTTGTGAGACGAATTGCACTGAGCCGTCAGCCAATGCGACGTTGACCCCGCCCTTATGCCGACTGGAAGCGTGCATCAAATTAGAACCACCCCAGTCATCCGTGTACGAGTGGCAGGCCTTTTCGTTGGGCAACATGGTATGGTTGTAAACCGCACCGACTCCCATAAACGACGGCCCCCACGAACGGCCTCGCATTTCTGGGCGTCCACTCAACGCCGTTTGTGCCAAGCAATTCAGCCGCATGTCGTTCGTGTTATTGCCACTGGCCCACGTATGCACTTGGTGGTTTGCATCCCGAGGATTGGCACTCAACCGAGGCGAATCTAAAATGAATTCCGAATAAGCTGCCGTAAACGCCGAACCGTCCCTAATACTGTGAAATCCTACTGCCGGATCGTTGCGGACCCAATGGTTATTAAGCGCATGGAAATACGCGGCAATCCCATTGTGGGATCCATTGCCAGCCATTTGAGCGTTGCCAACGTGCGATAAATGCGAGGTACCATGGTTAGCCGCATACGTGAAATTCGCTACCCCAGAAAACAGCTCAATGTCCTGTGACGGACAATTAAAGACCGGTAGCCGCGGGCTTTGGGAAATACGATTCGCATTCTGGTTCCACCAGCCACCCGAATCGAACGGATCGCCAAAGAAATTCACCCGATCATAAAGCGGCTGCTGTTCAATGTAGGGAAGTAACGCTACCTTGTCCGAAAAAGCACCCCTCCCATCGTCCCATACGCTCCAAGAAATCGCGATTGGAAATCGCTTGTGCACATCATGATAGTTGTGATAAGCCAAAACGATTTGCTTCAGGTTGTTGCTGCACTGCATGCGCCGCGCAGCCTCACGAGCTGCCTGCACTGCTGGCAATAATAGCGCCACGAGAATTCCGATGATGGCAATGACAACGAGCAGCTCCACCAACGTAAACCCATCTTTGGTCCAGTTGTACCTTCGTCTCATCACCATAGCCGCCTCCTTATGAAAAAGAAAAACCCAAACACAATACCCGTACCCCACAGGCGCTCCGCCAGGATCTCCTTGCTCGGGCCGAGAACCACGTAAACTCAGTGATATACCCCCACTGGTAAACACGACACACTTCCAGAGCGCCCACCTTCGCTTAATATACTTGTTCGACAGCATATTGTCAACTATTCTGCATTCGAATTTCCACCGTAGCATCCCAATTCCTGTAAAGCAGAACCGACGTTTCGGACAAACCAAATTACGTAACTAGCACGTGTGGGTAATCGACAATACCCTGAAGGTGCCGCATCACCACGATCCGTTTCCCTACCTGTGTGTGTCATGATTCTAACTCCGTGCGTCACCGCATTCACCACGCGCCCGAGGTCGTGAGTTTTTGACAAAGCCTATGGCTCGAAGTCGCACTCCGTCCCTCGGCAAGTGGGACGCCAACTGGGCGAAGGTTCGTAATGCATGACCTGTAGCGGCGGCTTCGTAACGCGCGCCGATCGAAAAACGTGGCTTGCCTGGTGCTATATCTGACACGGGTTGGTTGCCACTAACCTGTGCTAGGCGGTCGGCCAATAGATCGGGTAGTTTCTTGAGCAATCACGATTTCCTTGTATCGGCACCGAACGAAAGGTGAGAAACTCTACGTTCCGTGCGCCCCCTGTCGACACGGAGACGAATGGCCGCGTCCCACCCAGCTCTAGCAGCACGCTCCGGAGCGACCGATAATCAGCACTGCAGTTTGTGCACAAAGAAAACGGAGTCCCGCACCTGGCCGATGAAACTGCATTGGCCAATTGCAGTGGCCAGCTCATGCGGTGTGAGGCCCAACCATTTGTGTTCCAAATGGGTAAAAAGAACTTAGGGTGTGGTCTGCGGTTGCGACTCCTTCGTTGCGCCATCTTTTGTATCTGGGGTGTTTCGATCAGGGGTGGATTCCTCTTCTCGATTTGATAGAGGAGCTTCGCTCGGCTCGCCGCCAAGGGCTCGCAACAACTCCTGAGCATCGACAAAGCCATCGTTGTTTTGGTCTGCCTTTAACACGTCATCCCCGAAAATATGGGCTGCTTCGCGAAGTTCTTCGGTATTGAGTTTTCCATCGGCGTCTTTATCAAAGGTATCCATGCCGCGTTCGACCATCATCTGTGGGCTGACCGGACCGCGACCTCGGCCACCTGGCGGCCCAACGGGCCCTGGTCCGAACCCAGCTGGTCCCCCTGGACGAGGAAACCCGCCGCGGCGACCACCGAAATCACCGCGCCTTCCGGGGCCACCGCTCCGGCCAGCCCCTGGCCCGCCCGACAAGGGCCGATTTCCTGTGGGTTCGCCGCTTAACTCTAATTGGAAGTGATTGGCGTTCGCGTCGGGTGTCACGCGGATCGTGAGCGGGGTGGTTTCAAACTTTTCATACGGTTCGGGTGTCAACAAAGGCGGCGGCCCGGCGGGCGGTTGTGCCCCGTAAGCTGCTACCGTTACTTTGTGTTCTCCAACGTACGCACCCGGCACCCAGCGCCCCGCATTATCGAACTCGAGCGTAAACTTTCCCTGTTCGTCCGTAAATCCGATCGAACCACGAAGTCCTTCTTTAAGCGGTTTGGTCATAATGCGTGCATTGGCCAGTGGTTGGCCGTTGTACAGTACTGTACCTGACACGGACACTAACCGCGGGCGCGTCAGCCGTTGGACAAGAGCCATGCCATCGAGAAATCCGAAAAACGCCACTGCTCCCGCGGCTAGGACCACTGCTGGTATGACAATCAACAATACTCGAGACAAACGAAACCTGGCTTGCGGTTCGGTGCCGACTGTCATGGGATTGCTCATAAAATGATTCCCTCCTTTATCGTCCGGCACTACGTCACAAGAATCCCGCCGTCAGAGGACTCTTTTATCAGTCTAACGACTGCAAACACGTGTGGGAATTGTCGACTATGTTTCAAGATGCAGGCCAACAACCAGCCGGACGACACCGGCTGGTTCGCTGTTATCGACACTGTGCCATCAACCAAGGCGAGAAACTCTCAGTTAGACTCCTGTCATTTTTTACCAACGTCCGCCGGCAAAGGTGCCACGGAGTCCTGGCATCATCCACACACGCTGAGCAGCGCCGGACGAGCGAGGCGGCGCGCTCGTATCCTTCGTAGGTTTTGATGCTGTGCCGTGAAGAGCGCGTGAGTTGCCACGAGTTCGGCTTCGCGTCGCCTTGCGTTGGCGAAAATCCATCACCTCATCGAGCCGCGATCCCAAGGAGCACGCCCGCGATCGAATCCTCCCCAAAGTATTGCTGGTCAACCCAGTTGGCTGGCAGATCGTACCGAGAACACCGCGCGGTCTTGCCAAGTCGGTTCATGGCCTATTCCCGGTAGCGTTCGGCTAAGAGTATTTCCCCCCTCTAGTTGCCAGGCCATCTTGGCCAACGATCCCGTTCCTGCGCCTTTGCGTGGAACCATTCTTAACCCTCATTAGCCAAATTTCGTAACCGACGCCTGGACCAAAGGTGTTTCATGCCGCAACTAAACCACCACGGACGGCCGTCGACAATTCACACGCCGCACAGGTTCTTCCGCTGGATAGCGGTCAGGGGCCGATCGACTCAGGGCCTCGATTCTGCACCACCACGCGCGCCGGGATCACACCGGTTGCCTGGAAGACTTCACAGTGCCGCATCGGTGCCAGCGGCCCGACTACTTGCATCATGCCGTTCGGCCAGTGGACTTCTAAGAGCCATTCTTCGCTCGGGTTTGGAATAGTGAAAAACTGAGTAAAGGTCGACGAAGACAAATAGCTCGCTCCAGATTTTATCGGCCGAACCTGCACGCCGTGCTTACTGCGTGCTACCAGAGTGGCACCAATGGCATTACGGTTCGCGAGCGTTCCGCGCAGCGTGACGGCGGCTACCCGATTCGGTTGCCCAATGCGGTTCTCTAACAGGGCGGGCCGCGCATCCTGATGTCCGATAACTACGTCGGGCACGCCATCGTGGTTCGGGTCAACGATCACCAGAGCGCGGCCCACATGTCGCGCTCGAAAATAGGCTCCCGGAGCCGCCAGCAACCGGAAACGACGTCCGTCGCCTTTCCATAAAAGGGGTGGCTGTCGGTACGGCGCATCTTGACCCAGCAGGTGCCGGTTATCGTCCACATGACCGTTGGTCACCAACAGGTCAGCAGCACCATCGGTGTCAAAGTCCACCAGGGCGACTCCCCAACCGATCCACGGTAAACTTCCGGCGACCAGATTCGCCGCGCGGCTGTTGTCGCGGAACAAGCGTCCATCGAGGTTCTCGTAGACGACGTTGTGTTCGTCCGAGTAGTTGGTGACAATAAGATCGATTTTTCCGTCGTTGTTATAATCTCCTGCCTCAACTCCCATTCCCGCTTGATTGGTACCACGCCAGTCGTGAGCCGTTGCCGATGGCTCTGAAGCATCCTCAAAGGATCCGTCTCGACGATTGAAAAACAGCATGTTCGCATTCAAATCGTTGGCCACGTAGATATCGATCCATCCGTCCTGGTCGATATCGGCGGCTACGACCCCTTGGCCCCGCCCCGGCGCCACGCGCAAGCCTATTTGCTCGGTTATGTCCCGAAAAGTTCCATCTGCTTGATTCACAAAATAAACGTCATCCTCTGGTTCGACGCTGGTCGGGCTGCAATGCACCCGGATATTGCGCGTACGGTCGCCGCAATATTGATGCGTCTCTAACGTCCATTTGGCATAGTTACAGACGTACAGATCGAGCCAGCCATCGTTGTTGCCATCGAGCCAAGCAGCGCTGGCGCCCCATCGCGCATCGTCTACGCCCGCTTCGTGCTCAATGCGCTTGAATGTGCCGTCTCCCATGTTGTGAAACAGGCAGTTCGGGCCGTAGCAGGTCACGTACAGATCGGGAAAGCCATCGTTGTCAAAATCACCCACCGCCACTCCGGCACTGAAACCGGCGTGACCGGCGTATGCCTCAACGGTTGCATGGCGGAATTGCCACGGGCCCACGGCTCGGTACAATTGATTAAACGGCTCGGTGCGACCAGGATCCAACGGAAAGTCTGTGCCGGTAGCAAAGTACAAGTCTTCCCATCCGTCCCGATCAAAATCTATTACACCGATGCCGCTGCCGTTTGCTGAGGGAAATGGTTTTTCGGGTGAGTTACCAGAACGATGGACAAAATCGATCCCAGATCGATCGCTCACTTCCGCAAACCACACCGGTTCGTAGCTCGTTCCATCTTCGGTTTCAGGAAGCCCGGAGCCGTGCCCATTATTGCTTTGGACCTCGGGTGGTGGAGCGCTAGAAGCCACAGGCTTTTTTGTTGCCGCGTCGCGCTTGCCGGCATTCCTCCCGATTTGCCACCAATATCCCAGTCCGACTGCCGCTATCGCAACCACCAACAAAAGGACTCCGGCGATGGAGCGAGCATTCATGCGATAAGACCTAGTTAGACACGATCCTTACTCATGTCGCACGGGCAAAAGTTCCAGCGGCGGCAAGTTGCCTCGCTGCTCAAGCGCCGCAGCAAGTTGCCGCACGAAAGGCTCGTCGGACGTCTCGGGTTTGACGGTCGCCAACAGGAGTTTCGCCTGATGCCAATTGCCCTGCTGGGCGAACTGGTAAGCACGCATCACACGAGCCCAAAAAGAGTGGGGTTGTTCCAAGGCAACTCGCTCGACCAAATTCATCAGCCGTTCTTGCTTGCGTAGTTGCTCGGTACGCTCCCGCCACTGTTGGGCTTTCGTCCCATCACCTAACATGTCATAGGCACGCTGCACCAAGTATGACGTAGAGGAGCGCAGCAGCGGCGATTCCAGCAATGGCTCAAGCCATGCCAAAGCCTGTTGCGGTTGCCGTCGAGCCAATGACAATTCGGCCAACCCTTGGCGAGCTTCGACATGGAGCTTCTCGAGCTCCAGAGCTTTTTTCCAGGCCTGTTCGGCCTGTAGCTCCTGGCCTTCCTCGATGTGTGCCCGACCAAATTCTGCCCAACCGGCTGCGGTTGGGCGCGCTTCGATCGAGCGTTGGAACATGCGGCGCGCTTGTTCAACCTGGCCTTGCACCAACAGCGTCCGGCCATACTCCAAAAAAAACTCCTCGGGGGGAATCTGCAAGGTTCGCGCCTCGGGATCATACTCCAGCACGCGAGCAAAAGCTTCGAGCGAAGCCGAGCGATTCTTCAAGTCATTCTGGATGGACGCAATAAACAGATAGCCACGAGCTTTCTGCGGCGATAGCCTTACAAATTGTTCGGCGCTTTGTAAAGCATCCTGCAACCACCCGAGGCGCACACGGCAAGCCGTTAGTTCATACCAGATATCGGGATTGTTCGGCTGTAATTCCGACGCTTTTAATAACAGAGGCAAAGCGGCCGACCATTGCTCCTGCATCATGTAGGCGCGAGCCATTGCCTCCATTTCGGCCGGAGAAAGTACTCCGACTTTTTCAAACAAGCGAATCGCCTCGGCCGGTTGGTTCATCATCACCAATAAACGGGCCTTAAGTCGAAGGGCTCGGGAGTTCTCCGGGTCTTTCTCCAAATAAGTTCCCACGATTTCCACAGCGCGGCGTGGATCCCCACGCTCTAAAGCCACTTCGGCAATGGCTAACGGGCGCTCTTGATACCAAACACCCACATACGCAATGACCACTGCCACGCAAAGGATGCCTACTACCCAGGCTAGCCATTTGCGCCAAGCCGACGGGCGCTTTTCGCTGTGTGCTTTGTCGCTGCAAACCTGCTGTGTCGGCTCGGTAGACGCCGGCGGGCAGTGCTCGGTTGAGTTAGCCTTCCGCTGGTTCGAAATTCTGGCCATGGCGCGACCCGGATAGTTCATCTATTTTTCGATCCGCTCGATTAACCGTCGTTTCCAATCTACCGACCGCCACGCGTTTGGTTGTGCTTCTAAATATTGTTTGATCGGTTCGAGCGAGCCTTCCTTGGCACTGGCAATTAAAGCGGCTGCCCATTGGCTGTCCTCGCTTGCCCATAATCCGAGCCAACAAAGCTCGGACCGCTCAGCGAAGCGAACTTCACCCCATAGCTTTTCTTGTATATCTGTTCGCGGTTCCCAACAACGCACATACATCCGGTACCCGGAAGGATACGCCTCGACGGCCTCGAACTCCCACAGTACCCGATTGTCGGCGATAAGCTTTCCCGTTGTTTCAACGACGATACCCGGCACCTCCATTTCATAATGGAACCGGCGAGACGGAGCGTTCACGTAGTGGATTCCAAGAATACGCGTCGAGAGCCGCTGTACGTGCTGGTTGAATTGCTCGTCCCCACCAAACCGCTCCCTGCGGTAGGCTTCCGCAGCTTGCTCCAATCGCGTCCCACTAGATTCCGGTGACTGCTGCGTTTCGGTAGGCAAAAGCCAATCGACAATTTCGTTGACAATTTCCTGGGGCACAGCCGAACCGTCCGTTTGTTTTAGCAGCACGAGGAGCTTGCCACGTACGAATTCGCGAAGAGGCCCACCGTCCAGTTGGCCATTTTGGTTACGCGCAGGCAACTCGACGCCATAGCGCTTCAGCACCTGGCGTAACGTGTCTTCCAGACGACGGTGCCCGCCTGGCTGAAGGGAAGTTTCGTAGAGGCGATCGGTAAGTTCCTCCCAAAACTGCATGGCATCCCGACGGCAATACTCTTCCAGCGCGCCGGTGTCGAGCATTGGACCATAAGCCGCCCGAATCGTTCCCATCAGGTAGTCCATAATTAAATTGGCCAGATGCTGCCTAGCCTCCCGCATCCCTTGCAACGTCACGACATCCGGCAGCGTCTCTTGCCAAACGTGTTCGACAAACCAACCGAAATCGTTTCGCCCATAGGAACGCACGAATCGAGCCCGCAATGTTCCGTCACTGGACGTAAACGCGACATGTTCTGGAATGGCCTCGATCGAGGGGAACCTGCCCTGAGCAAGAACGTATGCCGCGCCGGCTGACTCCTCGTTGGGTGGCAAAGGCAAGTCTTGCGGATTATCCGGGACACGGACCGATACTCCATCGCCCGGTTTGGCAGCCAAGCGATGAAACAACCACGCTTCCGAAGGCGGCAGGGAAGAAGCCGGCTGGTAGACCCACCGCTCAACGGTGCCGTCGGAATGAAGGATGGTTCGGGCGCTGTAGTACTCTACACATCCGCTCGAGGCAACTGCGACGAGCACACTTAATGCTAGAACCGGTCGTAAGCCGAGCGTAACGTGTTTCATCCGCCTTCTCCTGCACGAGGGGCCGCATCCGGCGTGCGATGCTCAATTTGACGCACAGTTGGCCTGGTGCCTGGCACCACCATAGGGCCCGGGGAGTTCTGTTCGATGATTTGTTTGAGTTCCTCAGCGTTAATCGATTCGATGTCCATAAGTCGGCGAGTGAGCGCTTCGAGTGCCGCACGGCGCGTGAGCAAAATGCGGCGTGTTTGCTCCAAAGCTTCGTCGATAATCCGCTTGACTTCCATATCGATTTCCCGCGCGGTAGTTTCGCTGCATAGTCGTCCGAGCTGCTCACCATCGAACCCCACCAAAAACGGCGAGCGTGGAGACTCGCGGTAGCAGACCCTTCCCAGCCGACTCATGCCGAACTCCATCACCATACTGCGAGCGATTTCCGAGGCGCGTTGCAGGTCGTTTTGAGCCCCCGAGGAGATGTCGTTAAAAACAATTTCTTCGGCCACCGTACCGGCAAGCAGAACCTGAATACGGCTTTCCAGTTCCGACCGGGTCATCAAATACCGATCACCTTCGGGGCGCTGTAGCGTATAGCCGAGGGCGGCAATTCCACGAGGAATAATGGAAACTTTGTGTACCGGATCCGTGTTGGGTAACGAGTAGGCTACCAGTGCATGGCCACTTTCGTGGTACGCGACACGCAATTTCTCGTCATCGCTCATGACCCGTCGCTTCTTTTCCAGACCGGCCATCACGCGCTCGACTCCCTCGTTGAACTCCGTCATCGTGACAGCAGGCTTATCGCGGCGAGCAGCCAACAGCGCCGCCTCATTCACCAAATTAGCAAGGTCCGCACCCACGAACCCTGGAGTAATGGCAGCGATGTGTTTTAGATCGACCGAATCGTCCAGCTTCACATTCTTGACGTGTACTTTCAAGATCTCCTCGCGCCCGCGGATGTCCGGGCGATCGACCAACACATGCCGATCGAAGCGACCGGGACGCAACAGGGCCGGGTCGAGCATTTCCGGCCGATTGGTAGCAGCCATGACAATCACGCCGCGGTTGGATTCGAATCCGTCCATTTCTACCAACAGGGCATTGAGCGTTTGCTCTCGTTCATCGTGGCTACTTAAGATGCTTGTTCCACGGCTTTTGCCGAGAGCATCCAATTCGTCGATGAAAATAATACACGGCGCTTTGGCCTCGGCCTGTTGGAACATATCGCGTACACGAGCCGCGCCGACACCGACAAACATTTCCACAAAGTCGCTACCCGACAAGCCGAAAAACGGCACTCCCGCTTCACCGGCAATTGCCTTGGCGAGCAAAGTCTTACCCGTTCCCGGCGGCCCTACGAGTAGTACGCCTTTCGGGATACGACCGCCGAGTCGCTGATATTTTTCGGGATTTTTCAAAAAATCGACGATCTCTCGCACCTCCTCCACCGCCTCGTCAATACCGGCGACATCGTCAAAGGTGACACCCAAATCCTGTTCCGCGTAAAACTTGCCTCGACTGCGGCCGAACTGCATCGGTGAGCCGGCTCCCAAGCGGCGCAGGAGCATCACAAACATAAAGACGATGACTCCGGTAATGACAATCATGGGCAGATAATTCGCCCAATTGACCGTCTCCGGCTCGAAACTCCAATCCAGATTGGCGTTGGTTAACAGCCGCACCAACTCCTGCTCTTCGACGTCCGAGGTACCCCGCCGTGTGCGGAAATTGACTGTTTGAGACGTGTTGCTTCCCATGACCTGTCTGTCTACCAAACCCACGATAACTCGATCGGCTAACCGAATGCGTCGAGGGTTTCGATACTCGACATCTACCGACAAGTTGCCAATACGCTCGCGCACTTTCCAGTAACCTTGTTTTCCTTCGCGTAATGGCCCGTTCGGCTCGGTCAACGCGCACTGCTCGACCAGCCGCTTAAAATCGGCGTACTTCAGTTCCACGGTGCGCTGCGAAAGCCCGGGCACGAATAGGGTCACAAGGACACTTACGAGCAACACACCCAACACCCAATACCACAGGTTGCTCCGCCGCGGAGAAGCACCGTCTGGAGTGCGTCGGGAGCTACAGGGTTCAGATGCCATAAACTGTTTATCCTCTTTATATAGCCGACTCTGATCTCTTGTTCCGGTTAACAACACCCGTTCGGCACTTGTGTCGCCATCGTCGGCCCCTTCTTGGAATTGTACCTTAAAGTGCTCGATCCGTACGAGGAGCGAACGACTGGTTTTCCGCGGACAGCTCGACGGTGGTTGGAACGCGAACCTCGTCGTGGCCTCGGGTTGTCCCGGCCCGCAGCCGCTTTTAGAATGCGGTGCTTTGCAGGTTGGTCTTCGCTTCGCAGCCGGAAGGATGGTAAGCAGTTAGCACATCCGGCCCGAACAGGAAACGATCGTGTAGGCTATGGGGTCGAGACCGCGAGCCGTCGCACTGTTGGGATCGACTGGAAGTATCGGTCGAAGTACTTTGGAGGTCGTGGCGGCCTCCGATGGCCGACTGCGCATCGTAGGATTGACAGCCCATGCCCAGTTGGAATTGCTCGAAGAGCAGGCCATTCAGTTTCGTCCCGATTGGGTGGTAGCTACCGACTGCGACGTAGCGCAACGATACTCTTGGAAACGACTTCCCTCCCGCGTGCAATTGCACTACGGACTGCAGGCCGTGGAACGGCTCGTCGCTCAAGAGCCGGTGGACATTGTTGTGGCCGCCATTGTTGGAAGCGTGGGATTACGAAGTACGTGGGCCGCTCTGGAGGCGGGTAAGCCCGTGGCTTTAGCCAATAAAGAAACGCTCGTGATGGCCGGCCCCTTAGTGATGGATCTTGCCCGGCGCTGCGGTGGTACAATCTTGCCCGTCGATAGCGAACACAGTGCCGTATTTCAGGCACTTCAATCAGGCAAACGCGATCAGTTGCGGCGCGTTATCCTCACGGCCAGCGGTGGCCCCTTCCGAACGTGGCCGCTAGAACGTATGAAACAAGCAACAGTCGCGGAAGCGCTGGCTCACCCGACATGGAATATGGGACGCAAGATCACGGTCGACTCGGCAACTCTCATGAATAAAGCCCTAGAATTAATCGAAGCGCGATGGCTTTTCGACTTGTCGACGGATCAAATCCAGGTGGTGATCCACCCGCAGTCTATCGTCCATGCCATGGTGGAATTCACCGACGGATCGGTTGTGGCTCAGTTGAGTGAGCCTGATATGCGGCTGCCAATTCAGTATGCGCTCAGTTATCCTGAAAGATGGGAGTGTCCTGCGGCGAAGTTGGATTTCGGTCAACTCAAAGAACTAACCTTCGAACCGCCGGATTTGGAGCGATTCCCGGCCCTGGCCCTCGGCTATGAGGTAGCCCGTGCCGGAGGTTCGGCCGGCGCGGTGCTCAATGCGGCAAACGAAGTCGCCGTAGCCGCCTTTTTGCAAGGCAGCATAAAATTGACCGACATCTGCAACATTTGCCGCACAGTACTCGATGCACATCCCTATGAGCCGAACCCTACACTCGATACTCTGGTACGGCTGGATGCCTGGGCCAGACAGGAGGCACGCAAGTGGACGGAATGTTGATCTTCGCCGATTGGGGCAGCTTCGGCCTGCTGGGCACGATCCTTAAGGTCGTAATCGGCATCGGCCTTGTCATCTTTGTGCACGAATTGGGACATTTTCTGGCTGCCAAAGCGGTCGGCGTAAAATGTGAAAAATTCTACGTCGGCTTCGATCTTCCCGCGTGGTCGCTGTTCGGAATACGAATGCCGAGCCGTATTGCACGCTTCCGGTGGGGCGAAACCGAATACGGTATCGGCATCATCCCGCTCGGCGGTTACGTAAAAATGTTGGGACAAGACGACAATCCTACGCGAGCCGAACAGGAAGCTGCTCGTACGCGCATCAGCAACGTACAGGCCGATGGCACGGTGCAGACGACGCTTGATCCGCGAAGCTATCCGGCCAAGAGCGTTCCTCAAAGAATGCTAATTATTTCAGCCGGAATCCTTATGAACTTGGTCTTCGCCGTGCTTTTTGCAGCCGCTGCGTACCGCATGGGAGTTTGGTATATCCCGTGCCAGATTGGCAACACATTACCAGGTGATCCCGGTTGGGAAGCTGGTTGGCAGGCCGGCGATACGATTCTTCAAATCGGCCGCTCGGGACGACCAAACACGCATCTCCGCTTCGACAAGGATCTGCGTTATCAGGTCTTTGTTCGCGGTATTAGTTCCGAAGGCCAGGAACCGATCGATGTCCTCGTGCAGCATCGGGATGGTAACCAAAAGTGGTATTCTATCCGACCGCGAATGCGCGGGGAAAAACGGAAACTGGCTACCCTCGGTATTAGCTCGATGCAATCGACCACTCTGTCCCGGTCGGAGCCCGTACTGGACTATCTAGCTGCCGGAAAAGCCGAGCCTCCACTTCAACCCGGCGACCGGATCGTGGGAGTCGATGGACTTTTGTTTTTTTCAGAAAACCTTAATGCCAAAGGCGATATCCCAGCACGTATATTGATCGAGTATTTGGCCCGACATCGTGAAAAAGAGGTCGAGCTGCGTGTCTTGCGATCGACGGTCGAGGGGATTGTACGTTGCACGGTTAAGCTTCCCCCACAGCCATTGCGTGGTATTGGTATCCAACTGGAAATGGGGCCCGTAGTGGCCGTTCGAGCTGATTCACCAGCAGCCAAGGCGGGTATCCAACCTGGAGATATCCTGCGCCGCCTCAATGGTCAACCGGTAGGCGATCCGCTGACCGTAGCTGAACGATTCGAGTCACTGGCCGGACCGATCCGTCTGACTATCGATCGTCCTAAGAAGCCGTCGCTCAATGGCGCGGCCCCCGAGCCAACGGCTAACCTCCAAACACCCCCCAATTCAGATCCTCGACAAGATCCGACACATGCGCCCAGTCCGTCGGAGTCTCCGGTCGAGTTCGAGCACGTGGAACTAGAGTTGCAGCCCGATCCAAACCAGGTAACCATACCGCTGTATACCGAAGGCGGTCGCATAGCAGTTGATCCATGGGGTATTGCCTACACGGTGGAAAACCGTATCACCCAAATTGTGGACGAGCGAGTGCGCCAAGTCGGATTGGACGAAGGAAGTAAGGTACTGGCTGTTCGTCCGATTCCCGCTTCACCCGCAGCGCATCAACAAGCGCTCCAGTGGTTAGCGGAAGACTATACCACGCAGATATCGTTGAACGAGGAACTCAATTGGGTGTACATCCACGGTCTCCTTCAAAAATTACCTCCCGGTATCGATCTAGAAATAACAGCAGAAAACAAAGATGGCCGGCTGGTAACGGGTCGGGTGGAAATCAGGGACCTTCCGGGAATCTATGCCGTAGACCGGGGGCTGATCCTCGTTACATTCGAACAGCTACATCGAGCCGCAACCTGGTGGGAAGCTATTCGATTGGGTTGGCGGGAAACGTGGGAGAGGTTAGGGGAAGTGGCCGCAGTGCTTCAACTATTGGTGCGCGGAAGGTTGGACATGAATAATCTGGCCGGTCCGGTACGCATTGCGGCTTTTGCTGGTCAAGAGGCGGCTAAGGGTTGGCCGGCTTTGTTGATGTTTTTAACGCTCTTGAGCGCTAACCTCGCGTTGCTCAACGCTCTGCCGATTCCGGTGCTTGATGGCGGTCACATGATGTTCCTGGTGGCCGAAGCCATCTTGCGCCGTCCGGTACCCGAGAAGTGGCAAGGAATCCTGAGCCTGGTGGGATTCGCGTGTTTGTTGGCCCTATTGGTCTACGTTTCAACAAACGACGTACGCTGGCTTTTTAGGTGGTTTTGATGCTCGATGCCAGTAGCATGCCCAACCAAGTTGTGGACACGATAACCTGGCGGCTGCTTGCCCGGGCTCAACTGATTCTTTTCGATGCTGTAGGGACGCTCCTGGAACCCATCCAGCCGGTACCGGAGATCTACGCTGCGGTCGCCACGCGCTGGGGAAGCAGCCTTCGGTTCGAGCAGATCGCCCAACGTTGGTCAGTGGCGTTGCAACGTTATGCACCGCGAGGTCGATGGGCACGAGTCTACGGACCCTGTCGCCCGCCGCTGCAAGCAATACTTCCCACAGACGAGACTCAGGAGATGGCCCGATGGCGACGCATTGTCACCTACGTGATTGACGACCTTGTTGGCCCGGCTGCTCGTGGCTGCTTTGACGAACTGTGGCATTTCTTTGCGGACGCCCGCAATTGGACCCTTAACCCGGCGCTGGTCGAGGTTTGGCAGCGACTTCGTCGGGATGGGAAGCGAGTCGGGATCGCTTCGAATTACGATCAACGTTTAATAGCGATCTGCCGCGCGCGGCCACCTTTAGATACGGCAGACTTTGTTTTCACCTCGGCGCAAATCGGCTATCCGAAGCCGCATCCGCAGTTTTATCGCCATATCGAGCGCCACACCGGCTACCGCGGCACTCAACTGGCTATCCTTGGCGATGACCCAGTAAGCGACGTGGCGCTGCCAAGGAAATGCGGCTGGCTGGCATTTTGGTGGGACGTCTCCTGCGGAAAATTGTCGCTAGATTATCGGTTAACCTAAGCTAAACTGCGCGGAACTACCTTGTGGGTTACCCGACTGTACGGGCAACTTTGTCGCGTTTACCGAACACGGTGTAGCTCGGTTGTTTCTTTGCGCCTCTGCGCCTTAGCGTTTCAATGACTCCCCACGCCTTACGATAAACGGGGGTAGCCCATGAGGAACCGTTCGTCCATTCGGTTGCACATGCGGGTCACCGGTGGGCCATCTGCTTTACAACACGCGGCGCGGTACCAGTAGCGTCAGTACTCGCGATCGGTAATCAATCCCGGCATGGGCACTGGGTATTTGCCCTCGGGATCTGCTTGGAGTGGAGCAGGGGATTCGAACGTGAGCTTATCGACATCCGGCGCGAACTCCTGAGGGCAGTTCAACATATCGTCATACGTTACCCGTTGGCCCGTGTGCGCTGCCATACGTCCCATCGATGTTACGAGACTCGCTTGGACGCCGCGCTCCAACTCGTTATACGGCTTGTCCTCGCGAATCGCTTCGATCAAGTGATCCCATTCCAACTGATATGGGTTTGGTTCTGGCGGAGGGAAACTCCAAACCAAATCATCACGCGTAAGTCGTTGGCCGCGGTAAATGCGACACTTAGCCGGAGTATGTCCGGCTGTGGAGATCACGGCCGACCCTTTGGTGCCGTGAGCGTAACTTGCAAAATCTTGATAACAGCCCGGCATGGTACGGCCGTCCATCAACAGTTTGGAACCGTCACGGAACGTGTACTCGATATGATAAAAATCGAAATTCTGATCGACATAATCGCCTCGATAGTGACGACCGCCCCCAGCGATGGCCTCGACCGGCCAATCGCCTTTCATCCAGCAGCACTCGTCGATGTTATGGATGAGAAAATCGCTTACCGCTCCGCCGCTTGCCCACAAAAAGGCGTGGAAACGCGCGATTTGATAAAGGAGCTCACTCATATCGGCCGGTTTTCGGCGAGTAGCTGCGCTACCCGTGGGACCTGCCATTCGATACGCACGCATCAGCACAATATCGCCAATTTGGCCATCGCGGATCCGTGCCAGCAACTCGTGCCGAGCCTGGCAATGCCGGCACATAAGCCCTACGCCCACCTTAAGGTTTTTCTGTTCTGACTGTTTGGCCAGTTCGAACATGCGGCGGCTAGTGGGGCCATCAACCGTCACCGGTTTTTCCATGAACACATGGATGCCTTTAGCGAGGGCATAGGTAAAATGCACCCAACGAAAAGCGGGCGGGGTTGCTAAGATCGCAACATCACCTGGCCGCAAGCAATCCATCGCCATTTTATAACCGTCGAAGCTCACAAACTGTCGTTCTTGCGGCACATCTACCTGGTTGCCGAATCCTTTTTTGAGGTTTTCGTAGCTGCTGCGCAGGCGGTGCTCGAATACATCGGCCATCGCCACCAACTTGATGGGTCCGTTTTGTACCGAAAGGGCATTGGCGGCTGCTCCCGTACCTCGCCCACCACATCCGATCAATGCTACCTGAATTGTGTTGTCTTCTGCCGCGTGTACTTTGGCTGCCGTCGAGGCCATTAACAAGGCAGCCGTTGTACTACCTTTGATAAAACTGCGACGGGAGGTAGCTCCAGGTTGCGTCTGGCCGAATCGCGTCATATGCGTCACTCCGCGCAAAAACCATTTAGCGAACCATCACCGAGCACTCGTCTCTACACGATCGTGGCTCTGTGGCCACATCGATTAACGTATGTCAGCATAACAGAAGGAAAGGCCACTGGCAAACCGTTTCCTTCTGAGGGAGTGCACGGGTCAGTGTTCAGACCGAGTATGCAACGTGGGCCGATTATTCTGTAACGACCACCTTACTCTGGCGCCTAACTCGCGTCCTGCCATTGTATCGACGTCCATGGGCATCTGTTCTGCTCTATGGCCACGACTTGGCCGGGTGTTGCCCCAGCGCTTCGAAAGATCGGCGGGTGGCGAACGTCGTTTTCAACATATTCGGGGAAGTGGTGATCCGGAAGGATCCTCTAAAGGTCGCGGGCTTCCCAGAGCAGGCTGTACAATCACTGGCACCGTGTCCCTGGTAACGACTTCGCCAATACGGCGCGCCTGCGCTGTTTCGGGAAAAGCCCGGAGAATTTCTAGAGCCGCATCCGTTGCTTCGGCCGACACGGCCACGAGCATAGTTCCTTCATTCGCCACATGGATCGGGTCTAAACCAAGAAGCTCACATACCCCGCGGACCGCTGGAAGGACCGGAATAGATTCTTCGAAGACCAGGAGCGTCTGTCCGGATTGATCCGCCCATTCATGGAGCACGGCAGCGACTCCGCCGCGGGTTGCATCGCGCATGGCACGCAACCTGGATTGCAATCGCAATTGCAGTTCGCCGCATACCCGCGCTAATGGGGTTAGGTCACTGGACGGGATCGGCCAGATTCCCAGATTCTCACGTGCACAAAGGACCGCTATTCCATGCTGGCCCACCGGGCCGCTGACCAGAAGCTGATCGCCTGGCGCTAAAGCTCGTGGACCCGGTGGTGCCGGTTCAATCAGTTCTCCGAGTCCCGTCATATGGATGAATAGTCCATCGACGGCGCCGCGTGGCACAACCTTTGTGTCGCCTGTTACAACACTACAGCTCGTGGCCGATGCCGCCTGCGCGATGCTTATAAGCACCCGGTCTAACACAGAAAGCGGTAATCCCTCTTCGATAATCAAACCTAACGCCAGATACCGAGGCAGCGAGCCGGAGACTGCCAAGTCATTTACTGTGCCATAAACCGCCAACTGGCCGATGTCACCTCCCGGAAAAAAAAGGGGCGTGACAACAAAACCGTCTGTCGTCAGGACCGGGGCTCGATTCAACAGCGGTAGTCTGGCTGCATCCTCCAACTCGTGCAGCACCCCACCATCACCCATGATACGCACAATGCGCTCGCGGATTAGGCGCCGCATCAATCGACCACCCTCGCCATGTGCTAGAAGCACACGTTCGGCGTCACTGGATCCATCGATGGGACAAGAAAGCTGCCATTCGGACATACTGAACACTCGGCGCCTAAGACCAAGTTTAGCCTGGCCGTTGCAGGATGGCTCTTAATCCTAATCGGGGTTGTTAAGGCGAATCATTTCTCCGGAAATAATCAAAGCCATGGTACCGATAATAAGCCGCGCAAGCTCCCTCGGATGAAACCATCGGAGCCCCCAGCGGGTGGTCAGGAGTACAACGCGTGCCAAATGCGGGGCAGTCCGAAGGTCTAAGGCGTCCGGCGAGCACCTCGGCACTGCGACACTCGGAATGCTCTTTGCCCGCAGGCCCACGGACCATCGCAAAACGATAGTCGGCGTCGAACTGTTGCCATCGGCTTCTCATCCTGAATCCCCCCTTGGCCACCGTGCCCCACCCGCGCCAGGTACGGTCACAGACCTCGAACACCTGGTCGATTAAGGCTTGAGCATAGCGGTTACCTTCCGGTCGGACGCTGCGACGATAGCAGTTCTCCACATGCGCTACACCACTTTCCAACTGTCGGATGCATGCCAGGATGCCCTCCAGCAAGTCCGTCGGCTCGAACCCGGAGACCACGACGGGTATGCGATATTGGTCGACCAACGATTGATAACACTGGTATCCGGTTACCGTACAAACATGACCAGCAGCCAAGAAACCCTGAATCCGATTGTCCGGCATCTGTAACAACATCTCCATGGCCGGCTGGACGCGCACGTGCGCTAGAAGGAGGCTAAAATTGGACAGACGGCGGGCAGCCGCTTGCAATACGGCTAGCGCACTAGCTGGTGCCGTCGTTTCGAAACCAACCGCGAAGAATACCACCTGTTTGTCCGGACGATCGTAAGCGATTTGCACCGCATCCAACGGTGAATATACCAGACGCAGATTTCCGCCCGATGCCCTTGTCTCCAAAAGTGATTCACGGCTTCCGGGCACGCGGAGCATATCTCCAAAACTCGTCACAATGACATTCGGTTGCAGTGCCAAACGTTGTACGAAGTCAATCGATTCTGCTGGCGTGACACACACAGGACATCCTGGACCGTGGATCAACTCGACTACCTGTTCTAACTGCCGGTCGATTCCGTATCGCAGTAAGCCATGCGTTTGCCCACCACATACCTCCATGATCGTCCAACGACGACGGGCTACCCGGTGAATCGCCTGAACGAGTTTTTGAGCGTGCGCCGGATCACGGTATTCATCTAGATGTCTCATCCGCCGTCATCCCTACTTGCATGGGTGCCGAATTACTCGCCTTGCAACGGGTTACTGTCATCGATCGATTTTTCTTCAACGCTTGACTGGTTACGGATACTTTCGG